>JAYWGV010000116.1:0-60496 GCA_043778105.1 Bacteroidota bacterium
CCAGAAGCTTATGGAATTGTTGAGAAAATGGCAAAAGATTTGAAATTTTCATTATCAGATTTGATTGGAAATAAAGAGAGAGTTTCACAAATAAAAGCCCAAAATTATTTAACCACAGAAATCGGAATTTTAGGAATAAAAGATATTATTAAAGAACTCGAAAAACCAGGATTAGATCCAAGAAAATCCGCCAAAGTTTTTGAATTTGATCCAAATGTGAAAACTATTAAAGACGTTCGAATTGGAATGATTTTACCAGGAATTGTCAACAACATTACCGCTTTTGGTTGTTTTGTCGATATTGGAACTAAAGAAAGCGGTTTGGTTCATATTTCGCAACTTAAAGCTGGTTTTGTTTCTGATGTGAATGAAGTTGTAAAATTGCACCAACACGTTATTGTAAAAGTCGTTGAGGTTGATGAAGAAAGAAAACGAATTCAGTTGACTATGGTGATTTAATTTTTGTACTTTTGTTTATAAGTATTAGTAAAATGGAAAATAAAAGCAATATTAACGAAAATCATTCTTACTTCTATTCTTTAAGATTAGAAGGAATAAACTGTTTCAGAGATTATCAGTCTTTAAAATTATGTGATGATAATGGCAAACATTATCCTTGGACTATAATTCTAGGAGACAATGGAACAGGAAAAACCACACTATTGCGAATTTTAGACAGAATGCAACCAAGTCTTTTGAAGGAATCTAATCTTAATTACTATCCTTTAATTTGGACTTACAGTAATTTTTTTAAAGAAAATAAAGAACAAATAATCGAGATTCAATTAGATTTAGAAAAAATTGAAGACAGAAAATTTTATAAATTAGATACTGTAAGTAATGAAATGATGGGTAATACAACCACAAATGGAAACAATAAATTTCCCTTTTTACTTTCATATGGAGCATCTAGGAGAATTAATAAAACACCAAAATTATCAAAAAGCGAACACGAAAATTTAAATTTAACAACATTATTAGATGAAAATTTAAATTTGATAAATGTTGAGGAATGGTTATTACAAAAATATACAATATCTTTAATTTCAGAAAAAAAAACCAAAAATAAATTTGAAAAAGAATACAACTTAGTTAAAAATTTACTTATTAATTTTCTTCCTGATGTCAATGATATTAGAGTTAAATTAGTTAACGAAAAAAATTCAGAGTTACTTGTAGAAGTAGAAACTTATTTAGGCTGGGTAAATCTTCGAGATTTAAGTTTTGGTTATCAAACCATAACTGCATTATTAGTTGATATTGCATCTAAAATGATGGAAAAATATCCTGAAAGTGAAAATTCACTTGCAGAACCAGTCGTAATTTTAATTGATGAAATTGATTTACACCTTCATCCAAAATGGCAAAGGACAATGATTGAAATGCTTTCAAAACATTTTCCAAAAGCACAATTTATAGCTACTGCTCACAGCCCTTTAATTGTTCAATCTGCTCAAGATAATAATGCAAATATTGTAGTTTGTAGAAAAGAAGGCGATAAAGTTGTTATTGATAATAACCCAATTGAAGTTAAAGGTTGGAGAATTGATCAAATTTTGACATCTGATTTGTTTGAAACAGATAGTTCAAGGTCAGTGGAAACTCAAAAAAATATTGATAATTATATTGCTTTAAAAGGTAAAAAAGAATTATCAAACTCTGAGAAACTTGAGTACGACAATTTAATTCCAAAAATGAAAACTGCATTTTCTGAAACTCTTTTAGATGAAAAACTACTTAAATTTTCTGAAAAATATTTAAAATGATTAAGGTAAATCGAAAAGAAAAACCTCTAATTTTAATCGAAAACGATAAAATTTGGACTAAAAATTATTTGATTGCTAAAGAAAATTATTCTCAAAATAAAACTTTAGAAAATAAGAAACTGGTTGAAAAAGCAGAAAAAAAATACAATAATAAAACGGTAAAAGCATCTTTAAAAAGCATGTTTAATAACAAGTGTGCTTTTTGTGAAAGTAATATTACTCAAGTTTATGCTGGTGATATAGAGCATTTTCGACCAAAATCAAAATTTCCAGAATTGTGTTTCGAATGGGAAAATTTATTATTTGCTTGCAGTATTTGTAATGGAAAATCAAACAAAGGCGATAAATTCCCAAATGAAAATGAAGGCGGAATACTCATTAATCCAGTCAATGAAAATCCATATAATTTTTTTAGATTTGAGTTTGACCAAGTTACTAAATTATTTTTGCTAATTCCTTTAAACGAAAGAGCAGAAACAATGCTAAAAACAATTAAATTAAATCGTGAAGATTTAGCTGAATTTAGAACTATCGAACTAATGAAAATTGTTAATTTGATTTCAAAAATTCAAATTACAGAAGAAATTATCAACGAATTATCAAATATTTTTTCTAAAAAAGACCAATATTTTGCATTCATAAATACCATTATTGCGAATATTAAATCTAAAATTTAAATCTTTTTTGGTAAAATTGCACCAACACGTCACCGTAAAAGTCGTTGAGGTTGATGAAGAAAGAAAACGAATTCAGTTGACGATGGTTTTGTAAATGAATTTATTGTCATTATTTTAAACTAATAATTAAATATTATGGTATTTATTCTATATTTGTAGTATTAAAAAACCAATAATGTATCGCAAAAAAATATTAAATTTAATTGATTGGAAAACCAAACCAAACCGCAAACCATTGATTTTAAATGGAGCAAGACAAGTTGGAAAATCCTGGCTTGTCAGACAATTTGGTAAAGAAAATTATGAAGGACAAATTATTGAAGTAAATTTCGAGAAAAGCAAGAACTTACACACGATTTTTAAAACTAATTTTGATATCAAAAGAATTGTTTTTGAACTCAATTTAGCTTTAAATACAACTATTGATATAACAAAAGACTTGCTTTTTTTTGATGAAATTCAAGCTTGTCCAGAAGCACTAGGAAGTTTGCGGTATTTTTATGAAGAAATGCCAAATTTACACCTAATTGCTGCTGGTTCACTTTTAGATTTTGAGTTTAGAAACCAACCTTTTCCTGTTGGTAGAATAGAAACACTGAACCTTTATCCGTTAAGTTTTTACGAATTTTTGATTGCTAGAAACAAAGTTAATTTGGTACAATTGTTGGACATGGATTTTAAGGAAGTTCCACAAGAAACACAAACTTTTTTTGAAGAGGATTTTAATTTATATCTTATTGTTGGTGGAATGCCAGAGGCTGTAAAATACTTTATTGACACGAATGACTTTAAAGGTGTTAAAAAAATTCAAGACGATTTAATTTACAGCTACCAGCAAGATTTTAAAAAATATCAACCAGCTGTCAATACCGATTGCTTGTTGGATATTCTTGAAAACTGCACCAAATTTATCGGAAATCAAATTATTTATACCAAACTATCGCAGCGTTTTACAAGTCCAACTATCAAAAAAGGTGTAGATGTACTTCGAACTGCAAGATTATTGCAAAGTGTTCAAAATGTATCGGTTAGCAATTTACCAATAGTCGCATCAGGCAAACAATTCAAACTATTTTTTTTAGATATTGGTTTGTTATTGCGAATCAGTAACTTAGATTACCGAGATTTATATTTAAAAAAGGAATTATCTGTCGCTTTTCAAGGAATGTTGTCCGAACAGTTTGTGGCTCAACAACTCATTGTACAAAACGAAAAACAACTATATTATTGGGCTAGAAATGAGTCAGGTGCAAGTTCTGAAGTCGATTTAGTAGTTTTACAAGATAGCAAAATAATTCCAGTAGAAGTAAAAGCTGGAAAAAGTGGTTCATTAAAAAGTCTGCATTACTTGTTAGATCACAACCCCAATATAGAAAAAGCAATAGTATTTTCGTTAGCAAAAAAAGGTATAGCAAACAAAGTTAATTTCGTTCCGATTTATTGGGCGGGTATTTATTAAACCTAAAACGCTATAAATTAACGATGGTTTTGTAGAAATTTTATATTTTTGTAATTATGAAACAAGAAATTACCATAAACGACTTTTCGCAATATCTTTTTTGGGATGTGGATTTGGATGGATTTGATTTTCAAAAACATAAAGTTCATTTGATTCAAAAAGTTTTAGAATATGGATTTATAAAAGATTGGAATTTATTAAAAGAACTTTACGGTTTAGATACAATTAAGGAAGTTTCGCTAAATTTAAGAAGTCTTGATGCAGTCACACTTTCATTTGTGTCAACAATTTTTAAAATTGATAAAACTGAATTCAGATGCTACAAACACACACAGTTGTTCCCGAACTTATGGAACTCTTAAAAAAAATTATGTCTGAAAAATTATTTTCGGATTTTAATTTGGCTGGAGGAACTTCATTAGCTTTACAAATGGGTCATCGAACTTCAATTGATATTGATTTGTTTGGAAATTCAGAAATAAATTTCGAATTATTTATTGAAAAACTTTCAGAATATGGAGAAGTAAAAGTTGCTCAAAGCACAAAAAATATTTTAATAACCAAAATTAATAATGTCAAAGTTGATTTTGTTAACTATAAATACCCATTTCTAACTGATTGTTTATTTGAAGATAATATAAGAATGGCTTCAAAAACTGACATTGCAGCAATGAAACTAAATGCCATTGCAGGGCGAGGTTCAAAAAAAGATTTTATTGATTTATATTTTTTATTAAATGAATTTTCACTTTCGGAAATTTTATCTTTTTATGATCAAAAATTTAGCGATGGCTCAATATTTATGGTTCAAAAAAGTCTAACTTATTTTGAATATGCTGATTTTCAACTCCAACCAAAAATGTTTCTGGACTTCGATTGGGAAAATTGCAAACAAAAAATTATTGAAGAGGTTATTAAACTTTAACTACAAAAAAGCATTCCAAAAAAACATATTTTTTCGTCTTTTATTCTCTTCTTTATCGTCGCCCCAAGAAAACCAATCTTTTGTAGTTTCGGTCAAAATTGTTTTTAATTCTTTAGAATTATAAGTTTTTTTGGCAGTAAATGGTTTTATTTCGTCGGTATTTGCTAAAGTTAAATTCACTTTTGTAGCAATAAAAGAGGTGTACAATCTAGGAATTGTAACTCCTAAAATCATTCCTGGCAAACCATTTATTGAACAAGGTCCACCAGAAATTGTTATTTCATCAGTATAAAAAGCAAAAACATAAACGTCGTCGAAAATTTTGCCAACCGCTTTTCGGCAATTATAACCCGCAATTTCGCGGTTTTCGTTGGTGATTTTCCATTCGATATCAGAAATACTATCATTTAAAACAAAACTTGTTCTTGCAATTAGTTTTTGACTGCTCATTATTTTATTTGAGAAATCGTGAAACCAAACATTCTCTTCGTCTTCGTCTTTTTGATATTTCGGAATTCGGGTTTTTGGGCTCCAACGTCCGAATTTATAAATGCTTTTATTGTTTGCAAATGTAAAATTCCAATACGAAGTTTTCAATTCCGAAAGATTTTCTTTCATTTTTTCATCCCAACTATTATTGCTCATCATTTTTTTGAGATTGGTGTTAACCTCAAATTCAACAACTGCTTTATCTACAAATTGTTGCGCATTCGAATTCGCAGTAAAAATAAGTATTGCTAAATATAAATATATTGATTTCATTTGTTTATTTATTAGTTTGAAACAACTTAAGTATTCAAAAAACATTTTTATTATGCCACAAAGGCTCAAAGTTTTTACTTTAACAAAACAATAATAATTTAGCGTCTTTGAGCCTTTGTGGCAAAATTCAGTCATTTTATTTAATTTGTAAAAAGTAGTTTAATTTACTCTTTTTTTCCACTTTTATTTTTAAAATTCCAAGTAAAGCCAATCATTACATATCTTTTCAATCGGTCGTTTTGTTCTTCGCCAATCGTGTTTTCAAAATTATATCTCGAAATTCCAATATTCTGATTTAGAATATCTCGAACTAAAATATAAGCTGTAAATTCGTCGTTTTTGAATGTGCGTTGCAACCTAGCATTCCATAATTGGTTTGATAAATTATTCTGAAAATCTTCGGTTTTTTGACGTGTAAACAAATTATAATCTGTCGAAAGTTTCCATTTTTCTTTTATAAAAATGCCAATTTCTAAACTGATATTGTTGGTGTTAAACGATTTTATTTCATTGTTTTGCGAAGTACTATTTCTATTATTTCCAAATTCGTTATTAATGTTGAAATCATATTTTTTCTCTACCGATTTCGAAAAGTTAACCGAAAAATTCGAATTCAAATTATTCGATGTGTTTTCTTTATTATTGATGCTAATGACCGATTTATTATAATTCAAAGACGGATTTAGATTTACTTGCAAGTCGAATTTCTTAATTTTAAAACCATAACCAATATATACACCTCCTGAAAAATTTCCGTTGGTATTAATCGATTTTGTAATTGTTTTGGCATTATTTGGATCAATATCTTTGTTATAAGAAATTAAATTGGTTGTTGTTCGAAAATTTATTCCTTGATACATATAAGTGTCAGTCAATATGCTATAACTGTTGTGATTGAAGTTAAACGAATTCGTGAAAGATTGTTTCAAATCTGGATTTCCGATTATCTGATTAAAAAAATCTTGATTGTTTCTTAGCGGTTGCAATTGGTCAATAGTTGGCTGTTTGGTCGAACCGTTATAATTTATTCTAAAATTGCTATTGCTTTTGTATTTATATGAAAAACTAGCCGATGGAAAAAGGTTAATAAAGTTTTGTTTGTAATTCAAATTCAAAGTTTTATCTAACAAATCGAATGACGTGAAACCGAAACCGCTACCAAAACCATAATTAATTTTTTTGGAATTGTAATTAATTTTCACATTTGGTTTTTGAATAATTATTGTTTGTTCGAATTGGTTAGATAAATCGTTAACTAAAAAATCATATTTGCCAGTCGAATTCGAAAAATCATAAGTCAACTGATTGTTGACGCCAATATTATAATCTATTTGATAACCCAATTGCAATGCAAATTTTTTGCCAAGTGGTTCAGTATAAGCCAGATTCAAATTGTTGTTTTGGGTTGTTCTATCGCCAATTTTGTTTTGATTCACATTAATATTCGATGTCGAAAATCCAGCCGTAAAACTTTCATTATCAGATTTTAAAAAATTATTAAATTTAGAATTTAGTTTATTCCAGCTGTAATTTATTGATAATGTTCGTCTTGATTTGGCAAATTTATGTTTGAATAAAATGCTTGCTTGCAGCGATTGTTTATCAGAATTTGTCTCAAGATTTATTTGTTGTTTGTTTTTTAAAACGCCATTTTCGTCAGTTGTTTTTCCGCTTGTAAATTCGTTACTTTCGGTATCATAAAAATTGGTTTTGGCAGTTATTTTTACAGAATTCATCGAGTCGATTTTGACATCATAAACTGCATTTAACTTGAAATTATATCTTTTTACATTAATATTAGTTGCCGAATTTTCGTTGAGTTGCGTTTGACCAATTTGCGTTTTATTAATCTTGGTTTTATTGTTCGTATAAATTTGATTATTGAACTTTGGAGCCAAATTTATATTGTGTTTATCGTTCCATTTATTGCTGTATTGTACGCCAGTATTTATATTTTTGATAAATCCATTTTGGGTATCAACGTCAGGTTCACCATCATTATTATCGCCACCAATCCATTGATAATTTACGTTTCCGTCATCGTCCATATCCATAGAAACATTGTCGTTTCCGCCACCAAACTTCTCGTTATCTTGCCAATCTAAACCATCTTGACCCGTATTTCCGTTCAATAAAAAACCCGAAAACTTGCTTTTTCCTTTAAACGAACTGAATAAAATGTTGCTGTTGTATCTAGAATCGATGTTAGTCATTGGACCATTGGCAGCATCAATTTTACCAAAATAACCTTTTTTGGCATCGTCTTTTAATTTTAGGTTGATGGTTTTTTGAGTTTCGCCATCAGCAATTCCAGTAAATTCTGCTTGATCGCTTTTTTTATCAAAAACCTGAACTTCTTTAATAGCATCAGCTCGCAGGTTTTTGACCGCCATTGCCGGATCGTCTCCAAAAAATTCTTCACCATCGACTAAAACTTTTTGAACCTTTTCGCCCATTGCCTTGATTTCTCCTTTGCTATTTACTTGAATTCCAGGCAATTTTTTCAGTAATTCTTCGACATTTGCATTGGCGCCAACCTTAAAATCGCTTGCTCGATAACTTGTTGTATCGCCTTTAATTCTTATAGAACCAGTCTTTATAATAACTTCTTGAAGCAATTTACTTTTGCTAATAAGTGCAATTGGATCTAAATTATTTTCATTTTCTTTTATAAGAATTTCATCGACATAATCAGCATATTGGCTGTGCGAAGTCATTAAAACATAATTTGCAGGTTTGATGTTTTTAAAATCGAATTTTCCAGTTTTATCAGATCGAGTAAATTTATATAAAATAGAATCTTTGGGAGTTAAAAGCGCAATTACCGAATTGTAAACTGGAATTTTATTTTCGTCGGTTACATTTCCCGTAACATTTGCTTTTTGAGAAAATACAGAAAATGATAAGAATATTAACGCAATTGTTAAGCTAATTTTGGTCATAAATGATTTTAATTCTTGTTAAAACAAATATAGTATTGTTTTTGTTAAGAATTTGTATAAAAAAAATTAAGTCAATTGTATTTTTATAATTTATAAACCAAAGCTATCAAAAACCTATTTTCTCTAAAAGAATTATTAGTTTTAAACATTTGATTTTTATCGTTTTTATTGATAAAAATCAAGTTTTTGGAGTTTCCAGAAATAAAATTTAAACCAATTGAAATGTGTTTTGAAATTTCATATTGTAATTCAGCCAAATAACCCATTTGCAAAGCTTGAGCTTCAAAAACTTGGGTTTCATCAAGAGAAATGGGTAACTTTCCCGAAGAACCAACAAATTCTGATTTATAATTACTAATTCCAGCAAAAACACCTATTGACGGTATGAACTTCTTATATTGATAATAAATTTGCAATGGAACTTGAAACTGAAAATGCTTGTTTTCGATTCCTTTAAATAAAATTGGTTGCTTTATATCTGTGAAATAATATCCGTTTAAAGAGCTGTTGTTTTTTGATGCATCAAATGAAAATGGACTTGACCAATAAAACACATCGACTCCAATTCCTATAGAAAATTTCGAATTAAAAAGTTGTTTTTTAGTCCAAGTTCCCAAACCAATTCCAAAATTATTAGAAGCATTTAAACTTTTAAAAAAGCTATTTTCGGCAATACCAAAATGAAATTTTCCTCCAAAAAACCAGCTTTTCTTTTTAGAGAAATCGCCAAATTGTTTTTTGTCTATTCCGATAATTGTGTCTAGTTTAATTTTTATTTTCTTGCCATTTTGAATGACTTCTATACTCAACTTATCGCTATTTTTTTCTTTGGTTAAAACAGCATTATCAATTTTTATTTCGTCTAATTTCTTTTCAATATATATCGTGTCGTGAAGAATTATTTCTTCGTAAACATAAACAGTATCTACTTTTTGTTGCGAAAACATAAAATTAATAACAAGTAAAAAAAGCAATACTATTTTATTTTGTAACATAAATTGTATCTCTTTTTATGATTTGTTTCTTGATAACAACAACCTTTTTTGGCTCGGCAATAATTGAATCTTTTTTAATTTCAGCTAACGGATTTTCAGCGACTTTATTTGTAATAATTTTTGAAACATTATTTTTTATTTCAGAATTACTTGCAGAAACATCGTTTTTTGAAATTTTATTTTCCTGATTAATCTTTTCGTTTTCTTTAGTTTCAGATTCAGGAGTTACAATTTTAATTTCTTGTTTTTCAATTTTTATAGGTTCAATATTTTTTTTTGGATAAAGATAAAATGCGGTTCCAGAAATAGCAATTACTCCCAAACTGGCAACCATAATTTTGGAAAAAGAAACAACTTTACTTAAACCAATGAATTGATTTGGTAACGAAATATTTTTCGGACCAATCGAAAAAATTTGTTGAGGTTGAATTTCGAAATTTAAGAAAGGTTTTTGATAGAAATTGGCAAACATCGAATTTCCGAATCCAAGAAAAATCAAGAAAGCCATTCTGCGTTTTTTATTTTCGTCAACAGGAATATCTTTTATTTTTTCGAGTAAAAAAACCTGAATAGATTTTCTAGCTCGTGACAAATGCGATTTAGATGTTCCAACCGAAATTTTTAAAGTTTTGGCAATTTCGTTGTGCGAAAATTGGTCAATAATATACATATTAAAAACCGATTTGTGGTGTTCTGGCAAATTATCAATGGCTTCTAGAACATCGTTTCTATTTAGATCAGATGCTAAAAGTCGGCTTTTATTGTCAAGTTCTAAAGTTTCCATAAGTGTATTATTATCGACTAAATCGAAATCATTTGAAGTCGAAAAATTTATTTTTTTAATTTCTTTTAAATAATGAATCGCCATATTTATGACAATTTTGCTCAACCAACCGTGCAAAGCATTTTTATCTTTTAGTGAGTTTTCTTTTTGAATAGCAACTATAAACGAATCTTGCACAATATCTTCGGCAGTTGCCAAATCTTTTATGTATCTGCGACAAATCCCCAAGAGTTTTGGGGAAAAGGTTGTGTACGTTTCGTTCCAATTTATGGGTTTCATTGGTTAGTTTTGGACTATGAATAGGGTTACAAAATTTTCTCCTTGTAAAGCCGATTGTATTTCAATATTGTTAAGATAAGTTTTTTGTTCATAACCATTTTGTGTTTTTTCTAATTTTAAATTATAAACATTGTTATTTAACACTTCAAAATCAATAACTTCATCTGTTGTTGGATTGGCAACACTATTAATTAATGAGCTATTTTTGTATATTTCGTCAAACGTTGAATAATAAATATTACCATTGTCAAAAGATAAATTAGTTATATCATTATTAGCTGGAAAACTTATGGTATTATTTAAATTCGTAGACGTGTTTAAATAAAAACCATCATTTGAATTTCTACCGTAAGTGTATACATCGTTATTATTAACTGCAAATCCATTAATGTACGAATTGGGCAATGTATAATAAACACTATTTTTGAAATAACCGTCATTTCCAACATTTGCTATGTATACTGAGACAAAAACATCATTATTATAAACCTTAAATGAAGGATTTTGATAATCGGTTGAACCACTTCCTATAATATTTTTCACACCATTTTTCCAAAAAGCAATACTTGCAATACCAGGATTTATATAATATGATCCTAGAAAATATACATTATCATTATAAATTTCCATATCCCGGATAGAAATATATGAATAATTTTCAGTATTTAATTCTACTTCTAAGTTATGTAAAACACCATTTTTCCAAAATAAACTATAACCTTTAACATTTGTAATTGTACCACCTCCAAATGCATAGACATTATTATTAGAAACTATTATTTTTATCACATTAGAACTATTAAAATTCCCAGAATCCAACATAACAACCTGCCCATTCTTCCAATAACAAGCTTGTCCATCTTTAGAACCAGCCACATAAACATCGACTGGGTTGGTGGTTGGAGCATTGTTTGTAATTCCTTCTGAGTTGCAAGAAAATTGCAAGAAACTAATTAACAATAAGGTCGAGATAAATAAAAGCTTTTTCATAATTTTAAAAGTTTTGGTTAATATACATCAATTTTAATATAAGAGCAAAAAACTTAAAAAGGTTGCAGTTCTAAAACACAAAAAACCCAAAAATTCTAAATTTAGAATTTTTGGGTTTTTTATTATTATTCGAAAAAATATAAAACTATTTAGTTTCCTCTTCCTTTTTATCATCTACAGCATTTTCGCCTTTCGAAGCTTTTTTAAATTCATTCAATCCACCACCAAGACCTTTCATCAATTCTGGAATTTTTTTACCACCGAACAAGAGTAAAACAACTGCAATAATCAAAATGTATTCTGTAGGACCAAATGCGCCTAAAAATATAGTAAGTGATTTCATTTTTATAAATTTTTATAATGCAAATATAATAACAAAAAAATATATCATTCATAAAACTGTTATAAATTTATATATTTGTATTTCAAAATTCAAAAATGTCATTAAAACGTCTCAAACATCAGAAATTAAAGAAGAAATTATATGCCAAAAGTAGGCTTATAATTTTGAATGAAGACACTTTCGAAGAAATTTTTTCTCTCAGACTTACACTAATGAATGTTTTTGTGGTTGCTTCATTGGGGACAATAATTATTATTACTTTAACTACTTTTCTTATTGCTTTTACGCCTTTGCGAGAATATATTCCTGGATATGCTTCTACTGGATTGAGAAAAAACGCCATAGACTTAGCCATAAAATCAGATTCTTTATCGAATGCTTTAAAGAAAAACGAAGCCTATTTACAAGCTGTACAAAAAGTTTTAAATGGCGATCTAGAATATGCAAAATCTAATAAAGATTCCATTTTATCAAAATCTGCCATAAAGCCAAATATGGACGAAGTTCAAAAAAATGATGCTGATCAAGATTTAAGAAATTTAATTTCTGATGAAGAAAAAAACGCCAATCCAAAATCTGTAAAACCAAAAAAGAAATAATTTGTTGTAAATTTTTTCTAAAATCTAATATCGGAAATCTAATATCAGAAATCTAATATCAGAAATCTAATATCAGAAACCTAATATCAGAAATCTAATATCAGAAACCTAATATCTAATATCAGAAATCTAAAATCTAAAATCTAAAATCTAAAATCAGAAATCTAAAATCTAATATTGTAAAATGTCATTAAAAACTTATTTATCTAAAATATATGCCAAACGGGTTTTTTATCAAACTCAAAAATGGGCAAATAATCCAATTGAAACTCAAAAAAAAGTTTTTCAAGATTTAATCCGTCAAGCCCATGCGACTCATTTTGGAAAAGACCATAATTTTTTAGAAATTAAAACTTTCGTAGATTTTCAAAAACAAGTTCCAGTTCGAGATTACGAAGCTTTGCGACCTTATATAGACAAAGTTGTTGCTGGCGAAAAAGATATACTTTGGAAAGGAAAACCCATTTATTTTGCCAAAACATCGGGCACAACATCGGGCGCAAAATACATTCCGCTGACTAAAGAATCAATGCCAACTCATATTGCTGCAGCAAGATCGGCGATTTTATTATACATTCACGAGACCAAAAAATCAAAATTCGTTGACGGAAAAATGATTTTTTTACAAGGAAGCCCAATTCTAGAAAAAAAAAACGGAATAAAAATTGGCAGATTATCTGGAATTGTGGCACATTTTATACCAAAATATCTTCAAAAAAACCGAATGCCAAGCTGGGAAACCAATTGTATTGAAGATTGGGAAACCAAGGTAAATGCTGTTGTCGAAGAAACTTTCGACCAAAATATGACCGTTATTTCAGGCATTCCGAGTTGGGTGCAAATGTATTTTGAAAAACTACAAATCAAAACTAAAAAGCCAGTTGGCGAATTGTTCGAAAACTTTAATCTTTTTATTTATGGTGGCGTCAATTTTGAACCTTATCGTGCTAAATTTGAAAGCATTATTGGTAGAAAAGTCGATTCGATAGAACTTTTTCCAGCATCGGAAGGGTTTTTTGCATTTCAAGACAAGCAATCAGAAAAAGGAATGTTACTTTTATTGAATTCAGGAATTTTTTATGAGTTTATAAAATCTGACGAATTTTTTAGCGAAAACCCAAAACGATATACCATTGGCGAAGTCGAACTTGATGTAAATTATGTGTTAATAATTTCCACAAATGCGGGACTTTGGGCATACAACATTGGCGACACAGTTCAATTTACTTCATTAAAACCATATCGAATTATTGTTTCCGGTCGCATAAAACATTATATTTCAGCTTTTGGCGAACATGTTATTGGTAAAGAAGTCGAATGTGCCATAAAAGAAGCGATGCAAAACACCAATATTTCGATTAACGAATTTACGGTTGCACCAAATATTACGCCAAAATCTGGGTTGCCGTATCACGAATGGTTTATAGAATTCGAAAACGAACCAATTGATATTCAATTATTTGCAACAGCAATAAATCACGAAATGCGCAAGCAAAACATTTATTATGACGACCTTATTGTTGGTAAAGTTTTGCAAAATTTAGTCATTACCAAAGTTGCAAAAAACGGTTTTCAAGATTATATGAAATCAATTGGCAAATTAGGCGGACAAAACAAAGTTCCTAGACTTTCGAATGATAGAAAAATTGTTGATTTGTTGGAAATAGACAAATAGATATAAGATTTTTAGACGTTAAAATTTTTTATCAAAAGCAGACATTTGCTTTTAAAAAACAATAAAGTGTGCAATTAAATTCACGAATTTTCACTAAATTTGACTATTAAAAATAATGTTATGACAGCAATTGCAATTCAGAAATACATCGCGCAAAATATAATTGATATTGATGATGATGTAATTTTAAATCAAATAAAAAAATTGATAGACTCAAAAAAACAAACTGTTTATGAATTGTCGCACGAACAGGTTTTAATGTTTAATGAGTCACAAAATCAATATGCTAATGGAGAGTTTATTGATGATTTAGAAATGGACAAAAAAGTGGAACAATGGCAAAAAGGAAAGTAATTTGGATTAGAAATGCCGAAATCCAAATGCTTGATGTAATGGATTATTATTATTTTAGAAATAAAAATATGATCTATAGCCTCAAACTACGAAAAGATATAAAATTAAAACTTCACAATTTAGATTTCACAATTGCACTTCCACAAAAAACAACAATCGAAAACCTTTTTTATTTAACTCACAATCATATTTCAGTGTTTTTTTGTATTGAAATTAATGACATTATTGTACAATTTATTTTGGATGAACGACGAAATCCAAAAGGACTTCAAAAAATATTAGACGAATTTAATTAGCTAATATTTTAATCATTAATTTAATTTTTTATATATTTGATTAATATATTAGCTAAAAAAATGATAAGTTATTTTATAAATAAAGTTCCATCTCAAACTATTTTAGAAATTGCTTTTCGATTTAAAAAAATTCGGAAAAGCAAGAAATTTTCGCAAGCCGAAACAGCCGAAAAAAGTGGTGTTTCGCTCGGAAGTTTAAAACGTTTTGAACAATCTGGCCAAATTTCGCTTGAATCATTATTAAAATTAGCGCATTTAACAGATAATTTATTAGATTTTGATTCAATTTTCAAAGAAAAAGCAGATTTAAAAGCTATTGAAAAACTTTTTAAAAAATAGCCAATGAAAAATATAAATCGAATAAAAGCATTTTTAAATTTAAACAATTCTAAAGACGAAATTAAAGATATGGTTTTAGACAAAAACAAGGTTTATTTCAAATACAATCAAGATTTTATTGAATCTGGATTGCAAATATCACCTTTTAAATTAAAATTATCAAACGAAATTTCATCTCCAACCGCAACTCATTTCGAAGGTTTATTTGGGGTTTTTTCAGATTCGATTCCAGACGGTTGGGGAAAATTATTGCTAGATATAAAATTAATTACACAAGGAATTAACATCAATCAAATTAAAGCTTTAGACAGATTGGCTTATCTTGACCAAAATAGTTTGGGCGCAATTTCATATGAACCAGAATTTGAAAACAATTTTAATTTTAAAAAAAATATTGATTTAGATAATGTTTCGAATGAAATAGAAGACATTCAAAAAGGAGTTTCTATAGACGAAATAGAAGAAATGTTTTTGCTTGGTGGTTCATCTGGTGGCGCAAGACCCAAAATTCATATTGGTTATAACCCAAAAACAAACCAAATTATTCATTCCAACTCAATTCTACTCGAAAATTTTGAACATTGGATTATTAAATTTCCAGCATCAAATGATTTTGACGATATTGCAAAAATCGAATTTACATATAATTTAATGGCTAGAAATGCTGGAATAGAAGTTGCTGATTTTAAATTGTTTAAAACCAAAAAAGGAAAATATTTTTTTGGAAGCAAACGATTTGATAGAATTGGCAACCAAAAGTTACATTTGCAATCGGTCGCAGGATTGTTGCACGACAATTTTAGAATGAGTACTTTAGATTATGGACATATTATGGAATGCGGATTTAATTTAGAAAAATCGGTTAGGGTTTACGATAAAATATTACGTTTGGCAACGTTCAATTTTCTGGCTCACAATCGTGATGATCACAGCAAGAATTTCTCTTTTTTGATGGATAAAAATGGAATTTGGAAATTTGCACCAGCTTATGATTTAACATTTTCGAATTCCAGTTTTGGACATCACAGCACAAGTATTTCTGGCGAATATAAAAACCCAACTTTAAAACATTTACAATTGTTGGCAAAACATTTTAATGTAAAAAACCCAAATTTAATTTTCGATGAAGTAGCTACATCAATCAATCAATTTAGTGTTTTGGCAAATAATATTGAAGTCAATAAAGAAACTATTAATTTGATTGAAAAAAATATAAATAGAATGTAAAATGATAAAATGCAGACTTTTAACATTACTTTTATTGGCAAGTTTCTCTTCGTTTTCACAAATAAAAGGAAAAATTATTGATGAATACAATCAACCCATTCCATTTGTAAATATTTGGATAGAAAACGAAAATATTGGTACAACCAGCGAAGAAAATGGCGAATTTACAATTAATGAAACTGATAAAAATAAAAATTTGGTTTTTTCGGCATTAGGATATGATAAAAAAATTATCAAAGCCATCGATAATTTGAAAATTGTTTTAAAATCGTCTGAAATTCAGTTAGATGAAGTTGTTCTTTTAAAAAAATATTTATCTAAAGAAATCGAAATTGGCAAAGTAAAAGACAAGGTTTTGCAAGCATTTGACAATGGTCCAAAAATTGATATAAAATTTTTTCCTTATCTCGAAAAGTATAAAAAAACCAAATTCATTAATAAAATTTCAGTTTTCACAGATTCTAAAATCGAAAATGCAACAATCAAACTTCATTTTTATAAAATTGATAAAAATGGATTTCCTGCTGGAGAATTGTTACAAAAAGACATAATTGTTA
Organism: Bacteroidota bacterium; assembly: GCA_043778105.1. GTDB lineage: Bacteria > Bacteroidota > Bacteroidia > Flavobacteriales > Flavobacteriaceae > Flavobacterium. Next base: position 16,970 of record JAYWGV010000116.1, read on the forward strand.
CAGTCAAAAAAGGAACCATTAAAAACACATTCAATCTCGAAAAGCTTAATTTAATTATGCCTAAAGATGGCGTTTTTGTTGGATTTGAAAAATTATTAATTGATAGAAATAAGATCGAAAAAACTGTCGTTAATCCAATGACAAAAATCTCTAAAATTCAAACAAGTTTTGCGCCAATTCTAATGATTTATCGAATAGAAAAACCATTTACATTTGTATTTTATGGCGGTAAATGGAACAAAGAAACTAGCGAACTTGGCGAAAAATTAATGATTTCTGAACCAGCAATTAATCTTATTTTGTCTAACTAAAAAAAATAAACTATGCCAAAAAAGAAATATACTCCAATAGAATTAATGAATCTTGCAATACTTGAAAGTTACAAGTCAATTCCAGAGCATATTGATAAATTAGACCCTTTAGTTGGAGCAATTATTACCGATACCGAAGGGGAAATTTTAGCTACTGCTCATCGCGGGGAATTAAGAATAGGTGAACATTGCGAATACACACTTATTGAAAGAAAACTTAAAGACCAAAATCTAAGTAATTGTACATTATATGTTACTTTGGAACCTTGTATTGATGAGGTTAGAAACCAGCCCAAACGAGGTTGCTCTACTCATATAATTAAATCCAGAATATCCACAGTATATATTGGAATGAGAGACCCAAACCCTAAAATTGAAAATGAGGGCGTCAAATTTTTAATTGAAAAAGGTATTAAGGTTATAGATTTTCCTGCACATCTTGAAGCTGTAATAAGAGAAAGTAACGCAAGTTTTATCAAAGAAAAAGAGCTTGAACAAATGCAATTAAAAGTAGTTAAATCTGAAAAACCTATAACTTATTTGCAAAAACCTATGTTGAGTTCTAATATTAATGAGTTTGATGAACATACAGTAAAGCAATTTCTACAATTTTCAGGTGCAACTTTTTCATACCCATCAGAAGATTTTAATCAATGGTCAATAAGTTTTGAAATCACAAATAAAGATTATCAAGGAAATCTAAATCCAACACGTTTAGGATTAATACTTTTTGGAAAAAATGTTGAAAATATTTATCCACAAACATTATTTAAAGTAGAGATTGATTATGGAAATAACAATATTGAAATTAAAGATTTCGGTGGACCAATAGTTAATCAATTAAGCCAGATACTTTTATATATTAAAGATAAAGCCTTGAAACTAACGATAAACAGAAGTCAAGGAATTAGAGAGATAAATGTTGATTTCCCACCAGAAATCCTTAGAGAAGCAATAGCAAACGCTATAATCCATCGTGATTATGAGAATGAAGGTTCCACTAATTATCTTTATATATCTTCAGAAAAAATAGTTGTTCGAAGTCCTGGAAACCCTGAAAAGCCTTTAACTCTTGAAGACTTTAGATCTTTTGACACACCATCGATAAGTAGAAATCCTAAAATAATGTTTGTTTTTAATAAAATGAAATTAGCTGAACAGCGTGGAATTGGATTAAGAAATATGAAAAAATTATCTGAACTAGGTTTTCCTCTTCCAATATTTGAATTAAAAGCGCAAATGTTTCAAATAACTTTTGGAAGAACTCCAAATTTTCTTCCAAATTTTAAAGGTGTAGAAAGTACTAAAATTAGTGCAGAAGATAAATTAGGACTTTTATTTATTCAAGAAAATAAAGAAATTTCAGTTAGTGATTATTCAAATCATTTTAAATTAGAAATTAAAACTGCTAATAGAAGATTGAATAGCTTAGTTAAAAAAGGTCTTATTGTTCAAATAGGAGAAAACAAAGGCACTAAATATTTATTTAAACATTAATTTATCGGACAGATTTAAACAAAAAACGTCCGATAAACCATATAAAAACAACAACTAAAAGCATATCGGACATTTTATCAGACAGAGTGTCCGATAAAATTAAATTTAGAGTTAGAGTAATAATTTTAAAAATTCTATATTTGCAGGTTGTACATAAAAACTAAATGAAATGAGCAAATAGAAATTCGTGTTTAAAACTGAATTAATTAGCGAATTCCATTTGACCAAAAAAAAGAAATAGTCAAGCACAAATGAAAGAAACCAAATACATATCTCGTTCACGAGCCCAAGAATCGTCGGCTGCAATCGAGAAATTATACATCACAATGCGCCATTTGTTTAACCGTGGATTTTACAAACCAATGGGCGTTTCGGGTGAAACTTTGCGTGAAGCATTGCTGTCATTGCGTCCAGAAATTTACGGAAGCATTGCCGAAGAAAAAGTTGAATTATCAGGTTTGTTGTATGTTATCGAAAGACTTCCTGTTGGAATCGAAGAATGTCGTTACATCAATCTAACTTCAGACGAAGGATATTCTAAATCGCATTTTACAGCAATTGTGCCACCTAAACGACGCAGAAATTGTTACAGAATCGATGATGAACAAATGAATGTCGAAATAACTCGTGGGCGAAGTGATATTTATGATATTTTAACGCATTTGACATTTATTTTTATCGAATCGCACAAAATTAAAAACCGCGTTTTAATTGATGACGAAGGAAAAGTATCGCGCGATTGGGAAAAACTCGAGCAATTCGCATTAATTAGCAAAAAATTGACATTAGTCGAAAAAGAAAAAGCCATTTCGCACACGGCAAATATTTTAGGTAGAACTTTTTCTGAAGTTTTAGATATTTATGATGCATTTGGAAACAGCAATCAACCAGATCGATTTTTACACCTTATATATTGGTTAGGAAAATTGGCTTTGGAAGAAGTTTTGGACAATAACAAACGCACAATTACGTTTTCTCCTGTTTTACGAGAAAGATTAGGACATCATATTCACGGAGAAATTTGGGCAAATAATATTAAAAAAGTGCTGGAAGAGAATAATCTTTTCGATAGACCAATTCACATTATTTCGGCAAATATGCATTCGGTTATGAATTCGATTTTCGCAACCAATGTTTTGAAAACCAAGTTCAAAGACAAATCAGATTTTTTTATTTATGAAGAATTAAGTAAATCTGGCGCACACGATGTTCGAGATAAAGTTACCGAAGTTGCTTTGAAACAAGGAGTGTTCTCGTTACCAGACAGTTCGGGTACCAATATTGATGTTCAAGTTTTTGATACAGCTAAGATTGATTGGAGCAAGACATCATTTGCGAAAGCGAAAGTTGGAGAAAAACCACCAGTAATAATCGTAATGGATTATGCATTTGGCGAGCAAGCCTACGAAACTATCGACGAATTATTGAAACCATATAAAAAAGATGTTCGAATGAATGTCGAATCGGTTTCGATTATGGGAAAAGCGGGAATTCTAGAAGGTGGAAAAGGCGATATTATGATTCCAAGTGCGCACATTAATGAAGGAACGGCCGATAATTATACGTTTCACAACGAATTGACAGCCGAAATGTTTGCTGGAAATGATATTCCGGTAATTGAAGGAACAATGGTTACGGTTTTTGGAACATCTTTGCAAAATCGAGATTTGTTAAAGTTTTTCCACGAATCGACTTGGAAAGCAATTGGTCTAGAAATGGAAGGAAGTTATTATCAAAAAGCAATTCAATCGGCATCGAAAATACGAAAAAGTATTAATCCAGATGTTAAAGTTAGGTATGCTTATTACGCATCAGATAATCCTTTAGAAACAGGAAGTACATTGGCCTCAGGCGGATTAGGAACTACTGGTGTAAAACCAACCTACTTGATTACAATAAAAATATTAGAACAAATTTTCAATATCAATAATTAAAATAAATGAGCACACAAAACAATCAAGATCAAGAAATTGATTTGGCATTATTAAGTAAAAAAATTGGTGGTTTTTTCGAATCTATAAACACATATATTTTCAAAGGAATACTTTTTGTAAAAAAAAACATAATAATATTTGGAGTTTTATTCGTTTTAGGAGCAGCATTAGGCTATTTTTTAGATAAATCTTCTGCTAGTTATGACTCGGAAATAATTGTTACTCCAAATTTTGGAAGTGTCGATTATTTGTATGGTAAAATAAATTTAATAAATTCTAAAATTAAATCAAGAGACAGTTTGTTTTTAAAATCTATCGGAATTTTGAAACCAAAAGAAATTTCATTAGTAGAAATTAAACCAGTTGTTGATATTTATAGTTTTGTTGCCAATGACGCACGAACAAGTGTTACAAATGCTCAAAATTCTCAAAATTTTGAATTGTTAAAATTATTATCAGAAGATGGTGATATCAAAAAAGTAATTGCCGATGAATTGACAAGTAAAAACTACAATCATCATAAAATTAAAATCACAACCGATTCTAAAGCATCAACTCAGAAAATTGTTGATTCAATTTTGTCATATTTAAATAAGACAAATTATTATGAAAAAGTACGAGTTTCGTATGTAGAAAATTATAAAAGCAAAATTAAGTCAAACACAGAAACAGTTACACAAATTGATGGATTATTAAATCAGTTTATAACGACTAATTCGAACTCAGGCAAAAGTGATAAGTTGGTTTATTACAATGAAAATACTCAATTGAATGACATTATTCGAACTAAAGACGAGTTAATTAAAGAAAATAATACTACCAAAACTGATTTGCTTAATTTAGACAAAATCATAAAAGAACGAAGCCGAATTGTAAATATAAAAGACATTAAAGGCGCCAATAACAAAATGAAATTTATTTTGCCATTCGTATTCATCGCAATATTTATTTTCTACGGATTATTTATGGCTTTTTATAGAAAACAAGCAGCTAAACTTTTAAAATAATTACTATGAAAGGAATAATTCTAGCAGGCGGATCAGGCACAAGATTGCATCCTTTGACAATTGCAGTTAGCAAACAATTAATGCCAATTTACGACAAACCCATGATTTATTATCCGTTGTCAACATTAATGATGTCGGGAATTAATGAAATATTAATTATTTCTACACCACACGATTTGCCAATGTTCGAAAAGCTTTTGGGCGATGGCAAAAAGTTTGGTTGCAAGTTTGAATATGCAGTGCAAGAAAACCCAAATGGTTTGGCAGAAGCATTTATTATTGGTAAAAATTTTATTGGTAACGATAAAGTAGCATTAATTCTTGGCGATAATATTTTTTATGGTTCAGGATTAGGCAGGTTGTTGCAACAAAATAACAATCCAGATGGTGGTGTTATATATGCCTATCATGTTCATGATCCAGAACGATATGGAGTTGTAGATTTCGATAAAGAAGGAAAAGTTTTATCTATTGAAGAAAAACCAGCCAATCCCAAATCGAATTATGCAGTTCCGGGTATTTATTTTTATGATAATGATGTTGTCGAAATTGCAGCCAACATTAAACCAAGCCATCGAGGCGAAATTGAAATTACCGATGTCAACAAAGAATATTTGCTTAGAGGAAAATTAAAAGTAAGCATTCTAGATCGAGGAACAGCTTGGTTTGATACAGGAACTTTCAATTCATTAATGCAAGCATCGCAATTCGTGCAAGTTATAGAAGAAAGACAAGGATTAAAAATTGGATCTATCGAAGAAGCGGCTTTTAGAATGGGTTTTATTGATAAAACACAACTAAAAACATTAGCCGAACCATTATTAAAAAGTGGTTATGGCACGCAATTGATGGAATTGGCAAATGAGTGATTTTTAATACAATATTAATTCCCCCTTTGGGGGTTAGGGGGCTATGAACTTTATACCAACAAAACTAAAAGGCTGTTTTATAATTGAACCCAAAATCATTAATGATGATCGTGGTTATTTTATGGAAAGTTTCAACGAAATAACTTTTCAAAAAGGAATTGGACAAGAAATTCATTTTGTTCAAGACAATCAATCTTTTTCTACCAAAGGCGTTTTGAGAGGCTTGCATTATCAGGTTGGCGAACACGCTCAAGCCAAATTAGTTCGTGTTTTGCAAGGCGAAGTTCTTGATGTTGCAGTTGACATTCGTCCAGATTCCGAAACTTTTGGGCAATACGAAGCTGTTAAATTATCAGGCGAAAACCAAACACAATTTTTTGTACCAAGAGGTTTTGCCCATGGATTTTTGGTATTGTCAGAAACGGCGACTTTTTTCTACAAATGTGATAATTTTTATAATAAAGAATCAGAAGGTGGATTGATTTATAATGATGAAACTGTAAATATTGATTGGCAATTTTCAACCAATGATTTATTGATTTCCGAAAAAGATTTAGTACAACCAAATCTTTCAAATGCACGAAAAGTATGGTAGTTCTAGTTACTGGTGCCAATGGACAATTGGGTCAAAGCTTGCAATTTATTGCAGTAAATTATCCAAATATTGTTTTTAAATTTTGTGATTCTAAAGAATTAGATATTACAAATCTTAATAATGTTAAACAAGTTTTTGAAAAGTACAAACCAGACTTTTGTATCAATACAGCTGCCTACACAGCAGTTGATAAAGCCGAATCTGAACCAGAAAAAGCTTATGCAATAAATGTAACTGGAGCAAAAAATCTTGCTGAAGTATGCAAGGAATTTCAAACAACATTAATTCACATTTCGACAGATTTTGTTTTTGATGGCAATTATGATTTATTGTCTCCTCGAGCGCAGTCGAGAGGTCATTCTGAAGAAGATTTAACCAACCCAAAATCAGTTTACGGTCAAACCAAACTCGATGGCGAAAAAGCAATTCAAGCCATTTTAGAAAAACATATAATTATTAGAACATCTTGGGTTTATTCGCAATTTGGAAGTAATTTTTTAAAAACAATGCTAAAGTTTGGTCAAGAAAGAGAAACTTTATCAGTAGTAAATGACCAAATTGGCACACCAACCAATGCAGTTGATTTAGCCGATGCGATTTTGAAAGTAATAAGTTTAAGGCTTGAAGTTGGAAGCCCGAAGATTAAAAACGAAATTTTTTCACAAACAATTTCTAACTTCCAACTTCCAACTTCCAACTATGGAATTTACAATTTCTCCAACCTCGGACAATGTTCTTGGTATGATTTTGCAAAGAAAATATTCGAAATTCATAACATAAATATTGATTTAAAACCAATTCCAACATCAAGTTATCCAACGCCAGCAGAAAGACCGAAATATAGCGTTTTAGACAAATCGAAAATCATTAGTACTTTCGGAATTGAAATTAAAACTTGGGAGGAAAGTCTAAAAGCTGTAATTTTTCTATTATAACGGAAAAATAACCTGTAATTTTTCCTTTATAATGGAAAAATCATTTATATTTGAATAAAAAAATGATTTATAGAACGATTATTCAAAATATAGAAAGAGAATTTTTTCAAAAAAAAGCAATCGTAATTCTTGGTGCTCGTCAAGTTGGTAAAAGCACATTACTTAAAACATTATTAAAAAATCAAGAAAACGTTTTGTGGTTAGATGCCGAAAACGCAGATGTTTCGTTGATTTTTGAAAATGCAACAGCTACCCGATTAAAATCTTTTTTCGGTAATAATAAATTTGTGGTTATTGATGAAGCTCAAAAAATAGATAATATTGGTAGTAAATTAAAACTAATTACTGATCACATTTCAGAAATTCAGGTAATTGCAACAGGTTCAAGTGCATTTGATTTGCGAAATAAACTCAACGAACCATTAACAGGTAGAAAATTTGAGCATAAATTATATCCATTGTCATTTGTAGAAATGAAAAATTCAATTGGTTTGCTCGAAGAAATTAGAATGTTGCCACATCGGTTGGTTTTTGGTTATTATCCCGAAGTAGTTACTACTAAAAATGGCGAAGAAAAAATATTGCGTTTACTGTCAGATAGTTATTTGTACAAAGACATTCTGATGCTAAAAGGTGTTCGAAAACCCGAAAAAATGCAAGAATTACTTAAAGCATTGGCTTGGCAAATAGGCAGCGAAGTAAATTATAACGAACTAGGAAATTTAATTGGTCTCAAAAGCGAAACGGTCGAAGAATACATTCATTTGCTTGAGCAATCTTTTGTAATTTATAGATTAAATTCTTATCATACCAATCAAAGAAACGAAATCAAGAAAGGTAAAAAAATTTATTTTAACGATCTTGGAATTCGAAACGCAATAATAAATGATTTTTCCCCATTTGAAACCAGAAAAGATAAGGGTAATTTATTTGAGAATTATATCATTAACGAAATTATAAAAAACAGTGAATATAACGAAAATTTCGAAAAATTTTATTTTTGGCGATCCAACGAACAACAAGAAGTAGATTTAATAATCGAAAAAAACGGAAAATTGAAAACCATAGAAATAAAATGGAACGCTAAAACCAAAGCAAAATTGCCCTTATCATTTTCGAATAAATATCCAGAAAGTGAATTTTTAGTTATTAATTCAGAAAATTTCTTTGAAAAGTTTATTTAGAAGTTCTATTTTAGAATTAGAATTCTTTTTTTCAATTCAATTTTCATAGATTTGCTTTTTTAACAAAACATCAAACTTTTTTAAAGTAAAAAGAATTTAATAATAATGGTAGATTTACAAGATTTCACATCAGAATTAATTGATAAAAAAGGAATTTTTTTCGCAAAAAAAGAGAGTGAAATTTCTTATCCTGAAAAAGGCAACCAAGATTGTTATCAAATAGAACAAAACAGTTTTTGGTTTAATCATAGAAATGATTGCATTGTTGAAGCTGTAAATAAATATTGCCCAAAAAGTGTTTTTTTTGATATTGGTGGAGGCAATGGTTTTGTTGCAAAATCATTAGAAGACAAAGGAATAGAAACCGTTTTGATAGAACCTGAAATTCAAGGTTGTTTGAATGCAAAAAATAGAAATCTTACAAATGTAGTCTGCTCAACTCTAGAAAATGCAGATTTCAACAACAACACCATCGAAGCTGTAGGATTATTTGATGTTGTTGAACATATAGAAAAAGATGTTGAATTTTTAACTTCGATATACTCGTTTTTAAAAAAAGATGGATATATTTTTATAACAGTTCCGGCTTTTCAAACATTATGGTCAAACGAAGATGTCGATGCAGGATATTATAGAAGATATACAATCTAAAATCTGGAAGAAAAACTAACCAAAATTAGTTTTGAAATAGTACAATCGACCTATATTTTTTCTATATTGCCAATTCCAGCTTTTTTGTTTAGAACAGTGCCAAGCAAATTAGGGTTTAACAAAAAGTCTAATGATGTTAAAAAACATATTGGAGAACATAAAAAAAAGACAGGCATTACAAATTTGATTATGAATAGAATTTGGGCATCAGAACTAAATAAAATAAAAGAAGGAAAAAGAGTTTCAATTGGAGGAAGTTGTTTTGTAATTGCAAAGAAAAAATAATGATTGATAAAAATCCATTAATTTCAATAGTTAGCCCTGTTTATAGAGCCGAAAAAATCATTGAAAAACTTGTTTCAGAAATTCAAAAAACAATGGTTTTAATGAATGTTTCGTTTGAAATTATTTTGGTCGATGATAGAAGTCCAGATAATTCTTGGGAAGCAATGAAAAGAATTTCTTTATCTTTTTCAGAAGTAAAAAGTATCAGATTGAGTCGAAATTTCGGTCAACATCCTGCAATTATTGCTGGTTTAAGTCATGCTCAAGGCGAATGGATTGTAGTTATGGATTGTGACTTGCAGGACCAACCAAAAGAGATCGAAAAATTATTCAATAAAACCAAAGAAGGTTTCGATGTTGTTTTAGCAAGAAGAGCCAATCGGAAAGATGGCTTTTTTAAGAAATTCTCATCTTTAATTTTCCATAAAACATATGGTTATTTAACTGAAACAAAATTTGATAGTACAATTGCAAATTTCGGAATTTATCATAAAAAAGTAATTAACGAAGTTTTAGAAATGAATGATTATATCAAATCATTTCCATTATTTGCAAATTGGGTTGGGTTCAAATCGACAGCGATAGAAGTTGAACACGCTCATAGAGATTCTGGTGCTTCAACATATACTTTATCAAAACTGCTAAGCTTGGCTTTCAATACAATAATTTCTTTTTCGAACAAACCTTTAAAATTATTTGTGAAATTTGGAATGTTACTATCATTTTTTTCTTTTGTAGTTGGTATAATAACAATTTTTAAATACTATGATGGAGAAATATCTGTTTTAGGATACAGTTCGCTAATGGTTTCGATTTGGTTTTTATCAGGAATAATAATTACAACAACTGGAATTGCTGGAATATATATAGGTAAAATTTTTGACCAATCGAAAGGTAGAAAACCATTTATAATAGATAAAATAATAAACTAAAATATTGAATATTATGGCAAATACTATTTTTAAATCTGAAAAAGAAAGTTCGAGATTCAACATGAATATATTGAGAGTCAATATGCAATCGTTAGATACCAAAGAACTAAATCAAACTATTTTACAAAACAATACAGATTTAACAATTTTAAGAATTCCGTGTGAAAATTTAGCACAAATTCCGAAGTTAGAACTCTTGGGTTTTCCGTTTTATCAAACAGACACTCTAGTTTATTATTACACTGATTTTGAAAAACATACGCCAAATGAATTAAAAAATCAAGATTTAGTTTTTACTGAAGCAAAAAATTCTGATAAAGAACAAATTGCAAATATGGTAGATGTAATTTTTCAAGGTTATACTAATCATTACAATTCAAACCCTTATATTGATAAACAGAATATTCTTGAAGGTTACAAAGAATGGGTTTTAGATTATATTGAAAAAGAGAACAAATTTGTTTTTATAATTACCCGAAACTCTGAAAATATTGGTTTTGCAACTTGTTCGGTCGAAAACGGAGAAGCAGAAGGCGTTTTATATGGTGTTTTGCCAGGAGCTGCTGGTGGAGGTGTTTATTCAGATATTATTCGATATACCCAATCTTTTTTTAAAGATAAGAGAATAAAAGTGATGAAAGTATCAACCCAAGTTCAAAATTATGCTGTTCAAAAAGTTTGGAGTCGTGAAGGTTTTTTTATGACAAAATCATTTGCAACAATTCACATCAATAGTCTTTTAAACTATACACATTTACCAAGAATAAATTTTGAAATATTCATAACAGACAATGATATAAAAGATTTTGGGACTTTAAGCGGAGACATTAATCCAATTCATTTTGATGATGAATTTGCCAGAAAATATGGTTTTGATCAAAGAATTGCTCACGGTTTAATCGCTAATTCTGAAATGTCTAAATATTTTGGCATGGAATTTCCGGGAAACGGAACATTATTTATGGCTTATTATTATAAATTTTTAATGCCTTTATATCCAAATCAAAAATACAATGTTACAATTACAGTTCCATTTTTTGATAAAGTAAGAAACATCTACAAGTGCCTTGTTAAAATATATGACAAAGACAATAACTTATGTTTATTTGCATACAACGATTTGATTAAAAAGTAAATAAAAGATTAATTGCGAATTAAAAAATAATCATGATACCATTCAACAAACCCTATCTTTCAGGAAACGAAACCAAATATATAGAAGAAGCTGTTTTTTCGGGTAAAATTTCTGGTAACGGAGTTTACACCAAAAAATGTCAAACTTTTTTTGAAGAAAACTATGGTTTCAAGAAATGTTTGCTAACAACGTCATGTACCGATGCTTTAGAAATGGCAGCAATATTAATCAATATTCAGCCTGGCGATGAGGTAATTATGCCAAGTTACACATTTGTATCAACATCAAATGCATTTGTTTTGCGAGGAGCCAAAATTGTTTTTGCCGATTCAAGAAAAGACCATCCAAATATTGATGAAAATTTAATCGAAGCATTAATAACTTCAAAAACTAAAGCAATTGTTCCTGTTCATTATGCAGGTGTGGCTTGCAATATGGACGTTATTATGGATATTGCCACACGTCATAATTTATTTGTTGTCGAAGATGCAGCACAAGCTATTGACAGTTTTTATACTGGAAATGACGGCGTTAAAAAAGCATTAGGTTCTATTGGACATTTAGCAGCATTTTCATTTCACGAAACCAAAAACATTATTTCTGGTGAAGGCGGAATGTTAGCCATTAACGACGAACAATTTTGCGATAGAGCAGAAGTCATTTGGGAAAAAGGTACCAATAGATCAGCATTTTTTCGTGGTGAAGTCGATAAATATGGCTGGGTAGATATCGGAAGTTCATTTTTACCAAGTGAGATTATTGCGGCTTTTTTGTGGGCGCAACTTGAAAATCTCGAAAAAATACAAGAAAAGCGAAAAGAAATTTGGTACAATTATCTCGATAAATTGACCAATTGGGGCAATGAAAACAATGTAATGTTACCAACAATTCCAAGTTATGCGACCAACAACGCTCACATGTTTTTCTTAACATGCAACAGTTTAGAGCAACGAACGACAATAATACAAAAATTACGTGAAGCTAATATTCTTGCTGTTTTTCATTACTTAAGTTTACATTCAAGCCCTTATTATTCTGAAAAACACGATGGTCGAATTTTACCTGAAACCGAAAAATTTTCTGATTGTTTGATTAGATTGCCGTTGTTTTATGAATTGAATAGTGATTTGGTTGTTGATGGGATAGTTAATTAAATAATTGTATTTTTACATAAAATAAATTAAAAATGGAAACAGTATTAATTAGAATTGATAATAAAAAAGCTTATCGGTTTTTAGAAGATTTGGAGGATTTACAAATTATAAAAGTACTTCAAAAAAAAACAGAAACTAACGAAAAATTATCAGAAAAGTATGCTGGGAAATTACCTTCTGACATTGCTGATGATTTACAAAAATATGTAACTGAAAGTCGAAATGAATGGAACAATCGAATTATTTAATAGATACTAATTCTGTAATTGATTATTTAGGATTAAAAATCCAAATTCTGGAATGGATTTTATTAGTTCAATAATAAATGAAATTCCAAAGGTTTCTATAATAACTAAAATTGAAGTTTTAGGTTTTAATGCACCTAAAAATCATTATCAATTACTTACAGATTTTATGAATGATTCAATTGTATTAGAATTATCAAATGAAATTGTTGATCCATGTATTGCTATTAGAAAAAAGCATAAAATTAAACTTCCTGATGCTATTATTGCTGCTACAGCTTTGGAATACAGTTTGACAATAATTTCTAGAAATGTTTCTGATTTTAAGAATATTGAAGGAATTTCAGTTATTAATCCGTACCAACTTTAGTATAAAAAGATTATTTTACGTTGCATGAAACTGATAAATTTTCTGATTGTTTGATTCAATTGCCTTTGCTTTTGAGCCGGATAGTGATTTGGTTGTCGATGAAATTTTGAGGTAATTTCACTAATTCGGAATGCGATTGCAAATAGTCAGGATTTTTAAAATCATTGTTTTTTCAATAAATAAAAATTAGTTTTACATATTATTCAAATCGAATTAATTATTAATGACCGAAAATGCACTTTTAAATCTAATTAACTCTGGAGAAATCGAAACCCTTGAGTTCAAATCTACTTTTAACAAAGAGGTGTTAGAAACTCTAGTGTCGTTTGCAAACAGTTCTGGTGGTTATGTTTTGATTGGTGTTTCATCGAGTGCTAAAATTATTGGTGTCGATTTGAATGACGAAAGTGGTAAAATTGGATTAACGAAATTAAATCAAAAACTAATTTCACGATTGTTCCGGAAGTCTTTATAGTCGATTCGAATTACAAAAAAGTTGTTGCCCTAAAAATCGACGAATACCCAATAAAACCAGTTTCGGTTCAAGGAAAACACCTCAAAAGAATTGCCAATTCCAATCATTTGATGTCGGTTGACGAAAATTCTAATGAACATTTACGAACCTTAAATAGTAGTTGGGATTTTTACAAAGATCCTTTCCATAACCTAAACGATATTGATTTAGATAAAGTTAGAAAATTTATCCGCAAAATAGAAATCAATTCCGATGTAATTATCGATAACGATCCTATTCATTTTTTAACCAAAATAGAATTAATTCGTGACGGACAAATAACTTTGGGAGCCTATTTGTTATTTGCCAAAGATTATTGTTTGATAAGTGACATTCAAGTTGGTCGTTTCAAAAGCGAGACCACAATTATTGATGCCATTTCGTTAAATACCGATTTGTTTACCGAAGTCGAAAACGTAATGGCTTTTATCAAAAAACATTTAATGGTCGAGTACATCATTACAGGTGCGCCAGAACGAATAGAACGGTTTGATTATCCATTAGAAGCCATTCGAGAAATCGTAATCAAAATGATTGTGCATCGAGATTATAGAAACAGTAATGCATCGATAATTAAAATTTTTGACAACCGAATTGAGTTTTATAATCCTGGAAATTTATTTGGAAACTTCACAATAAATGATTTGTTGACAGGAAATTACACTTCTAAATCTCGAAACAAATTAATTGCCAGAGCGTTTAAAGAAGTAAAATTGATTGAACGGTTTGGATCAGGCATAAAAAGAATATTCAACCTTTGTAAAAATCACGTCGTTATTGCCCCAGTACTAAAGGAATCTTCTGACGGAATTACATTTGTAGTTTTTAATGAACTATTAAATAAAAACAATGACACCGATGATGACACCAATGGCACCAATAATAACAACACCAATGACACCGATGATGACACCGATAAAAAAAACAATTCGATAGAAAACCTTGAAAAAAAAATAGTTAAAAATCCAAAAACAACTATTTATGACACCGATGATGACACCGATGATGACACCGATAATGAAACCGATGATAGATTAAAAACTATTTTGGCAATAATAGAATCCAACAATAAAATTTCGATTACTGAATTAACAATTCAGCTTGCAGTATCAAAAAGTACTGTTTTAAGAAATATTGAAAAACTTAAAAAAACAATACTTTAGAAAGAATTGGCGACGAAAAAACGGATCGTTGGAAAATTAACCAAACAGATGTGCGGGTTGAATTGATAATAAAACAAATAAAATTAAACCCCGAAATTACAATATTGTAATTATCTAAACTGATTAATGTCTCAAAAAGCACAATACTGCGAACCATCGAGAAATTGAAAAAAAACAAAAGATTAGGACGAATTGGCGACGAGAAAACAGGTTATTGGAAGGTTTTGAAATAATTGTTTGATTCGTTTGCCTTTGTTTTTTGAGTTGAATAGCGATTTGGTTGTTGATGGGGTTTTGGAATATTTTACTTTTTCGGAACGCGATTCCGAATTAGTTGTATTTTATATTGTAATTGAATTATAAGAAATTACTTTTCTACCATCAGTAAAATCGTGATTTTCATTACCACCATAAACAATTATTGCTTGACTTGTATTTTTAGAGAAAACTTGCCAATCAACTATGTTTTTCCACCATTTTTCTTGGTATGTTGTTCCCGATTTAATTTCGATAGGTGTTAAAATTCCGTTTTTTTCGATTATCAAATCAATTTCTACGCCACTAATGCTTCTCCAATAGTAAAAAGCGCTGTTTTCTAATGAGCTGTTTTTTTCTTTTAAAAATTCAAGAATAACAAAATTTTCGAAAATAGAACCTTTCAGCGGATGATTTTCTAATTGAATTTCATTTTGAATACCTAATAGACTGCACAAAATTCCAGTATCATTAATATATAATTTTGGACGTTTTATAATACGTTTTCCAAAATTGGCATAATATGGCGGTAACAAATAAACAATTCCTGCCGTTTGCAAGTAAGACAACCAAGCTGTAACCGTTTTAGAATCAACACCTAAATCGTTAGAAATTTGAGAACTGTTCCATTCTTGTCCAGCACGAGTTGCCACTAGTTTTATGAATTGTTGAAATAAAATTAGGTTTTTGATATTGATTAATTGACGAATATCACGCTCGATAAAACTCTGAATATAACTCGGGAAATAAAAACTAGGATTAATGTTTTGCAACCAAATTTCAGGAAAACCACCTTTAAAAATTATTTCCCAAACTGAATAATTTTTATCAAAATAGGTCAGAATTTCTTTATTTGACAATGGCAAAAGTTCAAGAAATCCAACTCTTCCTGCAAGACTTTGACTTATGTTTTGGTTTAATAAAAAATTACTGCTTCCAGTTAAAATATATTTTCCACGTTCAGTTTCGTTATCTAAAACTTCTTGAATATAATTGAACAAACTTGGCGATTTTTGAATTTCGTCAAAAATCGCACCCGAGATTTTGTATTTTTCTAAAAAAGTATTTGGGTCTTGTTCGGCAAGTAATTGAATATCGATATTCTCGAAATTCAAATAAGGTTTTGTTGGAAAAAGCATTTTGCATAAAGTTGTTTTACCACTTTGTCTTATTCCCATCAATGCAATAGCACGAAATTGGTTTGCATATAATAAAATTTTAATTTCTAAAGACCTTTGAATTTTCATTTGATAATTTTTTACAAATATATTACTTTTTCGGAATTCAATTCCAAATTAGTCATGATTTTTAAAATCATTGTTTTTCAACAAATAAAAATTAGTTTTACAAAATGAAGAATCAATAACTCTTTTAAAATAAAAATTAATAAGAACACTCAAAACACCCAAAAACCAAATTAAGAGCTTTAGAGAAATTAAAAAAAGCCAATAAACTAGAGTGAATTAGAGATGGGAAGTCGGGTTATTGGAAGGTTTTAAAATGATTTCTCGTTTCGACCGCTTTTATGATTTAAGTTAAAGTATAACTTTTTTGGAATACAATTCCGAAAAGGTTGAAATTTTCAAATTTGTTTAATTTAAATTTTTATGAATTGTATCTTAAAAAATTTTTTATAGATTTGTACACTAAAATTGTATAAAAAATGAAAGACAGTTAGAGAAACAAAGATTTTGAATTAATCAGGCTTTTTCCGTAATTAATTTTCATAGTTTTATTTATTTAATTAAATTAAAACATGTAGTATTAATTTTTTACATGTAAATAATTTAGTATTGTAATGTTGCAAATCAAAATATAAATAAATCCTGAATTATTTTAAAATATTAATTTGAAGTTATGAAATTAAGACTCATTTTATCAACATTTGCGTTTATAACATCGTTTTGTTTTTCGCAAAGCAATAATCCTAAAATTTCACCCTCACACACAAGTTGTTTTTCTGGCAGTAAAGGGTCTTATATTGTTGGAAAAATTTACGTTAAACCAGTTGTAGTTTCACCAAAACAAAGACTAGTTAAAGAATTACCAATTATAAATTCAGTTACAATTTCTCCAAATCCGGTTACTAATGTACTAACATTTCAAACTAGTGATTTATTGTTATTAAAAAACATAACTATTTATTCAATAGAAGGTAAATTAGTTTATTCTAATATTTTAGAAAGTAATACAGTTGATTTATCATTTCTTAACGCAGGATTTTATAATATAATGATTGATAACGACAATTCCAAAACCTTTAAAATAATTAAGAAGTAAATTTTATGAAAAAGTTAATTTTAATCTTGTTTTTATTTGTAAAAACATTTTTTGTTTACAGTCAAATACCTCAGTCAATAAGTTATCAAGGAGTTGCTAATAATGCTAATGGAACACCAATAACAACACCAATTTCCTTACGAATTAGTATTTTAGATAGTTCTGCAACGGGATCTGAAATTTATAAAGAAACATTCACAGCAGTCGAAACAACATCACAAGGAGTTTATAGTATAAATATAGGTCTTGGCACACCAGTTACAGGAACATTTAGTATTATAAATTGGGGAATCAACCTTAAATTTATTAAAGTTGAAATGGATCCCACACCTACTGGAACTAATTATGTACTTGTAGGAACAAGCCAATTAATGAGTGTGCCATATGCTTTATATGCAGAAAAGAGTAATAGCGATATTAAAACGGTTAATAATATAAATGATTTAAGAGCCATTACATCTTATGCAAACAATCAAGTGGTTCTTGTTAAAGGATACTATAGTGAAGGAGATGGTGGAGACGGATATTTTATTTATAAGACTTCTGAAGCAACAGCAGATACAGGAGGGATACATATTAAACCAAATGCGATTACACCTGCAACATTACCTGGTAGATGGATACGACAATATTCTGGACATCTTAATGCTATATATTTTGGAATTGTTAAGTTTCCACTATTCGGTCCTCCACAACCTTTAGCAGGACCAGTACCCACAGGAGGCACGAATTCTGACCGTATTGATGCAGCTATTAATTATATTCATGCAAATACTGATGATACTCCAAATCCAAAATCAAATCAAACTAGTGGTGATATGACTTTTTATTTTCCTGATGGTACATATTTTATTGAAAGAAAAATAACTCTATGGTCACAAATGCAATTTATTGGAGGAAGAGGCACAACATTTATTCCAAATTCAGGATTTACGGATCCTTATATCTTTGAAATTGGGACTGGACCAATAATTAGAGTAAATCTTGAAAATATTATAATAAATACAGGAGCAATTCCAAATTTAGGTGGTATTCACATGAAAGGAGATTACTTAAGTAATCCTACTTTAGGTGCAGGTGCATGGACAGGTACATTTAAAAACCTTTTTATTAATTGTTCTGGTCATGGAATTTATCTTGAAGGAGGAGACGGTACTTACCAATTACCCAATCAGTATTTAATTTTTGAAAGTGTAAATACAGTAATTAGTAAACAAACCTCAATTGGTCTAAAAATCACAGGTGAACTTGACAATTGTACCTTTTTAAATTGTCAATTTGGTCAAAGAAACTTCGAACAGGCAATAAATGGTATTGGACCAGAATGTTCATCTTGCATAGGTATTTCAATTTCAAGTTCAAATTTAATACCCTCAACAAATGGAGTTTCTTTTATTAATTGTGCTACTGGAGGAGCCTACGGATGTCGTATTGAAAATGCGTCGAATATAACTTTTGATGGTGGCTGGATCGAACCTGCAGATATTGCTTTTAATATAAAAGGTTCGTATGGTATAAATATTAAAAATACTCGCTTTGCGAATGCTGCAGGAACTGGCTCTTTAACAAATTCTTCCATACCACAAGGAAGCGGTAGATGTATTAATGTTGAAAATTCCTATGTGAATATAGAAAATAATTATGTAACTGTTTCAGATCCTAATTCACCTTTAGTTGCTGGAGAAAAATTTATCACAGGAATAGGAAATAATAATACTATAAATGCTAAAAATAACTCATTCCAAGATGTTCGTTTGAGTGAATCTTTTGGTATAACTCAATATGCAAATATAGGAAATGTTAATACCTATTATTCCACAAACACAACTATTCCTGGAATAAATACACTCGGTAAAAAGATTGTTTTAATTTCAGTTCCACTTAATAGTGTTCCAACTGGTGTTTATCCTGCCGCAACAACAAATCAAATTTTTAGAATTAATTCTACTATAGCAGCAGGAGAAACAATTTTTATTCGAGCGGATCAAGGAAGTATTCAATTTAATGCTATGAATCCAGTAAATGAATTAACAGGAAAAAATATTTACTTAAACGGAAGAACTGAACTAACTTTAAGTAATGGACAAGGAGCTACATTTATAAAAGGAGATGGTGTCAATGGCAATGAAAAATGTGGATATCAATTAGTTTCAATTGCTAATTCAATTGCTAATTACGAAGATGCTAGTTGGAAAAACATAACTGCATTTACTCCAGTGATTTCCCCAACGCTACCCATTTCTAGTTTAGATGCTAATTCAACTGTACGGTATAGAAAAAAAAATGGAGTGGTCTATCTAGATGGTAATATAAAAGGTGGAGTTGCACAAACTAATGGGACATTATATCTCTTATTTACTCTTCCACCAGGTTATATACCAACTAGAAGAATGTCTTTTCCTACATCAAGAGCAAACACTTCTAGTACTAGTACAGTAGGTAGGATTGAAATTAATATCGATGGAAGTGTTTATGGGGTAAATTATTCTAATTTATCTAATAGCTTATCTGGAATTTATTTCTAATTGACTAATTAGAATATTTAGCGATAAATTAATAAAAGAATAATCATGAAATTTATAGATTTAATAAAACAAAATAAAGAATTAATAGCAATACTTTTTATAGCTTCAATATTAAGATTATATCATTTAGATTTTCAAAGTTTATGGTTGGATGAGATATATACTATGAATGTAGCGAGTCCATATCAAACTTACAGTAATTTGATTTTTGAGGTTAATTCAAGAGAAGGATTTCCTTATTTATACTTTATCACTTTAAAAATATTATTTTCAATTTTTGGACACACCGCCGAAGTGGCTAGATGCTTTTCGGTAGTTTTCGGAATTCTGAGCGTAATTGCAATTTACAAACTAGGAAAAGAACTTTTATCAAAAGAATCAGGATTATTTGCTTCATTTTTACTGGCAATAAATGAATATAATATATACATTTCTCAAGATGCAAGACCTTACACTTTTTATACATTTACAATTATTTTGGCTTTTTATTTTTTATCAAAATTATTAAAAGAAAACACTAAAAAAAACGCTGTTTATTATGGTTTATCTGTTGGGTTTTTATTAAATGTGAATTTTTTTAGTTTCATAAACATTCTTTCTCATATAATTATTATTTTATTTTACTTTTTGATGACAACTAAAGAAAAGAAAATAAATGATATCAAAAATTACTTAATTTCGGTTACTATTGCAACAATAATGGTGCTTCCAAATTTTCAGATGATTATTAAAATTTTCTCTATAAAGTCATTTTGGGTTCCAAAACCAACGTTAGAATCTTTTTCGCTAATATTTAAAGAATTTCTTGGAAATTCAGAAATGACACTGTTTATATTTACGCCAATTTTTATATACTTTTTAGTTAATTTATTTAATGAAAAAGAATGTCAAAATAAAAAAGATATTATTAATAATAAATTATTGTTTTCATCAATTTTAATTTTTGGTTGGGTCTTTATATTCATAATAGTTTTAATGGTAAAATCTTACGGAGAAGCTTCAGTTGTATTAACAAGATATTTTACAAGTATTTTGCCAGTATTCTTTTTAGTATTAGGTTTTGGGTTATTTTTAATAAAAAATGGGCTTACAAAATATATTTTAGTGATTGTAATTTTTACGTTTTCAATTACAAATATATTTGTTGTAAAAGATTATTATAATACTCCAAATAAATCTCAATTTAGAGAAGCTTCAAGTTTTATAATAAACAATAATTTAACGAAACAGCCAGTTTATACCAGTTTGAAATATTGGTTTGGTTTATATTTATGTAATAATAAAATAAAATTTAATTTAATTGAAGAGCAAAATATACAAACACTAGTTGACAAAATGATTAATGATCCTAGTAAAATTAATTCTTTTTGGTATATTGATGCACATGATAGAGAATTTAAATTATCTGATTCAGCGCAAAAATTTATTGATGAACGTTTTTATTTAGAAAATAATTTTGACGGTTTTAATGCGTGGGGAAAATATTATAGACTTTTAACTGAAACTTCAAATAATGTTGACTTTTCGAAGTACAAAGAGATAAAAATTAAAAACGGAGATGATTTTAATCATAATTTTGAATTTTTTGAAAATAAAAATAATATAGTAATTGCAAAAGGTTGGGCATTTTTTGAAAATCAAGATAGTAATAAAACAAAAATTGATGTTATTCTGATAAAACAAAAAACTGGATTTAAAATAAATACTGCTAAAGTTACTAGACCTGATATAACAATTTATTTTAAAAGCAAATACAATTTAGATAATGCAGGATTTTCAACAAAATACGACTTATCACTTTTAAGCAAAGGAAGTTATCAAATAGGTCTGTATTTAAAAAACGTACAAACAAAAAAAGAAGGACTAATTTTAACTAATAATTTTATAAATAAATGATAAACTTATTTTTTTTTCTTATATTTGCAAAAAATTTTTATGAAAAAAATAATATTAATGATTCTAGTTATAATCTCATTCATTTCATGCAAAAATGATCAAAAAGCTAAACTTGACGGAGAAAACAAAAAAGAAACTGCAATAGATTTAGACTTGTTTAAAGTAAATTTTGATCTGTTAGTCAAAAAAAATGATAATTTTCATCTATTTTATACTCAGGATGGTACAATAAATTTCAATGAAAAAAATTCGATTTGGCTTCCTGTAAAAGGTAGTGAAAATGTTCAAACTATTTCTTTTAAATTACCAAAGGATGTTATGCCTACTCACATTAGAGTTGATTTTGGATTAGGCAAAAATGAAACTCAATCCGATGTTGAACTAGTTTCTTTTTCAATAAATTATTTTGATAAAGTAATTGATGCAAAAGGAGTCGAAATTTTTAATTATTTTTACCCAAATAAAACTAGTACTTCTGTTTCAGATGGCACTGCAATTTTAAAACGATTAAAAAAAGATCAAGATGCAGGACCAATGCTATATCCACATATTTTACTAACAAAAAAGCTTAAGGAAATTTCCATGGGTCAGAACTAATCGAAATTTAAAACACAATTATAGCCATAAATTATAAATAATTTGTGGTTTTTTATTTTGAATTATATAAAATATTATTTTTAGATTTAATATGGAAGACAACCAAAAACAAGCTTGGCTTGATTATTCAAAAGGAATTAGTATTGAACATATTAAAAAATCATTTAACAAACCGACCAGTTTCCAATCAGAATTTAACGTTGTTCTTAAAGATATTATCAGTAAGAATAATTTTCAATCAGCAATAGAAATTGGTTGCGAAGCAGGAATTAGTTTGATGTTGCTTAATGATAATCTTGAAAAATCTTCGTTTTTAGATTACGACCACACCATTCTCGAAAAAGTTGAGCTATCAACAAAAGAGCTTAATCTTAAAGGAACAGATTGTGTTTGTGAAGATATGTTTACTATGAATTCTATTGCTGACCAAAGTTATGATTTAGCTTACAATTCTGGAGTAATAGAGCATTATACCAAAGAAGTTAGAAGCGAAGCTATAAAATCATATGCCAGAATCACCAAAAAAGGTGGTTATGTAATTGTTGCTTACCCAAATCACCATACTTTACCTTACCGTCTATCTTACTTGATTGGTAATGCAATGGGCAAAAAAGTGTGGCCTTGGCCAAAAGAATATAAGTTTTATTCACTCGAAGACGAAATGAAAGCTGCTGGACTTGTTTATGAAAGTCGAACAACTATGGATCGCGACACGCTTTTTAAACAATGGATAACTAAATACAAAACAACAAGAAGTTTCTTCTTGTTTCTTGATAAATTTTTACATTTCGAAGGTTATTTAACCGTATGTATTGCAAAAAAACCACTTTAAGGAATCATGAAATTTCAAGAATCAAATGTTTTGAGAAATTTCATATACCTGTTTTTTAATCAGTTTTTCAATCTTATTATTCCGCTTTTAGTTTTTCCTTTTCTATTAAAAACGCTAGGTTTAGAATTGTTTGGATTATATAGCTTGACCTATGCAGGCATAATTTTTTGTTTTATGTTCTGTGATTATGGATTCAATTTTTCTGGATCTAAATACATTGCAATAAACAAATTTGATATAAAAAAAAGGGATATTTCTTTTTCTACAATAATTTCTTTGAAAATAGTTATTTCTATATTAATTTCAACTTTTTGGATAATATATGTTTTTTTAAATACTAGATTTGAAAATAACACATTATTTGGCATACTATTTATTGGAATGATAGTTGGTAACTCATTGAATTTACAATGGTTTTTTCAAGGAATTGAGCAACTGGGTTGGTTTTCTGCAACTAATTCTGTAATAAAATTAATTTCAAATATTTTGATACTTTTTGTAGTAAAATCTGCAAAAGACATTTATTTAATTCCTTTAATTTATTCATTGGCATTTTTACTAACAGGTATAATAAATGTTTTGATTGCAATTTATGTGGTTAAAGTAAAGTTCAATTTTATGACTTTTCATTCCCATAAATTATTTTTAAAAGAAGGCTTTGATAATTTTGTAACCATAAGCATGACATCATTAGTTTTTAACGGAACAATTATAATTCTTAGTTTTTTCGAAAAAAGTATATTAATAATCGGAGCTTTTTCGGCATTAGATAGAATTATTAAAATATTAGTTTCAATTTACGTTCCATATTCAACCGCAATTTACCCAAGAAACATAGCAAATTTTCAAATAAATTCTAAAAAAGGGAAACAATCGGTTATTAAATACGGTTCAATTGCATTGTTTTTGTCCTTGATTTGTTTAAGCTTGATATTCATTTTCTCTAATAAAATTTTATTTTTATTAAATCCAAATTTAGAAATTTATTCAAGTTGGCTAAAAGTTTATTCTTTCTGGGTATTTTTTATAATTATCAACAATTTAGTTGGTTATCATTATATGAATGGATTAAATAAATCATCAATTTTCAGAAATATAAATATTATTTATACAATTTTTACTGTTTTTTTAATGATATTTGGATGTTATTTTTATTCTTTTAAAGGATGCATAATTTCGGTAATTTTAGGAGAGCTTTTTTTAACAACGTTATTAATTTTTAAAGTAAATTCGAATAATTTCGAAATAGAATAATTTTTATGAAGATAAAATTTAAAAAAACCAATCTTTATCAAATTCTTTTAGGATTAAGTTGTGCGGTTCCATACCTACTAAATTATGAATTGACTTTTTTAATATGGATTTTCACGATTTTTATTACTTTAAAAAAAACTTATTCCATTAAATTTTTAAGTTATTTAATTTGCTTTATTTTGATATTTGCGCTTGCTTTTTTTACCATTGATTACGAAAAAGCTGAACTTTATTTTATCATTCGAGATATAACTTACATTTTTAAGCCTGTGTTAGGACTGCTTTTAGGTTATCAAATATGTCGGTTTATATATAAAAATGCTTTTGAAACAATTATTTATGCTGGTTTTGGTGTTTCAATTATACATTTATTACTTATTCTAAAAACTTTTCTAATTTATCACAATCCATCAGTTTCATTGATAAGACAAGAAAGTGGTTTTTTCTGTGATTTTGAGGTCTTTGCTTTTATAATCGTTCTTTTTCACAAAGAATTTCAATTAAATTTCACAAGAAAAAGATTTTATACTTTAGCAATTGCAATTGGTTTTTCAGCGTTTATGTATTTGGCAAGAACGAATTTCATTCAATTTGTAATTTTATATCTAGGACTTAAAGGTTATTTTACATTAAATAAACGTGCTGTTGTAGCAATCTCATCAGTAATTACTTTAACAGTAGTACTTTATTCTTTAGTATTGTTTATAAACCCTAAAAGAACAGGTTCAAGTTTCGAAGAGTTTTTGTATAAAATAAAAGTTGCACCTACTGAACCGTTCAAAAGCAAAGTTAATGTGTCAGATTATAGAGATTTTAATTTAAATTACAGGTCTGTTGAGTTAATTTTTACATTAAAACAGGTTAAAGAAAGCGGTCTAAACAATATTTTGTTTGGTTCTGGACTTGGATCGCAAATAGATTTGAAACAAAAGGTTTGGCTTGGCGATATGGAATTACAATATATCTCTGTACTTCACAACGGTTTTATGACTACTTATCTAAAATCTGGAGTTTTTGGCATAATAATCCTTTTATTTTCTATTTATTTATTATTCAATCAAAAAAAAGAAAAGATTTTAATTAACAAAAACATAAATTATTTATTAATCGGTACAAGTGTTTTCTTGCTTGTTTCAAATTGGGTTTTAATGGGATATTATTTCACTCAAGACTCCAAAAGTATTTTAGTTGGATTATTATTTGCCTATAAAGAAATAACCAATAAAAATTATAATACACAATTAGCACAAACCAATCAAAATATTTAATATTTTCTCACTAGTCGTCCCATCTCCATAAGGATTAGATGCTTTAGAAATTTTACTATAATACACAACATCTTTCAACAACTTGGTTGTTTCAAACACAATTTTAGATTTATCCGAACCTACCAAAATTGCAGTTCCTGCATCAACACCTTCGGTTCTTTCGGTAACTTCTCGCATAACTAAAACAGGTTTTCCAAGACTCGGCGCTTCTTCTTGAATACCACCAGAATCGGTTAAAATAATATTGCTTTTATTCATCATCCAAATTAATTCTGGATATTCTAATGGAGCTATTAATTTGATGTTTTTTCTCTTCAACAAATTATGAGCAACCTCTTTAACATTTGGGTTTAAGTGCACTGGATAAACAATTTCAACATTATTTTCAAAACCACCTGCAATTTCTAATAATGCATTGCAAATTTCTTCGAATGGTTTTCCAAAATTTTCACGACGATGACAAGTAACTAATATAATTTTTTTATTAAAATCAATAAAATCATATTTTTTCAATAAATCTTGTTCAGATGAGTTTTTAACTTTATCTAAACCTGTTAACAAAGCGTCAATAACAGTGTTGCCAACCACAAATACATTTTTAGTGATGTTTTCATTCAATAAATTTTTTTTAGAATTTTCTGTTGGACAAAAATGAATATCAGCCAATTTGGAGGTTAAAACACGATTCATCTCTTCTGGAAATGGTGACTGCATATCGCCACTACGCAAACCAGCTTCTATATGAACAATCTTTATTTTTTGATAAAATGATGCTAAAGCAGATGCCAAAACAGTTGTAGTATCGCCTTGAACAAATACATAATCAAAATTTTCTTTTAATAAAACTTCATTTGTAATTCTCGAAATTAAATTTGCAGTCAATTCGTGTAAAGTTTGATTTGGCGTCATAACATTCAAATCATAATCAACTTTTATATCAAAAAAAGATAAAACCTGATCCAACATTTCTCTATGTTGAGCGGTAACTGCAACCTTTACATCAAACTCATGACAGCTTGAAAAACAATGAATTAACGGCGCCATTTTTATAGCCTCAGGTCGTGTTCCAAACAGAAATAATATTTTTTTCATTTTTAAATTTTCTTAATGATTGTAATTCGTAAAACTACTAATAAAAACTATATTTGCAATCTTAAAAAATTAAAATGAAAGTACTTTTTCAATCCAGAACAAATTTGTTTGATGCACCTGGTGGCGATATGGTTCAAATGCTAAAAACCAAAGAGTTTTTAGAAAAATTAGGAGTGCAAGTTGATATTTCTTTAGATTTTGAACCAAGTCTATCAAGTTATGATTTAGTTCATTTATTTAATTTAATGGAACCACAAGACATTTATAGACAAATGTTGAATGCCAAAAAACAAAATAAAAAAATTGTTTTGTCAACAATCTATGGATTATATACTGAATTCGAACGCAAAGCAAGAGGCGGATTGTTTCAAAAATTAGCAAATGTAATTTCGCCTTATCAAATAAATTATATTAAAACATTGGTAAAACATTATTCTGAAAAGCGATTTCATAAAGGCGTTTTCAAAATGATTTCTAAAGGATATTATGGTTTAATGAATGAAATTGTAAAAAACACATCGGTTTTTTTACCGAATTCAGTTTCTGAAATGAACAGAGTTGCAAAAGAATTTAATTTAAAAAACTATAAATTTTTTAATATTCCAAATGCAATAGACAAATCGGTTTTTACCGAAAATAATAACGATTCAACAAATAAATTTTCTAAATATCAAAATTGTATAGTTTGTGCCGCAAGAATCGAAGGCAGAAAAGCTACTTTAAATTTAGTCAGAGCGGTTAAAAACACTAATTATATTCTTGTATTGGTTGGCAAAGAATCTCAAAATCAGAAAAAATATGTTGATAAAGTTCATCAAGAAGCTGGCGACAATGTTGTTTTTCTTGGTGCAATTTCGCACGACGATTTAAGAGATTTATATAAAGTTGCCAAAGTTCACGCATTAGTGAGTTGGATGGAAACACCAGGATTGTCCAGTCTTGAAGCTGCTGCAATGGGTTGTAATATTGTAGCAACCAAAAAAGGAGATACTTTTGATTATTTTGGAGATTTAGCATTTTATTGCGAACCTGATAATGTCGAATCAATAAAAGCAGCTATTGACCAAGCTTTTAACACCAAAGTAAATCCAGAATTAAAGAAAAGGGTTTTAGAAAATTACATTTGGGAAAAAACAGCAGCAGAAACTTTAAAAGGATATAAGATTGCTTTGGGTGTGTAATTTCAAATTTCAGCTTACAATTAAAAAATAAGTTTACATAACTTGTTGTTTTTTTTAATATTAAAGTTAATTTTATCTTTTTATTTAAGATAAATATTTTATTTCTAAAACCCATAAAATTAACTATTTTTGCATTTTAAATTTTTTAAATGAAAATAGCAATACTAGGAACCCGCGGTGTACCAAATTATTATGGAGGTTTCGAGCAATTTGCTGAATTTTTCTGTGAATATCTTGCAGACAAAGGGCACGAAGTTTACGTTTATAATTCGCATAATCATCCGTACCAAGAAAAAACTTTTAAAGGTGCCAACATCATTCACAAACACGATCCAGAATACAAATATGGCACTTTTGGACAATTTATATATGATATCAATTGCATAATCGATTCTCGAAAACGCAATTTTGACATTATTTTGCAATTGGGTTACACCAGCAACTCAATTTGGTTTTTCTTATTGCCTAAAAAACCAATCATAATTACCAATATGGATGGAATAGAGTGGAAACGAACCAAATATTCACGTCCAGTCCAACAATTTTTAAAATTTGCCGAACGATTAGCTGCAATAACTAGCGATTATTTAGTGTCAGATTCGCTTGGAATCCAAAAATTCTTGAAACAGCGATATAATAAAGAGTCGACTTATATTGCTTATGGAGCACATCCGTTCAATAATCCAAACGAAACGATTCTAAAAGAATATAATGTCCAAAAAAACAATTTCAACATGATTATGGCACGTTTCGAGCCAGAAAACAATTTGGATATGGTTTTGGAAGGTGTAGCTTTAAAAAACGATTCAACACCAATTTTAGTAATCGGAAAACATGAAACCAAATACGGTACATATTTAAAAATCAAATATAAATCTTTTGAAAATATTCGTTTTTTAGGAGGAATTTATAATTTAGAACATCTTAATAATTTGCGTTACTTTTCAAATTTATATTTTCATGGACATTCAGTTGGTGGAACCAATCCATCTTTACTAGAAGCAATGGCATCTCGAGCGTTAATCGCTGCGCACAACAACGATTTTAATAAAGGAGTACTTCAAGAAAATGCTTACTTTTTTTCAAATCAACAAGAAGTAAAAAATATTCTTGAAAAAATCAAAAAAAATGATAACTTGCCAATGATTGCTAAGAACTATGAAGCAATTGTTAAAAACTTCAATTGGAATAAAATAAATGGCGAATATTTACAACTTTTCGAAGAATGTTTTTCAAGACATCAAACAAGAATATAAAAATAATCCAAGTATTATTTTTATAATCTTGATAATGCTAACAATTCCGTTAGCAATAATTTTGAGCAGTATTTCAATCGGAATATTGGTTATTTTTACAATAATTTATTTCAAAAAAAGTAACTTTAAGTTTGATAAAAATCTTGTTTTACCAATAATTTTATATCTTTTAATGCTATTGTCTTTATTTTGGACAGTAGACACTAATAGAACCACAACTGCACTTTTAAAAGAAATTCCGTTATTAATATTTCCAATTTGTTTCTTTTGTTTTCAAGCATTTACTGAAAATCAAAATCAAAAAATAATTAAATATTACAGTTACGGAATCGTTTTATTAACCTTTTTTTATTTAATTAAAGCATCGATTCGATTTGCTTTAACACAAGATTCAGGAGTTTTCTTTTACCATGAATTGGTTACCAAAGAAGTAAATGCAATTCACGTTTCGGTTTATGTGGCCATCGCATTTTTTTATTTTTTTACAAAACCTTTAAAAAAACCTTTAGATTTTGTTTTACTTTCAATATTATTATTGATGGTTTTCTTGCTTTCATCTAAAAATATAATAGTTGTTTTTATAGGATTAATGATTGTTTTTCATTTGTTTTATTCAAAGCTATCTAAACAAATGCGACTCAAAAATCTAATAATTGTTGGAGTAATTTTAATATCATTTACATTTATAGGTAAAATAAAAGACCGATTCAAACAAGAATATGAAACCATAATGACGGATTCTACTGTTAATGATGTTATATCAAAAGATGGTGGAACTGTTTACAATGTCAGTATCAAACAAGCCTGGACAAATGAAACATTCAAACCAAATGATTTTTTTCCGGGAACAGCATTTCGGGTTTATCAATTCAGAATATTTCTAGAAATGCTTCAAGAAGAGAATATTTTCTGGAAAGGTTTCGGACTGAACGCATCGTATAATAAAATTGAAGAAAAAGGTATTAAACATAATGTTTATTTAGGTACAAATGACGAAGAAGGTTATCAAAAAAAGAATTTCCATAACCAATATGTTCAAAATTTTGCCGAATTGGGTGTTTTTGGATTCTTGATTTTAGTAATAATGCTATTCATAAATCTAAAAAACGGAATTGTTAATAAAAATTTTATTCATATTGCTTTCGCAGTTCTAATGATAAGCTTATTTTTGACTGAAACTTTCTTGTGGAGACAACGTGGCGTTGTGTTTTTTACATCGATGTATTGTTTATTCAACGCAAAAAGTTTAAAATTAGATTCAAATAATTAAAAATTCTCAAATAGCGGCTATTCGATTTTATCAGTATAAATAAAAAGTTAAGATTTATATAATAAAATCACAATACTAGCGTTATTAAAATTATAACAAAGACAAAATGAAGAGAATATTAATTACAGGAGCAGCCGGATTCTTAGGTTCGCATCTTTGTGACAGATTTATAAAAGAAGGATATTTTGTAATCGGAATGGATAATTTAATTACTGGCGATCTAAAAAATATTGAACACTTGTTCAAATTAGCCAATTTCGAATTTTACAACCATGACATAACCAAATTCGTGCACGTTCCAGGAGCGATAGATTATATTTTGCACTTTGCATCGCCAGCCAGCCCAATCGATTACTTAAAAATTCCTATTCAAACCCTAAAAGTTGGTTCACTTGGAACACACAATTTATTAGGATTAGCGCGGGTTAAAAAAGCAAGAATCTTGATTGCATCAACTTCAGAAATTTATGGTGATCCATTGGTTCACCCACAAACCGAAGAATATTATGGCAACGTAAACACCATTGGGCCACGCGGCGTTTACGACGAAGCCAAACGTTTTCAGGAATCAATAACTATGGCGTATCATACTTTTCATGGAGTTGAAACCAGAATTGTAAGAATTTTTAATACTTACGGACCAAGAATGCGATTGAATGATGGTCGTGTAATTCCAGCATTTATAGGTCAAGCTTTGCGTGGCGAAGATTTAACGATTTTTGGCGACGGCATGCAAACAAGGTCTTTTTGTTATGTAGATGACCAAGTCGAAGGCATTTTCAGACTATTGCATTCCGATTATGTTTATCCAGTAAATATTGGAAATCCAGACGAAATTACCATCAAAGATTTTGCCGATGAAATCATTAAATTGACTGGAACGACCCAAAAAGTAGTTTATCATCCGTTACCCATAAACGACCCATTGCAACGGCAGCCAGACACAACCAAAGCAAGAGAAATTCTAGGTTGGGAAGCAAAAGTAAACCGTGAACAAGGCATGAAAATAACCTATGATTATTTCAAATCATTGTCAAACGAAGAGCTTTTGAAAGAAGAGCATAAAGATTTTACAGGTTATATTCATTAATTTATGACCGCTGCCCATTCAACAGGACGATATTCTAAATATTTGAGACCAATAAGCATCGTTTTCGATCTATTGGTCATTTCTGTTTTATGTTTGTTTTTCTTTAAAAAACTAAATATTGATTGTATTTTTTATATTGTTTATCAAACATTTTCTTGGATAATAGTTGCTTTTTTTAATAAGTTTTACAGCGTGTACCGATTTACAACGCCAGTAGAAATTTTTTCAAAAATTGTTAAACAAGGCATCTTGTTTTTGTTAGTAATAATTGCGTTTTTCCCGTTTTCTAAACAAGTACTTTTTTCAGGAACAGCTATTGCATTGTTCATGATTTCAAGTTTTGTTTTCATTATTCTTTTTAAATTTTTATTATTTTATTATTTAAAAAAATACAGATTAATTACAGGCAGTAATTTAAGAAAAATAGTCATTTTAGGATATACAGAAGAAGCAATTAAGTTGAAAGAACTTTTCGAAACCAGAAAAGATTATGGTTATATTTTTTTAGGATATTTCTCGAATAAAAAATCAAACAGCAACATTGTTGGTAAAATTGATGATTTAAAACATTTTGTATTGGACAACAATGTTGATGAAATTTATAGTTCGTTAAACGAAATTTCCGACAACCAGTTAGCTGATCTAGTTGATTTTGCAGACGAAAATGGCATTGCAATAAAATTTATTCCTGATTCTAAAGAAATTTTTACCAAAAATTTGCATATCGATTATTACGAAATGTTTCCAGTTTTGTCATTACAAAAAACAATATTGCATGAACCAACAACTAAATTTTTTAAAAGATTGTTTGATGTAATATTTTCGTTACTGGTAATAATTTTTTTATTATCGTGGCTTATACCAATATTAGCAATTTTAATAAAAATAGAATCTAAAGGGCCAATATTCTTCAAACAAGGTCGTCCAGGTTTAGACGAAGAAGAGTTTTTTTGCTATAAATTTCGTTCCATGCGAATAAATGCTACTACCGAAAAAGAAGCTTCTAAAAACGACCCAAGAGTTACCAAAATTGGAAGATTTATGAGAAAAACATCACTTGATGAAATGCCGCAATTTTTGAATGTGTTGATTGGCGACATGTCGGTTGTTGGCCCGAGACCGCACCTGTGGTCACAAAATAAATCTTACGGAAATACTATAAAAAAATACATGGTGCGCCATTATGTAAAACCAGGAATCACAGGTTTGGCACAAGTAAAAGGTTATCGTGGCGAAATAGAAACCGATGAAGACATGATAAAACGTATAGAATTCGACGTTTTTTATATAGAAAACTGGTCTTTAATTCTAGATTTAAAAATTATTGCGCAAACCGTTATAAATATTTTTCAAGGCGAAGAAAAAGCATATTAAAATACATTTTCATTTAATAAAAACCGCATTTGATCATCAAGATTAAAAGCGGTTTTTGATTTCATAAAAACATCTTTTTTCATGTAATTTAATCTAGATTTATCTAGTTTGGATATCTCAATTATTTTTTCGTTCAATGTCGCAAAATTGCCAACTTCGGCAACCCAACCCAAATTGTTTTCTTGGACAATGTCGCCACCTTCGCCACCACCAAAGTACAAAATCGGAAAACCCAAGGCGCCATATTCGAATATTTTGGAAGGTACAGATCCATAAATTCTAGTTTTTAATGGCACAATTGCAATGTCCATTGTTTTTAATTTATCATGTAAATCATTTCTTTCCATCATACCATAAAAATAAATTTTAGAATTTTTATTTAATGATATTAATTCTTGAATTTGGTTTTTCTCTGCTCCGTCGCCAAAAATATGCAACTCAACATTCAAATCTTGAAAATTTATTTGTTGGCAAAGTTCAAAAACACCTTGTGCAACACCAAGTAAACCTGCATAGAAAATTTTTATAGGATCACTTTCTTGAGTTTCAAAAACTATTTTTTCAATTTTATGATCGGGGAAATTTCGATACAAATAACATTTTTTTTCGGGATAAAAGGTTTTAACATGTGTAATAATTTCATTAGATTGACCAAGAATTAGGTTTGCATTTTTATAAATAAATCGTTCTAAAAACAACGAAACCTTGTGTGAAAAGCTATTTTTTTTCAAAGCATTCAATTCTATTGCAGCCAATGGCCACAAGTCAGAAACATTCAAAATTATTTTTTTACCTTTCAAAGAAAGCACAAATACTGCGATAAAAGACAGTAGTAATGGTGGCGATTGAACTACAACTTTTTTTGGTGTTTTTGCAAATAGCAAGTAAAAAAACAAGCTTGTAGAAAAAGATAAAATCGAAACCAATCTAACAAAAATATTTTTGCTGATACTTGGATAAATCCACAGTCGTTTAACATTGATGTTTTGCAAATTTTCTTTTACCGAAAATTTACCTTTATAATTAGGAAATAATTCTCCTTTGGGATAATTTCCCAACGGACAAACAACGCTAACCGAATAGTTATTTTGCTTTAATTTTAAAGCCAATTGCTCAATTCTATTTGCAGCCGCACCTTTTTCTGGCGGATAATAATTAGTTATGATTAATATTTCTTGCATTATTTAGTTAACAAAATATCAATAATTCTATCAGATGCTTTTCCGTCCCAAAGTTCAGGAATTCCTGATTGTTTTTTTTCAGATATTAAAAATTCGGCAAAAACTTTTTCAAGATTTGCAATCGAAGTTCCAACTAAATTATTAGTTCCAATTGTTATTGTTTCGGGCCTTTCGGTGTTATTACGCATTGTAAAACAAGGAATTCCAAGCACGGTTGTTTCTTCAGAAATGCCACCAGAATCTGTAATTACTGCAAAACTATTTTTTATTAAATACATAAAATTCAAATAACCTTGAGGCTCAACAAAAATTATATTTTTTAAATTTAAATCATTTTCGCCCAAAATTGCTCTTGTTCTTGGATGAATAGGAAATATAATTTTTTTATTGCCAACCATTTTATCAATTCCTGAAAGTAAATTTATCAACGATTTATCTTCATCTACATTTGATGGTCGATGCAAAGTTAAAACAATGTAATTACTGGTTTGAAGACCAAATTCATTCCAGAAACTAGGAGCCGAAATTCGATTTAGATTTTGATATAAAGTATCTATCATTACATTTCCAACAAAATGAATATTATTTGCATTTGCACCGTATTTCATTAAGTTTTCAGAAGCATTTTC
Source organism: Bacteroidota bacterium (assembly GCA_043778105.1). Taxonomy (GTDB): domain Bacteria; phylum Bacteroidota; class Bacteroidia; order Flavobacteriales; family Flavobacteriaceae; genus Flavobacterium. The sequence goes on from JAYWGV010000116.1 coordinate 51,731, forward strand.
AGATGTTGTAAAAAAGTAATCGGTAATACTATCAGTTACAATTCTGTTAATTTCTTCGGGCATTGTCATGTCTCCAGATCGAATTCCTGCTTCGACGTGTGCAACTTTCACATTCATTTTTTTTGCTACAATTGCGCACGCCATAGTAGAATTTACATCACCAACGACCAAAACTAAATCGGCAGAAAATTGTTGTAATTCTTTTTCGAAAGCAATCATTATTGCACCAGTTTGCTCGGCTTGTGAACCACTTTTCACCTCGAGATTTACACTAGGCATTGGAATATTAAGCTCGTTGAAAAAAGTTTCGCTTAAATTTTTATCATAATGTTGACCTGTATGTATTAATCTAAAAGTTATATTGTTAATTTCATTTTGTTTTTTTTGAATCGCTTTAATAATTGGCGCAATTTTAATAAAATTGGGTCTTGCTCCTGCAATGATTGTTATTTTCATTTTGGTATAATTAAGGATACAAACTGTTTCAATTTGCCACTTTTTGAGCGTTCAAGTTTTTCTTTTCTATGAAAAATAAAAGTTAATCCTGATTCTAAATATGTAGTTATAGCTTTTTGTATATCAAGAATTTGACTATCGGACAACTCTATTTCACTAACGTAATCGACTTCAAAAGTATCAATTTTTATTTGTTTTACAATAAACTCTTTTACATTTCCATCATCTTCAATGATGCTTTTGGTTACATAATAAAATGTTAAACCTGGCGATTTTTTTCCGCTTGGCAAAATTGCAATATCGTTGGTTCTTCCAATTAATTTTTTAAGAAGTGGTTTTTTAAATGTGCTTTTTTCATCAAGAATGCCAATATCACCAATGTCGTATCTAATAAAAGGATGTGCTTTATTGTACAATGAAGTAATAACAATTCTGCCTTCTGTTCCATTAGGTAAAACATTATTTTTTTGGTCAAGAATTTCTACGAATAATGTTTCAGAATTCACTTGCCAATCGTTGTCAATGTTTTGAAAAGAAATTAAATCAAGTTCAGATGCGCCGTATTCATTAACAATCGGAACTCTAAATTGTTTTTCAAGCAATAACTTATCGCTCTCAAAAAGCATTTCTGATGTCACAACGCAACATTTAATTGTTGGGCAAATTGTTTTTAATATGATGTTTTTTTGTTCTAAAAATTTTGCAAATAAAACTATTGACGAAGTGTATCCGTTTATGTAATCAAATTTTTTATTTCGGAATTGCATCAAAATTTTTTCTAGCACCTTATCAGACAAATCAAAAATTGAAAACCGATAGCGGTTGCTCAAAAAATCTTTGAATCTCTCTTTTTTATTTCCAAAAAAGTCTAACGGAATACCATAAAATCTTGCTTGCAACGAAGTGTTAAAATCGATTCCAAACCAAGCAAATCGGTTTTGAATATTAGCCCAAGTCAATGCGTGACAAAATTTGTCTTTTGCAAAAATAAATGGATCGCCACTTGAACCCGAAGTTTTATTTACATAAACATTATTCGAACTAAAATCTTTAGAAAGCCTTTCAGACAAAGGCTTTTGGAAATCTTTTTTGGTCATTATTGGCAAATCTGTCCATTTTTCGAAAGTTGATTTGCCAACAAATTCTATATAATTAGAATTATTCTTTAAGTGAAATGCAACAATTTCATTCCTTTTTTTTAATGTAAATTCTTGAAAATCCTCATCTGGAATTGATAAAATTTCTTGCATTTCTAATTTGGCTTTTTTTAATGGAAAGCCTGAAATTTTTAGCGATAAGTCGAAAATATTTAGCATTAAGCAACATTTTGAAAATCAAATTTTTTTATAGATTTTAATTCCGTTTCTTTTATTTCATTTTCGGTTTCAATATCAAAATCATCTTGCAAACCCAACCAAAATTTAGCGGAATTTCCAAAATATTGGCCTAACCTTAATGCTGTATCAGCTGTAACTCTTCGATTCCCTTTTACAATTTCTGAAATTCTTGTTTGTGGAATTTTTAAATCTTTAGATAATTTGTATGCAGATAATTTCAAAGGATTTAAAAATTCTTCTAATAAAACTTCTCCTGGATGAATGTTTTTTAGTTTTTCCATAATTTTATTTTTTAATGATAATCAATAATTTCAACGTCAAATGCATTTCCGTTTTCCCAAATAAAAATTATTCGCCATTGATTATTTATTCGAATGCTGTAATATTTTTTTAAATCGCCAATTAATTTTTCTAATCTATTGGATGGTGGAATTCTTAAATCTAATAAATCTGTTGAATTATTTAGCATTCTTAATTTTCGTCTGCCAATATTTTGAATGTCTTTTGAAGGTTTTTTTACAACAATTGCATTCCAAATTTTTTCTGTTTCTTTATTTCCAAATGAAATTATCATACCATACACGTTACTAACGTCAAAAGTAATCAAAATAAATTATTTTATCACTCAAAAACAAACTATTTTTGCAATGACAACCAACAATTTACAAAATGACAATTCTTCTTTTAGGTTCTGGCGGACGCGAGCATGCATTAGCTTGGAAAATATTACAATCGCCAAAATGCAAACAACTTTTTGTTGCACCAGGCAACGCTGGTACTTGCCAAATTGCTACAAATATCGAAATTGACATTCTAAATTTCGAATCAATTAAAACATTTGTACTCGAAAATAAAGTCGAAATGATTGTTGTTGGGCCAGAAGACCCCTTAGTTTTAGGAGTTTATGATTTTTTTAAAAACGATGAAAGTTTAAAAAATATTCCAGTTATTGGACCTTCCAAAAATGGCGCACAACTCGAAGGAAGCAAAGAATTTGCCAAAGAATTTTTGGTCAGACACAATATTCCAACCGCAACCTACGATAGTTTTACTAAAGAAACAGTCGATAAAGGTTGCGAATTTCTAACCACTTTGCAACCGCCTTACGTTCTAAAAGCCGATGGTTTGGCCGCAGGAAAAGGCGTTTTAATAATTGATAATTTATTAGAAGCGCAACAAGAATTACGAAACATGTTGGTTCATAAAAAATTCGGAAAAGCCAGCCAAAAAGTGGTTATCGAAGAATTTCTTGACGGAATAGAACTGAGTTGTTTTGTTTTAACCGATGGAAAAAACTATAAGATCTTGCCAACTGCCAAAGATTATAAAAGAATAGGCGAGGACGACACAGGTTTAAACACAGGCGGAATGGGAGCTGTTTCGCCAGTGCCATTTGCAGATTCAATTTTATTAGAAAAAATAGAAACCAGAATCGTAAAACCAACAATCGATGGTTTTATAAAAGACAATATCGATTATAAAGGTTTTGTTTTCATTGGTTTAATCAACGTAAAAGGCGAACCAATTGTCATAGAATACAACGTTCGAATGGGCGATCCAGAAACCGAAGTCGTGATTCCTAGAGTTAAAACCGATTTGGTCGAACTTTTTCTAGCTGTTGCAAATGAAAAACTCGATGAAATTTCTTTAGAAATAGATTCAAGAAGTGCTGCTACAATAATGCTCGTTTCTGGCGGTTATCCTGAAAATTACGAAAAAGGAAAAGTAATTTCCGGAATCGAAAATATTCAAGATTCTATAGTTTTTCATGCAGGAACCAAACTCGTAAGTAACGAAATTATAAGCAACGGCGGTCGCGTTTTGGCAATTACATCATTTGGAGAAAATTTCGACCAAGCCATAAAAAAATCTTATCAAAACATAGAAAAACTACATTTCGATAAGATGTATTATAGAAAAGACATCGGCAAGGATTTGTAAACTCGTTGCTAAATTCCCCCTTAGGGGGTTAGGGGGCTTTATTTATTCAAAAAAGAATGCGCCGTTGTGTCTTGGTTTTCTTCGCCGTTTTCTTTATGAAGTTTCAATTGTTTAATCCAATAAACCATTGCAGCTGCGCAAATAATCATGAAAACCCAATTCAAAATATTGGCGCCAAACCAACTTATCAACTCGAACTTTCTTAGAACGTCGTGAAAGAAGAACAAAATATTTTCAGATAACCACTGTATTGCTTCAAAAAATGCTTTCATTTTAATCAAGTATTATATTTATATTTGCAAAAGTATAAAATATCCTTATGATAACAACTATTTTTAAGAAATCATCTCCAATTAATTATACTTTGGTTGGCGTTTTGATGTTTTTGTTCTTTGCTTTAAGTCAATTCACATTAAATACAACTGGTTTTTCGGTTTTTCAAATATTGCCCAAAACTTTGGTTTTAGTTTTATTAATTGCAACAATTGTTGTCACAAATTTCATTACTAAAAAAAATGCGCTAAGCAAAGACAATACTTACACGGTATTATTTAGTTTTTTATTTCTGATTTTTTTTCCGAATTTATACAACGATCCTAATTTGGTATTTGCCAATTTTTTGGTCATTTTGGCAATGAGAAGATTAATTGCTTTGCAATCATTGAAATTTCCTAAAGAAAAAATATTCGATGCATCGCTGTTCATTTTCTTTGCGAGTTTGTTTTATTTCTGGAGCATTTTGTTCATTATTTTGGTTTTTGCAGCAATAATTTTGCATGTTTCAAGAGATTATCGCAATTGGATAATTCCGTTTATTGCATTTTTTACGGTTTTAATAATATTTTTATTTTTTGCATTATTAGTAGATAAAACGCTTATTGACAATTTCTTAATTAAAACCGATTATTGTTTCGAAATTAATTATTTCACATCAATTTATCAAAACATTTCATTTTCATTATTTGTTACAATAGCATTTTTTTTTATGACAACCTTATTTATGACGCTGTCTAACAAGCCATTAATCCAAAACTCATCATTCAAGAAATTAATAATTTGGTTTTTCATCGGATTAATAGTTTTTATTGTTGCACCTTATAAAACCAATGATGTTTTAATTTTTACGTTTGCACCACTAGCAATTATTGCAACAAGTTTTGTCGAAACCATTCAAGTAAAATGGCAGCAAGAACTCACGTTGGCAGTTGTTATTGTTTGCAGTTTTTTCGGCTATTTCACACAATTATAATCAAGACATGAAAATCATTTTAACGGCGATTTTAATTTTTTCAATTACATTAAATGCTCAAAATCCAAAAGCAGAAATCAATAAATTTTTAGACAATTGGCATCAAGCTGCTGCAAATGCTAATTTCGACGATTATATGGGCGCAATGACCAACGATGCAATTTACATTGGCACCGATGCCACCGAAAATTGGACAAAACCTGAATTTATGACTTTCGCAAAACCTTATTTCGACAAAGGTAAAGCGTGGAGTTTTATCGCTATTAATCGAAATATATATTTGTCAAAAGACGAAAAAACAGCTTGGTTCGACGAATTATTAAACACACAAATGAAAATTTGTCGCGGTTCAGGCATTTTAATACAAACTGGAAAAACATGGAAAATTCAGCATTATGTACTATCAATGACCATTCCAAACGATAATTCTGGCGAAGTCATAAAAATTAAATCTTTGATAGAAGATCAATTGATAGAAAAATTAAAAAATTAAGTTTTTCTTGTAGCTATTTCCTGCTATCATTCCAAATCTTTTTTCAATTTCTAAATTGCCACGCCTTTAAAGGCTTGGCAATTTAGAAATCGAAAAAAGGATTTTCCCTTCTATCAGGGCTAGGGCATTGGTTTTCATTTCAAGAATTTTTCTATATTTGTAAAAATCAGTCTCTAATCAAAATGAAAAAATTATACTTTCTAATTTTTATTGCGTTTTCAAACCTAATACAATCTCAAACCAAAATGATAACTCCACCTTATTTGCAAAAAGGCGACACGATTGCAATTGTCGCAACAGCCCGAAAAAACATCGATGACAACTTGAAATTTGCCCAAGATTTATTAACAAGTTGGGGTTTAAATTATAAAATTGGTTCAACAATAGGTTTAGATTTAAATCAATTAGCAGGAACTGACGAGCAGCGCGCCAAAGATTTTCAAGACCAAATGGACAACCACAATATCAAAGCAATTTGGTGCGTTCGAGGCGGTTATGGAACCATAAGAATGATAGATTTATTAGATTTTACCGAATTTAAAAAATCACCAAAATGGATAATAGGTTTTAGCGACGTTACGGTTTTGCACAATCATTTAAACACAATGGGTTACAAAACCATTCACGGCATAATGCCAGTAAGCTCCAAAGCTAGCGAAGATGCTAAAGAAACATTACGCAAATCGTTGTTTGGCGAAAAATTAGAATATAAAATCGATACACACAACATGAACTGTTTTGGAACAGCAACCGGCGAGTTGGTTGGCGGAAATTTATCGATTTTGTATAGTTTATTGGGTTCGAAATCAGCAATTGATTGCAATAAAAAAATACTTTTCATAGAAGATCTAGACGAATATTTGTACCACATTGACCGAATGATGATGAACCTAAAACGTTGCGGTTGCCTAGAAAATTTAAACGGAATTGTTGTCGGCGGAATGACCAAAATGAAAGACAACGACATTCCGTGGGGAAAAGATGCTTTAGAAATTATTCAAGACATTACTAAAAATTTAAAAATTCCAATAATTTATAATTTTCCCGCAGGACATTTATCAGACAATCGTGCTTTAATTTTAGGTTCAAAAGTGACTATCGAAGCCAAAGCAGAATGCAGCACAATGGTTTTTGAAAATTAAAATAATAGCAAATTTTTCAAAAATAAAGTTGTATATCTAAATCTAAAAAAATGGCAGAACACAACGATTTAGGCAAACTTGGCGAAGAACTTGCAGTAGAATATTTGCAAAAAAACGGCTATGAAATTCTACAAACTAATTATGTTTTTCTAAAAGCCGAAATTGATATTATTGCTAAAAAGGATAATATTTTGGCAGTTGTAGAAGTTAAAACACGGTCAACACTTGATTTTGGATTGCCTCAAGATTTTGTAAAACCCAAAAAAATTCAGCTTTTGGTCAAAGCCGTTAATGAATATGTAATTGCAAACGATCTTGATGTCGAAGTGCGATTCGATATTATTGCCGTGCATCGTGAAGGTAAAAAATTCAATATCGAACATTTAGAAGACGCTTTTTTTCATTTTTAAAATAATAATTAAGATTTTTTTAAAATATTTCCTTACAGGTTTTTACAACCTGTTTGGTCTTTTCTCATTTAATAATTACATTAGCAAAAAATAATATTATGGTTTTAAGTAGATTTTGGTTGGTTATTTTCATTTCGTCGATTGTATTTGTAATGATTAGTTTGTTTTCAGGCAACAGTTACACGATCGATTTTATGCTAAACGGCAAAAAAGATGACATGATGCTTGTTTCCGAAAAATATCTAGAGCAATTGCCTACATTAGTTCGTGACAGCATTGAAAAAGCACCAGACAAAACAATGGTTGTCAATAAAATCACTACGAATCCAGACACAACATATGTTTATTCAAATAAAACCGTAAAAATATTTAGCGGTAAACAAAAATCCGATGGATTATTGCCGACTTGCAAAGCCAGTTTGTTCGATTTGATTTTGCCATTAATTGCTTATTTGGCTTTTTTCTGCGGCATAATGCAATTGCTGATTGATTCTGGTGCAGCCGAAAAATTATCCAAATTATTGAGTCCTGTTTTTGTAAAAATATTTCCATCGGTGCCAAAAAATCATGAATCAATTTCGTACATGACATTGAATTTTGCTGCTAATTTTCTAGGTTTAGATTCGGCTGCAACACCATTTGGACTAAAAGCCATGCAAAGTTTGCAAGAATTAAATCCTGACAAAGATCGGGCAAGCGATTCGCAAATTATGTTCATGTGTTTGCACGCTGCAGGATTGACCTTGATTCCGACATCAATAATTGGTTATCGTGCTGCCGAAAATGCCGCTAATCCAGCCGATGTAATGTTGCCTTGCATAATCACATCATTTGTTGGAACAATTGCCGCATTTGTTATTGTCGGAATTCGTCAAAAAATTAATTTCATGAGCGCATCATTAGTGGTTGGATTAATGACGTTAATCGCTGCAATTGTTGGATTGTTGTTTTATATCAACACATTAGATTTAATCGAGAAAAACTTTTTTACCTCGAATTTATCGGGATTAATGTTGGTTGGAATTATTGCTTTTACGTTAATTTTCTCTTTTATTCATGAAAAGAAATTTACAGCAATAAACACCACAATTTTTGATGCTTTTGTAACTGGCGCGCAAAGCGGATTACAAACTGGAGTGAAAATTTTCCCTTATGTTTTAGGAATGTTAGTTGCAATTTCGTTTTTTAGAAACAGTGGATTATTTGAAATAATCAGTAACGCATTGGCATTTGCTTTTTCGAGCATTGGAGTTAGCACCGAAATTACTAACTCATTGCCTGTCGCAATGCTTCGTCCGTTTAGTTCGGGTGGTTCACGAGGTTTTATGATCGATTCTATGAAAACATTTGGTGTCGATTCGTTAACTGGTCGATTGAGTTGTATTTTTCAATGCAGCGCAGAAACTACTTTTTATGTAATTGCGGTTTATTTTGGATCTATCAATATTAAAAATACAAGGTACACTTTAATGACTATGCTTTTGGTAGATTTAATTTGTGTAATTACAGCAATTTTAGTTGCTAGTTGGTTTTTTGAATAGTCCTTTATAAAAATGGTTATACTACGAATTGTGTGGGTAAAAATTTTCTATCACAAATTACACAAATTACACAAATTTTTAATATAAAAATTTAATCATACAAATTCTAAGGTTTGATACTGTGATTTTTGAAATTAATATAGAACTTTCATTAGTGAAAATTAGTGTAATTTGTGGCTTTATTTTTATTGTAAATT
>JAYWGV010000117.1:0-3658 GCA_043778105.1 Bacteroidota bacterium
AGCCAAATGTATAAATTAAAGACCGAACTTCCAAGTACAAAACCAACTTTAAAGTTTGCCTAAAACCCCAATTGCGCCAAACCGCTGTTGTGCGATGGTCATTTGTCAACCAACAACATTTTTAAAAGAATTTCCATCTTTAGCAACTAAACCTTGTAATGAAATATTGTATGTTTTTTTAACTTCGTTTACAAAATCTTCGCCATCGACTTGATTTTTTAAAACTATTGCTTTGTTTCTGTTTAGCATTGGACAAAAAAGAACACCAAATTTACCTTGAGGAAAGTGTATTCCTATTGCTGGTTTAAAATATTCAATTGATCTTAAATATGACATTCCAAAACTACCAACATCTGCATCTCCGTGCATCATTGGAATTATAACTTCTTTTCCATTTTCTAATTTTGTAGTGAAACTATGCGGTGCTACATTCATAATTGTTTTAAAACTATAAATGAAAAAGGAACTATTCGCTTCTTCACAAAAATCAGTTTCAACAGAAATTTGAAAATCACTTACACTAGGTATTTTTTCATCACTGATTACCGCAGAAAATGCTTCTTCCATCTTGCTAAATTCACTATCGCTTTTGTTGTTTGTTAGATATATTTCTTGATATTTCGTAAAACCAATCTTATCTCCAATCCAAACATTTTTTATATTATTTTCAATTTTTCGATTATATATTTTATACAGTTCAGGTTTGTTATTAAACAAAGTTCCCAAGCAAAAAAAAGTTTCATCATTTGATTCATTGTTTAATTGTAAACATCTAATCAATAAATGCTGAAAATTTTGTATTTTGTTTGAGTAAAATTCATCTAAGAATTTTTCAGCAAAATAAGTGTTTCCAGAAAAAGACAAACAAGTTTTTGGATTTAGAATGAATGTCTTAAGATTACCTAACAGTGGATTGTTTCTTACTTCAAATTCATCAGTTATTTTTGAATCTGACACAAATCTTATTGAATTTTCTTTTATTTTCCCTATCACTAATGTCATATAGTATTCTGTTTTTTTTGACTATTGCACAACGTCTCGTGGCTTGGCGTCAGTTGCGAATTTGATTAGCTAAATCTATCAATTAAAAAACCAACTTCCAAACACAAAACCAACTTTAAAGTTCGCCTAAAACCCCAATTGCTCCAAACCGCTGTTGGATGCAGGCAAAATCGACGGTTTCTATATTTTTAAGCCTTATTTTTACTTGCTTTTCGATGATTTTTTTCTTTTTGCTTTGGTTTATTTAGAGCCTGCTGAAAATCTCTAAAACTATTAATAATCAATAATTTAGAGGTTTTTTTATTAGGAAAAGTGCAAACTAATTTGTATTTTTATCAAAATTAGTTTGCAGTTATGTTCAATTATACTCCACAAAATCAATTAGATATTTTTAATTTCAAGACAGAATTTGAAAGTAAATTAGACCCTAATAATCGTTGGGTAATCCTAGCTAAAATGATTGACTGGGACAGTTTTGCTTCGATTTACAGTAAGAAATTTAGTTCAACAATGGGCGCTAAAGGTGTTGATGCTAGAGTCATCATTGGAGCTCTGATAATCAAACATATAGAGAATAAAGATGATCGTGGAACGATAGAGGCAATCAAGGAAAATCCTTATATGCAATACTTTTTAGGTTTTGACCATTTTTCTAGTGATGCTGTTTTCGATCCAAGTTTATTTGTGCACATTCGCAAGCGTTTGGGTGACGATGATTTTGACCAAATGAACCAAATTATTATAGCCAAAGCTTTGAAAATCAATATAAAAGATAATGCTGAGGCTTATGAAAAACCTGATCAAGACCAAGACAATCAGCCTATGAATAAACCAAATAGTGGAAAAGTGCAGTTTGACGCAACCATAGGCGATGCAGCTATTAAATTTCCAACCGATTTGAGTTTATTGAATGATTCGAGAGAAAAGTCAGAAGATATTTTAGTGTTTATTTGCAAAACATTGCAAATCCAAACGCCACGAACCTACAAAAGAGTCGCAAGAGCAAGTTGGTTAAATTTATCTAAAAGTAAGAAAAAAAGTTACAAGCAAATACAAATTGGTATCAAACAACAACTCAATTATTTGAATCGTAATATCAATAACATTGATAAAATCATTGACAGTAATGATATGATTTTAAATACTTTGAACTCTAATCAGTATAAATACTTATTGGTAATAAAAGAATTATACCGACAACAATTGGAAATGTATCAAGAATGAAAACACTCAATTCCTAACAGAATTGTGAGCATACATCAACCTCACATAAGACCGATGGTCAGAGGTAAACAAGGAAAAAATGTTGAATTTGGAGCCAAAATAAATGTAAGTTTACAGGAAGGTTTTGCAAGAATTGACCAACTTGATTTTGAAGCATTTAATGAGGGTGTTTGCTTGGTTTCACAAATAGAACGTTTTAAAAAACTCAACGGACATTATCCAGATGTCGTGCTTACTGACCAAATTTATTTGAATAGAGAAAACCGTAAATTTCTAAAAGACAACAACATAAGGCACACAGGAAAACCATTAGGCAGAAAACCAAAACAAGATTTGAACCGTTATCAAAAAGAGAAACTGAAAAAAGAAAGAGGTTTAAGAAATCATATCGAAGGAAAATTCGGTCAAGGCAAATCTAAATATGGATTAAACAACATCAAAGCAAAGCTTACTGCTACAAGCAAATCTTGGATTGCAGCAATAATGTTTGTAATGAATATTCTGAAATTAGCCAGAGATTATTCATTTGCCCTTTTTTACCATCTGTTATTAATGATTTGTTTTTCTAAAACAAATGATAAACCAACTCAAAAAATGATTTTAATTGAAATATAAAAATACTTTTTCAGCAGGCTCTATTTAATGGTGCTTTTTTTTTCGCAATTAAAATTACATTTTAAATTCTCGTAATTACCAATTATCGGCGAAGATTTAAGTTCAACATTTTCAATAATTACTTTTTTAATCTACAATACTTGACTTAGCTTTTTCGGTCAACGGTTTAAATAATCACCTTTTAATTTCGAATTTTTCGGCATAATATTTTCGGTCAACGGTTTCAATAATCGCCTTTTAATTCTGCATTTTTCAGCTTAGCATTTTCGGTCAAAGGTTTTAATAATCATATTTTTAATCATCAATTTTTAGCTTGACTTTTTGATTCAACAGTTTCAATAATCTTATTTTTAATCAGCGATTCTTGGCTCAACATTTTGCTTTAACGGTTTTAATAATTTCTTTTTTAATTTAGAATTCTCGGTTCAGTGTTTCAATTCGACGGTTTCAATAATCACTTTTTTAAATCTGCAATTTTTGGCGGAAATTCTCTTTTTTAAAGTTTAAATGTTCAATTTGTAACCAATATTTTTAAATAATTCGACTGTTTAAAATTATATAAATTATTCAATTTCAGTTGAATAATTATTTTATATTTAAATTAACTGCTGTTTTCGTGTCTTGTCCTACTCTACGTTGACCTTTTTTTGTTAAAAATCAGGTTAAAAATACCAAAACGGTCGACCAGTTTTGGGTTTGGTTTTTTTAGTTTTTTTTTAAAAAAAAATGAAGTTAAAGAAGAGGCATTTTGAAAATGCCTCCTTCATTTTCTTTGACTATGGTTTTGGCACTATCCGAGTTGCTCCGCAGCAGAGCT
>JAYWGV010000118.1:0-15866 GCA_043778105.1 Bacteroidota bacterium
TTCAGTATTCAGTATTCAGTATTCAGTATTCAGTATTCAGTATTCAGTATTCAGTATTCAGTATTCAGTATTCAGTATTCAGTATTCAGTATTCTATAAAAAATCCAATTTCTTTCGAAATTGGATTTTTTTATACATTCAATAAAGATTTGAATTATTATATTTGTAGGATAAAATAAAATTAAAAAAAATGCAAAATATTATTGACCGTTTTATAAGTTATGTAATTATTGACACCGAATCTGATGCAGATTCATTAACAACACCAAGTACATTTAAACAATTCGATTTGGCAAATTTGCTGGTCGAGGAGTTAAAAAATATAGGTATGACCGATGTAACAATCGATAAACACGGATATGTTATGGCGACTTTAGAAAGCAATGTTAATCATAATGTGCCAACAATTGGTTTTGTCTCGCATTTTGACACAACGCCCGATTTTACTGGAAAAGATGTAAAACCTCAAATTATTCGCAACTATGACGGTGGCGATATTATTTTGAATGTAGAGCATAATATTGTGCTTTCGCCAAATTATTTTAAAGATTTATTGTTGTATAAAGGTCAAACTTTAATTACTACAAATGGTTTGACTTTGCTTGGCGCTGATGACAAAGCGGGTTTGACCGAAATTGTAACAGCAATGGAATATTTGGTCAAAAATCCAGATATTAAACATGGAAAAATTAGAGTTGGTTTTACGCCAGATGAAGAGATTGGTCGTGGTGCCGATTTATTTGACGTAGAAAAATTCGGAGCAAAATGGGCATATACAATGGACGGAAGTCAAATTGGAGAATTAGAATATGAAAATTTTAATGCTGCTGGAGCAAAAATAACATTTAAAGGAAAAAGCGTTCATCCTGGTTATGCTAAAGGAAAAATGATCAATTCGATGCTAATTGCAAATGATTTTATAAACGAATTGCCTAAAAACGAAACGCCACAAGAAACACAAGATTATGAAGGATTTTTTCATGTAACTGGATTTGCAGGAAGCATAGAAGAGACAGTTTTGGAAATAATTATTCGGGATCATGACCGATTAAAATTTGAATCTAGAAAACAATTAATTCTTGAAATTACTCAAAAATTCAATGATAAATTTGATAAACAATTTGGCGAAGATATTGTGATTACGGTTATAAAAGATCAATATTATAATATGAAAGAAAAAGTTGAACCAGTAATGTTTATTGTCGATTTAGCCGAAAAAGCAATGCGTGAACTTGGCATTGAACCACTTATAAAACCCATTCGTGGTGGCACTGATGGTTGCCGATTGTCTTATATGGGTTTGCCGTGCCCAAATATTTTTGCTGGCGGACATAATTTTCATGGAAAATACGAATATGTTCCCGTCGAAAGTATGCAAAAAGCTGTTGATGTAATTGTGAAAATTGCAGAACTTACTGCAACAACCGATTTTACAAAATTGAATTAGATTTTTTTTTATTTTTAAATCATAAAAAAACTCAAAATCTTAAATATGATTTTGAGTTTATTCGTTTTCTGAAATCTGTAATCTAAAATCTTTACTTCTTGTTCAAAGCCGAACTCATTTCAAGAGAAATTGCCGAACGTTCCATTTTTAGTTTTCCTGACATTGTTTCAATTACAATTGTTTTATCTGCCAATTCAGATACTTTGCCGTGAAGTCCAGATTTTGTTATGATTTTATCGCCAACTTTTAGAGTACTTTCGAACGCTTTTTCATTTTTGGCTCTTTGTTGTCCTGGACGAATCATGAAGAAATAAATAACAACAAACATTAATCCTAACTGTAACGGTAATACATAATCTTCCATAATTCTTTAATTTAAATTGTTTAATTTTTAGTTTTACAGCCCTAATAAAAAGCACCTCGACTGTGCTCGATACGACAAAAAATTTACATTAATCCACGACCAATTTTTAATAATTTTCCATTTGCTGAAAATTCTTTTACCAAGACGTCAAGAATTCCGTTTATAAAAATACTACTTTTTGGTGTAGAATATTCTTTGGCTATTTCAAGATATTCATTAATTGTAACTTTAGTTGGAATAGAAGGAAACTTCAAGAATTCACAAATTGCCATTTTCAAAATTATTGTATCAATTTCGGCAATTCGGCTTATGTCCCAATTCGGAGTTCTATCGGCATATTCTTTCTCGAAATCTTGTTCATTTAGGACAGTTTTTCTAAAAAGATTCGAAACATATTCTTTATCTTCGGTATCTTTATAAATTTTTGGAACTTTAAAAGATGTATCGTTTATTGATTTTATCGCAGATAATTGTTTAGTAATAAACGTGTTTACTGTCGGAATATCATCAACCCAAGTTAATTTATTATCTTCTATAAATTCGTATAATTTTTCGTTTGGAGCAATTATTTGTTCGAAAATATTTTCTATAAAAATTTTATCTTCTTGGAAAGTATTAACTTCATTTGACATGTAATTCTCGTACAAAAAACTATCTTTTATTTCATTAGTTAAAATTTGAATGTATTCTGAATGCAAATTCCAATAATCAATTTTTCGATCTTCGATTGCAATATTCAAAGAATTATTTTCATCTAAATATTTTATTAACATATTATTAACAAACTTCAGATTCGGATTTTTCTCTTCTTTAGTTGCTAAATGTTTTTTGCTTGATTTTTCAATTAACGAAGCTTCACTTTTTTGAATTGCTGTGAAAATAGAGATTATCGTTAAATATAAATCTTGAATACCATCAAGACTGAACATTAAAAATTTTTCTTGCTTTTCTAAATCATCAGAATTACTAAGATGCATCGCAAAAATTGATTGCATTACTTTGGTACGAATATGTCGTCGGTTTAACACTTTGTAAGAACTTTAAATTTATTGAAACACGAAATTTTTTCGAAATGCAAAAGTACTAATAAATTTAATTTGATAATAATAAAAACTGCTATATTTTTAAAATGAATATTTTGTTATAAAAAATTAGAATTATTATAAATTAAAAAATCGACCCAAATTAATGAATCGATTTTTTTAAAAATTCAAAATGTAACTATTTAACAACTTTAAATTTTTCGATAGTAACTTTATCCGATTTATCGTCGTAAACCTCGACATTTAAATCGCCGTTGGTGTCAAAATAACCAATTGCAGTTTTATTTTCTGATCTAAAAATATAACTATTGGTTGACGTTTTACGCAATAAAGCTGGTTTAGAATCGCCAAAAGTAAATAAATAACCCGAAGCATCAAGCGCTAATTTATATTTATTTCCATCAGATTCATAAAATGCACTTCTATCAATATCAACTGTTCTTGTCGAACCATCAGGATTGGTAATTGTTGTGGTTTTGGTAACCATTACTGGCGAATCTTTCATCGGAATATTAGACGTGTTGGCTTTGGCATTTTCAAGTTCAATGTTTTGAACTTCTTTGGTAACTGCATTTTTAACAGTTTTCTGCGTACCATTTTGATCTTTTTTGGTTCTGGTTGTGGTCGTGGTTTCTACTTTTCTGTTAACATTTTGGGCTTCAAGATTTATTGAAAGTAGAAAAGCAACTGCAATTAAAATTAGATTTTTCATTTTGTTTTGTTTTTAAATTATTTAATACAAATGTACACTTAGCGAATTTTATAATTATTTTTAAAATTTGTATAATTCATAGTTGTTTGGTTTAATATCGTTTTTAATAGTATTTTTATCAAATGATTTTAAAGCAAAATTTTTATATTATTCTTATGATTCTTAGCGGACAGATTTTATTTGCTCAAGAAATTCCTGCAAAAAAAGATTCTGCAAAAGTGTACCGAGACATTGAAAAATATTCAGATAAAAGAAAATTTACTCGATTTATTTACAGATTAATATTTGAACCTGTCGCCAAACAAAAAATCATAAAAAGTAGTTTCCAGAAATTAAAAAAAGTGAATTATGCTAAATTCGAAGGTAAGATTATTCGCAAAATAAAAATTACAACACTTGATCCATTTGGTTATTCAGATGTTGATTCGACACAAATTCCAGAAACTTTTTTATTTAAATCTGGAAATGCTTTACATTTAAAAACTAAAAAATTAACAATAAAAAATTTGCTTCTAATTCGTGAAAACCAACTTTTAGATTCATTATTAATTAAAGAATCCGAAAGATTAATTAGAACACAGCGATTTGTAACTGGTGTTTCGTCAAGTATTAGAATTGTTGCACAAGATTCTGTCGATGTATCAATTCGAGTTTTAGATTCTTGGAGTTTGATTCCAGATTTTTCGAGTTCTACATCTAAATCGAATTTTTTATTAACCGAAAGAAATTTTCTTGGTTTGGGTCACGAATTTTCTAATTCTTATTCTAAAAGTTTGACAAACAGTCAAAATGGATTTAGCACAAGTTATTCGGTTCCAAATATTCGAAATACATTCATTAGAACAAGATTGAATTATGACATTGATTTTGACAATAATTATTCGAAATCAATCAATATCGAAAGACCATTTTTTTCGGCTTATGCGCGTTGGGCAGCAGGAATAAATTTAGGTCAAAATTTGAATAAATCATTGTTATTAAATGAAAATAATATTGAAGAAGTTCAAGATATAAAATTTAATTTTCAGGACTATTGGGCTGGTCATTCGTATCAAATTTTTAAAGGAAATTCAGAATATGATCGTGCAACCAATTTTATTACAACTGCAAGATATTTCAATAGAAATTTCGTAGAAAAACCATTCATTAATAAAGACAGTTTGAATATTTATCAGTCAGAAAAATTATATTTAATAGGTCTAGGAATTTCGTCGAGAAAATTTACACAAGACAAATACATTTTTAATTTTAATATTACCGAAGATGTTGCATCAGGATTTGTATATAATTTAACGACAGGTTATCAACGAAAATATAACGAAAATCAGTTTTTTATTGGTGGTCGCGTTGCGATTGGCAGTTATTTCGAATTTGGATATTTGAGTGGCAACATCGAATATGGCACTTTCGTGAATGCGGGAAAAACCAATCAAAGTACAAGCAGTTTAAAATTGGTATATTTTACTAATATTCATGAATTTGGCAAATGGAAAATTAGGCAATTTATTAAACCACAAATTATTATCGGTAATAATAGACTAGAAGCAAATGCTGACAAATTAACACTTAACGGAGAAACTGGAATAACGGGTTTCGAAAGCGAAAACTTGTTTGGTACCAAAAAAATATTAGCTACATTTCAGACTCAAAGTTATTCGCCTTGGCGCGTTCTTGGCTTTCGATTAAACCCATATTTGAGTTACACAGCTGGAATGTTGGGCAATAGCAATTCGGGATTTAGTAAAAGTAAACTGTATTCCCAAATTGGATTGGGTGTAATTTTGAGTAATGATTTTTTGGTTTTTGATTCATTTCAATTTTCATTTTCGTTTTATCCGAATATTCCAGATGGCAATTCGGTTTTCAAGACCAATGCAATTTCAACCTCAGATTTTGGATTGCAAGGATTCGAGATTTCTAAACCCGTTTTGGTTGATTATCGTTGAAGCGTTTACATATATATGTAAAAAAAAGCGTACTTTAGTGTTTAATTTATTTTTTATTAAAACAGTTGGCGTAACCGAATTTCGAAGCAATATTAAAAAATATCTTGATATTGCAACTAATGAAAAAGTGATTGTTCATAGAGGAAATGGTGTTTCATATTCAATTTTTCCTGTTGAAGAAATTTAAGAAAGTCCTTATGATTCTGAATTTGTAAAAAAAATAATGCAAGGTTGTGAAGATTCTAAAAGTGGGAAATCGGTTTCTATTTCACTTGAAGATTTATGGAAATAAAATACACGCCAACTGCACAAAATGATATTAAATTTTGGAAAAAATCGGGTAATAAAGCGATTCAGAAAAAAATAACTTCACTTATTTAAGATATTTTGAAGCATCCTCATGAAGAAATTAGAAAACCAGAACTCTTAAAATAGTAATTATCAGGTTATTGGTCACAGCGAATTAATCTTGAATATAGATTAGTTTATGATATTTTAAGCGATGACATTTTAGAAATTCAATCTGCAAAAGGTAATTATTAAACCAAAAAAAACCGAAACTTTCGAAACGGTTTTTATTATTTATTGAATTAAATCTTTTCATACTATATCACTAGAAATCCTTGATTTCTTTCCAATAAAATTGTTGATTGCAAATTTTAAAACTTTACCAAAAATTCGTTTTGCTGGATTTGCAGAGTTTACATTAATAAACTTTTTGGAAACATAATTTACTCCAAAACCAATTACTCCGTTTATTAAATTAGATTTTAAATTTGGTTGAGACATAAAACCTGCAGTTGCCGATTTGAGTAAATTCAATGGCTTAATACTTTCGATTGTATCATAGTATTGACTTCGCAAATCATTAAATTGATTAGATTGTTGCGATTTTAAATCAAGAATTTTTGATTCAAGTTGTTGTTTTTGATTTAGTGCTTTCATAATATATTTTCATTTTTCATTTTATTGATAATGAAATTACTTACTGGTGTTTTAATCCATTCTTCTCTAAAAATGTAAAGCAAAATTGCAATACACATATAGCCAAAAGCGACAACAAAAAAACCATAATAAATTTCGCCCAATTCTTGACCAACCCAAAGTGCCAAACCAACATTCAACAGCAATAAAAATAAAACAATAACCAAAACAATTACCATTTTCACGGCTACATTCGAAAAAATATCTGCTGATTTTGAAACGGCTTTATATTTGCATAATTCTAGCGTTGTTTTGCTATAAATTTCTGCTTTTTCAATTAATTTCTCTATTGTAGTTGTAGAATTTTCCATTGTTTTTATTTATAAGAATAATTATTTTGTCGTTGCCATTGATTTGGCTTGGTCCAAAAAATCATCATATTGTTCTGATGCGTTATGAAAAACTTCATCAATTTTACCTTTTAAATCATCGATATAATCTTGACTTTTATCCATAATTCGTTGTCTTGTTCTTGAACCTTTTTCTGGTGCGAATAAAATTCCTAATAATGCACCAACACCAACACCTAATAATACTCCTGCTGCAACTTTACTTGATTCCATAATTTCTTGATTTTAATAATTAAATAAGTTTAAATTAGACGCTTTTTCCTTGAATTAATCTAAATAATATTGCAATAACTGCAATAACTAACAAAATGTGAATGATTGATCCTGCGCTGTATGCAAAGAATCCAATAGCCCAAAAAATGACTAAGATAACTGCGATTGTGTACAATAAATTTCCCATAATAAAATAGTTTAAAGTTTATAAAATTGAATAAGTTAAATATAAATTGATGACACTATTTTTCCCATCAGGAAAAGTATAATTCGTGCCTAGAAAATTCCGTTCTTTACCAACTTTTTGAAGTCCATAATTATATCGAACACCAAACCCAATTTGTTCAATATCGTAACCAACACCAACAGAAAGTCCAGCATCAAACTTGTTATAATCTTCGTTTTTAAGATTATTTTCTATGTCAAACAAAGTTCCTTGCGCATCGTTAGTTGCTTTACCATCAATTAAATAAGAAAAATATGGACCTGCGTGAATATTAAAATTACTAGTTAAATTAACAACCAATAATACTGGAACTTCAATATAATTCAATCTAAATGTCGATGTTCCATTAACGAATGCATTATTGTATTTTAATTCTGCACCTTTGGTTGTATATAACAATTCTGGTTGAATTGCCAATGATTCGCTCAATGCTAATTTTGCAAATATTCCAGCATTAAATCCAGTCAAAACATTGTTATCGTCAACATCATTGGTGTATAAATTAGAGAAATTGACACCACCTTTAAATCCAAATTTTAATGATGAATCGCTTGTTGACATTTGTGAATACGAAATTTGAAATACACTAATTAAAAGCGCAAAAATCATTGATATTTTCAATTTATTCATTTTATAATTGTTTATAATTGTAACATTATTATTACGATACAAAGATGATATAATCAATAAAATAACTTGTTATATAAATTTTGTAGAATGTTATAATATTCACAGTTTCTAAAAATTTGAACAAAAAAAAAGCAAGAAATTCATCTTGCTTTTTCAATAAAATAATCTGCAGAAATTTTATTTTTTATTATTTACTGTCAATTCTTTCATTGCTTGACCAATTCCAGCCATATCTGAATTGAATTCTCTTTTAAAAGTTTCCCAATCGGTTTGATTGTTTTCATAATCACCAATTTTAATTTTCAAAGCAGTATTTTTTTCAGACAAAGATTCGATGCTAGATTTATAAGACTCATCAAACGTACTACCTGGTTTTTTCATTGCGGTTTGCAATTCTGTAATTTTAGTCTCGTTTTCTGCAATTGTTTTATTGGCTTCCATTTTATAGGTTTGCCATTCTGCATCATTGGCTTTTGTAACAGCATCGTTACTTACTTCTTCTTTTACTTCATTCAGGTCTGCATTTGCATCTTGAACTTCTTCGACTGCATCGGCTTCTTTTTCGGCATTGTTTTTACAGCTTGTAAAAAATGTTCCTGCTAAAATTGCTAACATAAAAATTGACTTCCTCATAATATTTAGTATTTAAAATTAATAATTGTTTTTGATTATATTTTGTCTAAAATTTTACTTATTTCTTCCTTGGTTTTACCTAATTTAACTTGAAGTTTATTTAACATTTCTTCTTTTTTACTTTCAAGATAAAAAAAATCATTGTCAGTTAAATCAGCAAATCGTTGTTTTAATTTTGCTTTCCTTATTTCCCAATCACTCTCTAGTTCTGCAGTATTCATTTTTACAATAATTATATTAAGAAATTATTTTCATAATATTACAAAGGTGCAAATGATTCAATAAATATTTATTACAGAATTTTAAAATAAATTAGTATAATTCCTATTTTAGATTTTACTTTCGGCTTCAATATCTTTCAAAGCATTGTCTAATTCTTTATCTAATTGTTCGTGATCATCAATATATTCTTTATACAATTCAACAATTTCTTTTTCGGTTTTTTTACTCATATCCATGACTGCATTGTTTGCTGGTTCGTGCGATGATATTAATTCATTCATTTTTAAATGTATATGAGCCGAATAAATGTTAAATGATTTCTGAATTACAAACAAACTTAAAAATGTAGTGCCAAAAATAATATCGCCAATAATTTGATGAATTGATGCTTTCAAATAAATATCGTTTATCCACCAAAAAATAACTAAACAAAAAGCAACTAAAAAACTAATTGAATTACCCAAAATTTTGGTTGCAAATTCAGTCAATTGTTCAAATTTTCGTTCGATATTTAAATAGGCTTTATTCATTTTAATTCAGAAAAATAGTTATCTACAAATGCTAATTTTTGATTTTCAGATAATTTATCGGCTGTTTTGACTTTTACATCAATCTTTCCAAATTTTGGTATATCTGATAAATAATTAAATAATTCAGTTTTCGCATCGGTTGGACCAAATAAAAGTGCTTGATTAAAATCTAAAATGGCATTACCAATATTTTCGTAATATTTATGAAGCAAATGTTGCTCTTTATTATGTACTTGATGTTCGCCTTTGTTAATTTGTGGATTAAATTCAGATTCAATTGTTCGAAACTCTATTGCTGAAATTCCATAATTGAATAAAGTTGCGTGAGAATGATCAAGATAAACTGCTAATTTTTTTGAATTTTGCATGATTGTTTTTTTAAAATTTTATAAAAAATAAGAATGATTTGGTGCATATTTTCGAAGAAGTTCCAATAACGAATCTAAATATTCTTGCAGTATTTTGTGATTAATTTCTGGATATTTCTCAGTTGGAATTGTAATTGGCATTTCGTTCAAAAATTTCATCAATTCTGGAAATTCATTGCGAATTGTCATGGTTATCTTTAAAATACTTTCATTTAGTTCAGTTTCTGTTTTCATAATATTTGTTTTTAAAGAAAAAAAGCACCAAAAAATTTTGATGCTTTTTTAAGAATTAAAAATTAACCAAAAAATCAAATTCTTATACTATACTCGAATGCTTTTTATCATTCTTTTTTTGGATTTTTTTTGCCAATTTCATTTGGTCTTTAGCCTTGCAACTACAACCACAAGCGAGAATATTATTTCCAGCCATTTGATGTTTTGCAGCTTCATGATGATGCATTGCTGCTGCTTCATGATGCATTGCTGCTTTGTTATGATTGTCAACAATTTTTTGACTTTCAGCAACTGGATCTTTTTCTGTTTTTTCTTTTATAACGCCTATCATTTAATAAAAAATTTAATGTTATGAATAAATTTAATAACTTAACAAATTTCTATAAATTTTATTTAATAATTGTTATACAACTATTTACGAAAGTTACAAGATTCATACATTAAACAATTTATTCTTTCTTTCCTTTTTTATTACCTTTTGATTTTCCGTTACCGTTGCCTTTTCCATTATTGTTTTTTTCGTCTATAATTATTATTTTATTAGCATTTTTGTTGCCTTTAAAATACTTTACTTTATGGGTTTTATATTTAGAATAGGGCGTTCGACCACGATAATCATCAATAATAACTACGTTTCCACCATTCAAATTATATGTTTTAAATCGTCTTGGCAAAGATTTATTACGAATCCAAACACCATTATTCAAATAAATAAATTGCGATTGTCGAATGTCGTAATAAGAATTTATATCGGGCAAAAAATAATACTCTTCTGTAGTGACTACTGGCCCCCAAACTGGTGGTGTACCAATATTCACATTAACATCTATTTGCGAATGCGAAAAATTAAATGCTATAATCATAGCACCTAAAATAAATAATTTTAATTTTGTCATTTGTTTTGTTTTTATCTAAATTCTTAAAAATTTAAGTATTTTTAGTTCCTGCAAAAAAATAAAATTTAAATAAAATTATTGTTACATAACTTTTTTAAAAACTTACATAATTGCTAGATTTTAAGTTTTCTTATTTAATTTTTTGTTAATTGACTTCAACAATTCGAATTGTTTTTCTTGTGTTTCAAATAAGGTTTTAATTTGCTCTTCTAGCAATAAATCTATTTTTTGATTTAAACTTCTAATTTGCATTTCGGCTTTTAAATTTATTAAATAATCATTTTCGCTTCGTTTTCTATCTTTTTCTTCTTGACGATTTTGACTCATCATGATAATAGGTGCCTGTAAAGCCGCAATGCAAGACAAAATTAAATTCATTAATATAAACGGATAAGGATCAAATTTATAAACTCCAATTGCCAATGCATTAAAAATAATCCAGATTATTAGAACAATAAAAAAAGAAATTATAAACTTCCAGCTTCCGCCAAAAACAGCTACATTATCTGACAATTTTTCACCAAAATTTAATTCATCAGTTTTAGGATGCATTAAATTTTGCATAATTAATGCTTCATTATCAATCGAATCTTTAACAATTTTATGCAATTTTTCGATATGATTTTTTTCATCAAAAAGCATTTTATTTAGAGTTTCGGTTTTCATATTTGTTGAATTTACATGAAAAATAATTTTAGTAAATTTTAAAGGTAAATTTTACTTACATAATATTGTTGCAAATTTTTTACCAAATTTTATAAAATTCACAGTTTTATTCATCAATATTTTATCTTGCTTATATATTGAAGTGGTTTAAACTTTTTTGATTGAAGCGAAAAATTAGGATTTTTGTTTCAGATTTTAGACTTTTTTAATTGCATAGCATCGCTATGGATTTTTAAAAATCTGAAATATGGGGCAAAAGACAATTTTGCAGCCAATTGAAAAAAGTTTAAACCACTTCATTTCATTAAATCATATCCAAATGTTGTAATCAAATAAAAATTGCCTATAATAATATAACAATCGTTAAACTTTAATCAATTATTTTTACTTAAAAATTATAAAAACTAAATTTATAAAAAATTAATATTAATGAAAATTCCACTTTTAGCTTTTAACGACAAAGGAATTTATTGCCAACAAGCCGATGTATATCTCGATCCGTGGAGACCTGTAAAAAACGCTATCATCACGCACGGTCACGCCGATCATTCGCGTTGGGGACACGAAAATTATATTACACACAATACCAATGTGCACATAATTCGGCATCGATTGGGCGAAATAAATGTTACAGGAAAAGATTGGAACGAGACTTTTGTAATTAATAATGTAAAATTTTCGCTTCATCCCGCTGGCCATATTATTGGAAGTGCTCAAATTCGAGTAGAACATTTAGGCGAAGTTTGGGTTTTTACAGGCGATTATAAAACTGAAGATGACGGAATTTCAGTCCCTTATGAAGTGGTAAAATGCGATACATTTATAACCGAATGTACATTTGGATTGCCAGCTTTTAAATGGATTCCACAAGCTGAAGTGATGACGGATATCAATAATTGGTGGGCAGAAAACAGAGCAGAAGGCAAAACTTCAATTTTATTTGGATATTCATTAGGGAAAGCACAACGATTACTGAAATATTTAGACACCAATAATGGAACGATTTTCACACACGGCGCCATTGAAAATATGACCAAAGTATTGCGGCCGTTGGTTGATTTTCCGCCTACAACTTTGGTTACTCGAGAAACTAAAAAAGAAGATTTATTAGGAAATATTGTTTTGGCACCGCCAAGTGCTCACGGAAGCACGTGGATTCGGAAAATGACGCCTTTTGTAACTGGTTCAGCAAGTGGTTGGATGGCTTTTCGAGGCGCAAGACGACGCCGAGCGATTGACAAAGGATTTGTGTTGAGTGACCATTGCGATTGGTATTCTTTGTTGGATAGCATCAAAGCAACTGGCGCCGAAAAAATTATTTGTACACACGGTTACACCGATATTTTTTCGAAATATTTACGTGAATTAGGTTACGATGCACGAACGGAAAAAACACAATATGAAGGTGAAGCAGCCGAAATGGAAAAAGCAGTTGAAACCGAAGAAATTTCACAAGAATTGTAATTTTTTCTGACACGAATTACACGAATTTTAACTAATTTAAATCTGTGGTAATCTGTTTAATTTGTTTTCCCGAAAGCTTTCGGGAGTGGCAAAAAAGAATTCTTAATGACCTTAACGATCTTAATGGTTTAAAGAAAACATAAATGGTTTATAAAAACAAATGAAAAATTTCGCCAACCTTATAAAAGCACTCGACAGTTCCAACAAAACAACGATAAAAGTCGATGCACTAACCGAATATTTCAAAAATGCTTCGCCAGAAGACAAGGTTTGGACTATTGCTATTTTATCACATCGACGTCCGCCAAGACCTGTAAACACGACTTTATTGAGACTTTGGGCAAACGAATTGGCAAATATTCCGATGTGGTTATTTGAAGAAAGTTATCATATTGTGGGCGATTTAGCAGAAACTATTGCATTAATAATTCCAACTACCAAAGAACATTCTGATAAAAGTTTAACCGAATTTCTACAAGAAATCATCGCGTTAAAAAAGAAAACTGATGAAGAAAAACGAGCTTATTTGCACGAAAATTGGTTGGCTTTAAATTATTACGAACGATTTGTTTTTACCAAATTAATTACAGGAAGTTTCCGAATTGGTGTGAGTCAAAAATTAATGACACGTGCTTTGTCCAAAGCCGAAAATGTCGATGAAGATGCTTTGGCTTATAAATTAATGGGAAATTGGGATCCAAATAAAGTCACTTTTCAAGAATTAATTTTGGATGAAAAAAGTAGCGATTATTTATCAAAACCGTATCCGTTTTATTTGGCATATTCAATTGAAGGCGAAGCTTCTAATTTGGGAAATCCAGCAGATTGGTCAGTCGAACATAAATGGGATGGCATTCGATCGCAAACCATCATTCGTGAAAACGAAATTTTTGTTTGGTCTCGTGGCGAAGAATTGGTTACTGATAAATATCCTGAATTTCACGTATTTGTTGGTATAATTCCAAATGGAACTGTGATTGATGCGGAAATTTTGGCTTTTCCAAATAATGAAATTGGAACTTTCAATGATTTGCAAACTCGAATAGGACGCAAAACAACATCAGCAGCTTTGCTGAAAAGCAATCCAGTAATTTTAAAAGCGTATGATTTACTAGAATGGGAAGGCAACGACATTCGAAATTTACCTTTTGAAGAACGGCATAATTTATTAGAAAAATTATTTGAAAGTATAAAAAATAAAAATCTTCCTTTTTATTTATCAGAAAGAAAAATTTTAAATTCTTGGGAAGATGTCGCAACCGAAAGAATGCGCGCCAGAGAAATGAGAAGCGAAGGTTTGATGATAAAACACAAGAATTCAACCTATCAAGTTGGGCGAAAAAAAGGCGATTGGTGGAAATGGAAACTCGAACCTTTGGTGATTGATGCAGTTTTAACTTATGCGATGAGAGGAAGCGGACGACGAAGCAATTTATTCACCGATTACACCTTTGCTTTGTGGCAAAATAACGAAAAAGGCGAACGCGAATTAGTAACTTTTGCGAAAGCATATTCCGGATTAACCGATGCCGAATTCAGAAAAGTAGATGATTTTATCAAAAAAAATACGGTCGATAAATTTGGACCCGTGCGAAGTGTAACGCCTGAATTGGTTTTTGAAATTGGTTTTGAAGGCATTGCACTTTCCAAACGTCACAAAAGTGGCGTTGCTACTCGTTTTCCTAGGATTTTGCGTTGGCGATTAGATAAAAAAATTGAAGATGCCAATAGTATTGAGGATTTGAAAGATATGATTTTATAAAAAGTTGGAAGATGGAAGCTGGAAGTTGGAAGAAGGAAGCTGGGAATTAGAAGTTAGAAGAAAGATGACAAAAAGCCTAATCTTAAAAAAATCAAGTCTAAAATCTTTATATCTTCCAACTCCTAACTCCTAACTCCCAACTTCAAACTTCTTACTCCCAACTTCAAACTTTTAATTAATGACTAGAGAACAACTTTACCAAATTGCCGAAAACTGGTTCCACAATCAAAACTGGAAACCTTTTCCGTTCCAAACGCAAACTTGGACAGCATTTCTGCAAGGCAAAAACGGTTTACTCAACGCACCAACTGGTAGCGGAAAAACCTATGCACTTTGGTTTCCTATTGTTCTAAATTATATCAAAGAAAATCCTGATTATAAAACCAAGCATAAACCGGGATTAAAAGCCATTTGGATCACACCTTTGCGTGCACTTTCAGTCGAAATTAAACAAGCGGCAGAAAGAGTTGCGAACGATTTAGGTACACAAATGACAGTCGGAATTCGCTCTGGAGATACAACTACATCTGAAAGAGCGAAGCAAAAAACCAAAATGCCCGATTTGCTCATAACCACGCCCGAAAGCTTACAATTGCTTTTGGCAACCAAAGAATATGCTAAAACATTTGCTAATTGTTCTGCGATTGTTATTGATGAATGGCACGAATTGTTGGGTACAAAACGAGGCGTTCAAATGGAATTGGCGTTATCAAGATTAAAAATTATTGCACCAAAAATGCGTATTTGGGGAATTTCTGCCACGATTGGAAATCTTGAATTGGCACAAGAAGTTTTGTTGGGAAATAATTCCGAAGCTTTTCAAAATTCGGTTTTGATTAAGGCGAATATAAATAAAAAAATTACTGTAAAGTCAATCATTCCAGAAAAAATGGAAACCTTTCCTTGGCGTGGTCACATGGGTTTGCACTTGATTAAAGATGTGGCAAAAATTATTAGAAAAAGTAAAACAACATTAATTTTCACCAATACACGATCTCAATGCGAATTGTGGTTTCAATGGTTGTTAGAAAAATATCCAGAATTTGCTGGAGAAATGGCAATGCACCACGGAAGTATTGCCCGAGAAACCCGAGTTTGGGTAGAAAATGCGATTAAAAATGAAGAATTAAAAGTGGTGGTTTGTACTTCGAGTTTGGATTTGGGCGTCGATTTTGC
>JAYWGV010000119.1:0-15553 GCA_043778105.1 Bacteroidota bacterium
TTGTTTACAACTCATCAATTTTCCAAAAACAACACCTAATAACTTATGAAAAATTGTTAATAACGTAGTGGTTTTTATACTTTAATGCGTTTGCCCTGGCGATAGCACTTTCAATCTTTGTGACTAATAATAATATTTATGTAGCAGGAGAAGAAATGGGTGATACACACATGGTTGCTAAATATTGGAAAGATAATGTTGCCATAAATCTCACTGATGGAACAAAAGCTGCATACACAAACTCCATTTTTGTTAGTAATAATGATGTTTATGTAGCTGGATATGACAAAAATAATGGTGTTGGTACAAAGTATGTAGCAAAATATTGGAAGAATGGTATAGCTATAAATCTCTCTGATGGTACAAATAATGCCAGAGCAAAATCAATTTTTGTACTAAATAATGATGTTTATGTAGCTGGTGAAGAATCACCTCCTGGAACTTTATTTGTTGGTAAAAACTGGAAAAATTCTATTGGAACTAATCTCACCAATGGTGATAATGATGCAAGTGC
The DNA here is from genome assembly GCA_043778105.1 of Bacteroidota bacterium. Taxonomy (GTDB): domain Bacteria; phylum Bacteroidota; class Bacteroidia; order Flavobacteriales; family Flavobacteriaceae; genus Flavobacterium. The sequence continues at coordinate 515 of JAYWGV010000119.1, forward strand.
TTATTCGATATATGTATTAAACAATGATTTTTATACTGCCGGATATGAGCGTGTTGGTGCCATAAGCATTGCGAAATACTGGAAAAATGGACTTTTGCCAGCTGTAAACTTAACCGATGGAACTCAAAATGCGATAGCAACTTCCATATTTGTAACCAATTAACCTTTTAAAATTAAAAATTATGAAATCAACGATTATTTCATCCGTTCGCCTTTCTGGCTCGGGTCACGATCACAAAAAAAATAATTTTAAAATTGTGTGTAAAACTTTAAAAATTTCTATAATTACATTTATTGCATTAATGATATCCTGCAGTAAAGACGATAGCATTGTTCCACAAACTGTTGAGCCAATTGCAACTGTATATGCTTCGGGTTATGAATCTAATGGTTTGATAAACGTAGCAAAATATTGGAAAAATGGTGTTGCAACCACACTTTCTGACGGAATTAAAGATGCCGAGGCTCGTTCTATATTTGTTTATAATAATGATGTTTTTACCACTGGACGCCAATTTAACGGCACAAAAAATGTAGCTAAATACTGGAAAAATAGTACAGAATTTATATTAAGTGATGGAACTCAAAACGCAGAAGGACGATCTATTTTTGTATCAAACAATGATGTTTACGTTGCAGGATATGAATATAATGGATCAAAAAACGTGGCTAAATATTGGAAAAACGGACTTTTACCTGCTGTGAATCTCACTGATGGCAGCAAATCGGCTGAAGTATATTCTATTTATGTTGTCAACAATGATGTTTATGTTGCAGGATATGAATTTGGCACAACACATGCAGTGGCTAAATATTGGAAAAATGGTGCTGCAGTAAACCTTTCAGATGGAACAAAAACTGCTTTTGCCAATTCAATCTTCGTAATTAATAGTGACGTTTATGTTGCAGGTTATGAAAATAATGGGACCAAAAACGTGGCTAAATATTGGAAAAATGGCGTTGCAACAAGCCTTTCCGATGGTACTAATAATGCCATTGCTATATCAGTTTTTGTGGTAAACAATGATGTGTATTTCGCTGGTGAAGAGTCTAATGGAACCGTATTTGTGGCAAAAAATTGGAAAAATACTACCGGAATAAATTGTTCCAATGGAAATCTAAATGCCGGAGCTTATTCGGTTTATGGTTTTAATAATAATTTCTACACCGCTGGTTATGAAGCAAATGATAGTGACACAAAATATATTGCAAAATATTGGAAAAATGGACTTTTGCCTGCTGTAAACCTAACCAATGGAACCCAAAATGCAATTGCATATTCCATATTTGTAACCAATTGATCTTTTAAAATTAGAAATTATGAAAACGATAAAATTTTTACTTTACACAATAATTTTAATAATATCATCCTGTAGCAAAGATGATGAACCAACTCCTGCCCCAATTCCAGAACCAACAACGGTAACAGATATTGACGGAAATGTGTATCCAATATCAAAAATATGTGGCAAATTTTGGATGACAGAAAATTTAAGAACAACAAAATATAATGATGGCACAATTATTCCCACAGGATTAAACAATACAGCTTGGACAGCGACAACAACCGGGGCTTGTGCCATTTATGGTGATGTAAACGCTAATAATATAATTTATGGGAAATTATACAATTGGTATGCAGCAAACAACATTAAATTAGCGCCAATAGGCTGGCACGTAGCCACCGAAGCAGAATGGATAGCGCTTGTAGATTGTTTGGGTGGCACGTCGGTAGCTGGCGGAAAAATGAAGTCGACATCAACGTTATGGAATGCACCAAATGTTGGAGCCGATAACAGTAGCGGTTTTAATGGTTTGCCAAGTGGATTTAAATCCTCCATTAATGCAACTTACTATTCCCGTGGAAATGAAGCTAATTATTGGGGTTCAAATGAACGAAACGCTACACAAGGAGAATATTTAGATTTAAAATCTGACTTTGCATCGGTTTCTTTCAATGGAGCCAATAAAACTTTTGGATATGCTGTTCGTTGCATAAAAGATTAACTTTAATTAAAATAAAAACACTATGAAAACAGTTCAAAAAACAATCGCAATTTTAAGTATTATAATTTTAATATTCTCTTGTAGTAAAGACGATGAACCAACTCCAACACCAATTGCTGTTGTTTATCCTGAAGAAAATCCTTTACCAATTTTTTTAACAACAACAGGATTTAATCAACAAATCCTTGAGGGAACTAGCTCTGTAAATTCTGAATCGGGTTTTAGTTTTAGACCAACGGTGAAAGGAAAAATTAATGCAATAGTTATAAATAGTCATCGCATTAATATAATTCGTGTCACTATTTGGAATAAATTGACAGAAACTGTTTTAAGAACAGAATTGGTTGATGTGAGTGCAGCAAATACTGAAATTATAAAAATCATCACACCTCTCGAATTAGAAATAAATAAAGAATATGTTATTACAATGAACAACAAATATTGGTCTGATAGATCGCGAACTGATTCAGGAGTTATTACTTATCCAATTACTGCCGGAAACATATCAATAACTGGCAGTCGAAGGATTTCCGATGGAACAAATCAAACCTTTCCTTCGCAAGCATCTTTAACTTCATACAAAGGCGATTGTAGTTTTATTTTTCAACAAACGGCATCTTTTACTAATTAAATCAAATTATTACTCCAAACATAATGTATTAATTCTGCCGAAGTTTTGGTTTTGGTTTTTTGTCTTAAATTGCGTTTGTGATTTTCTACTGTATGATAAGATATAAATAATTGTTTGGCAATTTCTGGACTATTCAATCCTTTGGTCATTAGTAACAAAACCTCGTGTTCACGCCTAGAAATACTTGGCAAATCGAGTTGCAAAAAACTTTGACTTTCTATTGATGCCGAGAAAAAATTAAATTTATTATCGCTTGGATCAATTAAAGTCATCATACATTTTAGTTCTACTTCTAAATGCGATAAATCGGTTGTTAAGATTAATGTACTCACAATTTGACAGTTGTCATTGAAATATTTTTTAGGAAATTGAATTAAAACCCAGCGGTATTTCGAATCGGCATTGAGCATTCTGCAATAAATATTCAATCGAACTTTATCGGCTCGTTTTTCGGTCATTGTTTCTTGCACTTTGACCGACATACTTATTGCTGCGCCCAGAAATCCTTGATCGTCTGGATGCATTGCGTTCATCCAAAAAAACGAATCTTGGCTTATCCATTCTTCTTTTGTGAAAGGTGTTAATGTGCGAATGTTGTCACTGGCTTCGACCAAAGTCATATTTTCTTGATTTGGAATTAACCAAAAATAAGGAGCAACAGCAAAATTTTCGGCTTGTTTAATATATGGTGCAAAATAATTCAAAAAATCAATTCTTGTTGAAACAGAAGTTGGTCGCAACATTATGTCTTTGAAATCGGTTGTAGATATTGGTTTTAATTCCATAATTAAGATTTTGATTTATATCAAATTATTTTGCCATACAAAATTCATTAATTCTACCGATGTTTTTGTTTTGGTTTTTTTTCTTAAATTTCTTTTATGATTTTCGACCGTGTGATAGGACAGAAATAATTTATCCGAAATTTCGGGAGAATTTAGACCTTTGGCCATTAATTTCAAGATTTCTTGTTCGCGTTTTGTAATATTTGGCAAATCAATATTTACCAATTTCATTTCGTTTTCTGCAATTCCGTAATAATGATTTTGATTATTAATTCGGTCTGTAATAGTCATTAACACTGGTTTTTTATCAAATACTAAATGCGATAAATCGGTAACCATAATAATTGCACAATTAGATTGGGTTTTATTATCAATATGTATTTTTGGCATTTGAATAAGAACCCATCTGTAATTATTTTGCTTATCTAACATTCTTGCATAAATATTAACTCGAAAATCCGACTGTCGTTTTTTAGGTAATTCTTCAATTTTTTTTACAGCAAGATTCAGTGCAGAAAGAACATACATACTGTCATTTTGGTGCAAATTTTCTGTTAAGAATAAAGTATTAGAATTTATCCAAATTTCACGACCAAAAGGTGTTAACTCGCCTATATTTTGGCTTGCTGCTACGATTTTCATTTCGTTATTGTTGCCAATAAACCAATAAAATGATCCAGTTGCATAAGTATTTGCATCAATAATTTGTTTGCTGAAAAAAGTTTCAAAATTAGTGATTGCTAATGAAGAATCGTTTTTTGCAACTTTTTCAAATTCATTTAGTGATATTGGCTGAATAGTGTTCATTGTATACTTTATAAATTTCTTAAACAATTTTACAAAAAAATGACAGATATCTACTATTTTTTAATTGTTTTTTTTGAATGAATTTTACTTGTTGCAAATTCTAATCAAATAAAACTCCCAATGTTAAGACTTTTACTCCTAATATTATGTACAATTTCTTTCGCTCAAAACACCAAAATTTCAACTAAAATTTTGGTTTCCGATGATTTTAAATTTAAAGAAATAACAAATAATTTAGAATATTACATTGATGAAACTCAAAATATAACAATTAATGATTTTGATAAAATTAAAAATTGGCAAATTTATAATAACGAACAATTTATAAATCAATACAATAAAAGAAGTTCAAATTTTAGGCTTTGGCTTCGAACGAATTTCAAAAACACATCAAACGATACTTTAAATTTAGTCGTTAATATTGATGATTTTCGCAACTCACAAATTGTTATTAAAAATCAAAATCAATTAGAATTTAAAAAAGTTGGCTACTTGATTCCTAATAATCAAAAAGATTTTCCAGCCAATTCGCACAGCTTCAAGTTACAACTTTTGCCATTGCAAGAAAAACAAGTTTTTATTAATTCTTATGTCGATTATTTATCAGAAACTGGATTAAAAATTACACTTGAAACTCAAGAAAATTTTAATTATTCTATTATGGAAAAAATCCACAAACGCAATTCTTGGTATTCGCTTTTTGGAATTTTAACTGGTGGCATTCTACTAATGCTTTTCTATAATATTGTATTATTTTATCAATATCGAGAAAATAATTATCTGTATTATTCGGCTCATTTGCTGTTTACTTTCTTTAATTACAGTATGATTGCCGATGGTTTGCACCAAGATTTTTATGGCAACCTCAACCAATATCGCGATCTAATGCTCGAATGCAGTTATGTGCTTTCGTTTATATTTTATTCAATTTTCGTCTATTCGGTTTTATCGGATAAAACTAAAATTAATGTCAAAAAACTATTCGTTTTTTATGTTGGTTTTATGCTTTTTTATTTGGTAAGCGTTATTGTGGTTTTTAATATTGATAATACCGATTTGATTTCCAATTTTGCCTATGCAGCATTTATTTTCAGAATTATCAGTTGCTTTTTTGGAATTTATATAATGTATGTTTTGCTTAAAACGCACAAAAACAGTTATTTGAAATATATAATGTATGGCACATTGATTTTGATTATTTCTTATTTCACACACGTAATATTTAATTTAGTAATTGGCAATTCTATCATTAATCATTATTTTAACTTGGTTGGAACATTGCTTGAGATTTTATTTTTCACGTATGCTTTGAATCTGCGTAAGCGATTGGCCGAACAAGAACGTGATGTTTTAATAAAAATGAATGAAATGAAATCTCGATTTTTTGCCAATATTTCGCACGAATTTAGAACGCCATTAACGTTAATAAAAAGTCCAGTTCAAAGTTTACAAGCAGAAATTAATGATGAAAGTCAAATAAAAAAACTCAATCTTATTGATAAAAATTCATCTCGAATGCTAGAATTAGTCGATCAACTTTTGGAACTTTCTAAACTTGATAGCGGCAGTTTGCAACTCATTTTAAAAGAAGGAAATATTGCCTTGTTTCTGAATTCAATATTAGAATCATTTGCTTATCAAGCCAAAGAAAGCAATATTTTATTTTCATCAAATATTAAAAAAAATACCAAAAACCACTATTTTGATAAAGATGTAATTGAAAAAATTGTAACCAATTTATTATCAAATGCGATAAAATATACATCAGAAAACGAAAAAATAGCGATAGAATCCAAAATCGAAAATAACCAATTGCAATTAATAGTTTCTAATTCTGGTTCAGATATTAAAAAAGAAGATTTAGCCAAACTTTTTGAAAGATTTTATCAAAAAAACCAGACCAATCAAGGCGTTGGCATTGGTTTGGCATTAGTAAAAGAATTGGTAGAATTGTATAAAGGAAAAATCGAAACTAAACTTGAACAAAATATTTTGAGTTTTATAATTTATTTGCCGCTTGAAACAGCAAATGGAAATGCGTTATTGTTCAGTAAAAACGAAAAAGATTATTTACCAATGGCTAATGATGCATTGATAATTTCAAATAAAAATTCCGATTCTGAACTTCCAATATTATTAATTATTGATGATAATAAAGATTTGAGAACCGTTTTAGCATCAATATTTGAAGCCGATTATCAAATTCTAGAAGCAGAAAATGGCGTTCAAGGTTTAAAAATCGCTAAGGCAGCAATTCCAGATTGCATTATCACCGATGTTATGATGCCTATTATGGATGGTTTCGAGTTTACAAAACTGATAAAAAATGACGAATTAACATCATTTATACCGGTAATTCTTTTAACCGCAAAATCGTCTGACCAAGCCCATCTTGAAGGATTAAACAGCACAGCCGATGCTTATTTAACCAAACCATTCAATAACGAAATCGTAAAAGCAACTGTAAACCAATTGATTGCCGAACGAAAAAAACTACACACACGTTACAGCCAAGAGTTAGTCTTGCGACCAGTAGATATTGTTATCAATTCGGTCGATGAGAAATTTTTAGAAAAACTACAACAAATTTTGGACAAAGAAATGTCAAATTCTGAATTTTCATCAGATAATTTTGCATCATCGGTTGGAATGAGCAGAATGCAATTGCACCGCAAATTAAAATCGTTACTCGGCGTTTCGGCAACCGAATTCTTGCGCAACGAAAGATTAAAAACCGCAGTTGTTTTACTTGAAAAAGGCAATGGCAATATTTCTGAAATTGCTTATTCGGTTGGATTTAATGATGTTTCGTACTTCTCAAAATGCTTTAAAGAAGTTTATAATGTAACACCAAGTGAATTTTTAAACAAAAAAAACACATTGTAAAACACTGAATTCATTGACTTTTTTGATCGTGTTACATTTGTCCTAATGCTTGTTACAATAGTCGCAAGGGTTTTTTATTGTTCGATATAATTTTACATCAACAAACCTACCCAACAATGCCCAAAAAGAAAAACATACAATATGAAGGACAGATAGAAAAACTGCCAGACAAAAAAATTTATTTGAATATTAATCATCTTGAAAAAGGCGAATATGAATTAAACATCATCAATAAAAATAAATTAATAGTCAAAACCAAGTTTAATAAATAACGATTTCAATTTCAAAAATCAATTTCAATTTCAATTTCAAAAATCAATTTCAATATCAATTTCAATTTTAAAAAACCAAAAAATTATGAAAACAACAATTAAAAATTTCTCAAAAATATTGCTAGTAGCATTTACAATTTTCTCTATGGCAATGATTTCGTCTTGCAGTAAAGATGGTGTTGATGGAAAAAACGGTATTGATGGTGCAACTGGACAAGCTGGTACAAACGGAACAAATGGCACAAACTCTAATGTTAATGTAATTTCAACGCCTTGGACAAACAGAATATTTGCAGGTTCTGGTAGTAATTGGGGAATAACCTATCCGGTTCCAGCAATAACAGCCGATATAATAGCAACAGGTTTAACACTTACTTTCAAAAGAACAGAAGAAGGAGTAATGATTCAAGCCACAAATACGACTACACCCTATTTTTGGATTTATTATTTGGTAGGAAATATAGAAATTGATGCTACTACAAATCAATCAGGTTTTTATAGAAATATTATTATTCCTCGAGCTGGAAGCTCTTTAGAAAGAGGCGTTTCAAAACCAGATTATTCAAGAATATCATACCACGAAATTTGCACAAAATTCAATATTCCTGAATAAATAAATTTTCATCAAACAATTTTAAAAAACCAAAAAATTATGAAAACAACAATTAAAAATTTCTCAAAAGTATTGCTGTTAGCAATTACAATTTTCTCAATGGCTATGATTTCATCTTGTAGTAAAGATGGCGAGCCTGGCATTGCTGGAAAAGATGGACTAAACGGGGCAGTTGGTGCTATTGGAGCAACTGGTTCGACAGGTGCTACTGGCGCAACTGGTGGAACAGGAAATACTGGACCAGCTGGACCAACAGGAAATGCAAATGTTATCGCTTCGGCTTGGATTCCTGCAAATTGGGGTTATCAAGATTTAGCTAACACAAAAGGAATGTTAATTAACGTGCCAACAATAACTCCAACTGTTCTAAAAAATCAATGTAATGTAATGGTATATGCAAAACAGTTTGGCACGAGTTCTGTTTTTCCGTTGCCAGGTTCTGGTCGTTGGACAAATCAAGTTACTTATAATTATGAATTTGGAAATAACGCACCTTTTGACGGAATCATAATAACACTAACTTCAAATAATGGCGCAGCTTTAAGTGATTTAACATATGACCCGATTAGAGGAAATGCTTTTAGATATGTAATTATTCCTGCTGTTTCTGGTCGCGGAATAACGCCACCAGATTACTCAAAAATGTCATACCACGAAATTTGCACAAAATTCAACATTCCAGAATAAAAAGTTTTTCATGTTTTTTTTTGATAATAAGGCTTGGTTAAATAAATCAAGTCTTATTTGAAAAAAATATCATTTAATCATTTAAACCAAAAATTATGAAAACAAAATTTAAAAACCCCTTCGCAATTTTAATAATGACATTATTATCGATGTCTTGCAGCAATAGCGATGACAATCCAACACCAAACCCAACGCCAACACCAGTTTCAAATACAAATTTTATTCGTTGCACTATAGATGGTGTAGCTTATGAAGCACCGGTTGCAAACATTCTAGCCGACCAAAACACAGTTGCCTGGAATTTTAGAACTGATATTGCAGGCGGAATAAGTGGCATTGGACTCGATTTTTCTGTTAATGGGCAAGCTGCAGTTGGTACCTATAATTTTAATACTACGAATGTAACCACTATTGGAAGATTAAATTACAGAAGTCCAGATATTTATTCGTCAGGAATTTGCACTGGTTCAAATGGTACACTAAATATAACTGCCAAAAACGGAAAAACAATTGAAGGTACTTTTAGTTTTACAGGAAAAAAAATTGCGGCTTGCACAAATGCTGCCAAAACAATAACTGACGGAACATTTAAAGTAACTTTTCTTTAAAAAACTATAAAAATGAAAAATATAATACAATCAATTTTAATTCTTGCTTGTTGTACTGTTTTTGGTCAACAACAACCAGTTGCTGCTGGTGGCGAGGCAACAGGCTCTGGCGGAAGTAGCTCCTACTCTATTGGGCAAATAGCGCAAAGTTTCTCTTCAAGCACAAATGGTTCGGTTGCAGAAGGAATACAACAACCATTTGAAATTTCTACTCTTGGTTTTGACAATTTTCCTAATATAAACTTGGAAATAGCTGTTTATCCAAATCCTACAACAAATAATATAACATTAAAAATTGGAGATTTTTCGGTCGAAAATTTAAGTTATCAAATGTTTGATGTCACTGGAAAGCAAATTGCTAATGAAAAAATTTCTAATCCAAAAATTTCAATTTCATTAGAAAATCAATCTTCAGGAATTTATTTTCTAAACATTCAAGACATTAACAAAACCCTAAAAACATTTAAAATAATAAAAAACTAAAATATTATGAAATCAATTTACAAAACATACGTCATAATTCTATTTTCTATTTTCTATTCTCAAAACTTTAATGCACAAGTAGTTACAGGAATGAATTATCAAGCAGTAATTAGAAATTCTAGCAATGCGCTCGTGGCAAATGCAACAGTCGGAATAAAAATAAGCATACTTCAAGGTAGTGCAGCTGGAACAGTAGTTTTTTCTGAAAGTCACACTACAACTACCAATGTCAATGGTTTGGCAACATTTGTAATTGGCGATGGAACACCAATTACAAGCAGTTTTTTTAGTATAAACTGGATTGCTGGATTACATTTCATTAAAACAGAAACCGATCCAACTGGTGGTTCTACTTATACTATTTCAAACACAAGTCAATTGAATACTGTTCCCTATTCGCAATTTGCAGAAAATTCACTTTTCGCATCTTATAGCGGCGATTCCTGGAAAAAAACGGGAAACAACGTAGATGTTACTACCGATTTTATTGGATCTACAAATGATGTTGATGTAGTTTTTAAACGAAATAATGTTAAAGCTGGATTAATTGGTCAAAATCGCATCGCATTTGGACGTGGCGCTTTGGGATTAAATTCAGGCAATTTTAACGTGGCTCTCGGTGCAGATGCATTGGCATTTAATACTGGAAGTTTTAATATTGCAACTGGTTTCGAATCGCAGTATGTCAACTCGAGTGGACAAGGTAATACAAGTTATGGACACGCAGCTTTAAGGAATAACAGCACCGAAAGTTACAATACGGCAATTGGTTTTCAAGCACTTCGCAACACAACTGGTGGACAAAACACAGCAATTGGTTGGAGTGCTTTAGAAAATTTAACAACTGGTGGAGGCAATATTGCAATCGGAAAAATAACCAATGTACCATCGCCAACGACCAACAATCAATTGTCAATTGGTAATGTTATTTATGGTACCAATATGGGCGACACTGCAACAGGAACAATTGGCATTGGTGTTCCCGTGCCAACCGAAAGATTAGAAGTTGATGGCAAAACCAAAACAACCAATTTGCAAGTTACAGCTGGTGCTGGCGTAAATAAAGTTTTAACATCAGATGCTAATGGAAATGCAACTTGGCAAAACTCAAATGCTAATACTGGAATAAGTGTTTATAAAAATGCTTCGCAAATATTTGCTAATAATACCGACACAAAAATTGATTTTACAGCCGAATCTGTTGATGATGCAAGTGCGTTTGATTTAATAACCGACGAGTGGACTATTCCATCAACTGGATTTTATCATCTTTATGCGACAGTTAGATTCAGTTCTTTTCCAGCAAACCAGACTGTTGAAATTGTAATTTATGTTAATGGATTAGTTAGCAAATACAGCAGACGATTCATTTCGGGCGATGTTAACTTTGATATATCAGCAGATTTAAAACTAAATCTAAATGATAAGATAGCAGTTTTTGTTTACCAAACATCTGGTGCGCCTGCAACAATGCCTGCTGGAAACGCAACTATCTATTTTTCAGGTTATAAAATTTATTAAAACTAAAAATCAATGAAAAACTTAAAATCAATACAAAAAACATTTTTTTCGCTACTTACATTTTTTGCATTAGCAACAACTTCTTGCAGTAAACCTAGTGATGGTTTACCTGGAAAAGATGGTGTAAATGGTACAAATGGAGCTAATGGAACCAACGCATCAGTACCCAATACAGGATTTAATGTTGCACCTTCTAGCTCATTTGATCAAAGTATTCCAAACGTAACATTTACAAAAGTTCAATTTGCAAATGAGATAACTGATGATATGAATGCTTTTAATACAACCAATAGCGAATTAACAATTCCACAAAACGGTTTTTACCATCTCTCAGCCACTGTTGCATTTTTTTCGTCAGTACTTCCAGACAATACACCAGTTATAATACAAATTAAAAAAAATGATATGGTGTTTAAAGCTTTTAGTCAACGATCGTCTGCTTTACCTTCTATAAATATTAATGGAAACTTTAAATTTAATGCTGGTGACATCATTAAAGTTGAAATTTTTCAGAATTCGGGTTCTGCAAAAAATTTAGATAGATTTGCCGATAGGACTTATTTTAGTGGATTTAGAGTTTATTAATTTTTAAAATTTAATATCATGAAAAAAATATTAACAATACTCGGTATTACATTTTACTTCATTCAAAGCTATGCACAATGTTATACCAAAATTTCTGCAGGAACTAGTCATACACTGGCTTTAAAAAGTGATGGTACTCGTTGGGTTTGGGGCGATAATACTTATGGTCAATTGGGAGATGGCACAACCAACAATCGAAATACTCCAACACAAATTGGCGCAATAAACGATTGGCAATCCATATCAGCAGGAGATAACCATACATTAGCCATAAAAACAAATGGAACATTATGGGCTTGGGGCAATAATACAGTAGGGCAACTTGGTGATAACACGACTACTAACAGGTTGTTACCCGTACAAATTGGAATAGGAAACAATTGGAAAAGCATTTCGGCTGGTAGTGAACATTCACACGGAATTAAAACAGACGGAACGTTGTGGTCTTGGGGATCCAATTATTTCTTACAACTTGGATTAGGTTTTGTGCCAAATCAATTAGTACCCATTCAGTTAGGAACCGATACAAACTGGGCAATAGTATCTGCCGGTGGTGGTCATACATTAGCAAAAAAAACAAATAATTCGCTTTGGGCTTGGGGCAATAATGCGTTCGGGATGTTAGGAAATGGGACAACATCAAATCAAGCGACACCAATTCTTATGAGCACAATTATTCCTTGGATTTCTATATCCGCAAGGATTTTGCATAATTTGGCTATAAAAGATGATGGAACGCTTTGGGCTTGGGGAAATAACGGCGCAGGTCAAATAGGTGATGGTTCCACTACAAATAGGCTTTCACCAATTCAAATTGGCACAGACACCAATTGGAACTTTGTTGAAACAGGATATAATGTTTCGGTTGCAAAAAAAACCAACGGTACACTTTTCATTTGGGGTTGGAATAACTTTGGGCAACTTGGCGATAACACGCTTGTAAACAAAAACATTCCTACACAATTAGGAACTTCTACAACTTGGAATACTGTATCTGCTGGTTCTTATTTTGTAACTTCTATTTATAACCCTTCTACATTTTTCAATAATTTATCAACTTGGGGTAAAAATACTGTTGGGCAATTAGGCGATGGAACTCTAATTGATAGAAATGTTCCAACTTTAATAAATAGTTGTAATATATTAACTGGTTTAGCAAATGCTGATTTTGAATTTAATGAAAATTTTTCAATCTATCCAAATCCGGCAAATGATTTTATTTCTATTCAAAACCATGAAAATTTAAAAATAGATAGTTTTGCAATATTTGACATTTCTGGCAAAAAAATTCTTGAAGAAAATCAAAATACAACATCAATAAACATTCAAAACCTTCAATCAGGATTGTACTTTTTGGAAATTAAAAGTGATGGAAAAACAAGTCTAAATAAATTTATAAAACAATAAATTGTGAAAATCATGAAAATATTTTTACTTCTATTTTTTAGCATTTTATCAATAAATGCACAAAACCGAAATCCATTTTATATTGGGCATAGTTTGGTCAATTTTAACATGCCAGCCATGGTTCAAGGAATGGCATTAAATGCTGGAAAAACCACTAATTATGGAAGCCAAATTGCTAATGGTTCTCCGTTGCACATTAATTACAATAATTATGCAACAGCTCAAGGTACGCCTTATCCAAATGCATTTCCTTCTGGAAATTACAATTCACTAATAATTACCGAAGCCGTGCCATTGCAACCACATTTAACTTGGAGCGATACTAATTTAATGGCGAATAATTTTTATAATTATGCCAAAAACAATAATAACGGCAATCCAATTAAGTTTTATATTTATGAAACTTGGCATTGCAAAAACTCTGGCATTCCGCAACCTGGTCCAAACTCGCAATATGGCTGCGAATGGGACAATACAGCCAATAGCAGCACACTTTGGCACCCAAGATTATTGCTAGATTTTCCGCTGTGGACTAGCATTGTAACTCATGTTCGCAATCAAAATCCTACTGATAATCAAATCTGGATGGTACCAGTTGGGCAAGCCTTACATCGATTAACAACTCAAATTAATTTGGGCAATGTGCCAGAAATTTCAAGTTTCACCAACTTGTTTCTTGATGATATTCATTTGACAAATGCAGGAAATTATTTTGTGGCTTGTGTAATGTATGCCACTATTTATGGCGAAACTCCTGTGGGATTGACACAAAATCTTAACGATATGTGGGGAACTCCATTTACCAATATGCCAACAAATGCTCAGAAATTAATAATGCAACAAGTGGCTTGGCAAACTGTAACCAATTTATCTTCATGGACTGGTGTTTCTGGCACGTTAGCCAATGAAAATTTTAATAAAACTAACTTTTCTATTTATCCAAATCCTGCAAATGATGTTTTAAGTATTCAAAACAAAGATAATTTGCCAGTAAATAAAATTTCAATTTTTGATATTTCAGGTAAAAAAATTCTTCAAGTAAACCAAAATACAACATCAATAAATATTCAAAATTTACAATCTGGATTGTACTTTTTAGAAATAGAAAGTGATGGAAAAACAAGTCTAAATAAATTTATAAAACAATAATTAAAACATTTAAAAAATGACAACTTTAAAAATCACATTCGCAATTCTATTTATTTTAATTCTAACATTATCTTGTGGAAACGACGACGAAAATCCTGTAGCACCAGCTGCAAACGATTTACTAGGCACTTGGCAATATAAATCGGTTACGGGCACAATTACTGTACCAACAATAACAGAAACCTTGCCACTAAATTGTATTAACACTACTGGCAACATTACATTAAATGAAAACGGAACCTATACAATGACAAACTTAAACTCTTCTTGTACTTATAGTTTTTTTGGATCGAACGCATTGCTTCCTATTGCAGTAGTCACTGAATCAGGTACTTATGTAAGAAACAATAATTCATTGGTAACAACTTCTTCAACCGGACAGGTTTTTAATATGACTATTAATGAAATAACAAGTACTCGTTTAAAATTAGGATTAGTTCGCACAACAAGTGATTTAACATCTAATGTAATTTATAGTTTAGAAAAATAACTTACATTATACCGATTATATTTTATTACAATAATCTTTGACAAAGTTTAAAACTTTGTCAAAGTTGTTCAGGAAAACTTTTCAGGATGTAAGGATATTTATTCGGTT
>JAYWGV010000120.1:0-15298 GCA_043778105.1 Bacteroidota bacterium
ACTGAATACTGAATACTGAATACTGAATACTGAATACTGAATACTGAATACTGAATACTGAATACTGAATACTGAATACTGAATACTGAATACTACTTAACTGGCTTCTTCATTTCTTTTTCAATCATTTCATAAAATTCGTCAATTTTTGGTAAAATAACGATTCTAGTTCTGCGGTTTGCAGATTTTAAATCAGTTGTCGAATTATCGTTTAAAGGAATAAATTCGCCTCGTCCAGCAGCTATTAATTGAGATGGATTTACTTTTAATTCTTTGGTTAAAACTCGAACAATTGCTGTTGATCGCTTTACAGATAAATCCCAATTGTCGATTAAAATTGCATTTCCTGTAAATGGCACATTATCAGTATGACCTTCGACCATACATTCAAAAGTTGGTTTGTCGTTCACGATTTTTGCAACTTTTGCTAAAACTTCTTTTGCTCTTTCAGAAACGATGTAACTTCCAGATTTGAACATTAATTTATCAGCAATTGATATAAATACGACACCTTTTTCTACATTAACTTCAATATCTGGATCAGAAATTCCAACCGAACTTTTTATGCTTGTAACCAATGCTAAAGTCACCGAATCTTTTTTGGTCAATGCATCTTGCATTCTAGAAATTTTTAAATCTTTTTCTTTGATTGTTTCTAATGCTTTCTCTATGTTTTGCGCACCTTTGGTTGACAAAACAGTCATATCTTTCGATGATAAAATTAAACTTTGATTTGTCGATTTCAAATCACTATTTTGATCTTTCAATGCAGATAAACTTGCGCTTAATCCAGATTTTTCTTCCAAACAAGAATTTAGTTTTACGGTTGCAGAATTCAATAAATCTTGAATTTCTTTGTTTTTAGCTTCTGCTTCCAAGAATTTTTTCTTAGAAACACACGATGTCGCCAAAGTTAAAACTGATAGGCAAATAATTAATTTCTTCATTTTATTTTAGTTGTTTTGTTTTTTTTAATTTCTCAAAAATCTTGCCGTTTTGAATATAATAATTGAAAACGATACTTTTTACTTTATAGTATGCAACGATTTGATTTTTCTCTCTTTTTTTATAATGCTGTAAAAATAGCGAATAAAATGCGAAATGTGCTTGTATAATTGCAATAAAATGTTTCAACTTTCCGTTAATTAAAAATTTTATTCCTGCAATTCCGTCCAAAAGCATTCTAGAAAATAGAATTGGTATTAAATTCGATTTAGGCAAATTTTTGGTTAACATTAATAATGAATTTCTAAAATTCAAAAATGTTTTTCTAGGATTTCCAGCTTGTAAAGTTGCACCTCCAACATGATAAACAACTGATTTTGAATTATATTTGATTGCAAAACCATTATTTTTTGCGCGCCAACACAAATCAATTTCTTCTTGATGGGCAAAAAAATCTTCATCGAAACCATTCAAATTATTGTAAATATTGCTTCTTATAAAAAAACAAGCACCCGAAGCCCAAAATATTTCGCAATCATTGTTATATTGATTATTGTCTTTTTCTAAAGTTTCAAAAATGCGACCACGACAAAAAGGATAACCAAATTTATCAATAAATCCGCCAGCTGCTCCAGCATATTCAAAATATTCTTTGCGTTTAAAATCTAAAATTTTTGGTTGAATGATTACTGTATTTGGCTCATTCATGAAAGTGTCAATTATTGGCTGCAACCAATTTTCGGTTACTTCAATATCTGAATTGACAAGTGCAAAAATATCGGTTTTAATATTTTTTAAAGCTTCGTTGTAACCTTTTGCAAATCCAAAATTGTCACTATTTTGAATGATTTTAATTTCTGGATAATTGTTTTTTATAAACGAAACCGAATCGTCTGTTGATGCATTATCAGCAACATAAATTTCGGCTTCTTTAGAGAATTTTATTACAGATGGCAAAAATTGTTCAAGCAATTTTTGACCATTCCAATTTAGAATTACGACTGCGATTTTTAATGATTTAGTTTGCAATTATTTAGGAATATATAATTTCGAACATTCATCATTTAGTATTTTCCTTAAATCATCGGCATTCATATTTTTAATATTTGTCAATAATAAATTTACTAATGCTGTCAATTTAGATTTAGGATTTTTTGAAATAAATCTGTCAAACTCTAATTGGTTTTCTGGATATATTTCATTTGTACTGTATTCAAAAGTTGGCGTATTGTCCATTCCAAATAAATAATTCATACAATAATTTATATAATCTTCTCTGGCTTTTTCAAATAATTTACTCTTTGGATATTTGTTTAAATAGTTTTCCCAATATAAAACTCTTTCCGAAACTTCTTCGAAAGTAATACCTATTCCTGCATCTGCTGAATATAATACTGAATTATCTTTTGCTTCAAGTAATAAAAAGTCACAATAATCTTTGGTTACATAATTTTTAAAAGTATTATAATAAAAATTAGGTTCGGTTCTTAATTCTGTAAAACCTTCGCCAACACCCCAAAATTCTAAATTTGCTTTTTCAAAAGCGCTATTTTTAATTTTTAGTGAATCTGGAAGAATATATTTTTGGGAATTATTGTCATAGAAATTTATATAATTTGCTAATAAATTCTCTTCAAGCTCATTCAATTTGGCTATTTTAATTTCTCTTTTGGATTTAAAATTTTCAAATAAATTATTAAAATCATCAGTATTTTTAGATTTTAATTTTTCTAGCAATAATGATTTGTCTGCATTTAATTCATCTAAAATTAAATAGGTTTTACTTAAATCAATTTTTGGAATTTCTTTTATAGAATCTGTTTTAAGTTCAATCGGATTTTCTTTAACAACTTTATTTTCTTTACAAGAAATAATAAATAAAAAGGTCAATATAAATAGGTATAATTTCATAAATTAAATTAATAATTAGGCAAACTTTCAAGAAACGAATATTTTTCGTTCTCAAAATCTATTTTACAAATATAATGATTTAGTCCATTGGTAACCATCAAAAAATTGGCTTTTAATGTCATATTATAACGAGCAATTTGGTCAAAAACAGTTTGTGAGATTTTTATATCTGTCGATTTACATTCAATTAAAACATTTATTGAACCATTATTATTAAAAACTACAATATCATATCTTTTTGTTAATCCGTTAATTTTCAATGTTTTTTCGACATTAATTAACGATTTTGGGTATTTTTTTTCGATTAACAAATACTGAACAACATTTTGACGAACCCATTCTTCGGGTGTAAGAATTATAAATTTTTTCCTGATTTCGTCAAAAATAGCAATTTTATTTTTACTATTTTTGAATCGAAATTGATATTCTGGAAAATTGAGTTGTATCATTTCACAAAAATAGTTTAAAGTTTCCATTTTAATTCTAATATCTAATATCAAAAATCTAAAATTTTAAATGGACGAAATAGTTAAAATTGTAAACGATATAAAAGCTGGAAACATCAAACCAATTTATTTTTTAATGGGCGAAGAGCCTTATTATATTGATAAATTATCCGATTATATCGAAAAAAATGTACTTACGGAAGACGAAAAAGGCTTTAATCAAACGGTTTTGTATGGTCGAGATGTTACGATTGAAGACATAGTTTCAGCTTCCAAGCGTTATCCGATGATGGCCGAAAGACAGGTAATTATTGTTAAAGAAGCCCAAGATTTATCAAGAACTATTGAACAAATCGAAAAATATGCCGAGAATCCAATGCCAACGACAGTTTTGGTTTTTTGTTACAAATACAAAACATTGGACAAACGTAAAAAAGCAGTAAAACTTTTAACCAAAAACGGATTAGTTTACGAATCCAAAAAACTATATGAAAACCAAGTTGGTCAATGGATAACCAGAGTTTTAAAACCAAAAGGTTACGAAATAGAACCAAAAGCCAACGCAATGCTAGTCGAATTTTTGGGAACAGATTTAAGTAAAATCAACAACGAACTCGAAAAATTACAAATAATTCTACCAAAAGGAAGCACGATTTCTGCTAAACATATCGAGGAAAATATTGGCTTTAGTAAAGATTTTAATGTATTTGAACTTCGAAAAGCATTGGGCGAACGCAACCAGTTAAAATCATATCAAATAGTGCAATATTTTGCCGATAATCCCAAAGAAAATAATATTGTGATGGTCGTTGGTTTGATATTTTCATTTTTTATACAAGTTTTAAAATACCACGGTTTAAAAGATAGAAATCCAGCTAATGTCGCTAAAGTTTTGGGTGTAAATCCTTTTTTCTTGAAAGATTATGATGTTGCTTTAAAAAATTATCCAATGAAAAAAGTCAGTCAAATTGTGAATTCGCTTCGAGATACTGATGTTAAAAGTAAAGGAGTTGGTGCTAATGCTTTGCCGTTGAGTGATTTATATAAAGAAATGTTGATTAAAATTTTTAATTAAATTATGATTTTAATTTACGATATTTGTATTCCTAAAAAATAAAAATTATGGCAACTAATAAAAATACAGTTCTAGGTTGGGCAACCTTATTAATGGTGCTAATGGGAATTATATTAATAGGTCTTGGTGCATATCGTTATGCTGATGTTGCTGGCTGGGGATTTGTAACTGTTGGAGTTGGTTTTTTTGCAATAGCTTGGGTTTTTAATTCATTAAAAGGTCGTTTATAAAGCCCCCTAACCCCCGAAGGGGGAACTCTCGTTTTATTTTGAAAAATTATAAATAAGTTAAAAAAAAATTATATTTGAAAGTCTCAAGTCTTCAAATCTAATATCTAAAATCATAAATCTAATATTTAAAAAATGTCTGACGATAAAAAAGTAATATTCTCAATGCAAAAATTGAGTAAAACCTATCCAGGAGCCGATAAACCAGTTTTAAAAAATATCTATTTAAGTTTCTTTTACGGAGCAAAAATTGGAATTCTTGGTTTAAACGGTTCAGGAAAATCATCATTATTAAAAATTATTGCCGGAGTTGATAAAAATTACCAAGGCGATGTTGTTTTTCAACCTAATTACAGTGTAGGTTATTTAGAACAAGAGCCAATTCTTGATGATTCTAAAACCGTAATCGAAATTGTGCGAGAAGGCGTAGCCGAAACCATGAAAGTTTTGGAAGAATACAATCAAATTAACGATTTATTTGGTCTTGAAGAAAATTATTCCGATGCTGATAAAATGGACAAATTGATGAACCGTCAAGCCGAATTGCAAGATAAAATCGATGCACTTGGCGCTTGGGAAATCGATACCAAACTCGAAATCGCAATGGACGCACTTCGAACTCCAGAAGCCGATACACCAATAAAAAATCTTTCAGGTGGCGAACGCCGTCGTGTGGCTTTATGTCGATTATTGTTGCAACAACCAGACGTTTTGTTACTAGATGAACCAACGAATCACCTTGATGCTGAGTCGGTTTTATGGCTTGAACAACATTTGGCACAATATGCAGGAACTGTAATTGCAGTAACGCACGACAGGTATTTTCTTGACAATGTTGCTGGATGGATACTTGAATTAGATAGGGGAGAAGGCATACCTTGGAAAGGAAATTATTCGTCTTGGTTAGACCAAAAATCAACCAGAATGGCTGGTGAAGAAAAAGTAGCATCTAAACGTCGCAAAACTTTAGAACGAGAATTAGAATGGGTTCGTCAAGGTGCAAAAGGTCGACAAACCAAACAAAAAGCACGTTTACAAAATTATGATAAATTACTTAATGAAGATCAAAAACAATTAGATGAAAATTTAGAAATCTACATTCCAAATGGTCCACGTTTAGGAACCAATGTTATCGAAGCCAAAAATGTTTCGAAAGCATTTGGAGAAAAATTGTTGTATGATAATTTAAATTTTACTTTGCCACAAGCAGGAATTGTTGGAATAATTGGACCAAATGGTGCAGGAAAATCAACAATTTTTAGAATGATAATGGGCGAACAAGAAACCGATTCTGGGTCTTTTGTAATGGGTGATACCGTAAAAGTGGCCTATGTTGACCAAGCACATTCGAACATAAATCCTGAAAAATCAATTTGGGAAAATTTTGCCGATGGTCAAGAAATGATTATGATGGGAGGCAAACAAGTCAATTCTCGTGCCTATTTATCGAGATTTAATTTTGGTGGTGGCGAACAAAATAAGAAAGTTTCTGCACTATCTGGCGGAGAAAGAAACCGTTTGCACCTTGCAATGACATTAAAAGAAGAAGGAAACGTACTTTTATTAGACGAACCAACCAATGATTTAGATGTCAATACTTTACGTGCGCTTGAAGAAGGTCTAGAAAATTTTGCTGGTTGCGCTGTTGTAATTTCTCACGATAGGTGGTTTTTAGACAGAATATGTACGCACATTCTAGCATTCGAAGGCAATTCTGATGTTTATTATTTCGAAGGTGGATTTTCTGAATACGAAGAAAATAAGAAAAAACGTTTAGGTGGAGATTTGACACCAAAACGATTGAAATATCGAAAATTAATTAGATAAATTATTTATATATTTTTAAGAAAAACCTGATTTATTTCAGGTTTTTTTGTTTAATATTTAATATATTTGAAAGTATAATTTGATAGTATGAACAAAAATCGTATTTTACTTTTACTTTTTATTTTATTTTCTCAGAATTTATCATATTCTCAGATAAATCCTCTTTCTATTGATGAAGTCGATAATTTAATTCATAAAGGCAATAAATATTTTCGATCAGCCGATTTCGTAAATTCTCTTAAAACTATGGGATTGGCCTTGAAAAATGCTAAGTTAATTAAGAATGATTCTTTGGCTGGTTATGCATGCAACAGGATTGCCAGAAATTTTACCGAATTATATGAAATTGATAAAGCCATTCATTTTTATAATAATGGATTAATTTATGCAAATAATTCTAAAAATGACAACCTCAAAACCACAATTTATATAAATCTTGGAAACTTGTTCACGTTAGGTGATTTTCAAGACTTAAATAAAGGACTTTATTATTATAACAAAGCGCTAGATTATTCAATTAAAATTAATGATATAGAAAATATTATTATAATAAAAATGGATATTGCATGGTGCTATTTTTCCGAAAATAAATTTGATTTAGGTTTTCCTTATTTAAAATATTGTAACGAAAATTATAATAAAAATAGAGATACTGATCTTCAAATTTCTATTAACATGCTTAATGGAATGTATTATTCATTCAAAAACGAAAATGATAAAGCACAAAATTATTTTTTAAAAGGAATAAATTCCAGTAACAATATTATTCTAAAAGAAGATAAACAATATTTGTTTTTAGAATATTCTAAATTCCTAAACAAAATTGGCGATCATAAAAAAGCATTCCAAAATTTACAAGCCTATAACCAAATAAACGATTCACTTTTTGATCGTGATAAAATTATAAAAGCCATTCGTACAGGAATTGAAGTAGAAATTGATGATTATAAAACCGATTTGAATTTAGTTAAATTTAAACAAGGGGTTCAAGAACAAAATTTATATAATTCTAAAATTATAAATATTCTTGCATTTATGATTACTGTAATAATGGCATCTTTGCTTTTTTTGGTTTTTAAAAATTTCAAACAAAACAAAAAAAGTAATGATTTATTAATCGCAAAAAATAAACAATTAAATCTTGCTATAGAAAAATCTAATGAAGATTCGAATATAAAAAGCCAATTTATTTCGACAATAAGCCACGAATTGCGAACACCACTTTATGGAGTTATTGGTTTAACCGATATTATTTGTGACGAATATAAAAATACAATTAATGACATACATCTTGAATCTTTAAAGTTTTCTGCTAGTTATTTATTATCTCTCGTAAATGATATTTTGCAAATAAGCAAAATCGAAGATTCTAAAATTGTTTTAGAAAAAAATACTTTTAATCTTCAATTTGAAATTATAGCTATTCAGAATTCTCTTCAATTTATCGCAAATAAGAATAATGTTAAATTAAAATTCGAAATTGATTCCAATATTCCAAACTTAATTGTTGGCGACCAAATACGATTGGCTCAAATTTTAATGAACTTGATCACAAATGCGCTTAAATTTACCATCAACGGTAATGTTTTAATTTCGGTAACCTTAGCTAAATTTGAAAATGAATTTAATTTTATAAAATTCGTTATCGAAGATACGGGCATTGGAATTGCCAAAGAAAATCAATCAAAAATATTTGATAAATTTACGCAAATTGATAGAAATAATGAAGATTATCAAGGCACTGGACTTGGATTATCGATTGTAAAAAGATTAATAACCTTGTTTAGAAGCGAAATATTTCTTGAAAGCGAAATCAATAAAGGTTCTAAATTCATTTTTACAATTCCTTTTAAAACAGGAAAATTAGAAGATAAAAACAAAAACAATATCAAGATTTTAACTGATGATATTCCATTAAATATATTAATTGTCGAAGACAATAAAATAAATCAATTAGTTACCAAAAAAATAATTAGTATAAAAAATCACATTCCAACTATTGTTTCTAATGGTTTCGAAGCAATAGAAATTGTAAAAAAGCAAAATTTTGATATAATTTTGATGGACATAAATATGCCTGGATTAAATGGTTTTGAGACCTCAATAAAAATTCGAGAATTGTTCATAGAAACACCAATAATTGCATTGACTGCATTTAACCGTAAACAAATTGGTCAACAAGCTAATATTTCTGGAATAAATGAAATATTAGTAAAACCATTTAATCCAGAAGATTTATTTAAAATTATTTATAATTTAAGAAAAGAATTGCCATGATTTTGCCCAAAAATAAATATATTATCTTGTTTGATGGTGTTTGCAATTTGTGCAATTCATTTGTACAATTTGTCATAAAATTTGATAATAAGGATGTTTTCAGGTTTGTATCACTTCAATCAGAAATTGGACAAGAAATATTGAAAAATATTGGATTGCAGAATCAAAATATCGATAGTGTTGTGTTTTATGAATCGAATTTGAAGTATTATATAAAATCTGATGCAGCTTTAGAAATTTTTAAAAAGCTTGGTGGATTTTTTTATATTTTTTATTTAGCTAAAATTTTTCCGAAATTTATTAGAAATTTAGTATACGATATAATTGCCAAATTCCGTTACAAATGGTTTGGTCGCACAGAAAGCTGCATGATTCCTACCGAAAAATTAAAGTCTAAATTCTTGACTTAAAACTTCTTTAAATAAAAAAAGCCACCCTCGGGGAAAGGTGACTTTTAACAATTAAAAACAAAAAACTATTTCTTCATGAATATGTTAGTATAAAAACGAACACCATTGGCATTGGTTTTAATTGAAATTCCACAATGCGTAAAATCTCCTTCTAAGTTATTTTTATGTTCTGGGCTATTCAACCAAGCATTCAATGTGCTTTGTGCAGAATTAAAATTATAAGCCACGTTTTCAGAAACTTTTAAACCGCCACGATTATCAACAATATCTTTAAACCTTAAATCAAACAAATCGTGACTTATTGCATTTTTATTAATCATATAATATACATGATTTTCTGAAACTTTTGATATGTAATTATCTAATTTTAGAATATTTAAACCTTTATTAACTCTGTAATCATTTATCAAATTTATTAAATCTGTTTCGATAGTAACATATTCATAATTTACCACAACAGTTTGCTTTTCTGGCAAAGTGTCATTAATTTCATTTTTTGAACAAGAATTTAAAGTAAATAATATCGTTATTGGCAATAAAATTTTAATAAATAATGATTTCAAATTGATTTATAATTATGAAGATTAGATAATACTTCGGGTTGATAATTACAACATTTAATTCTGATACAATATTATATAATTTCCGTTTAACTACCAAATAAAATCGTTGAAATGCATAAAATTTTTTTAATTGTAATTTTTTAATTACAAAAATTTCATTTAAAAGCTATTTTAATCGATTAAATACATTATTTTTATTATTTATAATTTTTTTATTTTCGTTTAAAGCCAAAAAAATCCGATGAAAATCGGATTTTATATCTAGTTTTAATATTTAATTTTTTTGTTATATTTTACCAAAATACATTGCCTTGACAATTCCGTCAGATAGTCCAATTTTAGGAACATGAATTTTTGTTGCTTTTGACCATTTCATTGCGTTCATATATACGCGCAAAGCTGGAACAATTACATCAGCACGATCAGGATTTAATCCTAAATCGGTTACTCGTTGTTCATAAGTCAAACTATTTAAGTAGGAATATTGAGATACTAAATACATATACGACAAAGGTTTATCTAGCGCTTTGCCTGACATTTTAAAAATTTTGTTAATATTTCCGCCCGAGCCAATTAGTGAAACGTTTTCATAATCTTCGGTGTTGGTTTTAATCCAATTCTCGATTTCTAACCAAATAATTTCGCTAACTACTTCGTTTAAAAGCCTTACTGTTCCAGCTTTAAATGATTTAGAAGCTATCATTTTCCCGTCAGAAAACAGTGAAAATTCGGTACTTCCACCTCCAACATCTACATATAAATAGGTATGATCTGTTTTTAATAAATGGTGTAATTCTGACGATGCAATTATTGCTGCTTCTTTTTTACCATCGATAATTTCGATTTTTATATCGGCTTTTTTTTTGATAATTTCTACAACATCTTTACCATTATAAGCTTCACGCATTGCCGATGTTGCGCAAGCCATATATTTATCGACTTTATGAACTTTCATTAAAAGTTTGAAAGCTTTCATTGCATCGACCATTCGATCAATGTTTTCATCAGAAATTGTGCCAACTGTAAATGAATCTTGACCCAAACGAATAGGCACACGAATTAATGCATTTTTAGTAAATTGAGTTTCTTTGCCTTCGTTTTCAACAATATTAGTTACCAACAAACGCATTGCATTGGAACCAATATCTATCGCTGCGTATTTTTTAATGTTCATTTTTTTGGTTATAGATTTTTAGGTTGTATGTTGTAGCTTGTATGTTTTATAAGGATTAAATCAAAATTTAGATTTTCTAAATGTCAATTTTAATAGCTAATTTTTAAAAGTATTTATCTACTATCTTAAAGTATATTGTCTGAAAGTCTCATGTCTAAAAGTCTCATATCTAAAAGTCTAACTATCTAAATTACCTTATTCCAATTTTGATTGATAAAACTTATAAGTTTCTAACTGCGCCCTGAAAACCTCATCATCAGCAGTTCTAACTCTGTATTTATTGTCTAATTTCTGAGAATGAAAACGCACTTTTACGTTGCCCTTGAAACCTACATCAAAACTATCTATTAATTCTTGTTTAATAGTTTCGTCGTAAATCGGACAAGAAACTTCGACTCGACCATCGAGATTTCGGGTCATAAAATCGGCCGATGATATGTAAACATCTGGATTTCCACCATTTCCAAAAATAAACAATCGTGTGTGTTCCAAGTAATTATCGACAATACTTATGGCTTCGATATTTTCGCTTAGACCTTTTACGCCTGGCATCAATGCACATATTCCTCGTATTATTAATTCGATTTTTACACCTGCTTTACTTGCTTCATATAATTTATCGATCATTAAATAATCAGATAAACTATTCATTTTCAGTTTAATAAATGTTGGTAAACCTGCATTTGCAAAAGCAATTTCTCGATCGATTAATTTCGAAAATTTATTTCTTGAGTAATGTGGCGATACAACCAAATGCTTGTATCTGTGTACTCTAAAATTAATTTCGAAAAATTCAAAAACCTTGTTAGCATCTTTCAAAATTTGTTGATGGCTTGTTAAAAGCGTTACATCAGTATAAACTTTGGCTGTTGATTCGTTGAAGTTTCCAGTAGAAACAATGCCATAACGTTTTACTTTTCCTTCTTCTAATCTTTCTACAACACAAATTTTACTGTGTACTTTTAGACCTTTAACACCAAATATCAGTTCAACTCCTTCAGTTTGCATTTGCTCTGAGTATGAAATGTTGCTCGCTTCGTCAAATCTTGCTTGTAATTCTATTTGAACAGTTACTTTTTTTCCGTTTTTTGCAGCATTAATTAAAGAACTAATTATTTGAGAATTTTTTGCTAATCTGTACAATGTTATTTTTATTGTAGTAACCTGAGGATCAAGTGCTGCTTCACGCAAAAACTTAATTACATACGAAAATGATTGATAAGGTGCATTGACCAAATAATCTTTTACAGCAATTTTTTTCATTATATTTTCGTCCAAACTCAAACCTGGAATTTGCAATGGCGGATTGGTTTTGTACAATAAATCGAATCTTCCAAGATTAGGAAAATCCATGTAATCTCTGCGATTGTGGTATCTTCCACCTGGAATTATTGAATCTGATGCATCTATTCCTATATTTGATAAAAAGTATTTTAATGTATCTTTTTCTAATAATTGGTCATAAATAAATCGCACTGGTTCGCCAATTCGTCGGTCTTTAACACTTGATGATATTTTTTCGAGCATTGATTTAGATAAATCTGAATCAATTTCGAGTTGTGCATCTCGTGTAATTTTTATCATGTGCGCCGAAACCGATTCGAAATCAAAAATATTAAAAATGCTATCTAAATTAAAACGAATAACATCGTCAAGCATCATAATGTATTGATTATCATTAACTGACGGCAGGACAACAAATCGATTTATTGATTTTGGAATTTCGATAACTGCATATCTTATTTCTTTTTTTGGTTTAGAAAGTCCTAAAAGTTTTGGTTTTTCGGTCGGTTTCATAACCAATTTTACGGCCAAGTAACCCGATGTGTCTTTCAGAATTGGAAATTCGGCTAAATCATTCAAAATAATTGTTACCAGCGCTGGACTTACTTTTTGAATGAATAAATCTTTTACAAATAATTCTTGATCAGCTGATAATTCGCTTTCACAAATCATGAAAATTTTGTTTTTCTCTAATTTTTGCTCAATTATTCCAAGAATTCTAAGACTTTCTGCTTGTTGTTTGATGGCAATTTCAGTAATATCTTTTACTAATTGCTTCGCAGTTATGCCACCTAATAATTTTTCGCCAGTCTCGTTAGTCAAACTCAAACGCCGAATTGCTGCAAATCGAACCCTAAAAAATTCGTCGAGATTGTTAGAAAAAATGCCTAAAAAACGCAATCTATCCAATAACGGAACATTTTCATCCGCTGCTTCTTGTAAAACTCTGGCGTTGAAGTTGAGCCAACTTTTTTCTCGGTCAATATATCTTTTTTCGGGTAAATCAATCATCGTAACTCGCTTGGAAATATGGTTTTTATGGTTTTGCCTTTTTGTATTTCGCACCAACTGTCTGATTCAAAGTCTATTGAAACCAATCCTGATGTTGGAACATTGTCAATGTAAATATCTCCAAATTTATTAACAAAATCGGTTATTGCATCGTTATGTCCAAAAATTAATAAATTAGTAACATTATCATTGGTTTTTTTTATGATTCGCTCAAGTTCACGAGAATCGAATGTGTATAAATCGTCATTAAATTCTATTTCGTCATTGAATGTTAAGAAAATTTTAGCAAAAATCCTTGCTGTTGTTGCCGCTCGAACTGCTGTACTCGAAAATATTAAAAAATCGGATTGTAAATTGGGCAAATATTTTTGTGCCACAAGTGTCGAATCGCTAATTCCTCGCTCGACTAATTTTCTTTGTTTATCGGATAATCCAAGTTCATAGCCTGATTTTCCATGACGGATGATGGTTAGGTTTTTCATATTTAATAACAATTTTACAAATAAGTATATTTAAAATCTTGCCATGAAGGCTCAAAGTCTCAAACAAGAAATATGTAAAATATGAAATTAATCATAATTTATTACAATTTTAGTATTATACCAATTATACATATAATTGGTATAATAACTTAGCGTCTTTGTGTCTTTTTGGCAAAAAAATATTTCTTTATGTACCATTAAGGCGAAAGCCTGTCAATTTTCCAAGTATTATCTTGCATTAATTCATATCGAATGCGGTCGTGCAATCGGTTTGGTCTGCCTTGCCAAAACTCAATTGAAATCGGTTTTACTATAAATCCACCCCAAAAATTAGGTTTTGGAATTACTTGATTTTCGTATTTTTTTTCTAAATCTGATAATTTTTCTTCTAGATATTTTCTGTCGGGAATAATCTGGCTTTGGTTAGAGACTATTGCGCCAAGTTGACTTCCAATTGGTCTGGAATTAAAGTATTTGGTTGATGTTTCTTCCGAAACTTTTTCTGCAATACCTTTTATAATAACTTGTCGCTCCAGCGAATGCCAAAAAAAAGACAAACAAACATTTGGATTTTCTTGAATGGCTTTTCCTTTTTCGGATTCGTAATTGGTGTAAAAAGCAAATCCTTTTTCTGATAAATTTTTT
Organism: Bacteroidota bacterium; assembly: GCA_043778105.1. Classification (GTDB taxonomy): domain Bacteria; phylum Bacteroidota; class Bacteroidia; order Flavobacteriales; family Flavobacteriaceae; genus Flavobacterium. Next base: position 14,278 of record JAYWGV010000120.1, read on the forward strand.
AATAAAACAACTCTAGATTTTGGAAAACCGTCTTGACCAATTGTTGCAATTGTCATTGCGTTTACTTCTTCTAATCCATTTAAATCTTCGACTTCTTTGAACCAAATATTGAATAATTCTATTGGATTTTCTGGAATTTTGGTTTCTAGAAGTTCGTTTTTATCGTATGATTTTCGGTAATTGCTTAGGTCGTTCATTTACTTTTTTTATTGAATTGTAAAGTTAATGAGATTTTTGTTGAATTGCAATTGTTTAAGCTTTTTGTAACTATTTTTTTAAACATTAGCAATCGTTCTAAACGTAATACCCAACAGTCCGCTAAAGCGCGACTGTTAGGATAATAGTAAAATAAAAAACCTAAACATATCAAAAACACGAAAAATATTGTCTAATAACCCCGATTGAAGGGAAAATCCTTTTTTCAATTACCACGGGTTTAAACCCGTGGTAATTGAAAAAAGATTGGAATGAAAAGCGGGAATTGCTATTTCTGAAAATGCCCCAAACATTCGTTCCAGATTCCTAGAAACTTAGTAAAACATTTATAGTTTTCCGTTTTTGATTTCTTCGACAATTTCTGGGTTTAATAATGTTGTAATATCTCCGAAATTAGTAAAATCTCCTTCGGCAATTTTTCGAAGAATTCGTCGCATGATTTTTCCTGAACGCGTTTTAGGTAAACCGCTGACAAACTGAATCTTATTGAGCTTGGCAATAGGTCCAATATGGTCTGATACGTGCTGATTAATTTCTTTGGCAAGATTTTCTTGATTGCGACCTTCGCCGATTTCTTTGAGGATTACAAAACCGTAAAGTGCGTTGCCCTTGATGTTGTGCGGAAACCCGACAATTGCCGATTCTGCAACGGCTGGGTGTTCATTAATGGCGTCTTCAATAGGCGCCGTTCCTAGATTGTGACCCGAAACGATGACAATATCGTCAACACGACCAGTGATTCGGTAGTAACCAACTTCATCTCGCAATGCACCATCGCCAGTGAAATATTTACCTGGAAAAGTCG
>JAYWGV010000121.1:0-3506 GCA_043778105.1 Bacteroidota bacterium
TTCAAATCATCCAAAAAGCAATAACGAAGATAGACTTTTGCCAATACTAACCAATCAAAAAATGAATGCCTATTTAAAAGAAATTGCAGGCGTTTGCGAGATTGAAAAAGAACTAACCTTCCACATTGCTTGACACACTTTTGCAACTACAGTAACGCTTACAAATGGCGTTCCAATAGAAAGTGTTAGCAAAATGTTGGGTCATAAAAACTTGCGAATTACGCAACATTACGCAAAAGTTTTAGATAAAAAAGTAAGTGAGGATATGAAAATTTTGAGGGATAAGCTTTTAAATATCAATAATAAGACAAATAATGTAGAAAATATAACACAAAAATTACTTTACAAATAAAAGCATATATTCGACAATCAATTTTAAATCATATAAAATGAGCTAGTTTCGGATTTTATATGATTGAATTTAATCCAATCTTTGCTTATAAAATTTGAATAAAATGACCGAACAACAAAATATCAATTACAATCGAATTGCAGAAGCCATTGAGTATATAAAAACAAACTTTAAAGAACAGCCTAATCTTGACGAAGTTGCTCAAAAAGTTAATTTAAGCCGATTTCATTTTCAACGAATTTTTAGCGAATGGGCAGGCACAAGTCCAAAGAAATTTCTACAGTATACAACCGTAGAATATGCCAAAACACTTTTAAAAGAAAATCAGGCAACACTTTTTGAAACGGCACACGAAACAGGACTTTCAGGCACTGGACGTTTACACGATTTATTCATAAATATTGAAGGAATGACTCCAGCCGAATATAAGAATGGTGGAAATAATTTAGCTATAAACTACAGTTTTGCCGAAAGTATATTTGGAACTATTTTAGTGGCATCTACCGAAAAAGGGATTTGTTATATGGCATTTGTAGATAATGAAATTATTGCTTTTCAAACTATGCAAAGTCATTTCCCAAAAGCGCATTTCAAACAAATGGTTGATTTAATTCAGCAAAATGCATTATATATTTTCACGCACGATTGGACAAAGCTAAACCAAATAAAACTACATCTGAAAGGAACTGATTTTCAACTTAAAGTTTGGCAAACGCTATTGAAAATTCCGTTGGGTCAGCTTACAACTTACGGTGCAATTGCCGATAAAATTGATAATCCAAACGCTTCAAGAGCAGTAGGCACAGCCATTGGTAGTAATCCTGTTGCATTTTTAATTCCCTGCCATCGTGTAATTCAATCTACAGGAATATTTGGTGGTTATATGTGGGGAAACATTCGAAAAACAGCCATTATTGGTTGGGAAGGTGCAAAAATACAAACTGACAATATATAGCAAGTTTCGGGTTTTTTCATTGTTAAAATATTTTGATTTTTGTGTCTAATACTAAAATCAAAAAAATGAATTCACCAAAAACAATTTACGAAAATTTTGCACTACTAATTATATTATTACTTTTTAATCCATTTCAAATGAATGCTCAAAACAAAAACGAAAAGAAAACATTTATTCTTATTCACGGCTCTTGGCATAGTGCTTGGAACTGGTATAAAGTAACACCTTTACTAGAAAAAGAAGGGCATAAAGTTTATTCAATCGATTTGCCAGGAATGGGAAGAGATAAAACACCAATTGAAAATGTAAGATTTGAATCGACCATTCAACACTTGTGCAAACTTATTGATGGAATATCTGGAAAAGTAATTTTGGTAGCACATAGCAAAAACGGAATAATGAATTCTCAGTTAGCAGAGTTGCGTCCAAAGAAAATTGAAAAATTAATTTATTTAGCTGCCGTGCTTGTTGCTAATGGTAAATGTGCCAAAGATTATTTTGCCTTGGATGAGAAAGAGGTTTTGGGCGGACACATTACTTACAACAGCACAATTTCATCAATGCTTTTACCCGAAATTTACAAGGAAGGATTATACCACGACTGTGAAGACGATATTACACAAATGGCTAATATACTTTTGTTGCCAGAATCTACAGAATCTGCAAAAGCAAAATTGAAACTAACCGAAGAAAATTATGGAAGTGTGCCACGATATTATATTGAATGTACCGAAGATAGAGCCATAACACCTTGGTTGCAAGAGAAAATGTTGGCCGAAATACCTTGTCTGAAAGTATATAAATTGCCATCGAGCCACTCGCCATTTTTTAGTATGCCAGAGAAATTGACGGATATAATTATTGAAATTTCTACATTATAAAATGATACCTACAGAAACAATTGGTTGGGAAAGTGTAACCGAAGAAATGCACGAAAAAGGGTACGCAATAATTCCAAAATTTATATCAAGCGACCAATGCATCGAATTGATAAATGAATACAACAATACAAATGCTTACAGAAAAACAGTAGTAATGGAACGCTACCGTTTTGGTTTAGGCGAATATAAATATTTTAATTATCCGTTGCCAAATCTTATTCAAAATATTAGAGAAAGTATATATCCTAAATTGGCACCCATTGCAAATGCTTGGATGAAAGTATTAAATATTGATAAAATTTTCCCAAATACTCATCAAGAACTTTTAGAACAATGTAATGCAAATAATCAAACAAATGCAACTGTTCTGATTTTGAAATATGGAAAAGGCGGACACAATACCTTGCATCAGGACTTGTATGGCGAAATCTATTTTCCAATTCAAACCGTTTTATTTTTGAATGAACCTAATGAAGATTATACAGGTGGTGAATTTGTTTTAACTCAACAAACACCGCAAGCACAATCAAAAGCCATTGTATTAAAACCAAAGAAAGGCGATATGCTCATTTTCACAACTAATTTTCGACCAGTAAAAGGTTCAAAAGGATATTATAGAGTAAATATGAAACACGGAGTAAGTGAAATCCATAGTGGAGAACGACACACATTAGGAATTATTTTTCACGATGCCTTGAGTTAAAAATGATAAAACATCTTGACATAAACGATTTTGATTTACGAAGAAAAATCAAACTTAGTGAAATTTGTTTTGGCGGAAATAAAAAACTAAAAATATACGGAACACTTCAATGTAAATCAGGCAAACGTTTGAAAAAGGAAAACAGAGTTTTCTTTGCATCAGAAAATGAAGCAATTGAGAATGGTTTTCGACCTTGCGGACATTGTATGAAAACAAAATATAAAAAGTGGATTTATTTAAAAGCTACAATTTAATAAATTACTCACAATTTCAAAAAAATTAATCGTATAAATTTTAAATTAATCCGCCATAAACTTTCAACTTAATAAATTATAAAATAATAAACCAATACTATTATTTAATTTGAGAACTTAAAATAGATTTCCTAGAGCTATCTGTGAATCATACAATTCTTTTTCATAATTGTACAACAGTTCTTAAATTTCATATAATCAACTTTATATGCTTAATATTGAACTAATTAATAAAATTTATAAAGATGAACAACAATCTCACAATGGATTTTTCTGTCAATAAAGAAAACCATACAATTTCAGTAAAAAGAGAATTTGCAGCGGGATTACCTTTGGTTTGGAAAGCCTTTACAAGAAGTGA
>JAYWGV010000122.1:0-14779 GCA_043778105.1 Bacteroidota bacterium
TATAAAAATTACAATGACTACCTTGCACCTATGGAAAAATTTATAGAATACATCCTACAATTTGGGAATTTAAACCAACAACAGATTGACTTGATTTCAAAAAAAGCAACAGAATTAAATCTGAATAAAGACGATTATTTTCTAGAAGCAGGAAAGGTTTCAAAACAATTTGGCTTTATTATAGATGGAATTACTCGGGTTTCTTATTACAACAACAAAGGAGAAGAAATAACCAAATACTTCATCGAAGAAAATAATATTCTAGTCGATTTAGAAAGCTTTGAAAACGAACTTCCTTCTATTGCGTACGTACAAGCCATAACCGAATGTAAGATGATTGTTTTTTCTAAAAAAGATTGGCAAGAATTGCTCAATACTATTGTGGGTTTTGATACCATTGTACATAAAATTATTTCAAAAGCATTGCTTCAAAAAATAGAAAGAAGAAGTTCTTTAGTTTCAGAAGATGGAACTACACGTTACTTGGCGTTTTTAGAAACCTATCCCAATCTTGCAAATCGTATTCCGCTTTCCTATTTAGCTTCTTATTTAGGTATGACGCAATCTTCATTAAGCAGAATTAGAAAAAATATTCGATAAATTGCTTTTTGCCAAATGGCAAATGATTTCATTTTTAATCGATGCAACTTTGCAGTATTAATTTAAAAAAAATAAAAATGAAAACCGTATTAATTACAGGAGCAAACAGAAGCATTGGTTTAGAAACCGCTAAACAGCTTTCAAAAAAAGGATTATTTGTCTATTTAGGAACTCGTGACCTTCAAAAAGGTGAAACAGTTGTAAAAGAATTAAACGAAAATGGATATCAAAACATCAAGGCGATTCAAATTGATGTTACTAATCTCGATAGCATTGTAGCTGCCAAAAATACAATTGAAAGTGAGCAAGGCAAATTGGACATTTTGATAAACAACGCAGGAATTAGCGGAGGTTTTCCACAACCAGCAATTGATACTGATATCGCTATTTTTAAAGAAGTCTATGATATTAATGTGTTTGGGCTAATTCAAGTAACTCAAATTATTATGGATTTATTAAAAAAATCTGATCAACCACGAATTACCAATTTAACTTCGGGTTTAGGTTCGCTCACTTTACACAATGATCCAACTTGGCAATATTATGATATCAAAGCAGCTATTTACAATTCATCAAAAGCCGCACTAAATATGTACACAATCACTTTGGCTTATGAGTTACGAGAAACTAACTTCAAAGTGAATGTTATTGACCCAGGTTTTACGGCTACTGATTTTAATCATCATACTGGCCCAGGAACTGTTGAAAGCGCAGCAGCATTTGTAGTAAAACATACTTTAACTGATGATAACGCGCCAACTGGAAAATATTTTAGCAACGATATAAAAGATGGAACTGAAATAAGTCCTTGGTAAAATAAAAACCCATTTTGGATACAACTAACTTCATTTTGGAAACTTTAAAAATTTAGATACTGCGCACCTTTGTACTTCACTAATAACAATAAAAATGAAATACAAAATTTTAGGCAACACAGGATTAAAAGTATCAGCACTTTGTTTAGGTACAATGAATTATGGCGGAAAAGGTTTTTTTGGTTATATGGGAAATTTAGACCAAAACGAAGTCGACAAACAAATTAGAACCGTAACCGAAGCTGGTGTAAATTTTATTGATACAGCCAATATTTATTCTGAAGGATTATCTGAAGAAATGATTGGGCAAGCCATAAAAAATCTATCTCTAAATAGAGATGATTTAGTTTTAGCAACAAAGGTTCGTGGAGCTGTTGGAAATGGACAAAACAATTTAGGACTTTCTCACAAACACATCATTCAGGAAGTAGAAGGAAGTTTAAAAAGATTGAAAACAGATTACATCGATTTGTATCAAATTCACACTTCTGATCCTTTAACGCCAATCGAAGAAACAATTAGGGTTTTAGACGATTTAGTCCAAAGTGGAAAAATTCGTTATTTCGGAGCAAGTAACGTTTCGGCTTGGCATTTAATGAAAGGTTTGGCATATTCTGATTACAATGACAGAAATAGATTTTCATCATTACAAGCCAATTATTCATTAGATACCAGAGATATTGAAAGAGAAATCATTCCATTATTGACCGACCAAAAAGTAGGTTTAATGGTTTGGAGCCCATTAAGTGGTGGTTTACTTTCTGGAAAATACAAAAGAGATTTAAAAGGTGCGAAAGGACGATTGAATGATTTTCCTTTTCCACCATTCAACGAAGAACGAGCTTATGATATTTTGGATGTTTTATACCCAATGGCAGAGCAAAAAAACGTTTCTGTTGCACAATTGGCGTTGGCTTGGTTAATGCATCAAAATGCAGTTTCGAGCGTGATTATTGGAGCAACTAAGCTACATCAATTGCAAGACAATTTAAAATCTGTTGATGTTATTTTTACTTCCGATGAGTTAAAAAAATTAGACGAAATCAGTAAATTAACACCTCAATATCCTGGTAACGTTATCGAAATAATGACTTCTGACAGAAGTGCTGGACTTGATTTTTTAAAAGGTGAAATTTAAAATAGTTGAAACAAAAAGAGAAATTTTATCATTTCTCTTTTTGTTTTTTAAGAACTTTACAAAATGAAAAAAGAAGCAATAAATATAAAGACAATCGATTCAGTTTCTGAACTGCATCGGTTGCTGTCTTTACCAAAACCTTCGCATCCTTTGATAACTTTAATAAATCACAGTGATGTTTCAAAAATATCAGATCAAAACAACGAAAGATTACTTTTAAATTTTTATAATATTTCAATCAAAAGAAGTTTTCAAGGTCAAATGAAATATGGTAAAAACTATTATGATTTTGACGAAGGCACAATGTCTTTTGTTGCACCAAATCAGGTAATTGCTATCGACGAAGACGAAAAAAGGAATAAAGATGGTTGGTCATTACTATTTCATCCTGATTTGATACGGAATTATCCATTAGGTAAAACCATTAAGAATTATGGGTTTTTTAATTACGAAGTAAACGAAGCTTTACATCTTTCGGATGAAGAAGAAAAACTAATTGAAAATTTAGTTCAAAATATCGAAAAAGAATACCAATCAAGAATTGATACTTTTAGTCAAGATGTAATGGTTTCCAGTCTCGAATTGTTATTAAATTATTGCAATCGATTTTATAACCGACAATTTACAACTCGAAAAATGGTAAATAACGATTTGCTCTCTAAATTTGAAAATTTATTGTCCAATTATTTTGAAGATAATTCAAAAATGGGCTTGCCAACAGTTACTAATTTAGCAGAACAATTGCATCTTTCGCCAAGTTATTTGAGTGATATGTTAAGAACAGTAACAGGTCAAAACACCCAACAACACATTCATAATAAACTAATTGAAAAAGCAAAAGATATTTTAACAACTACTAATTTATCAGTAAGCGAAATTGCTTTTGAGTTGGGATTTGAATATCCACAATCATTTAGTAAATTGTTTAAAGCAAAAAGCGGCGTTTCTCCGTTGGAGTATAGGAATTCGTTTAATTGAATATCTTTGTAAAAAAACTAAAAATGGAAGTAGATCATATTTTTATATTTTCAAAAAATAAAGGACAAGAAGCTGATGAATTCGTAAAATTTGGGTTTACAGAAGGAAGCAGCAGAGTTCATATTGGACAAGGAACGGTGAACAGAAAATTTTATTTCCAAAATTTTTTTATCGAAATACTTTGGGTGGAAAGTGAAGAAGAAATTAAAAGTGAACTTATCTTACCAACTAAATTGTGGGAACGCGCCTTTTTTATGAATAATCAATATTCTCCTTTTGGAATGTGTCTTGTTAATACAAATGAAACAGATTTGTTATTTAAGAAATGTATCAAATACCAGCCAGAATATTTTCCTAAAGGATTAGAAATAGAAATACTTACAAACGAAAAAAATCCCAAATTACCTTGGACATTTCGCTTGCCTTTTAAAGGCGAAAAGAAGAAAGTTGATGAGCCTATCACTCATAAAAATGGAATAAAAACTTTAACAAATACAGAATTTAAACTACCGATTATTCAAGATGAATTTACAAGTTATTTTATAAATGAAAAATTTATACAATTTGAAAATAGTTTAGAAACGAACTTAACATTAACGTTTGATGAAAATCTAAACAAAAAAGAATTTAGATTTAAAAACTTACCATTAATAATTAAATATTAAACAAACTTTGTTTCAATCCTCTTTTATTTTCTCTCTGTGTTGTTTTCCCCAATCAGCCATCGAATCTACAATTGCTTTGGCAGTATAACAATACGCACTAATTTTATATTCCACAAGTACTGGCGAAGTATCATAAACAGTTCTTACCACCATTTTATTAGCTTCAAGTTCTTTTAATTCTTTTGAAAGAACACGATTTGTGATTTTTGGAATGAATGCTTTGATGTCTGTAAACCTACTATTTCCTTGTTTTATTGCTATTATAATTGGTAATCTCCATTTGCCACCAAATACATACAAGGTGTCTTGGACATACATAATCATATTCTTTGTTATTTTTTCGTTTTCGCTTGTCATATCATTTATTATTGGTATCCTTTAGTATATCGGTATCAAATGTATACTTATTAATTGATAATTTTGCATTGTAACAAATTTTAAATAAAAAATTATGCAAAAAAGAAAATTAAGAGATTTAGAAGTATCAGCAATCGGCTATGGTGCGATGGGTTTGAGTATGGGATATGGTGCTACTCCAGAAAAAGAAGTAGCAATAAAACTAATCCAAAAAGCGTATGATTTGGGTTGCACATTCTTTGATACAGCCGAAATTTACGCAATGGGTGCCAACGAGCAATTGGTCGCAGAGGCCTTAAAAAGTGTTCGAAATAATGTTGTTATTGCCACAAAATTCTTATTTCAAAAAGATTGGGAAGGCAATGCTACAGAACGCTTAATGCAAGAATTAAGAGGTCGATTAGAAAATTCTTTAAAAATGCTTGGCACCGATCATATCGATTTATATTACCAACACAGAGTAAATCAAGACATTCCAGTTGAGGATATAGCTTATTGTATGGGCGAATTTATCAAAGAAGGAAAAATATTGGGTTGGGGTCAATCACAAGCTACTGTCAAAGAGATAAGACGAGCGCACACAATAACTCCATTAACAGCTATCCAAAGCGAGTTTTCTATTATGGAACGTATGTATGAAAAAGATGTAATTCCAGTATGCGAAGAACTCCGTATCGGTTTTGTTCCATTCTCTCCAATAGCAAGCGGGTTTCTATCTGGTAAATTAAGTTCAGAAACTAAATTCACTGGAATTGATGCTAGAAGAGTGATTACACGTTTTGAAAAGGATAACATCATTGCAAATCAACCCTTATTAGATTTACTGCATCAATTTGCAAATGCAAAAGAAGCGACACTAGCACAAATTTCTTTAGCGTGGATGCTTCACAAAAAAGATTTTATAGTGCCAATTCCTGGATCAACAAATGCTTCAAGAATTACTGAAAATCTTGGAGCGGCAGATGTATTATTGACAGATACCGAATATGCAAATATTGAAACAGAATTAGCTAAAATTCAAATTCACGGTAATAGAACCGATGAAGATATGATGAAATTATGGTCACTAAAAGATTAATTATTATGAAACTAAAAACAACAAAAATACTTGTATTATTAACACTAATAATGCAGTTTACAAATCTATCGGCGCAAGTAAAAAATTCAGAGACAACAACAGCTGTTATCTCTGTAAGCCCAATTGTTATTGCTGCACCCGAACGTGGCGAAGACATACAATTGCGAGTTTCAGCTCCAGTGATTGGAAAAAAACTACCAATAATAATTTTCGCTCACGGTTATGGTAGCTCAATGAATGCTTATGATCCATTAGTAAATTATTGGGCATCTAATGGATTTGTAGTAATACAACCTACTTTCCTCGATTCAAAAACATTGGGTATAACACCACAAGATTCTCGAACTCCAAATATTTGGCGTTTTAGAGTAGAGGACATAAAACGTATTCTGGACCAATTAGATTTAATTGAAAAAAATGTTACCGAACTAAAAGGACGTCTTGACAAAACTCGTATTGCAGCTGTAGGACATTCTTATGGTGCTCAAACAGTAGGAATGCTTTTAGGTGCTAGAGTAATTGGTACTGACGGAATACTTGGAGAGGATATGTCAGATTCCAGAATTAAAGCTGGGATATTACTTTCAGCCGCAGGAAACGGAGGCAAAGATCTAACTCTTTTTGCGGCTACTAATTTTCCATTTATGAATCCAAGCTTTGAACAGATGACCAAACCAACTCTTATTATTGCTGGCGACAAAGATAAATCGATGTTAAGTACTCGTGGTGCAGATTGGTTTACTGATGCCTATACTATGAGTTCAAAGAACAAGTCGTTAGTTACATTATTTGGAGCGGAACATTTACTTGGTGGTATTTCTGGTTACAATGTTAAGGAGACAACTGATGAAAATCCTGAACGAGTTGCAGTTGTACAAGAACTTACTTTAGCTTATCTACAAAGTGCTCTTTATACTGAAAAGCAAGCTTGGTCTGGTACAAGTAATAAGTTAATGGGTAGCACAAGCACTAATGGTAAAGTAGAAAGTAAATAATTTCTTCAATAGTTGAGATTCTTAAATAAAGCCTACTATTAAATTAGTGGGCTTTGTTTCATAATAATTTTCGATAAGACCAACCAGTTTTAAATAAAAAAACAATTAAATATATTTCAATGAAACAAAAGTATATTCTTGAAACCTATGACCAGATTTTAAAAGAAATCAAAAATCCTAAATTAGTTTTTGATAATGATTTTGTGGCTTTTCTTGAAAATTGTTCCGATGAGAGTTTTTTGATTTACAAGGTTGATTTTGTCAAGCAAAACGGTGAAATAAATTATACAATAAAAAAACCAATCCATAATTTACATCCAAAAGTTGCCGAGATGGACTGTATTGAGTGTGAACCAATATCAGAATTTGAACAATACATTCCCGAAATTTTAAAAGAATTAGAAATTAATCAGCTCGATGTAAATATTAGCTGGCGTTCAAAAAACGACAATAATTCATTGTACATTTTAGAAGAAGTTGAGATTAGTAATTTATCAAATGAGCATCGATTTTTTCTTTATTGCTACCATTCTTTAAAAAATGAAAATGATAAAATCAAGAAAATAAATAAGGAAACTATTTTCAATTTTAAATCTAAAGAACGGGTTGAACAATACATTCATAAAAAACAATATGCTTTAGAAAATTTGGCAAACAGATTAATCAATGACATCAACCCAGTAAACCCATCAGTTATTTATCGGTTTTCCACAAATTATGACAAAATTGATTGTTTGAAGATAACATATATTTATTTAGAAAAGTTGTTGCGTTTTATAGAAAAGGAATTCAAGAATTACCTCAACGTAAACATCCAAATACCATACCGTTCAATATTAGTTAAAGAATTTGAAATTACAGACAAATTAAAAGAACTCAAATCACGATTATTAGGCAGCAATATCAATGATCAATTATTGAAGTTGGTTTACGAACCCTTACTGAAAATTGCCACAATCAACATTCAAGAAAAACTAACGTATTACGATTTCAATTATTGCTCTGATTTTATTTCAGTTTTACACCATCAAATAGATTTCGAAAACAGCACAGAAGATGCAATAAAAGAATGTTTGATTGAATTAAATTTCAACTCATTACAGTTTTTCAAATACCTTACTTTCGATATTTTAAAAGAATTGGAAACACAAGAAAACAATATTCAAAAGATAGATGTATTGTACCGATTACTTAAAAATTACAACCAAAAACAAAGCAGAAGTTTTTTAAAATACAAAGCAAACTTGCCACCATTAAAAGAGCAAATTATTAGTTGGATTGAAGAAGAAATAGAATATTTAACCAAGAAAATCAAACTCGAAGCCAATCAATTGACAAACATTTCTAACAATGAAGAAAAGATAAAATTTTTAACAGGTTTATCAGTGGCACAATTAAGTTATTTCTTCGGATTATTAATGGAAATCGAAATTATAAAACATAAAAATCAAACCGATGTATTTCGATTTATTTCCGAAAATTTCAAAACTAATCATTCCGAAAAAATTTCTGTTGATAGCATTAAAGTAAAATATTACAATGTCGAGAGCAATACTAAAAGTGCGGTTCGTGGGAAAATTTTAGAATTAATCGAGCTCACGAAGTTCTAAAACTTCTCGCATCATTCTCCAGCCAAAGCCAGCCATTCCAAGCAGTATTTCGTCTTCAATTTGGAGTAATGAAATAAGGTTTGGAATTTTGTGCAATTCCATAAATCGTTGCAATTCGGGACTAATTATAGTTTCATTTTTCATAGTCATATCTTTTTAAGATATACGAAAAAATCCCATTTTGGTTTTGGTACAAACAACAGCGTGGGACATCGATCACCAGCCAAAGAGGTACGACCAAGCACCCACAGCTCCGATAAACCGAGCCCACGCATAGCGTAGGCGAACAGTTTATTTGTAGAGCTGATTTTGAAATTTTGGTCGTTTTCTTTGGCTCGAAATAACTTTCGCAATATATTTTATAGAGTTTAAGCTCTATTATTATTCTTAATGCAAATTTAGTCATTATTCAATGTAATTTGCAACCTAAAACTCATAAATAAAAAAATTTTTAAAAAAGATTGCTTGATTTTATTGGGTTTTGTTGGGGGTTACGGAACCCCTGTAACTGGTTTAGTATTGCTTTAATAATTCTCTTTGTCAAAAATATTTAAACCACAACATTATGGCTATCGAAGTTATTACTCGCGAAGATTTGAACGAATTCCGTACACTTCTTCTTTCAGATTTAAACGAAATGTTTAATTCAAAACCACAACAGCAAAAACAATGGCTCAAATCTACCGAAGTCAGAAAATTGCTCAACATTTCACCAGGTACTCTACAAAATCTCCGCATTAACGGAACTTTAACCTACACCAAAATTGGAGGGATTATTTTCTATGCTTATGCCGATTTACAAAAAGTTTTAGAAAAAAACAAAGTAGAAGCAACACCCAATTTGTTCAATCCTAAATGGTTGGTAAGATGAATTACATCAAACATCTAACAGGATTTTTCAATCGGATATCGAATGAAGAATCACTAAATCCAACACACATTAGTTTGTATTTAACGCTATTTCAATGTTGGAATGTCAATAGGTTCAAAAATCCAATCACAATTTCTCGAGACGAAATGATGAAAGGAAGCAAAATTGCATCAAAAGCGACCTATCACAAGTGTATAAAGGATTTGCAACGGTTAAAGTTTTTAGATTATTTTCCATCATATAATCCATATTCCGGAACAGAGGTTTTTATGATAAATTTTTCGGAAGGAAATAATTTTAGTCAAACTATTTCAGATACAACCAGTTCAAATAATGAACAAACCATACCAATTTTTAACCAAACCAAGCCAAAAAATGAACACGTTAATGGTCAGGTTAGTGAACAGGTTAGTGAACAGGTTAATGAACCACCTTATATATATAATAATAAACAAACATCTAAAAACAATAAAAACATAGATATAGATACCAATTTTCAAAATTTTGAGGAAGATTTATTTTTAAAAAATGAAGCTGCAAAAAAAGAAGAAAAAAGTTCCGCCAAAAAAGAAGAAAAGTTTATTGCTCCAAAATTAGAACAGGTCAAAGAATATTTCAAGTTTCAGAATTTCACCGAATTTGAAGCAGAACGATTTTTCAATTATTACTCCAGCATCGGTTGGCTGATTGGTGGAAAAACAAAAATGAAAGATTGGCAAGCAGCTGCACGAAACTGGATGTTGAACACACCAAAATTTTCGGTCAATTTGCCAAATTCATCAACGCAAAAAGCAAATCCGCAACCAAGAGCCTACAACCTCAACGCAACCATTGATAAAAATTATGCAGAGCCATTGTAAAATCCTGATTTATGAATTCACAATACAATTATCCCGAAATGATAGCTTGGTTAGAACAAAAAGGCAAATTGCAGTTTGGCGAAAAGTTTCATTTCAGAGAAGCGGATATAATTAATATTCAAAAACTGATTTGCTATTTTCTAAAAGATGAGGTTATGGCTGCCAATTTTAATTTAGATCTATCCAAAGGAATTCTACTTTCTGGACCAGTTGGCTGTGGAAAAACAACATTAATGACATTGATGAAAAGTGCAGCTAAACAAAATAACAATTTCATAATGAAAACTTGCAGAGACATCAGTTTTGAGTTTATCAAAGAAGGCTATCAAACCATTCAGAAATACAGCAACGGAAACAATTCTCATAGCGAATACAGAAACTATTGCTTTGATGATTTAGGTGTAGAAACAAATCTAAAATACTATGGAAACGAATGTAACGTAATGGCGGAAATCATACTTTCCAGATATGATATTTTCATTTCAAAACAAGTAATCACACACATAACCAGCAACCTTTCTGCCACCGAAATAGAAACGGCTTATGGTAATCGAGTACGTTCAAGGTTACGTGAAATGTTGAATTTGATTGCTTTTGATGATAATTCGATGGATAAACGAAGTTGAATTGTATAACCACGAAGAATAAAAAACAATAAAAAAGTCTAGTAAATACTTAATCTTACCGTTTTTAATAAAACTAATCTTTCTACGTAAATTCAAAATAAAAAAAACTAATGTAATTGCAAGTAATGATTGACCTTATTGCTTATAAAAATAGAATAAATAAAACTTTTAATGATAATAAAGGCAATCTTAATTTAGATATATTACATTTGCATACTACTACACATTGTGTAGTATTGCGCAAACCAAATATAGAGATGAAAACAAGTGTTCAATCATACAATTATTTAGAAGACTATCTTGATGCTGTTAGAGCTAAAGGGAGATATGCTTTTACAGTTGATGAACTTAAAGATAAATTTAATATATCTGATAAAGCAATTCATCAAAATTTATTTCGACTCAAAACTAAAAAAAGGATAGTACAAGTCCGTCAAGGATTTTATACCATACTTCCAGCGGAATATACAAAACAAGGAATGTTACCCACAAATCTTTTTATTGATGATATGATGAATATGTTACATAAAAAATATTATGTTGGTCTAATTTCAGCAGCCGCTATTCACGGTGCATCACATCAACAATCAATGGAAACCTTCGTAATTACTGAAAAACCAGCTTTAAGAGACATTAAAACTAAAAAGTTAAAAATCAATTTTTTTGTAAGAACCGATTGGAACAAAGATGATATTAGACAAATAAAAACAGACGCTGGTTATATTAATGTTTCCTCCCCAGAACTAACAGCTTTAGATTTATTGTCCTATGTAGATAAAATAGGAATGAATAGAGTAATAACTATTTTATCCGAATTAGTAGAAGCAATCAAAACAACAAATCTCAATAAAACAGCTAAAAACTATTCACAAACTGCTGCGGTGCAACGATTGGGATATTTATTAGAAACAGAACTAAATGACCAAAAACTAAGTGCTGTTTTATATAAAATTATAGCTCCAAAGCTTGGAGTAAATATTCCTTTAATGCCAGGGAAAGATAAAATTGGCGAAGTGGATTTAAAATGGAAAATAATCCGAAATATTAAAATTGAAAGTGATTTATGATTCCAAGACGTTATATAGAAGAATGGAAAGAATTTGCTCCTTGGCCAGAAAATAGCCAAGTCGAACAAGATTTAGTTATAGAAAGAGCATTGGTTGAAATATTTTCAGATTCATTCCTAAACGAAAACCTAGCATTCCGTGGCGGAACAGCTTTACACAAACTATTCCTAAAACCACAAGCTAGATATTCCGAAGATATTGATTTGGTACAAATAAAAACTGGACCAATAAAACCAATTCTCGTTAGATTGCGAGAATGTTTAGCCTTTTTGGGAACAAAAAGAAATATTACAACCAGTATTCACAACAACACCGTAGAATATAGATTTGAAACAGAAATACAACCAATCATCAGAATGCGTCTCAAAATCGAAATCAATTGTAGAGAACATTTCACAGTTTTAGGATTGCAACAAATGCCTTTCAAAGTACAAAACAGTTGGTTCAGTGGAGAATGTTTCATAAATACCTACTACATAGAAGAACTGCTGGGTACAAAACTAAGAGCATTATACCAACGAAGAAAAGGACGGGATTTATTCGATTTAGATTTGGCGTTAACTAAACTAAATATAGATATTTCAAAACTAATTCAATGCTACAAAGAATACATCAATTTCTCCGATGGTGCTTCGCCTTCTAGCAAAATGTTTGTTATAAATATGGAAGAAAAGATGAAAGATGATGAATTCCGGAATGACATCTTTACCATTTTAAGACCAGAAGTAGAATACGATAATGATTTGGCGTATAATAGAATAAGTGAAGAGATTATAAGTTTAATTTAATATCCAAAGCTTTTTACTACTGGTTTAATGCTTTAAAAATAGAATAAATGAGTACATCGAGTATAATAAGATCCATTAGAAACATAATGAGAAAAGACGAAGGTCTTGACGGAGATGCACAACGTATTTCTCAGATGGTATGGATGCTATTTATGAAAATATTTGCAGACAAAGAGGAAGAATGGAAAATTTCAAGAAAAGAATATAAAAGCCCAATTCCAGAAAAGTTGAAATGGCAAAATTGGGCAGCCAATGAAAATGGATTGACAGGAGATGAATTAATTAGTTTCATTAATGATGAATTATTTCCTGTACTTAAAACAATTGAACCGACAGACACAGACCAATCTGTAATTATAAAATCAGTATTTAATGACACTTATAATTATATGAAAAGTGGTAATCTTTTCCGTCAAGTAATAAATGAGATTAATAAAATTGATTTTTCAAAAAACAATAAAGACAGACATGTTTTTAATGATATTTATGAAACAATATTGAAAGAATTGCAAAGTGCTAGCTCATCTGGAGAATATTACACTCCTAGAGCAGTAACTCAATTTATGGTTGACATGATTAATCCACAAATTGGAGAAAGTATTTTAGATCCAGCCTGTGGAACTGGAGGATTTTTAACTTGTTCGTTAGATAATTTATCAAAGCAAAAAGATTTTGACGAAACATCACTAATAATTCAAAACTCAATACGAGGAGTAGAGAAAAAACCTTTACCACATTTGCTTTGTACTACAAATTTAATGCTTCATGGTATTGAGAAACCAGCTATAACTAAAGGTAATTTATTATCAACAAAGTATGAAAGTTGGAAAACAAAAGATTTAGTAAATATTGTATTATCAAATCCTCCATTTGGTGGTCAGGAAGAAGATGGTATAGAGAAAAACTTTCCTGAAGAATTTAGAACCAAAGAAACGGCAGATTTATTTTTAGCATTAATCATTAAAATTTTAAAGAAAAGTGGTAGAGCAGCTGTAGTTTTACCCGATGGTTCATTATTTGGAGAAGGAGTAAAAACTAAAATAAAAGAAGAACTTTTAACCAAATGTAATTTACATACAGTTATAAGATTACCAAATGGAGTTTTTAATCCTTATACGGGCATTAAAACGAATCTACTTTTTTTTGAAAAAGGAAAGTCTACTAAAGAAACTTGGTATTACGAAATGCCTTATCCTGAAGGAATAAAAAACTATAGTGCTTCTAGACCAATAGATATAAAGCATTTTGATGATATTAAGAAATGGTGGAAAGACCGTAAAGAAAATGAATTTGCTCGGAAAGTTTCTATAGATGAAATAAAAGAAAGAAAGTTCAATTTAGATATTAAAAACGCACATCTAACGGAAGCTGAAAAAGTGTTTACAACAGAAGAATTACTAGTTAAAATTGATACTTCATTTCAAAAAAGTGCAAATCTCTTATCCGAAATAAAAAAAGCACTTTTATGAAAGACTGGAAAAAAGTAAAATTGGGTACGCTCCTAACTGAATCCAAAGTTGTTTCGGAAAACCCAAATGCAGACAAACGAATTAGGGTAAAGCTAAATGTTCTTGGAGTAGAAAAAAGACCCGTAAATAAAGATAAAAAAGGGGCGACAAAGTATTATACACGTAAAACTGGTCAATTTGTATATGGTAAACAGAATTTGCATAAAGGTGCTTTTGGTATTATACCTGAAGAACTCGATGGATTTGAATCTAGTTTAGATATTCCATCATTTGATGTGGATGAATTGTGCTACCCAGAGTGGATATTTTATTTCTTTAAAAAAGGAAACTTTTATTTGAAACTTGAAAGTATAGCCAAAGGTGTTGGATCTAAACGCATACATCCTAAACAGATATTTATGTTAGATATCTTCTTACCATCCAAGGAAGAACAAAAGAAAGTATTAGATGAAATTGAAAAAGCTGAAATAATTAATCAAGAATTAGTTAACGAAATAGAATCTCAAGAAGAAAATTTAATAAAACTTCGACAAACCATATTACAAGATGCATTACGAGGTAAATTATACCAAACACAAATATAATATAGTCCAATTTGTTTAATTGGATTTTTTTTATTACTTTTGGACTATATTATAATAGTGATTATGGCAAAAACTAAAAATTTGATTATTAAAGAAACTGAAAAGGAAATCAAAAAACTTCTTAAAGATTCAATCCCATTTATTGGGCAACGATTAAGAGTCTTGCTAATTTTAAAACAAAATCAAGAGAAAGGTATTTCTAAACGTGAAGTTGCTAAAATCGCTGGTGTTGATCCAAATAGTGTTCAGAATTGGCGAACTTTA
The DNA here is from genome assembly GCA_043778105.1 of Bacteroidota bacterium. Classification (GTDB taxonomy): domain Bacteria; phylum Bacteroidota; class Bacteroidia; order Flavobacteriales; family Flavobacteriaceae; genus Flavobacterium. The sequence goes on from JAYWGV010000122.1 coordinate 14,766, forward strand.
TATGAAAAATATGG
>JAYWGV010000123.1:0-3471 GCA_043778105.1 Bacteroidota bacterium
TTACAGAATATTGTAGATTTTAAAAAAACTAGCACTGTAATAGAGGAAACTAATACTTTTGTCATTTCGACGAAGGAGACTAGAGCCTGAAAGTGCGACTGGCGAAGCAAATCTCATAACGTGAGCAACTAATGTGATTTCTCCTTCGTCGAAATGACAAAATATACCAATATTTTAATTAAATCCACAATATTCTATTACACAACTATTTTATATAAATCAATCAAATTGTTTTAACGAATATTTGGTAATTAATTATTACAATAGATTTAATTTTACAGCTATGAAAAAACGGTTATTAATAGCAATTATAATTCTAACGATTGGTTTCTTTATTGTGCCAACCTCGAATTATGCGTGTGAAATTAAAACCGAAAAATCGTGTTGTAAAAAAGAAAATACCCAAAATACTAAAAAAGATTGTTGCAACGATAATAATTCGAAAGACAAAGACAATAGTTGCGGTGGCAAATGCGGTCATTCTAATTGCACTTCTACATCACCAGTAAATTTGAGTATAATTTCTTATTTTGATATAGAATTTAAAAATATAAATATTGATTATTACACAAAAAAATCAAATTTTTATTATACTAAAACCTTTATTTCTTCTGGGTTCACTTCTGTTTGGCTTCCGCCTAATATAAAATAATTTTAATAATTGATAGCCATAATTGGCATCAAATGAAAGCATATCTATTGCTTTTAAAATTATTTATTTAAAAAAATTAAAATTTATTATAATGAAACTAATATCAAAAATATTGGTAGCAATCACAGTATTGTTATCATTCACAGCTAGCAATGCACAAATAAAAAATGCAAAAATCGAAACGGTAAAAGTTTACGGAAACTGCGAAATGTGCAAATCCAAAATTGAAAAAGCAGGAAATTTAAAAAGAGTTTCTAACGTAACTTGGGACGAAAAAACCAAATTAGCAACTTTAACGTTTAATTCAAAAAAAACCAATCAAGACGAAATTTTAAAACGGATTGCATTAGTTGGCTACGACAGCGACAAATTTTTGGCGCCAAATGCTACCTATTTAAAATTGCCCGGTTGTTGTCAATATGATAGAGAAGCAAAAGTTAACGAAAAAATTAATGTTATTTCACAACAAAATATGCCTTTAAAAGAACTTAATGTTACAACGAATAATTCAATAAATAGCATAACCCAATTAAAACCAATTTTCGATAATTATTTTGAATTGAAAGACGCATTAATAAAAACAGATGGAAAATTAGCATCTGCGAAAGCAACCGAATTGCTAACTGGTGTAAAAGCTGTAAAAATGGAAACTTTAGGAAATGAAGAACATATAGTCTGGATGAAAGTTTTTGCACCATTAAAAGAACATACAGAACATATTGCCGAAACACAAGATCCAAAACACCAAAGAGACCATTTTGATTCACTTTCGCTAAATATTTACGATTTAATAAAAGTTTCTAAACAAGAAACACCAACTTATTATCAATATTGCCCAATGGCAAATGATGGAAAAGGTGCCACTTGGTTAAGCAAAGAAAATGTTGTCAAAAATCCTTATTACGGATCGATGATGTTGAGTTGTGGAAAAGTTACAGAAACAATCAAATAATTTATCATTTTCAACGTAATATCACAAACAAAAAATTTAATTCTGTAACAAATTTGATTTAACAAAGCATAAATTTATATGTAGAAATTAATCCACATTAAATAAATTTATAATAATGAAAAATTTAATTTTATCAGTAGCAATTATAATATTTGCTGTAGTTTCTTGCAACAAAAAAGTTACAGAAAAAGGAACAGTCGATACTCACATGATGAAAGACGGTTCAGAAATGATGAATGGAAACGTTGCTATGAAAACACATGCTTGTTCAATGCACCCAGAAATTATGGGAATGAAAGGCGAAATGTGTTCAAAATGTGGTATGGAATTAACCGAAAAAACCAATAAAAAAATGGAAGCAACAATTTATGCTTGCCCAATGCACCCAGAAGTGCAAGGCAAACTGAACGACAAATGTTCAAAATGCGGAATGAAATTGACTGAACCTGTGGCAGAAAATGCAGCAGAATAAGTTTTTAATTTCGCTTAATTAACAAATCAACTTTGCTTAGAAACTTTGTCAAAGTTTTAAACTTTGACAAAGTTATCTAGCATACTATAAACTAATGACACATAAATATACAATTTCAGGAATGAGTTGTAATGGTTGCAAGTCTAAGGTTGAAAAAGCATTAAATGAAATAAATGGCATTGAAGCAACCGTTTCTTTAGAGACAAATAGTGCTTCAATTGCTATGGAAAAGCACATTCCAATTTCTAAATTTCAAGAAATACTTTCATCTATTGGAAACTATTCCATTTCAGATTTTAATGAAGAAAAATCTAAGAATTCTGATAAAAAAATCTTAGATAAAGATACTAAATCTGTTTCTTCAAATACTAATTCGACTTCCAAATACCATTGTCCAATGCATTGCGAAGGCGATAAAAATTATGATAAACCAGGCGATTGTCCAGTTTGTGGTATGCCTTTAATTCGAGAACAACTCCCACTTCGGGGGTCGGGGGGCTTTACTTGCCCAATGCATCCAGAAATTATTCAAGATCATTCTGGTTCTTGTCCCATTTGCGGAATGGATTTGGTGCCAATGAATCCGAGTGATTCCGAAGATCAAAAAGTGTACAAAGATTTGGTCAAAAAAATGAAAATCGCTGTCATTTTTACAGTTCCAGTTTTTGTAATTGCTATGGTAGAAATGATTCCGAACAATCCGTTACTCAAAATAATGGGTGCTTCAAAATGGAATTGGGTGCAACTGATTTTGACATTACCAGTTGTTTTTTACGCTTGTTGGATGTTTTTTGTCCGTGCTTTCAAATCTATAATTACTTGGAATCTAAATATGTTTACACTCATAGGTATTGGAACCGGAGTGGCATTTTTATTTAGTTTAGTCGGAATGTTTTTTCCGGAAATTTTTCCAGATGAATTTAAAAGCCACAATGGAACTGTCGCACTATATTTTGAAGCTACTGCCGTAATTTTAACATTGGTTTTGTTGGGACAATTATTAGAAGCCAAAGCGCACAGTCAAACCAGTGGCGCAATCAAAGAGTTATTAAAACTCGCACCAACCGAAGCCACTTTGGTTATTGACGGTAACGATAAAATAATTTCTATTCACGATATAAAAAAGGGAGATTTATTGCGTGTAAAACCTGGAGATAAAATTCCAGTTGATGGAAAAATTACAGATGGCGAAAGCAGTATTGACGAAGCCATGATCACGGGCGAACCCATTCCTGTGGACAAAAAGAAAGATGATAAAGTTATAGCTGGAACCATCAACGGCAATAAATCCTTTATTATGATTGCCGAAAAAGTAGGATCGGAAACCTTGCTTTCGCAAATTGTCAAAATGGTCAACGATGCAAGCAGATCAAAAGCACCAATTCAGAAATTGGC
>JAYWGV010000124.1:0-124539 GCA_043778105.1 Bacteroidota bacterium
TTGGGCTAACAGCTTATTTTAATTGAGTTTTTCTCTAAAAAACATATTTAAGACCTAATTTTATGTTTTTTTTAACATATTGCCTGCAACTTGGGTTAATATTTTGTAAATGTAAAAATTATAATTTAAAATATTGTAGATTTAGAAAATTTCTAATAAATTATTATATTGTATTTAGATGGAAATTGATTAATAGTACTTTTGTATTCGCAATTTAATTCTATAATATTTATTCTACAAAAAAAGGTCTCTTTTTTCAAATAGAGCAAATTTATAAAATTTTTAGAAAATTAGAAAATATATCTAAGTCCAAATTGTGCTTGCCATCTTGAAGCTAAACTTGAATCGTAATTAAAAGTTTTGGTTTGTGTTCCTGTAAATTTATATACAGGTGAATTTGCAATAACATCGACTCCAATTGGTTGAACATTTGTTGGAACTTGAACTAATCCCCAATCAGGATTTAATAAGTTTCCGAAATTGAGAATATCAATACTAAATTGAATTGTATTTTTTGTTTCAGAATTTGACGAAACTTTAAAATTATAATCTTGCATGATTTTCACATCCCACTTTGCAGTCCAAGGAGATAAAGCTCCATAACGTTCTGCATATTGACCACGTCTTGAATTTAAATATTCATCTTGAGCAATAAATGCATCAAATGCTGCTGCTTGTCCTGCACCAGCAAAAGTCATAGTACCCACTTCTGCAGTTGTTGGAATATAAATTAAATCGTTTCTTCCTGAACCATCATTATTAATATCGCCACCATAAGTATAACTGTAACGGTTGCCTTGTGCATATTCTCCAAAAGCTGTAAATGTTGTTGCCCATTTGTCATTAGAACCGTACTTAAATTTTTTAGATAAAACAGCAATAAATCTATGTTTGTCGCCATATTTAGAATTACTTATAACGGCATCATTTACATTACCTAATGCTGGATTAAAATCAAACGCATCGCCAGTAATTTCGGCTTCGATAGAGTTAACACTTTCTGCAACCAAAAAGTTATAAGCTGCACTAACAAATAATCCGTTTTCGAAAGTTTTTTGCAATTTTATGGTCGAGTTAAATGAGCTTCCAGCATCTGAATTTGTCATAACATATGCATTTGTTGGACGGGTATTACCTGGTATAAAAACTTTATCTGCATCTAGATATACTAATCTATTGTCAGCACCTAATAATTTTCCCGAAGGTTTATCCAATCCCCAATTTTGAACATGAACCGCGTTTAATTCATTGGTGTAAGCTAAATCTACTGTCAATAAATAGTTGTTTTCGAATTTTTTATCGAAACCTAAACTTGTTCTCCAAACTTGTGGCCATTTAAAATCTGGATCCATTATTTGAAAAAATCCGTCATCGGCACCACTAATCTGATTACCTATCCACACGAATGGTAATTTACCCGTGAAAATTCCTGTTCCACCACGCAACTGTAAAGTTTTATTCCCAAAAGTATCCCAATTGAAACCCAATCTTGGCGACCATAATAATTTGTCGCTAGGCAATTGTGTAGAAATTAATTTTTGGGTTTTACCAGTTTGTGGGTTGTAATAATCAATATTTTCGTTTCTTGTTGTACCAGAGTTGTTTATATAATCTGTAACGCTACTTGCTGTATTAAAATATAAGGGTTTATCGGCTCTAAGACCCAATGTTAATTTAAAATTTTCATTAATAGAAATATCGTCTTGAGCATAAAATGCTAATTGACCAACATCAAGTTTAGCTAACCTCCAACCATTTTTTTCTCCTACGCCAACCTTGTTATTGTTTTTAAATACATTTTGAGCATAAGCAAAATTTTGAGCAGTTGAACCATTAGGATTCGCTGCGTCAGCTAGAAACGTTGCAACACTTGGATAAGCTCCAAATCCAAATGTTCCATAATATGGCAAAGGATCTGTTAAAAAATCTCTAAATTTATCGTATGCAACTAAATTAAAAGAGTTTTTAAATTCAAATCTTTCTAATGAACCACCAAAAGTAAATTCGTGTTTGCCAATTGAATAGTTCAAATTATTTGTAATTTGAAATACATTTTGTTTTAAAGTGTTATTTATAGAAAATGGTTCGTGACCAGCAATGATATAGTTCGAACCTGCGCCATCTTGAATGTTAATAATTGGTGCTGGTGCAGAAAACGAATTTCTAAAATCGTCAAATTGTGTATAACCAACTTGCAATTTATTAGAAACCGATTTACCTAATTTTGAATTTAATTCTAACAAATAAGAATCAAGATTATTGTTTATTTGGTATCCCGAATTTTGAAATTGCAAGATAGATGCACTTGGACCTCTATTCTGAATAGCGGTTGGATTGGCTGGTTTATCTTTAGATGCTTGTAACCTGTTGTAAATTACAGCAAGTTTATGGTTATCGTTTATGTTCCAATCTAATTTGATAATTCCTTTTCTGGAATTCGATTTATGATTGAAACCTTGATACGCGCCAGTTTCATAGCCAAGATTTCGTAAAGCTGACGAAACTGCAATTAAATCAGATTCTAATACTCGTGATTCATTAATTCCTGTAATTCCATCAGCATTATTTGGAGCAAAATTGGCACCTAAATCTGTTCTATTATCAAATTCAAAATTTCCAAAAACAAATAATTTATCTTTAATTATTGGTAAACCAAGACTTACTCCGCCCTGAGTTTGTCCTAAAGAAGGCACAAATATTTTTTCTCCTTTAATTTTATCGCCAGTCAAACTTTCGTTTCTAAAAAAACCATAAACAGTTCCAGTAATTTTGTTGGTTCCAGATTTAGTAACTGCATTAACCGAAGCTCCAGTAAAACCTGACAATGTTACATCATAAGGTGCTGTAGCAACCTGAATTTGTTCGATTGCATCAAGAGAAATTGGTTGCGCACTAGTTTGACCACCTGGAGTTACTGCATCTAATCCAAACGGATTATTGAAAACTGCTCCATTTAATGAATAATTGTTGTATTGATCATTTCTTCCTCCAAATGATCCACCGCTTGCAGATGGTTCTAATCTAGTAAAATCTTCGGCAGATCTTGAAATTGATGGCAAAGTAGTCAATTCTTTACGACCAATTGTTGTTTCTGCTCCTGTGCGACTACCTTGAAAAATTTTATTACCAACAGATTTGACAACAACTTCGCTCAATTCACTACTATTTTCTGATAATTCCAAAGTCAAAAAAAATGGTTTGCCTAATTCTAAAAATACATCTTCAATAACTTGATCACGATAACCCGTAAAAGTTGCTATTATTTTATATGGACCACCAATTTTCATATTGTTAATACTGTAAGATCCATCAAAATCAGCCGTTGTAGCATATCTTGAATTTGTAGGCAAATGAACAGCAAGTAAATTTGCACCTCCTAGTGCTTCTTTTTTAGAGTTTTTTAAAAAACCCTTTAAACCTGAAGTAGTAGATTGAGCATTCAAAAAAGAAATGCTAACCATTACAATCAAAAATGTGACAATTTTTTTCATTTTTTTATATTTTGTTTTAGCAAAAGTACACATAACAAAAAAGACCAACTAAATTTAGTTGATCTTTTTATAAAGATTTATTAACAAATTCTTAGAAATCTATGCTTTTTCAGCAACAATTTCATAAGGTAAATCTACAATTACATCTCTGTGTAAACGAACAGAAGCAGAATATTTACCAGTTCTTTTTACAATTCCAGAAGTAATAAATTTTCTATCGATATTTTGACCACCTTTAGCAATTGCATCAGCAATGTCAATATTAGTGATAGAACCAAATAATTTTTCGCCACCAGCTTTTGCAAATATTTTAATTTCCATAGCTTTCAAAGTATCTGCTAAAGATTTTGCATCGTTAACAACTTTGGCTTCTTTATGAGCTCTTTGTTTTAGGTTTTCAGCTAATACTTTCTTTGCAGAAGGCGTAGCCAAATGTCCGTGACCTTGTGGGATTAAAAAGTTACGACCATAACCAGCTTTTACTGATACTACATCGTCTTTGAAACCTAAATTTTGTACGTCTTGTCTTAATATAATTTCCATGTTGTTGTCCTTGTTATAAAGTTAGTCCCGCTAAGGCGGGACAACAATTGATTGTTTAAATTATTATTTCATTAAATCGGCCACATAAGGCATTAATGCAATGTGTCGAGCTCTTTTAACAGCTACAGACACTTTTCTTTGGTACTTTAATGAAGTTCCTGTTAAACGACGTGGCAAAATTTTACCTTGTTCGTTAACGAATTTCAATAAAAAATCTGCATCTTTATAATCTACATATTTAATTCCAGATTTTTTGAAACGACAATACTTTTTAGTCTTGTTAGTTTCTATATTTAAAGGCGTTAAATATCTAATATCTCCGTCTTTCTTACCTTTCGATGATTGTTCTAAAGTTGCCATAATTAAGCTTTTGTTTTCATTTTAGTTCTTCTTCTTTCCGCCCAAGATATTGCGTGTTTGTCAAGACTTACAGTCAAGAAACGCATGATTCTTTCGTCACGTCTAAATTCAGTTTCAAATGCAATTAAAACCTCAGCAGTAACATTGTACTCAAATAAATGGTAAAAACCACTTTTTTTGTTTTGGATTTCATAGGCCATTTTTTTCAAGCCCCAATCCTCTTTAGATACCATTTTGGCTCCTCTACTTGTAAGAAAATCTTCAAATTTGCTTACTGTTTCCTTTACCTGAACATCAGATAAAACGGGATTTAAAATGAAAACAGTTTCATAATGATTCATAAAAATATATTTTATTATTAATTTGGGTGCAAAAGTAGTTATTAAATCTGAATAAACAAGTATACAAATCATTATTTTTACCAAATCATCGATTATAACCAAAAAAATACGTTTTTATGATATAGTTACAAATTATTTTAATACTTTTACGGTTAAGAAACATATATTACCTACTTGTATGAAATTAAATTGTGTAATTGTTGATGACAGTTCGATTCAAAGAATTATCATCAAAAAATTGGCATCAAACAATCAAAATCTCAATGTTATTGGAGATTTCTCTAATGCAATCGAAGCAAAAAGTTGTATAACTTTGAATGATATTGACTTGATTTTTCTTGATGTTGAAATGCCCGTTATTAGTGGATTTGATTTTATTGATGGATTAAAAACTAAACCCCAAATTGTTTTTATTTCATCTAAATCTGATTATGCTTTGAAAGCTTTTGATTATGAAGCCTCGGATTATTTACAAAAACCAATAGAAACCGAACGTTTTAATATTGCCGTTAAAAAGGTTTTAGATTTACATGAATTAAGAAAAGAAAATCAAGAAGACGAAGGAGAATTTATATTTATTAAAAGTAATCTAAAAAAATTAAAAATTTTCTTAAATAAAATAAAATGGGTCGAAGCTTGTGGAGATTACATAAAAGTAATTACCGAAGATAATGCAAGTTTAGTTTTATCGACTATGAAAGCTTTTGAAAATGAACTTCCAAGAAATAAATTTGTTCGTGTTCACAAATCGTACATCGTTAATATTGACAAAATAGATCGATTTAATAGCAAATTTGCCGAAATTGGTCCAACCAAAATTCCATTAAGTCGCAATAAAAAAGAAGATTTAACAAAAGCATTAGCAGAAAATTAATAAAAATCTACATTAACCTGAACTTTTATCGACTTAAATTGTCCAACAGCATCAAAACTATTCAGAATTTTTTGAATGGTTTTTTTTGTGTTTAATAATGAATGATTTTGCGGAATTTTTATTAATATAGTTCTAATATATTCATTTCTAATTCTTGAAATTGCAGGCTCTTCTGGTCCAAGAACTGGAATTTGTAAATTTTGAGCAAAAACTTGATACAACCACATTGCACCTTCTTTCAATTTCTCGTAATCTTTCTGTTTTACAGTTATTTTTATAATTCTGAAAAACGGCGGATATTGATAAATTTGACGTTCGTGCATTTGGTCATTATACATCGACAAATAATCATTTTGAACTACTTGCTGAATAATATTGTGTTCTTGATTGTAAGTTTGAATAATTACTTTTCCTTGCTTTTCTGATCTTCCAGAACGTCCAGCAACTTGTGTCATCATTTGGAAACTTCGTTCAAACGCCCTAAAATCAGGATGATACAACATATTATCGGCGTTCATAATTCCGACTAAACTCACGTTATCGAAATCTAGTCCTTTCGCCAACATTTGTGTGCCAACCAAAATATCGATTTCTCGGTTTTTGAAACTATCAATAATTTTTTCAAATCCAAATTTGCCTCGTGTTGTATCTTGATCCATTCGACCAATTTTCGCCGATGGAAACAATTCGATTAATTCTTGCTGAATTTGTTCGGTTCCAAAACCTTTGGTTGTTAGTTCCAAACTGCCGCAAACGTGACACGAAATTGGTTTGGCAATCGAATAACCGCAATAATGACAACGCAATTGACTTTTAATTTTATGATAGGTCAAACTCACGTCGCACTGCGAACATTGTGGCACGTTTCCGCAAGTCATACATTCTAGAACTGGCGAAAAACCTCGACGATTCTGAAACAAAATTACTTGTTCGCCTAACGAAAGTGCGTCCATAATTTCATCAATTAATCTATCGGTAAAATGTCCTGACATTTGTTTTTTGAAATATTTTTCTTTCAAATCGACCAATTCTATTTCTGGCATTTTCACATTTCCGAATCTTTCGGTTACTTCTACAAGTCCAAATTTATTCGATTTTGCATTGTAATAGGTTTCTAAACTTGGTGTTGCCGAACCCAACAAAACTTTAGCTTTATGCGCATTTGCCAAAACTATTGCAGCATCGCGAGCGTGATATCTTGGTGCTGGATCGACTTGTTTGAAAGTTTGCTCATGCTCTTCATCGACAATTATTAATCCTAAATTGGAAAATGGCAAAAACAAAGCCGACCTTGCTCCAATCACAATTTGCGCTTTCGGCGAATGATTTAAGACTTGTTTATAAACTTCGACTCGTTCGTTATTGTTGTATTTTGAATGAAAAACCGCAATTTTATTTCCAAAAAACAATCTTAATCTTGCGACTAATTGTGTTGTTAAAGCAATTTCTGGCAATAAAAAAAGAATTTGTTTTTCTTCCTTAATATAGGTCTCAATTGTTTTGGTGTAAATCTCGGTTTTACCAGATGATGTCACGCCGTGCAAAAGACAAACATTTTGTGTAGTAAAACTTTTATTTATTTGCTGAAAAGCAGTTTCTTGAACCGCACTTAGTTCTAATAAATTATCTGAAATTTTATGATTTACATCGATTCTGTCAACTTGAAGATGATATTCTTCGAAAATTTCTTTATCAATTAATGCTTTTATAACTGCTGATGTAGCATTGGCTTTTTCTATTAATTGTTTTACGGAAATTGGCTTTTTTTCTGATGCTGATAATTGAAAATATTGCAAAACGATTTCTTTTTGCTTTTCGGCATTTTTTAGTTTTTCTAACAAAAGTTGTAAACCTTCGTCGCTGTCATATTGCGAATGCAGCTTTATGTATCGAACTAGTTTTGGTTTATAAACCTCGTTAATTTCCTCCTGAATAGTTAAAATGTTTTTATCTAATAATTTTTGAATAATTGATAAAACATTTTTTCGATTCAAGATTTTCATAATATCTTGAATTTTCAATAATGATTGCTTTTGCAAAGCTTCATAAACTAAAAATTCATCATCGGTTAACTTGGATTGGTCAACAAATAAATCATTTTTTTGAGAAACAATTGTTTCGCTTTCTAACAATAATGCACTTGGCAAAGCACCACGATAGACATCGCCAATATTGCACATATAATATTCGGCAATCCAAAACCAATGATTAATTTGGAGTTGATTGACAATTGGAATTTCGTCAAGAATTTGATGAATTTCTTTGGCTTCGTAAACAATTTGTGGATTTTCGTGTAATTTTATAACCAATGCAGTGTAAATCTTAGTTTTTACTGGCACAGCAACACGCATTCCTAATTTAATGTAATTGTACTCGGCTTCGGAAACTTTGTAATATAAAGTTTTTGAGAATGATAGCGGTAGAATTACTTCGACGAAGAACAAAGGATTTTAGATTTTAGATTAACGATTTTAGATTGCAGGTTTTCGGATTGTAGATTTTCAGATTGCACATGGCAGGTTTCAGATTGCAGGTTTTCAGATTACAGATTGCAGGTTTCAGATTGCAGGTTTCAGATTTCAGATTGCAGGTTTTCAGATTTCAGCTTTCAGATTTTAGATTTCAGGTTTCGGGATTATAAATTTATTGAAATTTATCTAAATTATTCATCATATAATTTAAAAGTTTTCCAACTTCTAAACTTAAATTGGTAAGATAATTAAACTCTTCATTATTTATGTATTCTCAAGCCAATGCATATTCTAACCAAACTTGAGTTTCAGCATTTTCTGAATCACTGTCTGTCAGTTTAGAAATAAAATGTTTTTCATATTTTCTTTTTCTTGTTGCTTCAGCAATATTTGCAGAAACGCTTCTTGAAGACCTTCTAATTTGGTCGGTTAATGAATATTTTTCTTCTGATGGAAATTTTTTAGAAATTTTAAAAATTTCCATAGCCAATTCAAATGATTTTTTGTAGGCTAATAAATCCTGAAATCTCATAAAATATATTTAAGTTTAACAATTGAAATCCGCCATCTGAAATCTGCCATCTAAAATCTGAAACCTATTTAACTCGAATCCAATATTGAGATCTTCCAATCAATGAAAAACCAATGTAGCCACGAATTTTTAATTTATCTTTGCTTTCTAGTGCGATTGTACACTTATATATTTTTCCGTTTTTGGGATCAATTATTTTTCCGCCAGAATATTCGTCATCGTCTTTTTCTAAGCCTCGAAGAATAACCATTCCTTGAATTGGTTTATTTTTATCGGTTCCAGAACATTCTTTGCAGACATCATTTTTGCGTTTTTCGTCAAAAATTTCGACGACTTTTCCGTAAACTTTTCCAGAAGTTTCATAAATCTCTACGATTGATTTGGCTTGACCAGTTTCGTCGTCGATAGTTTTCCATTTTCCGAGAACCGATTGCGAGAATGTTGTTGTGAAAAATAAAATTGCAAATGTTAGGATTAAGTTTTTCATAGATATTGGTTTTTTTTAGCCCTGATGGAAAGGAAAATCCTTTTTTTAAATTGCTACGGGTTTAAACCCGTGGCAATTTAAAAAAAGATTTGGGATGACAGCAGGATTGGCTTCTGAAATAAATTCAAGATAAATTCAAATAAAAATTTATAAATTGGTTTATAATTCTGGGTTTTTTTCTGGATGTCGTTTTAATTTTGCGATTGATGCGTCGAGTTCGAATCCTAAAAGTAATATCATACAATTGATCCAAAGATAAAACATTACGATTAAAAGCGTTCCGATTGAGCCGTAAAGTTCGTTATATTTTGAGAATTTTACAACCCAAATTCCAAAAAAATACGATGTTATGATTATTAATACTGTTGTGAAAATTGTTCCGACGGTTATAAATGCTCGTTTGCGGGTTTGTTTTATTCCGAATTTGAACAGTGTTGCGATTACGAAGATAATCATTATGAGTATAAAAATGTATCGCCCGAACTGAATTAATGAAATTTTATCGGAAATATTTTCTGACAAAACGTCTTGCAAAATGGTTTTTTGGATAATTACTTCAAAAATAATTATGGTTGAAACCGATATAATTAAAATTAATGTTAGCAATAATGACAGACAAAGTGCAACGAAATATTGCCTGAAATAAGCTCGTTTAACGATAATGTGCTGCGAAGTTTCGAAGCCCGACATAATTGCATTGACGCCATTGGTCATTAAAAAAACCGATAAAATAAATCCTGATGATAGCAATCCAGATTGACTATTATGCAAAATGTCATTGATAATATTTTCGATGGCTCCGTAGGTATTTGGTGGAACAGCTTCGGACACAAATCCCAGAAAATCTTCTTGAAAGCCTTGTATCGGAATAAACGGAATTAAGTTTAAGATAAACAATGCAAAAGGGAAAAGTGCCATAAAAAAACTCCAAGAAACGGCTGCAGCTCGATAACTTAACGCGCCTTTTAGAATTCCAGAAATATAAAAATGCGACAATTCGAATAGGGAAATTCCTTCGAGAAAAGGTAATTTTATTGCACTAAAAAAACTTTTTATAGATTTCAAAAAAAATATTTTTTCTAAACTTAAATTCATTTTTCTGTTTTAAAAAGCTTTTAAACTTAAATCCATATTGTAAACCGAGTGTGTCAATGCACCTGATGAAATGTAATTCACGCCACATTCTGCGTATTGTCGGATAGTTTTTTCATTAATATTACCCGATGATTCTGTTAAACATTTATTGCCTATTAATCTAACAGCTTTTTTGGTATCTTCAAAATTGAAATTGTCTATTAAAATTCTATATACGCCATTAGATTTTAGAATTTCATTAATTTCATCGAGATTTCGAGCTTCGACAATTATTTTTAAATCAAGGTTATTATCTTTTAAATATTGCTTGGTTTTGGCTATTGCCAATGTTATTCCGCCTGCAAAATCATTGTGATTGTCTTTGAGCATAACCATATCATACAACGCAAACCGATGATTTATTCCACCACCAATTTTCACAGCCCATTTTTCGCAGGCTCGAAAACCTGGTGTTGTTTTGCGTGTATCGAGAATTTTGGTGTTTGTGCCTTCTAATAATTCAACATAAGACGCTGTTTTTGTGGCAATTGCAGACATTCGTTGCATTGAATTCAAAACCAATCTTTCGGCTTTCAAGATAGATTGCGAACTTCCAGAAACGTGAAAAACAATATCGCCATACTTTACAGTTTCGCCATCGTTAATAAATGTTTCAATTTTTAAATCGGAATCGACATAATCGAAAACCATTTTGGCGAATGAAACTCCTGCAATTATTCCATTATCTTTAACGATTAATTTCGCTTTTCCGGTTGCCAGTTTTGGAATACACGCCAATGAACTGTGGTCGCCACTGCCAATATCCTCTCGAATTGCATTGGTAATTATTAAATTGAGTTCGTTTTGAAATTGAATTTCAGAAATCATATTATTATTTTTTCAGATTGCTAAAATAGTGAAAAAATTATATTTTTAAATTTATAGATTCAGTAAATTTGCATTTTAATTAACTTTCAATGAACATAAAATTAATTGCTATTGGCAAAACCGACGATAAAAATTTGCAATCATTAATTAATGATTATTCCAAACGACTGTCGTTTTATATAAAATTCGATTTAGAAATTATTGCTGATATAAAAAACGTAAAAAATTTATCAGAAAATCAACAAAAAGAAAAAGAAGGCGAATTAATATTGTCAAAATTAACTTCAACCGATCAATTAATTTTATTAGACGAAAACGGAAAAACATTTACGAGCATAAAATTTTCTGAAGAATTGCAAAAAAAAATGAATTCTGGAATTAAAACTTTAATTTTTGTAATTGGTGGACCTTATGGTTTTTCGGAAAATGTTTATGCTAAAGCAAATGGAAAAATTTCGCTTTCGCAAATGACATTTTCGCATCAAATGGTTAGATTGTTTTTTATAGAGCAATTGTATCGTGGATTTACGATTTTAAAGAATGAACCTTATCATCATCAATAGGAATATTAGATTTTAGATATTAGATTTATTTCCAGAGTTTATCAAAATCGAAATCTATTTCGCAATTTCTATCAATTTGAAATTTTTGTCTTTCGACTTGTTTATATTTATTGTCAATTAATTCAAAAACTTCTACTTTTTCTTTCAATGGATCAACCATCAAATAAAATTGAACTCCATTTTCTTGATACAATTGAAATTTTATTACTCTATCGGTTTTTGTATTTGATGGAGACAAAATTTCAATTATCAAAACTGGTGGCATTTCTAAAAACTCACTTTTTGGATTGCCACAAACAACCATAATATCTGGACGAACAACAGTGTAGTCGTTAATTTTCCAATCTAATTCAGGAATAACAAAACAATCACAATTACCATCGTTTTTATTTATAGAAAATTTGCTCTGATAAATTAAGTTGCCTTGTACGTTATTATGTTTGAAAGAAGCCGACGGCAACATTTGTAAAGGATAACCATTTACAAGTTCCCAATCTTCTTTCCAGTTTTTATAATCATTGTAAGTATATCTTGGAAAATTAAAAGTTGTCATATAAATTTGTTTTTACAAAGTTAATAATAAAAATTTAGATATATTTAATTTGAATTTTAAAAGTTTTGTCAAATAATTTAACACACTCAACCGCTTCTTTAACATCGTGAACACGCAATATTTTTACTCCTTTGGTCAATGCAATTGTGTTCAAAACTGTTGTTCCGTTTAAAGCATTTTCTGAATTAGTTTCTAGAGTTTTATAAATCATTGATTTTCTACTAATTCCAGCTAAAATTGGTAATTCTAGCATTTGAAAAAGTTCTAATTTTTGTAAAACTTCGAAGTTTTGATCTAATGTTTTTGCAAATCCAAATCCTGGATCAATAATTAAATCATTAATTCCTAAACTTCTGGCATTTGCAACTTTCTCAGAAAAATAAAACAACATTTCTTTGATGATGTTTTCATAATTGGTCAATGATTGCATTGTTTGAGAGTTGCCTCGCATGTGCATCATTATGTATTGAACATTATATTTCGCAACAATTTCAATCATTTTATTGTCTAGATTTCCTGCCGAAATATCATTAATTATTGCCGCGCCATTTTCTATGCAAACTTTAGCTACTTCGCTTCGAAAAGTATCA
Organism: Bacteroidota bacterium; assembly: GCA_043778105.1. Taxonomy (GTDB): domain Bacteria; phylum Bacteroidota; class Bacteroidia; order Flavobacteriales; family Flavobacteriaceae; genus Flavobacterium. The sequence continues at coordinate 12,768 of JAYWGV010000124.1, forward strand.
ATCGAAATTATTGTTTCTGGAAATTTATCCAAAATTAGATTCAGAATTGGCAGAATTCTTGCAATTTCTTCTTTTTCTGATACAAATTCAGAATTTGGTTTGCTAGAATAAGCTCCAATATCAATAAAAGTTGCGCCTTCAAGAATCATTTTTTCGGCTTGTTGCAAAATTTGATTTTCGCCAACAAATTTTCCTCCATCATAAAAAGAATTCGGAGTAATATTCAAAATTCCCATTACTTTTGGTGTAGATAAATCAATAAGTTTGCCTTTGCAATTCATATTTTTGATTTTAGATTTCAGATATTAGATATTAGATTTAAAAATTATGCTTATTTTTGAAGAAATTTTTACAAATATAAGTTTAAAATGAACAATACTTCGTTAGAATACGATAAAGTCATAGCTATTTGCCGTTCGCTTTTCAATAAAAAAATGACCGATTATGGTTGTGCATGGCGCATTTTGCGGTTGCCATCATTGACTGATCAAATATTTATTAAAGCACAACGCATTCGTAGTTTGCAAGAAAACGAAGTTCGAAAAATCGATGAAGACGAATCAGGAGAATTCATCGGAATTATTAATTATTCTATCATGGCGCTTATTCAATTGGAACTTGGCGTTGCTAGTCAACCCGATTTATCAATAGAAAAAGCTTCATTATTATACGATGAAAAAATTGCTTTAACCAAAAAATTAATGGAAGATAAAAACCACGATTATGGCGAAGCATGGCGAGAAATGCGAATTAGTTCTTTGACCGATTTAATTCTTCAAAAACTATTGCGTGTTAAACAAATCGAGGACAATAAAGGAAAAACTTTAGTTTCCGAAGGTATTGATGCTAACTATCAAGATATGATTAATTATGCGGTTTTTGCTTTGATATTAATGGATTTTAAATAACAATATCAATGTCAATTTCAATTTCAATATCAATTTGAAAAATTAAATAGTAATAACAACTCATTAACAACTCAAACCAAAATCAATTTTTACATTTGTGAAAAACATAAAAAATGAAAGATTCTAAAAATATAATTTCTTGGGCGATTCGAATAATAATTGCGGTTTTATTCATCGTATCGGCAATAGCGAAAATGTATCCATCGCCTTATTTTGCAATATCAACATTCGAAGTTAAACAACTTTATACTTTGGGTTTTTCTGAAAGTGTTGCTCCATTTTTTTCTCGTATATTAATAGGTATAGAATTGGCACTTGGCTTTTTAATTTTACAAAAGCACTTTTTGAAAAATTTTGTTGTTCCAATAACTATATTAATGTTGGCTGTTTTTGTTGGACATTTAACCTATGTAACTTATTTAAGCGGCGGAAATTCAGGAAATTGTGGTTGTTTTGGCGAATTATTGCCAATGACGCCAATTGAAGCCATTATTAAAAATATTATCGCAATTGCAATGCTTGGTTATTTATATTATTTGTTACCAAAAAATAATCATAAAACCGAAAATTTTTGGATTCTAACAACAATTTTATTTGCTACAATCCTCGGAATTTTTATGTTGGCACCAATTCAGCCACCAAATAACGAATTTTCGGTTAGTCCAATTTCTGAAACTGAAATCGTAACAGATTCCATTTCAGCCGAAATTGCACCAATTAAAATAGATGAAAAAGCAACTGAAATTGTTAGAATCGATTCATCTAAAATTAAAAAAATCGCAGTTGTTCCTTTAGTGAACAAAGCAAAATCTGGCTATGCTAAATATTTTTCTAAAATAGATTCTGGCAAAAAAATACTTTGTTTTTTCGTTCCTGGTTGCGATCATTGCCGAGAAACGGCTAAAGAATTGACAGTATTAAAAAAATCTGTTAGCAATTTTCCTGAAATGCAAATTATTTTTATGGACGAAGAAGTCAATCTAATTCCTGATTTTTTTACATTTGCTGGAGCAAATTATCCATACAAAATTATCGGTGTAATTGATTTTTGGAAAGTTCTAGGCACTGGAAAAGATGTTCCAGGCGTAAAATTGTTGCAAGATGGGCAAGAAATAAAATACTATTTTGGCACAACCGATAATAAGTTCAACTTAGATGAATTTCAAAATTTAATAAAGTAAATTTGTAATAAATATATAAAATGAAAAAAATAACATTAATAATTTTAGCAATGATTACGATGTCATGCAATTCTCAAAAGTTTTCAGATAAAGCTCTTTCTACAACATTATTAAGTTTAGAAAACAAGCAAGTTTCTTTTCAGGATATTCTTAAAAAACATATTGGAAAAACACTTGTAATCGAAGTTTGGGCTGGTTGGTGTGGCGATTGCATAAAAAACATGCCAAATTTGAAAAAGCTTCAAGCCAATTATCCAAATGTTGATTTTTTATTTATTTCGATGGATAAAACTTCAGAAAAATGGAAAGTTGCTATTGAAAAACACGAGCTGGTTGGAGATCATTTTATGGCTAACGACGGCATGAAAGGCGTTTTTGGAACCGCAATGGATATTGATTGGATTCCGAGATACATTATTCTTAACAAAAAAGGAGAAATAGAATTGCTTCGTGCCATTGAAACCGATTTTGATAAAGTGAATGAAACTTTATTAGAATTAGAAAAAAAATAAATGAATTTAGAAAACACATATAGCAAATATCTTGAACTGATAAAAAATGATACGTTCGATTATCAGAAATTTAATCAATTTGCTATTGTGCATCATTCGAATTCTGTTGAAGGCTCAACATTGACTAAAGAAGAAACTTTTTTATTGTTAGACGAATATTTAACTCCAAAAAACAAACCTTTAGAATTTTCATTAATGGCGGTTGACCATTTAGAAGCTTTGAAATATGTAACAGATTTAGCCAATGAAAAAAAACTTTTATCGGTAGAAATCATCAAAAAAATTTCGGCATTATTGTTAAAAACAACTGGTTCAAAAATTTCTTCAATTGCTGGAGATTTTGACTCATCCAACGGCGATTTTAGGCTTGTAACTGTTCGAGCTGGAAACACAACTTTTATGGATTATAAAAAAGTTCCAGAACGAATTGCAGAACTTATTTCATTCGTAAACAAAAAAATAGTTGAAAGATTAAATTTTAAAGAAATTAATAATTTAGCTTTTGATGCTCATTTTCAGATAGTTTCTATTCATCCGTTTGCAGATGGAAATGGCAGATTATCTCGGTTGTTAATGAATTATATTCAACAATATCACAATTTGCCACTAAGTATTGTTTATGCCGAAGACAAACAAGATTATTTTTTGGCTTTGACAGAAACTAGAAAAACCGAAGATATTGAAATCTTTAGGAATTTTATGTTTGCTCAAGCTGATAAATTTTTGACTGAACAAATTAAGGAATTAACAAAAAAACAAAAAATTAAAAAATCAAACTCTGGAATGAAATTCCTATTCTAAAATTAATTATAATGAGAAAAAAAATTGTTGCAGGAAACTGGAAAATGAATAAAAATTCCGAAGAAACCGAAGATTTAATCAATGAATTAATTGCTAAAATTCCGACTGATATTGATGCAGAAGTTATTATTGCTCCGACTTTCGTGAATTTAGCTTCGGCTGTTGATCATTTAGAATTTACTAATATTGGTGTAGCTGCCCAAAACATGCATGCATCAGAAAATGGCGCCTTTACTGGCGAAATTTCTGCAGATATGTTAAAAAGCATTGGTATAAATACAGTAATTCTTGGTCATTCTGAACGTCGTGCTATTTTTCATGAAACCGATGCAATGATTTCTTTTAAAGTTGACACGGCTTTGCGTCATGAAATGAAAGTTATTTTTTGCTTTGGCGAAGAATTAAAAGATCGTCAAAACAAACAACATTTTAACGTGGTCGAAAACCAATTACGCGACGGATTATTTCAGATTAATAAAAATGATTGGGCAAATATAATTTTGGCCTATGAACCAGTTTGGGCAATTGGAACAGGCGAAACTGCAAGTCCAGAACAAGCGCAAGAAATGCACGAATTTATTCGTGAAACAGTTCTAAAAGCCTTTGGAAGCGAAATTGCAGAAAATGTTTCGATTCTTTATGGCGGAAGCGTAAAACCCGACAATGCCAAAGAAATTTTCTCTAAACCTGATGTAGACGGCGGATTAATTGGTGGCGCAGCTTTAAAATCTGATGATTTTGTAGCAATTGTTTTGGCTGTTTAATTTTTATATAAAATTAAATTTTGTACAAATGCGGTAAATTTAAAGTTTACCGCATTTTTTATTATAAATTTATATTAAAATAGAATGACTTAGTAATTTTCTTATTTGCAACTCGATGATAATAAAAATGGTAATAAAAAAAGAATTAAAAAATATTTCTTCGTTTTATATAGGTGTAAATAATTTTTACGAAAATACTAAATTTTATATTTCGATTAGTTTTTTATTTTAACTTCGTGAACAATTGTTTTTTCATGAAATTAATCATAACATCTTTTTTTTGCATCGCATTATTTTCTTGTAGTCTAAAAACGGATAGAGATTTCATCAAGAATCGTTTTTGGAAATATGGCGAAGGATTTTGCGCTAAAACCGACATTTTGATACTCAAAAATAAAAATTTCAGAAATGATACAATATTCGATAATGAAAAACCAATTGCAATTTTTGTGAGATTAGAAGATTTTAAATCAGATTTAATTATAAAATCGATATCTCATAATGAAATTGGAACTTATCACGATCAAGGAAAAATAAACGATTATCAGTGAAAATAATGTTTGTTGCACTTGTATTTTTTCTATTAATTGGTCTTTTTATAACAGGCTTACTAATTCATTTAGGTGTAACTCATTTTGGAGGTTATTTCGTTTCGGTAAGTTTTATTTTGTTTCCTATTCTGTTGTTCTATGAAATGAAATATGGATTTTCCATTTCCGAAAAAACAATGCTTGACATTGAAAAACGTAAAGATAAATTTAGTTTTGATGAAAACGGAATTACATTTGTTAGGTCTATATTCGATGTAACTTTAAATACGAAATATAGCAATATTAAAGACATAACTTACCAAATGTGTGATGATTATAACGAATATATTTTTTATTTAAATGATTTTGCCGAAGTCAAATATCACGAAAACCCTTGGTTTATGAATAGAATATTTCCATATAAAAACAATCGAAAAGAAATTCATATAAAGCATGAAAGTAAAGGTTTTAATCAAGTTTCGATAATGAAAGCCAAACATTTGCCACATTTAACATTAAAAAAATGAAAAAAATTATTATAATATTGTTTCTATTTAATTGGATTTCAATTTGTAATTCAAATACTAATAAATTGGCATTATCTGATAAAAAAACAAATCTCGATAATTCAAGCAAAACGATTCACATTTTTGTGGCTTTGTGCGATAACAAATATCAAGGAATTGTACCAGTTCCTGCAAAAATTGGCAATGGTCAAGACCCAAATAACAATCTTTATTGGAGTTGCGGTTTCGGAATTAGAACTTTTTTTAAAAAAAGTGCAGCATGGAAATTACTAAAAATCGAAAAAGTTAACAACACAATATTAGAAAGATTGATTTTTAAACATACATCTAAAAATTATTATTTGGTTGCCGATGCATACGACGGACAATTTATTAAACAATGTACCATTGATTTTTTGCAATCAAACTCAGGACAGTTAAAAGAAAATATTAAAATAAATAACGAAACAATTGGCATTTATGGAAATGCTGTGCTTAATGCATATATTGGTCACGATGGATTAATGGATTTCCAATTATCAAATATATTCGAAAATAATGACAACCAAAAACGAAGTTGTATTATTCTGGCTTGTATTAGTAAAAAATATTTTACACCTCATTTATTGGCTACCAAATCGAACCCAATTGTTTGGACAACAGGCTTGATGTGTCCAGAAGCTTACACAATTCACGATGCGATTTCGGGTTTTATAAACAACGAATCTGATGAAAAAATAAGAAATAGAGCTGCAATGGCTTATTCTAAATACCAAAAATGTAGTTTAAAAGCGGCTCGAAATTTGCTTGTAACAGGTTATTGATATTTAGAAATCTATCATAATAAAAATAATTTAAATTCGAAAAATCATACAATCCTTAAATTTGAATAATTTACAATGGTTTGATTAAATATTTGCAGTTGCGAGTCGCAATACATTTTTTACTATTAATCATAATTTTTGGATTGGCATTTATATAAATTTACAATATGAAAAATTCAATTCACATTATTTTTTTTTTAATCTCGCAATTTGCAAGTAGTCAAATTGTCGATTCGTTAAAAATTGCGCCTGTCTTCAATCAAAATAGATTTGGTTCGACGACAATTTCGCATAATGTGCGCGTTGGCGTTGGTTTACATAATTACTTACAATCAGAAATTGGTTATTCTCGAATGAAATTTACAACTAGTTGCACAGGTTTTTTTGGCAAAACCTATTATTCAAGTTTAGAGTTTTTGCCAAAAACCGAAAATTACAAACCAGTTTATGGTTTAAAAATTGGTATCAATTATAATTTATCGATTCTTGCAGTTGGTTTAGAAACTAAATATCAAACAAATTTTAATGAAAAAGATTTTATAATTGCTCCAAAAATTGGACTTGGTTTCGGCTTAATCAATGCTTTTTATGGTTACAATATTTCGTTAAATGAAAGATTGCCAAATACTAACAAACATTTTTTTTCGCTAGTTGCAAATATTCCAATTTTATCTAACGAAAAATAAAAAATTCATCAATATGATTAAATATCTAACATTAATTATTACTTTAATATTATCAAGTTGCAATCCTTTTCCTAAGGAAGATGCACATCCAAAAGTTCCTTATTTATCGCAGTTAATTAAACATAAAAATGTATTAGAAAAAATTGAATTTAATATTAACGATGCCGAATTCGAATTTCTAAAATCTGACAAAATTCTAATTAAAATTAATGGTGATTTAAGTAAAATTAAAATTTTTAATATCGATAAAACTTTAATTTTCGAACTAAAGTACGATTATCGATTGCCATTGTATTTAGACAAAAAAGGAAATATATTTGTAAATAATACCAAATATTTTCAACCTGATTACAAGCGTTTAGAAAAATGCGAAATTATTGATATTATTAATATTATACTAAATTATCAATCAGCTTTAGAAAAAACAATTCCAAAAAATGACAGCATTTTCGAGTCGAAATCTAAAATTTATGCTGATAATTTCATCAAGAAAAACAATTTAAAAATTGTTGATAGTACAAGTGCCTACGGAAATCCCTTATATTCGCATTATCCTAAAATAATTCAAGACAGCATTTTAAAATTCGACAAAAAATTGATTTTAAAATATCCAAAACAAGACAGTATTCTAAATAAAAAAGTTGACGATTACGAAAAGATACTAGCAAAAAGATTTGATATTGATGATCTTGATCGAACAAAAATTGGTAAACATATTGAAGAAGAGAACAATCAATTGGTTTTTTGGAGCGATGTACAATATGTAAATGATTTTGAAAAAGAAAAAGTAAAATTCGAAAATTTCGATGATGAAATTCTAATTGAATATGCAAACGGAAAGTTTTATTTGCCAATTTATCTTTATTATTATCAATTAAATAAAAAACAACGTTTTAAAGTGAAAGATGATGCTTGGGTTTGCAAAGTCGAAATTGAAGATAAAACCTATTTATATACGAATTCTTATGGATTGTATCTTGTGGAATAATTAAGTAGAATGTAAAATTCTTAATTTGTAACTCCTAAAGTTTTATTTAAAAATGTTTTTTATGAACAAATTTAAAAAATTACTTTTTATAATAATTATAGCCTTTTTTGATTACAATAGTTAACTTTATTTGACCTATCAAGACCAATGAAGAGTCTATGGATTGCAGTTTATGGGTTTCCAATGGGAAACTACGAGTGTTGTAGTGATTGATTTTCAGTATTCTAAAATGGATTTTTATATGAAAATATTTTTTTTTAATAAGGTTATTTATAATTCAATACTTGTTTTTATTATGTCTTAAACTAAAAAAATCAGAAAGTGAAATTTTTTAAAAATATTGTTATAATTATTGTCATTTCAATAGTTTTTATCTCTTCCAAAACATTTGAAAAAACAAATGATGATTTTGTAGAATATACAGTCAATCCAAAAAAGCAACAAATCAAAATGTTTTGGAAAGATGAAAAACTTAACAATTTTGTTAGTATTTCTAAATTAAAATCGTGGTTAGTTTCAAATAACAAAGTACTGGTTTTTGCGACAAATGGTGGCATGTATCACGAAGGTTATGAGCCTGTTGGTTTATATATTGAAAATAAAATAACTAAAACCAAAATTGACACAACTAGTAATCAAGGCAATTTTTACTTGAAACCAAATGGCATATTTTATATTACAAATGACAATAAAGCAGTTGTAATTCAAACTGAAAAATTTATTAATAAAAATATAAAATATGCCACGCAATCTGGTCCAATGTTGGTAATTGATGGTCAAGTTCACCCAAGTTTTAAAGAAGGCTCAGCAAATGTAAATATCAGAAACGGAGTTGGAATTTTACCAAATGGCAATGCCTTATTTTCAATGTCAAAAAATAAAATCAATTTGTATGATTTTGCAAAATATTTCAAAGATTTAGGTTGCAAAAACGCATTGTTTTTCGATGCTTTTGTGTCACGAACCTATTTGCCTGAAAAAAACTGGACACAAACCGATGGTGATTTTGGAGTTATGATTGCCGTTACAAAAGATTACAAAAGTTTGCCAATAATTTTGTCACCAAAATTTAAAAAAAACTAACAAATAAATCTTAAACTAAATATAAAAAACTTAGTGTCTTCGTGACTTTGTGGCAAAAAGTATAATTTCATTTGTAATAAAAATAGATTATCTTTGCAAAAATTTATTAAATGTCAAATATTTATTTAGGATACCATTTCACGGTTGAGCCAAAAGATTTAGGTTCAGAAATTTTGGTTGCAGAATTGGGCGAATTGCCGTTCGAAAGCTTTGTCGAAAGCGAATTTGGAGTAACAGCCTATATTCAAAAACATTTATGGAACAATAATATTCTTGACGATTTGTTTATCCTGAACTCGCCACAATTCATTATTTCATACAAAATCGAAGAAATTGACCAAGTAAATTGGAACGAAGAATGGGAAAAAAATTTCGAACCAATCGATGTCGAAGGAAATTGTCACGTTCGTGCGCCATTTCATCCAAAAACCAATGCCGAATTTGACATTATTATAGAACCAAAAATGAGTTTTGGAACTGGACATCATGAAACAACCCACATGATGATTCAGCATTTACTAGAAACCGATGTTCGCAATTTGAAAACGCTAGATATGGGTTGCGGAACAGCAATTCTTGCAATTTTGGCCGAAATGAAAGGCGCCAAACCAATCGATGCCATTGATATTGACAATTGGTGCTATTTGAATTCTATCGAAAATGCAGAACGCAATAATTGCAAAGAAATTACAGTTTATGAAGGCGATGCAGCTTTATTAATCAATAAAAAGTACGATTTAATTATTGCCAACATCAACAGAAATATTTTGTTAAACGATATGCAAGCTTATGTTGATTGTTTGAATCCAAACGGAATAATTTTATTCAGTGGTTTTTATGAAGAAGACATTCCGTTTATTGATGCTTCTTGCACCGAAAAAGGATTGACTTACGTTAAAAAAATTCAAAGAAACAATTGGGTTTCGCTAAAATATACGAATTAGTTTTCAGTTTTCAGTTGCAGTTTTCAAAACTGTGAACTGAAAACTGCGACTGAATAATAAAAAATAATGACAACAGAAATTGATTATTTAGAAGAAGTATTAGTTCAAGAAAACGTTGATTTGAACAACGAAATTGTACTATTTAATGATGATGTTAACACTTTTGACCATGTTATCGAAACCTTGATTTTGGTTTGTGAACATAGTACAGAACAAGCCGAACAATGCGCAATTTTGGTTCATTATAAAGGAAAATGTACTGTGAAAACTGGTAGTTTGAAAGAATTGACACGCCTATGTTCACTTTTATTAGAAGCAGGTTTAAGTGCCGAAATTATTTAAAATTAATTTATTTGGTACAAATATTTCTAATAATTTTAAAAAAATAATCAATGTATAAATTACTCAGTTTTTCATTAATTTACTTCTTATTAATTTCTTGTATTAGTACCAAATCTACATTAATGAATGTTGATAACAATGCACCAATTCCGAAATTGACCAAGCAAAATACTTTTGTTTTAAGCGAAATTTCTACCGATTCTAAATATGGTTTTGATAAAGATTATCCAATAAATGTTTTTTATAGAAATTCTATTGATGAAGAAATAAATTGCAATCGTTTTCTAAATGCACTTTCAGGATCAAATGGAGAAATTATTACATTCAAAAAAACTGGAATTTGTTGCCCATTTCCAAGCAAAAACATCAATACTGGCGGCGGATTTCTTGCCGTATATGAAATAACTTACGAAGGTTTATTATCTCCAAAAGTTTTATACCTTAATATATATGAAAAAGGATTGCTTTTGGCTCCAGTTGGATTCACAATTAAAAAATAATAAGAATTAAAATGAACATTAATAATATCCCAAATATAAAACATTTAGAAAGCGGTAATTTCTTTTTACTGGCTGGACCATGCGCTATTGAAGGCGAAGAAATGGCGATGCGTATTGCAGAAAAATTGGTCGGAATTACCGATAAATTGAAAATTCCATTCGTTTTCAAAGGATCTTTCAAAAAAGCCAATCGTTCAAGAATTGATAGTTTTTCAGGAATTGGAGATGAAAAAGCTTTAAAAATACTCGATAAAGTGGCAAAAGAATTTGGTGTGCCAACCGTAACCGACATTCACACTAATGAAGATGCGGAAATGGCAGCCCAATATGTCGATGTTTTACAAATTCCCGCTTTTTTGGTTCGTCAAACCGACTTGGTTATTGCTGCAGCAAATACTGGAAAAGTTGTGAATTTAAAAAAAGGACAATTTATGAGTCCAGAAAGCATGAGACATGCAGTTCAAAAAGTTTTGGATTGTCAAAATCAAAATGTAATGGTTACCGATCGTGGTTCAATGTTTGGTTATCAAGACATGATTGTCGATTTTCGTGGCATTCCGACAATGCAACAATTTGCTACCACGGTTTTGGATGTTACACATTCATTACAACAACCAAATCAGGAAGTTGGTGTAACTGGCGGAAGACCAGATATGATAGAAACTATTGCCAAAGCAGGAATTGCTGTTGGTGTTGATGGAATTTTTATTGAAACCCATTTTGACCCAGCAAATGCCAAAAGCGACGGAGCTAATATGTTGCATTTAGACCTCTTTGAAGGTTTAATGACACGATTGGTTGCAATTCGACAAACAATAAATCAGTTTTAATTTTAGGAAAAAGGTCTTAGAAAATTCTAAGCCCTAGCCCTGATGGAAAGGAAAATCCTTTTTTTCAATTGCCACGGGTTTAAACCGTGGCAATTGAAAAAAAGATTTGGGATGACAGCAGGAAATAGCTCCTGAAATAATTTCAAGATAAATCCAAAAAAAAATAATGAAAAGAATAATTTTAGGTTTTTTAGTGATTTTAGGTTTTACAAATATATTTGCACAAGACTTAATTTCTGAAAAGTATACAGCTCACAATAAAGGAAAATGGTTTGTTTTTTGGGGCGGAAATCGAGGTTCATTTGCTAAATCTGACATTCATTATACAGGAAAAGGCTATGATTTTACAGTTCAAGATGCGGTTGCTGACGATAAACCAAAAGGTTGGCATGTAGATTATATTAATCCTGCAAGAATGACAATTCCGCAGACAAATTTTCGTTTAGGGTATTTTATTTCGGATAAATACAACGTTTCGATTGGTGTCGATCACATGAAATATGTAGTGCGACAAAACCAAACTTTTAATGTAAACGGAAATATAAATTTGCCTAATTCTGAAATTGGATCAATTTTTAATGGCGTTTACAATAACAAACCAACAGTTATGACCGAAGATTTCATGACTTTGGAACACACTGATGGTTTAAATTATGTTCACGGCGAAATTTCGAGATTTGATGATATTTCTAAAATTTTTAAATTACCAAATACCGACAAAGTTCAAATAAATTTGACCGAAGGTTTTGGTTGCGGATTTATTTACCCAAGAACCGATTCAAAAATTTTGAGCAAACCAAGACATGATGATTACAATGTTGCAGGTATTGGAATATCTGGAAAAGTAGGACTGAATTTTACTTTTTTTAAACATTTTTTCATTCAAACCGAGTTGAAAGGCGGTTACATAAATATGTACAACATTCGAACAACTTTTGATTCATCTGATAAAGCCACGCAAGAAATCTTATTTTTCGAGAAAACAATAGCTTTTGGTGGGATTTTTAGAATTTAACTTTAGTTCAAATAAATAAGTTTTAAATATTCTTAAATTACAATTATCATCTTCAAAAATTAGAATTTCAATATTTCAAATAAGATTTAATAATAAGAAAAATCTACTACTTTATTTAATTTAAATCTTGTTGAAAAAATAAGTGAAAAAATATTTGGTATAAAGATTTAATTATATTTACTTTGCATTTCAAAGTACTTAAATATGGAAGATAAATATTTGAATGACATTTCCGAAATAAAAAATATGATGAGCAAATCATCTCAATTTATTTCTTTAAGCGGTTTATCGGGAATTTTAGCTGGAATTTATGCCATAATTGGAGCATTTTTGGCTTATAATATTTTATATTCTCAAAATAATATTAGTGATGATATTTATTATCAAATTATTTCATTGTCAGACATGTATAACCTTTTTGGGATTGCTATTACAGTAGTTGTTTTATCAATTTTAACTGGCGTTTTATTGAGTGTAAAAAAGGCGAAAAAAATTCATGAAAATGTTTGGAACGCAACTTCAAAACGCTTAATTATAAATTTTATTATTCCGTTAGCAGTTGGCGGTTACCTTTGTTTGTATTTAATTGAAAAAGAAGATTTTGCGCTTGTTGCGCCTTTTACTTTAATTTTTTATGGTTTAGCGTGCGTAAATGCAAGTAAATATACACTTGGAGATGTTCGATATTTAGGCATAACTATGATTATTCTCGGAATTTTGAATACATTTTTTATTGGATACGGATTAATATTTTGGGCATTGGGTTTCGGCGGTTGTCATATTTTATATGGTAGTATGATGTATTTTAAACATGAATTTAGAAGATAGACAAATAGATTTTAGACTCGCAGACAAAAGACTTTTACTAAATACTTTAATCGACTAAAATGAAAAAAGCTAAAATTATATTGGCAATTATAACTCTTGGATTAAGTTTTTATTTTGCTTTGGCAATTACAAAATCTGTATTCAGTAAAAAAGAAGTTGCATCGAATAAAATTGAAAATAAAAAATTCGAAATTATTCAAGATGGCGATATTATTTTTCAAACTTCACAATCAGCACAATGCGAAGCAGTTCGAATTGCTACTAATTCTAAATTTTCTCATTGTGGAATCGTTTTTTTAATGAATGGAAAAAAAATGGTTTTCGAAGCCGTTCAACCAGTAAAATTAACCCGAATAAAAGATTGGATAACGCACGGCAAAGACAATAAATATGTTGTAAAAAGATTAAAAAATGCACAAACAATTTTAACCCAAACTACATTGCAAAAAATGAAAGATTATGGCCATAATTTTTTGAATAAAGATTATGATGGTTATTTTTCGTGGAACGATGATCAAATTTATTGCTCGGAATTGGTTTGGAAAATTTACAAAAATGCAGCGAATATCGAACTTTGTAAATTAGCAAAATTAAAATCTTTTAATTTGAGTGATGAAAAAGTAAAGGTTATTTTAGCTGAACGATATGGAAAAAATATTCCACTTGAAGAAGATGTCGTTGCGCCGTCGCAAATAGTAGAATCTGAAATTCTAAAAACGATTTTTGATAACTATTAATTTTTTTAAGACTATAGACTTTTAGACATTAGACTTTGTGCCTTTGTGGCAATTAAATAAAAATATGACAAACATAATCCAAAATATTAATAAAGCATTCGATCACAGAATTCGACTTGGCATTATGTCGGTTTTGATGGTCAATGAATCGGCAGATTTTAACATGCTGAAAGAACTTTTGGGCGCCACCGATGGCAATTTGGCAAGCCATACTAAAGCATTAGAACTCGAAAAATACATCATTATCGAAAAACAATTTATTGGAAAAAAACCCAATACAAGCTACCGAGCCAGTATTTTGGGCAGAAAAGCATTCGCAGATCACATAAATGCACTCGAAAAATTAATTCAAAAAAGGTAAAACTATTTTTTTAATGATTTGCTTTGAATTTCAAAGTACTTTATATTTTAAATTTAATTTTATCTTATCGAGCGCAGTCGAGATATATAAAATAATAAATCCTTAATAAAATGAAAGACAAACTAATCGAAAAAATGTACGAAATTAGCAAAAAACCTTACCAAAAATTTTTCAAGAAAAATCAACCTTGGACAATTGGAAAAAACGAATTATTGCAACACAATCAAGAAACCTTGGGTTTTCATTTAGGTTGTTTTTTAATAAAATATCACTTCGAGATTCAACCAAAACTCGAAGACCACGATGTAATTCATATTTTGACAAATACTGGTATTTCTGTTCAAGAAGAGATCGGAATGCAATTTTATTTATTAGGAAACGGTAAACGAAGCTTGTATTTATTTATGGTTTTATTAACAGGAACTTGCTTCTATCCTACTCGATATCAATATTTTATAAATGAATTTCGACGTGGAAAAAGCGCACATCAATTTCATCATCTTGACTTTTCAAAAATGCTAACAATTCCAATCAAGCAAATTCAGACAACTTTTAATATTCAATAATTTCTAGAAACGATAGATTTGGAATAGTCAGCAATGGCAGTTCCTGCTTTTCCCTTCAATCTTTTTCTTGTCTCGTTCTCAAAAAACGAGACAAGAAAAAGGATTTTCATTCCAATCAGGGTTATTTAACAATGATTTTGGATTTTTTGGAAAAATTAAAAAAAATACCTAACATGAAAAAAAAACCTGTTAGGATATATAATACAGAATATTATATTTTCTTGTTTGACTTATAGGTCTAATAAAAATATTTCTAATCAATGCCGTATTGATCAAAAAGATAAATCAGCGAAGTAATTGCCGCAGCACCAAGTTCCAATTCCCTTTTATTTACTGCATCGAAAGTGTCGTTAGCAGCGTGATGATGGTCAAAATACCGTTGCGAATCGGGTTGCAAAGCGACTTTAACGATTTTGGCAGATTTTAATGGTCCAATATCAACGCCAGAATGACCTTTCACGAATTTATGTAATAAATAAGGTTCAAATAAAGGTTTCCAAGACAGAATTTTTTCAAAATTTTTATCATCACTTTCAATAGAAAAACCTCTAGGCGAGAATCCACCAGAATCGCTTTCGAATGCAAAAATGTGGTTTTCTTTATTTTTATTTGACAATTCTTCGTATTTATTGCCACCACGAACGCCATTTTCTTCGTTCATAAACATTACGGCACGAATGGTGTTTTTTGGTTTGTAACCAATATTTTTCAATATGTTCAAAACTTCCATACTTTGCACACAACCAGCGCCATCATCGTGGGAACCATCGCCCAAATCCCAAGAATCGAGATGACCGCCAACGACAATTATTTTATCAGGATTTTCAGTTCCTTTAATTTCGCCTACTACATTGTAACTTAAAACATCGGAAAACATGGCGCAAGATTGCTTAAAAAACAATTTTGAATTCGGATTTTCTTTTAATAATTTACTTAGTTTTTCGGCACCAATTGTACTAATTGCTGCCGCAGGAATTTTAAGATTTTCGGGTGTATCGCCATAATTGGTTGAACCTGTGTGTGGCAAATCGTCTAATCGCAAATTCATAGAGCGAACAATTACTGCGACTGCGCCTAATTTTCCAGCTTCGCGTGCGCCAGATGAACGTTGGTCAACACAACTTCCATAAGCTTTAAAAGTTTCGATAAACTCAGGATTCATTGGTCGATTAAAAAAAATAATTTTTCCTTTTATTTTGGTTTCGCCTAGAATATTTAATTCGTCGAGCGATTTTACTTCAATAATTTCGGCTGTAATTCCAGTTTTTGGAGTTGCAACCGAACCACCAAGTGCACAAATTGCGAATGATGTTTTGGTTTTACCAGATTTTAAATAAGCCACTTCTTTTTCGCCACGAACCCATTTTGGCACCATAACTTCTTGAAGATAAACTTTGTCTAAACCTAATTTATCGAGTTCGGTTTTGGTATATTGAACTGCTTTTTCGGCACCCATTGATCCAGAAAGTCGGGAACCAATTTTATTAGATAAATCGTCTAACCAATTGTAACATTTAGAATTAGTTAAAGCAGATGTGTGAATGTCTCGCAACATTTTTTCTTCTTTGGATTGAGAAAAAATTAAAGTTGAAAAGGTTAAAAATAGTAATACAAGATTTTTCATTTCGTGGATTTGCGTGAGGGATAGAAGGGAAAATCCTTTTTATTGATTTTTCTTCAAGAAAAAGATTGGAATGATAGCCCGACCTAGTCTCGTTTTTTTCGACGAGACTGGGTCACGCCCAAATTATAAATATTATTAATGTCCTGAAGCCAATTTTGTGTCAAAACTAATGCCTTGTTTTCTTAAAATTCCCGTTACTGACCAAGCGTAATAAGCCAAATAGGCAAAGCACAATATTCCGATTACATAACTATTTTGAATGCCAATACTTTCTGAAACATAGCCTTGCAACCAACTAATGATTCCGCCACCCATAATCATCATAATTAGGAAACTTGAACCTTGACTGGTTTTTTTGCCTAAACCACTAATTGCCAATGTAAAGATACAAGGCCAAAGTGTGCTGCAAAATAAACCTACACTTGTAAATGCATAAACGCTCGTCATTCCTGATGTGAACATTCCTATTAATAACGCTAAAATTCCTAATCCTGAAAAAATTAATAACATTTTTGCAGGACTTCCTTTACTTACAATATCTGCAACAATTAGTACAATAATAATTAATCCGTAAACATAAAATGGTGTCAAATCGTGTTTGGCAATTGCATTTACCAATAAAAACACGCCAAAAGCCAAATAAGGAGCAATAAATTTCAAGATTTTTTCGGTTCCAGCCTTGACGTTAAAAGCTTCGACTGCGCCAGTCCAACGACCAATCATTAAACTTGCCCAATAAAGTGAAATATATGGCGCAATGTCTTTGGTTAAAAATCCAAGTTTAGTTTCCATGTAAGCCGGTAAATTACTTGCTGTAGAAACTTCGACACCTACATAAACGAAAATAGCTATCATTCCGAGCACCAATTGTGGGTAATCCAAAGCTGAATTTCGGGTTGGATTGGTATCGCTTTCAACTTCGTTTGTAACTTCTGGTCTGTCTGGTAAAGATGAGAATTTTAATAAAACAGCTACGATTAAAAATGCTAATCCAAGAACTAAATATGGAATTTTAACATTTTCGATGCTTATATCAGTATTGGTAGAAGTTGCAGCACCAAAAATGGCATAACTAACAATTAACGGACCAATTGTTGTGCCAAGATTGTTGATTCCGCCTGCCATTGTGAGCCTTTGCGAACCAGTTGTTATTGGTCCAAGTGCAATCGCTAAAGGATTTGCGACAGTTTGTTGTAAAGAAAAGCCAAGTGCAACTATAAATAATCCTGACAACATTAAAGGGAAAGAACCTGTATTGGCAGCTGGATAAAATAATAAAGTGCCTAGTGCAGATATTGTTAAACCGAGAGCCAAACCATTTTTGTAACCCATTTTATTGATTAAATCTTCTTTTAATAAAACAGAAATCCCCATATAAATCAATGATCCAACTGTATATGCAATATAAAATGCCAATGATACTAGTTGACTTTCGCCTTGCGATAAATCGAATGCTTTCTTGAAAACGGGAATTAAAATATCGTTACTTGCTGCGACAAATCCCCAGAAGAAAAAAACGATTACTAATGGAATAAATTGTCCCCAATTGGTTGAAGAATTTTGTGTGGTCATGGTTTATTTAGGAATTAATTGGTTTATTTTGAAAACCTTTTGTCGAAACTAAAAGGTTGAATTTTAGTGATTTTTATTTTTGAAAAATCAAAATGGTTTGTATTTATAATTATATTTTTTTCATTTTCGATTATCGCAGAAGGAACAATTAAGACTGATGATTTTTGGCTTCTAAGCCAATCATCGCCATATTTTCTACAAATTAAATGAGCATTTTCGTCGTTTTCATTCCAATTATCAGGCAAAATAGTACTTTTTAACTCAACTATTGCTATTTCGTCGGGAATTGTTATTGTCATTAAACTAAAATCAGCATCTAAACCAAAACCATTTCTGTGTACTAAATTTTCTAAACAAGCAAGAGAAATATTTTCGGCAGCATAAATCACGAATAAACCTCCAGAATTCCAACGAGCGGCATATCCAGATGCAACTAATTTATCTGCCCATTTGGTATGTGTTATTCTGTAAACTTCCATTAATTAGGCAGTTGCTCCAAACTCTATTCTTTTTAATTCTTCGTAAATTAAATGAATTCCTGTCGAAGTATTTAAAAAATTAGCTGGTTTTTTGGAATTAAAAAAAATATTATCTTTTTCAAGCCAATTATTAAAAACAGCAACAGAACCAAAAACGACACTACCCAATTCATATAAAGTTGTTAACTCAATAGCCAATTCTGTAATTCTAGATGGCAACTTGGTGGTATTATTCTTGTATTTTATAAATGTTTTGGGAGTAATTTCGAAAATGTTTTCGGCAAGATTTTTTATGGATAAGCCAGTGTTGAACAAAACCTGAGAAAACAATTCTTTGGAATTTCTAGCCAAATTATCTAAAACACTATTTTTTTTGAAAGAATCATTTAAGTAAATTGCCATTGGCTCAGAAACTTGAATAATCTTTTCATCAATCTGTAAATATTCTTTTGGAATCGTTTTCATGATTATGTAATTTTACGTCTTTAATTAAGCAAATTTACATATTGTTTTTCGACTTTGCAAACTTTACTTAAGTTTTTTTTATATAGGTTTAAAACTAATTGCTGCTCCACCACCATCGACCAAATTTAATTTAATTTTTGATTTAGAAGTTACTTGTATAGTTTTTGTTTTGTAATTAATTGGATTGTTTTGCCAATGTGCTGTATTTCCATCTTCATATAAAGTGGCTTCATATTTTTTATTTGGAGTTAAAAAATCTAATTTTATTTCGGTACTTCTTGCATTTTCATCAGTAATTGCGCCTAGAAACCACGTTTCTTTTCCTTTAGTTTTTCTTGCCACAGTCAAATAATCTCCTGGTTCGGCTTCTAAGTATTTGCTTTCGTCCCAATCGACCTCAACATCTTTAATAAACTGAAAAGCATCTGGATATTTTTCGTAATTTTCGGGTAAATCGGCAGCCATTTGCAAAGGCGAATACATCGTTACATAAAGTGCCAATTGTTTGGCTAATGTTGTATGAACTTGTTCTTTTTTCGTAGGGTCATATTGGCTCATTCTGATTCCAAAAATTCCTGGCGTATAATCCATTGGTCCACCTGAAAGCCTTGTGAACGGCAAGATTGTTTCGTGACTTGGTGGATTGCCGTTACTCCAAGCGTTAAATTCATTGCCACGAGCAGCTTCGGCACAAATATAATTTGGATAAGTTCGACTAAAACCAGTTGGTCGTGAACTTTCGTGCGAATTGACCATTAGTTGATAATCGGCTGCACGTTTAGCAACAAAATTATAATGATTGACCATAGTTTGACCATCGTGAAACTCACCACGCGGAATTATTCGACCCACATAACCCGACTTTAAAGCTGGATAATCGTACTTTTTCATGAGGTCAAATGCTCGATCTAAATGTCTTTCATAATTAGCAACAGAACCCGAAGTTTCATGATGCATAATCATCTTTATATTTTTAGATTTAGCATAATTATTAACTTCTTGCAAATCAAAATCGACGTAAGGCGTTATAAAATCAAACACATCTTCTTTCCAAGCACCAAACCAATCTTCCCAGCCGACATTCCAACCTTCTACTAAAACACCATCGAAACCATTTTTTGCAGCAAAATCAATATAACGTTTTGTATTTAAAGTTGTTGCACCATGTTTTCCAGTTGGTTTTAGTCCGCCAGTTGCCTGTGCATTTTGCCAACCGGCATAATCCCATGTTGCTTTTCCAACATGCATTTCCCACCAAATTCCAACATATTTCATTGGTTTTATCCAAGAAGTATCTTCGATTTTGCAAGGTTCGTTAAGATTTAAAATCATTTTAGATGAAACAATATCTCTAGCATCGTCGCTAACCATAATTGTGCGCCAAGGCGACACAAATGGTGTTTGCAAATATACTTTATCGCCAATTGCATTTGGAACCAAATGCGATTTGAATTGAAATTTTTGAACATCAACATCAAGATGCATTACCGGATAATTCACTACAGCAGCTTCAAAAATATTCAGGTATAAATTATCGGCAGTTTTCATCATTAACGGCGATTGTACGACATATTTTCCTGAAATCGATTTCATTCCGATGCCGTTTTTCATGTCAACGTTTTCGGTATTTATTTCAGATATTTTTGTTTCTTCGTATGCGTATTCATTACTATCAAAATCGCCTGGAATCCAGAAAATTTTATGGTTTCCTGTAAAATTAAACTCTGAAACTTCATCGGAAATTATTAAATTATAAAGATTATCTTGCTTGGGAACTTCGTATCGAAAAGCAATGCCTTCATTGAAAACCCTAAAACTTAAATTTACTTTTAAGTTCGATTTTTCTTGTATCAAAAACACTGTTATGCCATGATATTCGTTTAAAATCGTTTTTTGTTCTCCAAGCACTGGATCCCAATTTTCGATTATATTTTGATACTCAGTAGAAACAATTTTAAAATCTGATGTTAGTTTTCGACCATCTTTTAAATGAATTCCTAAATAACTTTCTAGAACAATTGGTTTATTTTTATATTTGACTTCGTAAAATGGTTTACCATCGGATGATAATTTGAAATTTAACTCAATGTTTTTTGATGGCGATAAAACTGATTGCGAGAATGAGCAATAAGTAAAAAATAAAAATAAATAAATAAATTTCATATCAATAGAATTATGATTAAACAAACATAAGTATTTTTTAAATTATTTTATTTCAAAATTTAAAATTAAAAGCCTTCAAAAAATTATAGAAGGCTTTTAACAACTAATCAAACCAATTTTTTTAATATAATTCGAATTTTGTACTATTTTTAGTATTTGAATCAGGTCCAATAAAAACTTCAAATTCGCCTGGTTCGGCAACAAAATTTAAATCTGAGTTATAAAATTTTAAATCTTCGACGCTTATTTCAAAAGTAATTGTTTTAGTTTCGCCTTTTTTTATCAGTAATTTTTGAAAACCTTTCAATTCTTTTATCGGACGAGTTATTGAACCAACTAAATCACGAATGTACAATTGAACAATTTCTTGACCATCGAAATTTCCAATATTTGATACATCAATACTAACTTTTAAAGTTTGTTTAAAATTTATTTTTTTAGATGAACTGGTTAAATTTTTGTATTCAAAATTTGTATAACTTAAGCCAAAACCAAATGGAAAAAGTGGCTCGTTTCTTTCATCTATATAATTTGATTTAAATTTTTCGAATTTACCATCAGCGTTTTGCAAAGGTCTTCCTGTATTTTTTTGACTGTAATATATTGGAATTTGCCCAATATTTCTTGGAAAAGTGGTTGTTAATTTCCCTGAAGGATTAACATTGCCAAACAAAACATCTGCGATTGATGCACCAGCTTCGCTACCAGCAAACCAAACATTTAAAATCGCTGGAACTGAATTATTTTCATCAGTCAAATCGAGTGGTCGTCCTGTGAAAAGCGTTAAAACGACTGGTTTGCCTAATTTTAATAATTCATTTAATAAATCTTTTTGCGTTTGCGGAATTTTAATATTGGTTCTGCTAGAACTTTCGCCGCTCATTTCTGCCGCTTCGCCCAATGCAGCGATAATTATATCGCAATCTTTGGCGATTTCTAAAGCATTTTTCTGTAAATCTTGTTTAGATGTTTTGTCACGATTCAGACTTTTTCCGAACATTGTTGCATTGCTTTCTAAATTTTCATTATCGTCAAGATTACAACCTTTTGCATAAAAAACCTTTGCATTATTACCAACAACTTCTTTAATTCCGTCAAATAATGATATTGATTGACTTTGATTGGTTGCTACACTCCAAGTACCAGCCATATTTTCTTTATTGTTACCTAATGGACCAATAATTGCAATATTTCCTGATTTTTTTAAAGGTAAAAGCCCCTCCCCAGCCCTCCCCGAAGGAGAGGGAGCGTTTTTTAATAAAACTAATGATTGCGATGCAATTTTTCTGGCTTCTGCTCTATTTTCATTTGTAAAAATTTCGGTTTTGGCCCGGTTTTCATCGCAATATTTATATGGATCTTGAAACAAACCTAAATCGTATTTTGCATTTAAAATTAATTTGACAGCATTGTCAATTTGTTTTAATGTAACTTTTTTTTCTGCTAATGATTTTTTTAGAGTTGATAAAAATCCGTCGCCAACCATATCCATTTCTATTCCAGCGTTTAATGCCAATGCAGAAACGGTTTGCAAATCGCCCATTCCGTGCTCAATCATTTCTGGAATTCCAGTATAATCAGTCACTACAAAACCTTTAAAATTCCATTTTTTGCGTAAAACATCGGTCATTAACCATTTATTTCCTGTTGCTGGAATGCCATCAACTTCGTTAAAAGATGCCATTACAGAACCAACTCCAGCATCAATTGCAGCTTTGTAAGGCGGAAAATAATCGTTAAACATTTTTATTCTGCTCATATCTACCGTGTTGTATTCTCGACCAGCGTCTGGCGCACCGTATAATGCAAAATGTTTTACACAAGATAAAATAGTATTATTCTTGGACAAATCATCGCCTTGATACCCTTTGACCATTGCTTTGGCAATTTGACTTCCAAGATATGGATCTTCGCCTGAGCCTTCGGAAATTCTTCCCCAACGAGGGTCACGAGCAATATCGACCATTGGCGAAAAAGTCCAATTAATACCGTCGGCACTAGCTTCTTGAGCTGCAATTCTGGCACTTCGCTCAATTAATTTCATATCCCAAGAACAAGATAATCCAAGTGGAATAGGAAATGTGGTTTCGTAACCGTGAATAACGTCCATTCCGAATAAAAGCGGAATTTTCAATCGACTTTTTTCGACTGCAATTTTTTGTATTTCTTTGATTTTTGCAACCGATTTAATATTGAATAAACCACCAACTTTTCCATCTTCGATATTTTTGGCAATATTCGAGCTATTGGCTTGACCAGTTACAATATCGCCAGCAGTTGGAAGATTTAACTGACCAATTTTTTCATCTAAAGTCATTTTATAAATCAAATTTGATATAAAAATCTCTTTGGAATTCGTGTTTGATTTCTTATTTTTTTGAGCATTTGCAATGGTTACAAATGATATTAGAATTAATAAAAGGTAAAATTTAATTTTCATTATCATTATATATTAAACTATTTCAATTATTTTGATTAATTTTTTTATTAAACCATTAAGAAATTAAGGTTCATTAAGTAAATGAGATTCTAAATATCAAATTTTCGGTTTTACCACGAACTGTGTGGGTAAATTTTTTTCACCACAAATTACACAAATTAGCACAAATTATTAATTTCAAAAATTTAATTACACAAATTCTAAGCTTTAATACTTGGATTTGTGAAATTCGTGGTAGTTTTTTTTATTAAAATTAACAAACCCACTCAATTCATGTTAGAACCAAATTTTCTAATTATCAAATTTCCTTATTATCAAATTCCGTGTTGCGATGATGAAAAACCTAGACTTTGTAATCCTGTGCGAATTTCTGGTGCCTGCATGAAAAGATTCCATAATAAACCAGTTCTATAATTTTCTATCATTGGTACAATCGTGCCTTGATCTATGGCTAAATATCGAGGCGTTTTCCAAATATATTGCGGCGAAAATGCATCATAAGGTCCAGCAACTCCAACATATCTTGCGCGATGTTCTTGGTATAAATATTTAAGAAATTTCATACTTTCTATTGGCGTATAAGGAAAATTAGAAAGTGCTGCCGTTGGCGTTATAACTCCTCGATCGTTGGTTGGTTTGTGTTCAGTATAACCAGTTGTACCATTAGTATTACGCGTGTAAGAAGCTGTCAATCCCCAGCATTTATCAGAATAATCTGCAAATCCACTTGGATTGGCTTTGCAATGTTCAAGCATGATTTTAGCATGATTTTGATTTAAATTCCAATAATTTGCATATTGATCGGTTAAACCTCTTGGATCTAAACCTAAATGAGAATAATGCGCCCAAAACATTGGTCCAACATTTCCGCTCGCACCGTTGTGATTAAAAACTACTGGAATTCCGAATCGTTGCGCTGTACTTTTAATATTTCCGTTTCGAGCCCAACCGTTGGTATATGGCAAGTTGCTTGAAATCGGAAAAGTGGGCGAAGATTTAGCCAAAACATAAACAATAAGTGCTTCGTTGTAACCTTCGAGTTTAAAATTCATTATCCAAGCTTTGTCTGGTGACCAATGCCAATAAAGCACATTTTCGCCCCTTGTGTACCAGTTCCACTCGACACCTTTCCACAGATTGTCGGCTTTGGTTGCGAGTGCTTGTTCTAAAGAATTTCCATTTTTAAAATATTCTCTAATCGCAATAAGACCTTGACATAAAAATGCTGTTTCGACAATATCGCCACCATTGTCATTGGCTCCAAACGGAATAACTTTGCCCGTTGTGCCATTCATCCAATGTGACCATGCGCCGTGAAACCTATCGGCGTTTTCAAGAAATGTTAATGCTGTTGTAAGTCTAGAAACAGCTTCTGCTCTTGGAACAAAACCTCGTTCTACACCTGCAATTATTGACATTAGACCAAATCCTGAACCACCTGTAGTAACAATATTTGCATCATTACTAACATCATCAGTATGATAACGTTCTCGTGCTAATTTAGAAACTGGGTGTGCATATTCCCAAAAATATTTCAAACAATCTCGTTGCACTAAGTCTAAAGCATCAGTGTCAGAGATTGGCGTTATTGGATCGTTAATAACAACTGGCGGAATAATAACATCAGGAACAATTACAACTGGTTTAGTTGCATCTTTTTGTGCACTATTTGAACAAAAACTTGCAAACAGAGACAAATTTAAAAAAAATAATATTTTTATGAATTTGGTCATTACTGAAAAAATTTAAAATACCTCACAAATAAAATTATTTGTGAGGTATTGTTATTTTAAAATTATCGACCAGCTTTTTCAAGTTCGTATAAAGCTCCAACATCAGATGGTGATAATGCGCTTTTATAAATTCTAAATTCATCAAGCTTTCCAGCATAAGTTGTTGCCCAAGTTTCTTCACCGTGAGATGAAGTTAGTGAAGGCGTTGTTTCGAATTGATGAGATCCTAACACCACTTGACTAAAAGTATTACCAAAATCTAAATTACCCCAAAGTGGTGCATTATTTGGATTTGCAAGTCCACCTGGATCAGTCGCATAAGCTATAAATGATCCTGGAAATCCTTCAGCAGGTGCATTAAGTCCAGATACGCTAGCTGCTGGTAAACCATTTACAAAAACACTGATTTTACTAGTTGTGGCATTATATGTAAAAGCAATATGAAACCATTTATTTATTTGATTTTCAATGTTTGCTACTGGATCATAAGCTACGAAAGTAACACCTGTTCTTTTATTTTCAGCTAATAATTTCACTCGTAATTTGTTAGGAAAAGAATCATCTGGATTTTCCAAGAATATATTAATTGCACCCCAAAATTCTGATGGCTTAACTAATGCAAAAATTCCCTGAGCACCTTTACCTTGACCAGGAGCATCGCCTGGAGAAATGCTATTGGCAGTATTCATCCAAAATGAAAATGTAAAATTGTTTAATGCTCCAATAGCAGTGGCTCCATTATAAATGGCATATCTTGGCGTTGTTGCAGAACCATCCCAAGCTTGACCTTTAGCACCAGCTGTATAAGCAACATTGGTTGGCGTTCCAGCCAAATTACTTTTAGACTCAGCTATTGAGTTTTCAAAACTCCATTTGGCTATTAAATTACTTGCACTAACATCATCTGAAGTTGCATAACCACCAATTGGTGGCAATGTAATTACTGTTGGCGCATCATCGTCTTTTCCACACGATACTAAAATTGTAATTCCTAAAGCCATCGCTAAAGAAATTTTTGATAATTGAATTGTTTTCATTGTTCTTGGTTTTTAATAATAATTTATAAAATTGAGTTAATATCCATTGTTTTGGGTTAGTAATCCGCCCGTTGCAATTATTTGTTCTTGAGGAATAGGAAAAACTTCATGTTTGCCAACGACAAATGTTTTTCCGTCCAATGCCATTGATGTCGCCGCCTGCCCAGTTCTTATTAAATCGAACCAGCGGTCTTGTTCCATTGCCATTTCTAGTCGACGTTCTTTCCAGATTAATTGTTGTGAAATAGTCAATGCTGCTGTAAGTCCAGCACGAATACGAATTTTATTAATTTGTACTAAAGCATCGGGCAAATTACCAATATTGAAAGCTGCTTCGGCTCGAATTAATAATATGTCGCTGTATTTTAAAACTCTTAAATTTTTAGCGGTAACATCACGGTTTCCGTTCCAAGGTTCGGCGGTTGCACTTTGATATGATTTGTAATTGTATCTTGGATTGTTAATTGTGTTTGTGAGTACCAAACCATCCCAAAGTGTATTAGGAATAAACATAATAGTTGCCGCTTTTCGCAAATCTCCAGCTTCATAGGCATTGGCTAAACTTAATGATGGCGTGTTAAATCCCCAACCCAAATCGGGCGTGCCTCTTGGGGCTTGAACATATGAAAATTTATCTAAGCCATTTTCTATTGTGGCTTGCACTTCAAAAACTGATTCTGATTTATTTTCGCCAACATTGCGCCAAACATCTTCATAGTTTGCCATTAAATTATACTCTCCTGATGCAATAACAAGTCCGCTCATGTCAAATGCTTGTTGCCATTTTTGTTGGTACAAATAAACTTTTGCTAGTAAACCTTGTGCTGAACCTTTGCTCGCACGACCTAAATCTAAAGTAGAATATTGACTTTTTAAGGGCAAACTATTTATTGCGTCTTGCAAATCAAGTTCTATTTGATTGTAAGTTTGTTGCTTGGTTTTTCGAGTATTGACAACGGCATTTACTTGTTCGATATCATTGATATTGACTTCCGAAACAACAATTGGCACGCCTCCAAAAGTTCGCACTAAATCAAAATACCATAAAGCTCTTAAAAATTTTGCTTCGCCAATTAAACGGTTTTTTAATGCAACATCAATATTTATTTTATCTAAATAAAAAATGGCTTTATTGGCACGACCAATGCCTTGGTAACGCGATTTCCAAACTTCTGTTATTGAAAAACTTGATGAATTGAAAGTCAAGTCATCTAGTTTATCTTTATCTGCGCCAACATCACCTGGTGTTGAGCCTTTATCGGCATCGTCAGACGTGATGCTGGTTAAACCTATCCATGAAAATGCATTCATGTCGAAATCTAAATTTTTATTGTAAACGCCGTTAATTAGTCTAATGGCATTATCGGAGTTGCTGAGAATTTCAATTTCAGTTTGTTTGTCATTTAATTTTACATCGAGATCTTGTTCACAAGCAAATGCAACTACAAAAAGAAAAGTAAGACAGCTATATTTTATAAAATTTTTCATCATTTGTAAATTATTAAAAACTTAGATTTACACCGAATAATACCGTTTTATTAGTCGGATAAGCATCGAGTTCTATTCCTGCGCCTGTTAATGGGTTGCCATTGTCATTGCCAGCAACTTCGGGCGAAAATCCAGAATAATCGGTGAAAATAAATGGATTAATTGCTGTGAAATAAACACGAACTTTGTCAATTTTTTGAATCAGTTTTGGTAAAGTATAACCTAAAGTCAAATTATTTATACGTAAATAATCGCCATTTTCAATATAATAAGTAGATGGTTTAGGAATTGCATTAAATGGTTTTGGATTTATTCCGTTTGGCGTACTTATAGACCAAAAGCTATCTAGAATGCTATTTTCTATATTTTCGCCACCAGATCGTTGTGCTTTTTTTCCGTTGTAAATTTTGTTTCCGCCAACGCCATAAGCATCGACTGAAAAATCGAAATTTTTATAATTCAGGCTTAAATTCAAACCATAAGTAAAATCTGGAATATACGAACCAGCATTTATTCTATCATTATTACTCAAACCAGCAATACCGTCGACCAAATCATCATATATTGGTGCGCCATCTGAGTCGTAACCAGTTTGCTTATAAACATAAAAACTTCCTAATGGTTGCCCCAATTTTACCAGCTTCGTAAACTCGCCATTGTTGGTGCTACCGCTTCCAAAAAAGTTTTTGAAATAAGGATTATCAATTTGTGAAACTTCATTTTTGTTTTTCGAAAAATTTCCACCTATCGAATACCTGAAATTCTGACCAATAGTGTTTTCGTATCTTAAAGTAAGTTCAATTCCTGAATTGGTTATTGTTCCAGCATTGACAATTGTTTCATTTTCTGATAACACAAAAGGTGGCGAAACTGGCAAAATTAAATCGGTTGCTTGGCGGTTATAATAATCTACTGTTCCAGACAAACGGTTATTTGCAACAGCAAAATCGAAACCTATATTAAATTCTTTCAGTTTTTCCCAAGTTAAATTAGGGTCAATTGCATTGGCAACATAAATTCCAGGTTGACTAATTTGACCAACGCCAAATGGATAATTGTTTTGATTAAATGCAACCGCATTGTTAGTTGGACCATTGCCATTGCCCAATTGTCCATAACCAGCACGTAATTTCAGTAAATTAATAAATTTGCTATTTTCTAAAAAGTTTTCTTTAGAAATTATCCAACCAGCTGATAATGAAGGAAAATAGCCAATTCTGTTACTTTCTGTAAATTTGCTTAAACCTTCTCGACGAATAGTTCCTGATAATAAATATTTGTTTTTAAAATCATATTCGAATCTTGCAAAATAGGCCAACGAAACCACTGGCGTAGTTTGAAAATTTGTAATCGCACTACTCGGAACTACAGCAGCATTGTCATTTGAAAAATTTAAATACCAATAATTACTTTGCAACGGAACATTAAATCTGCTGGCATTTAAAACTTCGGTATTATTATTAGTCGTTCTTGAAGATCCTACTACAAAAGAAAAATTGTGAGAATTATTAATGCTTTTTTTATAGGTAATGTAATTGTCCCAATTCCAAATATAGGAGTTACTTCGCCTTTGAAACAGGGTATTTACAGGATTTTTCGGGAATAATGTTTTGTAATCATTTTCTGATAAGCTTGGGTTTTCCGCTAACCAATTTTCTAAATTTGATACGAATGAATATCCTTTACTCCAATTGCCTGTTGCACCAAAATTGGTATTGAACTTTAAATTCTTGGTAATATTTAATTCTGCTCCCAATGCACCAAATAAAACAATATTGTTGTTTTGCTCATTGGTATTTTGCAATTGCGCCACAGGATTGCCAACATTGTTGTATTTATTTCCGGTAATATCGTTGAAACCTTGCGAATTTACAAATGGAACTCCAAATCGACCATTAGAATAACGAACAGGTACTAATGGCGATTGTTTATAAGCATTCGTAAAAGCACTTAATGGTTTTGGTTGATTGTCTTCGATTGACAAACTTACTAATTGCGTGATTTTAAAATTATCAGAAAATTTAAATTCATTTTTATTGATGAAATTATTTCGTTTGAAATCTGTGCCAATTAATATTCCTTTTTCGGTATAATTCGATATTCCGATATAATAATTGACATTATCGGTTGCACCAGACATAGATAACGCATGATTAGAAATTTCGCCAGTTCTTGTAATTGCATCTAGCCAATTGGTTCCGATTGTTGGCTGAACTAAATTAAAATAAGTAGATGAACCAAGTGCTACATTATTATAGTATGCAAACCGATCAGAATTAGACATTGCTACTTTCTGGAGAATGTTTTTTTGACCATAAAAACCATCATAAGTAATCGATATTTTGCCTTTTTTACCTTTTTTGGTACTTATTAATACAACACCATTAACACCTTTTTGTCCATAAATTGCCGTTGAAGAAGCATCTTTTAATAAATCGATTGTTTCAATATCGTTGGCACTAATGCCATTTAAAGATTCAGATTCTATTCCGTCAATAACATATAATGGATTTTTAGAGCCAAGAATTGTTCCTAAACCACGAATTGTAATCGTTGGTTTTGCACCAGGCTCATCGTTAGTAACAATATTGACGCCTGCAGCACGACCTTGTATAGATTGAATTGCAGATTGAGCTGGAGTTTTTAAAATTTCTGATGATTTAATTTGAGAAACTGAGCCAGTTACAAATGCCTTTTTTCTGGTTCCATAACCAATTACTACAATCTCGGTTAACTCTTCACTAGCAACAGATAATGTAACAATCATATTTTCTTCGGCTGTTCTACTAGCCGTAATGTAACCTATCATCGAAAATTTTAAACTATTACCTTCATTTGCTTCAATTGAAAAAGAGCCATCGAAGTCGTTTGAAGTTTTTTTATTTAAAATTTCATTTGATACATTAACACCATATAATGTATTACCATTTTTATCGAATACTTTCCCTTTAAGAATTTGCGAAAAAGAGCTTGAAATTGAGAATATAATAAAAAGACTAAATATTATTTTCATAATGTTATGTAATTGTTAACATAACAAAGTTAGAAAATTACATCGATGTAGTTACATTTAGCTTATACTACAATAATACATCATTAAATTTAATTAGATAAAAGTCAATATAATTAATCATTACTTTGTATTTGAGTTTACATTTCAATATTTTGATGTAGTAATGATGTGTAATATTTTGCAAAAACTAAATTGAAATCATAAAAATATTAAGATTTACTAGTTTGTCAATATTTAATTTTTTTCGCAATCTATAACGGTGTAATTCCACACCTCGAAAAGTAATGTTCATTAATGGAGCAATTTCTTTAGAAGATAAATTCATTTTCAAATAAATGCAAAGTTTAATATCTTTAGAAGTAAGTTTTGGATATTTTGAATTTAATCTATTAACAAACTCATCGTTTACTTGATTAAGATTACTTTCAAAGATTTCCCATTCATGCTTATTAATGGAATTTATTTTTATAGATTTTTTAATTTCGCTTTTTACTTTATTAATATCATTTTCATTAGATAATATAAATTCTATTTTATCAATCATTTCACTTTGTTTGGCAATAGATAGTGATTTTCCTGCAACTTCAGAAGCTTTTTTTTGAAGTTGCATCTCAAGAATGTGTTTGTCTAACTCCTGAATCTTTAATTTATTTTCTGCTTCAAGTTCGAGTTTCAAGATTTGCTTTTGGTGTTTTAATTCTTCTTCTTTTAATTTTATTTTTTCTAAATATCTAATTGTATTCCATTTATAATACAAATAAAAAGAACCAAATATTGCCAATAAATAAATTAATATCATCAAAAAAGAAAAATACCAAGGTCGCTTTACATTAAATTCATATTTTCCAACTTCTACGTCTTTGCCTTGATAAATTGCGAAAATTGATATATTTTGGTTGCCACTTTCTAAATTATTAAGAATTATATTACCGTTATTTACAGGTTTAATTTGATCAAAATCATTAATTTTATAAAAAAGATTTTGTTTTTTAAAACCATAAAAACGCGAAATAATATTTAATTCAACTGATTGGTTGTAAGCAATTTTAGTATCGTCGTTGATTAAAACACCATCATTAAAACCTTCGATTTTCACTTTGTGAAATTCTAAATTATTTATATTGGGTTCGTATATAAAAAACCCATCATCAAGATTAATTATTAGTTTATTTCCTTGAACAATAACTTTCGTGTCTTCATTGATGATTTTTCCGTCGTAGTATTTTAGTGGAATAAATTCCCAAGCGAAACCAGCATTATTTTGATTAATTATATAAAACAAACCATCTTTTAAAATTAAAAATCGTGATTCATCGATAGGAATAATATCTGAAATATTTTTAAAATTTGCATTAAATTGTGGCTCAATTTCGAGTTTATTGGAGATTGAATTAAATTTATACCAAGTATTTTGGCAATAAAATAAAATTTCGTTTTTGAAATTAAAAAGTTTTACGTTGTAGTCATTTTGAATTCCGTTTTTCTGAGAAATGTTTTCAACTTTCAAAACATTTTGAGAATTGTCCAATAAAATTCTATACAAACTTTTATAACTATCAACTGCCCAAAGTTCATTTTTTTTATTCGATGCAATGTTTCTGATTGGTTTTGTTAAACCATTTACTTTTTTAAAATCAAGAAAATCATTCGATTCATAAATTAAAATCCCAGAATAATTAGACTGGAAATAATTATTATTGAAACCGCTTTGCAACAATTTCCAACCACCATTTTCTGAATTAATTTTCGAAAAACTGTTGTTTTGATATATAAATGTGCCATCGTTGTGACCAATTAGAAATTTATTATTTATATTATTTATATGCCAAACTTGACCTTCGGAACCATTAATAAAATTCAATTTTTTATTTTGATAATCAAACACACCGTGATTAGAACCTAATAAATAACCGTTTTTATTGACGGCAACACTGTAAACCGATCCTAAAATTCCTGAATTATCAGAAAAAATTGTATAAGGCGAACTAATTTCAATATGAGACAAACCGTTGTCTAAACCCAACCACAAATCGTTTTCTAAATCGATACTAATATTTAAAACCGAATTGTTTTTTAGTGAATTATTTCTATTTAAATTTATGTGCGAATTATCATTTAAATCAACTATATAAACTCCGTTAGAAGCGGTTCCGACAACTAATTTTTGATTGATTATTTTGGCTGTGTTTATTACTTCAAGTTTAAATTTTTCGTTTAATTGATTATTTTTCCATTTGGTAAGAACGCCATTTGTATCTACATATATGCCGTTTCTTTTCGTGAAAATATAAGTGTTACCTTCAAAAACATCTATTGAGTGAATGATGTTTTGAATAATTTCGTTCCATGAATTAACCTTAGAAAATATTTGTTTTTCAAGCAGAAAAATACCATTATTTACAGTTGCAACATATAATTTTTTATCAACAGGAAAACAATACGAAATTAAAGAAGGAACTTTTAACTTGGTTATTTTTTTAAAATCAAAAACAAAAATTGCATTAAATGACTGAAAGTAAATTTTGTCTTGAAATTTAAAAATTTTCCAAATCTCTTCATTTGATGAATCATTTTTAAATAATGATTTATTGATTGATAATGAGAAATAAATCATTTTTCCATTAATGCGTTTCCAATATCCAATTTCGTTATATGAACCCGAATATATTTTATCCTTATCAGAAAAAACTGATCTGATTATTGTTTTATTTGGTAAGGTATATTTTTCCCATTTTACACCGTTGTAGCGCAATAAATAATGATTATTTGCAAAATACATTGCATTATCTTGACCTTGACACGAATTCCATACTTGATTATCTCCAATATATTGCGATTTGGTAAAATTTTCTACGAATGGCAGTAATTCTTGCGAAAAACTGATTAATGAAGTAGAAATAAATAAGAATTGTATGAAAATTTTACGTTTCAAAATGAATTATTTAATTATCAAATATAAACATTTTCAATCAAAAAAAAATGCCTTGATTAACTCAAGACATTTTCTAAAACTTCTTCATTTACATAATCTTGCAAATACTTGAATCGTTCGGTTAGTTTTCCGTTTTCGGTCATTTTTGCTCGGGCAAGAATTCCGTCTTTATCATTGTTAAAAAAAGCTGGAATAACGTGTTCCATAAACATTTCGCCAAAACCTTCGCTTGCATCTTTTGGCAATTCGCAAGGCAAATTATCGACTGACATTACAACAATTGCACCTGGATGTGTGTATAAAACTTCAGAATTCGAGCTTGGTAAATAACCAAATAACGGATCAGCTATTGTCGATGCTTTTATTGTGCAAGCAATTGGCCCATCGACGTCGCAAGAAATATCTGCTACGACTTTAATTTTGCAATCGGCAACCAAAAGCATTTCACGAGTTAGAATATTTGGCGATTCGTTAGCATGAAAATGTCCTGCCATAAAAATATCAGACACTTTAGTAAAACGTTCAAAATCAGAAATATAATCTTTCGGATTTTTATAAAAATCATTGTTATCTACAATTTTCCCGTCAATTCGTTTGTTGTAATCTAAAACATCAATTTGAGTAAAAACTGGTTGAGAATAAATTTTAGAAAGAAAATTCTCAACCGAAACTTCTTTTATTTTCATTCCCAGTAAAATTTCTTTGGCGCCGTTACCAACTTTTCCGTGACCTGTCAAAACAATTTTTATTGGAGGCAAAATTTGTCGTTTTAATTTTGCAATTAAATCATCTTTAGAATTTAATGTTTCGGCTTTTGGCAAATTAAATAATTCGAATTTCATTCCAAAAGCTCGAATTCCGTTATATGCACCAACAATTCCTGCATATCTTCCAAAACCTATCAAGCGGCGATTATTTGCATCAACAATTGTTTCGTGGTCGTATAATTCGATATTTTTTTCGAGAATTGCTTTTAATAATTTTCGATTATGAACTTGTTTTTTTATAGTATGCGAAAAGAAAAAATACTTTTTATTGGGAATCAATGCATCAATTGGAACTTCTTTTACTCCGAAAAACACATCGCAATTAGAAATATCATTAGAAACATTTAATCCTAAACTAGAATATTGTTCATCTGTAAAAACACGAATATCAGAACTTTCTATGAAAATTTCTGCATCTTTATGTTCGGTTTTTAATCGTAATAATTCTTCTGGTGTAAACACAACACGCCTATCAACAGGTATTTTTCTTTCTTTAATAATTCCGAATTTCATTTTTATTTTGACTTTTTCTAAATATAATGCAAATGTAACATTATAACCATTAATTTCAATAAATTAAAATTGGATATTGTAATGAAAGTTTATTTTAACATGAAATTTAGATCTTTACGGTTAAACATATTTTAAACCCAAACTACGCATTAGAACTATTTAAAATTTTGACCTTTGTCAAAGTTCAAATTCCTTTTATTAAAAAACTTTGACAAAGGTTTATAAAACTAAAAAAAATTCTTTAATGCGTAATTTGGGTTAAATAAATAACTTTTTAGATTGAAATTGATATTGAAATTGATTTTTGAAATTGAAATTGAAAAATTGTTGTTAAGTTTTAATAACTATAAATTATTAAAATAAACGTTTTTAATACATTTGCGTTCACATAAAATAAAAAATGAAATTTTCTACCTATATATGTATTCTAATTTTGGCATTTGCAATAATCGGAATTTCTTGTAAAAAGAACGATAAATTAATTGTACGAAACATTAAAACCCTAAAAGGCATTTTGCCAATTATGGTTCCCAATGACAATGAATTTGAACCGTTAACCGAAAAATACATTCGTAATAAAAATTATTCGGTTGCTTGTTTTTATGATTTAAATTGGGCAAAAACACCAATGAATGGTGGTTTTCTAGTTGCCAAAAACGGTCAGATTATTTACGAAAAATATAATGGATTTACCGATTTAGACATTAAAAATAAAATTGATGAAAACACTTCGTTGCACATCGCATCGGTTAGTAAAGTCATTACTGCGACTGCGATTTTAAAATTGGTCGAAGCCAAAGAAATCGATTTAGACCAAAAACTGAATTCAATTTTGCCAACTTTTCCATTTGATTCAATAACAATTCGAACATTATTAAATCACAGAACTGGTTTGAAAAATTATGCCTATTTCACGATGGATAAGAAAGTTTGGAATTCTAAAATCGTGCTAAAAAATCAAGATATTTTGGAGATTTTGGCAAAAAAAACAATTCCGCTCGATTATCCGACCAATTCCAAATTTAGTTATTGCAACACCAATTATGCACTTTTGGCATTGGTTATAGAAAAAATTACTGGTTTGACTTATGCCGATGCGATGCAAAAAATGATTTTCGAACCGCTAAATATGAAAAATTCTTATGTATTCGATTTCGAAAAAGACTGTGCAACAGCCACACCTTCATATAAAGGAAATGGTTCTAAATATGGTTTAGAATTTCTAGATGCTGTTTATGGCGATAAAAATATTTATTCTACTCCACAAGATTTATTAAAATTTGATATGGCGCGACGATCAAAATATTTTTTAAATGACGATTTGAATAAACAAATGTATGCTGGTTATAGTTATGAAAGCAAAGGCACAAAAAATTATGGTTTAGGAATTAGAATGGTCGAATGGCCAGTTGGCGAAACATTTTATTTTCATAATGGTTGGTGGCACGGCAATACTTCGTCGTATATTTCATTAGGAAAAGAAAAAGTAACTATTATTGCCTTGTCGAATAAATTTTCGAGAACGACCTATCAAGTAAAAAGAGTTGCTTCGTTGTTTGGCGATTATCCTTTTAAGGTTAATGATTCATTAGCCCCCTAACCCTCAAAGAGGGAACTCCAGAATTAAAATACTAAATATTAAATTTTAAATATTGTTTTTGATAAATAAAAAGTCTTTATATTTGCAACCGATATAAAATCTGAAATCTAAAATCAGAATTTTAAAATCAAAAATCAAATGGGGTCGACTGGTTTTGACAGCAAGTCGAATTGAAAAGTAAGCACGTCGAGAACTGAGTCAATTCTCGTTAATAAATGGACTCAAAACACTTACACGGCGAAGGAAACTACGCTCTTGCTGCATAATCTGAATTATAGTAAGATTAGCCTAGTTCCTATAAGATAGGAAAGCAGGATTTGCCTCAGAAGCTCTGGTTTTTAGCGTCTGATCAAGGTGAATCGTAAATTAAAACCTAGA
Organism: Bacteroidota bacterium; assembly: GCA_043778105.1. Classification (GTDB taxonomy): domain Bacteria; phylum Bacteroidota; class Bacteroidia; order Flavobacteriales; family Flavobacteriaceae; genus Flavobacterium. Next base: position 49,878 of record JAYWGV010000124.1, read on the forward strand.
TTTGGTAGTGTTTCAATGCCATTTCGAAATTAAGAAAATAAGCGTTTGGTGGTTGTTTCTGTCCTAGCCCAATGTCGAAAATTTAAACAGGAAATAAGCGTGTAGAAAGTTTTTTGGTTGCTTGTTTGGACCCGAGTTCGACTCTCGGCGACTCCACAAAAAAACCGTCTTGATAAAATCGTGACGGTTTTTTTATTATACAGTTAATTTTATTAATAAGCAGAAATACAAGTTTATATATTTTATTAGCTAATTGCTAAATTCATTTTTTTTAATCTAAAAAAATAGTTTGAGTTTTTTGTTCGCCTTTAATGAATGTAATTGCAGTTACTTTTTGTTTATCAACTCCATTTAAATTATAATGTGCCGAAAATCTAAAAACATTTTGGTTGTTATTAAGATCAGAGAATGTATTAATGTATTCTAAGTTTGCAAAAACAGCGTTTCCGTTACCATCTGAAGCGACTTGACCATTGGCAAATGCCTTCTTATCGCCTTGGGTTTCGAAAGTATTTTGATTGTATGCGCAAACAATAACTGCGTTAACTGGAGCGCCAGTAAGACTTTTTAAAACAATGGTTGCTTTGGTAATTGGCAATTCAAGATTTTCTTCTTTCGAACATGAAAAAAAGAAAACTATTAACAGTAAAAAAAATGTGATTTTTAAAAAATTTAATTTCATATTAATTTATTTTTGTACACTTTATTTATTCTTTTTTTGGTTATAAAAAGTCATTTTTTAGCTTGTGATTTTTTTTTATTGTTTATTTCTTTAGAAAATATTAGATATTTGTAAACTTAAAAAAATATTTATTAAAATCCGCAAACAAGCATGTATATTATTGCAATAACAAGCAAAATTAAAATAGCGACCAACATTTTGGTTAGAAAATTCCAAAAATTTTCTTCGTTAATAGGGTTTTCACTATTTTTCAAGGTGCAATAATTTCTTTTTCTGTTAAACCTGTACTTAAAAAAAACTTAATTGCTGCATATTTAGTAAGGTTTTCACTATTTTTTGAAGCCAAAATCTGAACATTTCTTTCGGTAACACCAAGTGCCATAGCGGTTTGCAACCTAAAAAACCTATCTTTAACAATTTTTTCTAGAATTAAATCTGATACTTTCATTAAATAATTGTAAATTTGTTCGTAATTAGTTTCGCAATTCGTTACAAATATATGTACTGTATTTCGTATAAAAAAATTAAATACGTACTTTTTTTCGTATATTACAAATTCTCCGTATTATTATGTTCGATATTAAAGCATTAAGAATAAAAAAAGGCATAAGTCAAACTGAATTGGCTAACAAAATTGGAGTAACTTTAAGAACTATTCAGCATTGGGAAAAGGGATCTAAGAATATTACTATCGATAAACTAGAAAGAATTAATAATTTTTTTGGTTTAAAAATGAATTTATATATACCAAACGAACAAATTAATAATTTATTATTAGTCGAAGAAGATAATTCTGATTATAAAGTCGAAAATGATTCTAAAATTAAAGAATTAGAAGACAAAGTAAAATATCAAGAAAAACAATTAAAAAAATATAAAGATCAAATTGATTCTTTAAAAAAAATAAATATAAAACCTGATTCAAAAGAATAATTTTAACAGTAAAATACTTTTATATTGACTAATTTTGCAAACTTATTTATATGTAAAATGAAATCAAAATTACTTTCGTCAATATTTTTTTTAATAACAACACTAGGTTTTTCTCAAACAAAAATTCTATTTGATGCGTCCAAAGCTCAAATGGCGGGCAATGCCGACTGGATTGTCGATGCCGATATTTTGAATATTCGATTCACTGGCGGACCAGCATCATTAGGCGGTTTCGAATCTAATCCGCAACAAGTTCCAACACCACAACAATCTTTAATAACCAACAATACATCAGAAGATTTTTGGAGCGGCGCAGCATCGGCTTGGGCTGTCGATTGTGCAAAACTTGGATATATTGTGGAATCTTTGCCTTACAATAAGACAGTAACTTATGGCGATTCGAATAATCCTCAGGATTTAAGCAATTACAAAATATTTGTTACCATTGAACCAAACATTTTGTATTCTGCACCCGAAAAAATTGCAATTTTGAATTTTGTCCAAAACGGCGGCGGGTTGTTTATGGTTTCTGGTCATGATGGCGCAGATCGAAATTTTGATGGTTTTGATGCAGTTGGCGTTTTGAATGATTTGACCAATAACAATGGACAAGCTGTTAACCCATTTGGAATAACTTTTAATGTAATGAATACTGGAAATATTATATCGACCAACATTGCAAATATTCCAAATAACCCAATATTGAATGGCAATTTTGGTACAATTTCTCAAATAAAATATTTTCAAGGCGCAACGATGGCTATTAATACTAATTTAAATAATAATGCCAAAGGTTTGGTTTATTTGAATGGATTTTCGAACACTAGCAATACTAATATTTTATTTGCAAGTTCGCAATATGGATCTGGTAAAATTGTAGCACTTGGCGATAGTTCTCCAATAGATGATGGTACTGGCGATGCTGGAGATAATTTATTTTATGGTTATTCTGATGCGAATGGAAATCACCGAAATTTAATAATGAATGCTACACAATGGCTGGCTACCACAAGTTTGACAAATTCTGAATTTGATTTGAATGGTTTTAACTTTAATATAAATCCAAACCCTGTTATAAATAATCAATTGACTTTGAATTATTTATCTAATAACAAAAACAATTTTATTATAGAAATTTATGATTTAATGGGGCGAATTGTTCAAACTAATAGTTTTTCTAATCTCGAAACTGGTTTTAATTCGAATATAATCCAAATGCAAAACCTCGATTCAGGTATATATTTATGTAGAATTAATAACGAGTTTGGTTCTAAATCTCTTAGATTTTTAATCAAATAAATTAATCTTCCCAACCACACAATTCTAATCCAAAACTTTTGGCTTTGGTTAAAGAAGTTTTATAAACTTCGTGTTTACAGCTTCCTAAACCACGACAATTTTCTGATAAATGATATTTTTTGGCTCCTTGTTTACCACAAATATAAACATCATTATTAACTTTGAACGATAAAATGGAAGTAATAGACAAAGCAAAAATTATTTTTTTCATTTTAATTATTCTTCTGGAAAAGCAACTTCGCCTTGCCAATCTGTAAATCCACCTATTAAATTAAAAGTTTTATCGAAACCCAATTGGTTCATTACAGCACACGCCTGAGCACTTCGGCTGCCAGAACGACAATATATAAAAAAAGTTTTTGATTTGTCTAAACACGAAACTTCATCAATAAAACCCTGACCTTTATATATATCAATTAAAACTGCATTCGGAATAATTCCGTCTAAACACTCATCTTCGGTGCGAACATCAAGAATTATAGCATCGTTGTTTTCTGATAATTTAATAATCCAATCGTTTTGAGACAAATCCATTTTTTAATTTTTTTCAAATTTAAAAAAAAGAATTTAATGTTAAGCTTTTCTTTTAACAAAAATTTAATATACACTTGTATATACAACTAAATATATAGCCATACATTTGTACCAACAAATTAATCCACTTATTGTTATTTAAAATTTTATACCATGAAAATAGAAGATGAAATAAAAAGCACTAATCCGATGGAACTTTCCAAGAAAGTAATGTTGAATTTGCATTTTACAAGAAATACCATTTCTGATAAATTTAGCGAAATTTTAAGGCCTTACTCAATATCAGTAGAACAATTTAACGTTTTAAGAATTCTTCGAGGTCAAAAAGGAAATTCAGTGAATATGAATTTAATTCAGGAACGAATGATGACCAAAAACAGTAATACAACTCGTCTAATCGATAAATTATTGCTTAAAAACATGGTTACAAGAAATATTTGCAAAGACAATCGCCGAAAAATGGAAATTAAAATTACGCCAATTGGTCTTAATGCACTTGAAGAACTCGATGTAAAAGTTATAGAACATGATAAAGCTTTTACAGAAAACCTAAATGAAAGTGAATTGGTTCAATTGAACGACCTTTTAGAGAAATTAAGAATAATCAAGTAAATAATTTTTATATTATGAATACATTTTTAGAAAGTCAAAACTGGCGTTATGCAACTAAAAAATTCGATAGCTCTAAAAAAATATCAAACTCTGATTTAGATATTTTAAAAGAAGCCATCAGGTTAACATCATCGTCTTATGGTTTGCAGCCATACAAAATATTAATTGTTGAAAACCCAGAAACTCGAGTCAAATTGCAACCAGCATCTTGGGGACAAACTCAGATTATAGATGCTTCACATTTAATAGTATTTGCCAATTTTACCAAAATTGATACTGATGATATTGATGCGTTTTTCAAAAATATATGCGAAACCAGAAATATTCCACTAGAACCATTGCTTGGTTACAAAGAATTTATGACCAATGCAATTTCAAATAAATCTGCAGATGAAGTTAATATCTGGAATCAAAAGCAAACTTATTTAGCATTAGGAAATTTACTGAACGCTGCTGCAGATTTAAAAATCGACGCTTGCCCAATGGAAGGATTTGATGCAAAACAATATAATGAAATTCTAGGTTTAGACAAATTGAATCTAAATGCAGCACTAGTTGCCACAATTGGTTACCGAAGTAATGAAGATGCAACGCAAAATTTTAAAAAAGTAAGAAAATCGAACAAGGATTTATTTATAACTATTTAATTATCAACAACTAAAATTTAAAAAAATGAAATCACAGATTCACGAAAACAAAAAAAACAAACTGCAAAGCTTGAGTAAAAAAATTAAAACTATTGCAATTGCATTTTTAATGATTGCTTCTATGTCAATCAATGCTCAAAACAAAAAAATTGATCCAGCATTAAGCAATGTAACTTGGGTTGGAAAGAAAGTTACCGGACAACATTCAGGAACAATTGATATTAAAGAAGGAACTTTGGTATTCATTAAAAATAAATTAAAAGGTGGAACTATTGTCGTTGATATGGCATCTATTAACACTACCGATTTGAAAAAAGGCGAAGGGAAAGAAGATTTAGATGGTCACTTGAAAGCAGATGATTTTTTTGGAACTGCCAAATTTCCTACATCAAAAATAGATTTCAAATTAATATCTGATAACGGTAAAGGAAGCTATACTGTAACAGCCAATATGACAATTAAAGATGTTACTGCACCAGTAAAATTCGATATTTTAGTAAAAGGTAAAACCGCAACAACTACTTTTAACGTAGATAGAACTAAATACGGAATTAAATATGGTTCTGGAAATTTCTTTGAAAATCTTGGCGATAAAACAATTTCTGACGAATTTGAATTAAAAGTTGCATTAAAATTCTAAATACAAACAATTAAATTTAAAAAACCTCGTCTAGTTTGCTAAACTTGACGAGGTTTTTTGTTTGAAATTAAAAATTTGAATCATATATTTAAGATTATTTAAACATAATTAATATAGTAAATACAGCAGTTTATAAATTTTAACGAAAATTTAACGTGCATTTCATCGATTTTATTTGCATTTAATCCGAATAGTGCATTATATTTACAACATATTAAATAATTAATCAAAAATAATTAATCAAAAATATTATGAAAACAAATTTTATTTTAGCAATGAGTTTATTTTTATCATTAAACTTATTTTCACAAGAACCAAAAGGAATTTTTGGAAACGACAACTGGTTTCAGAATTGGACAAACTTTAAACCCAACACAATTGACTATAAAGATGCAAATATTATTCTGTCTGGAAATATTACAACCAATACAACATTAAGCAAAAAAAACGTTTACGTACTTAATGGTAATGTCTATGTTACCAATAATGCAGTTTTGACAATCGAACCAGGAACAATTATTAAAGGCGATTTAGAATCGATTGGATCATTAATTATAACAAAAGGATCAAAAATAATGGCAGAAGGATTAGAAACCGATCCAATTATTTTTACTTCTAGCAAAAACAGTACCGAAAGAAAAGCTGGAGATTGGGGCGGATTAATAATCTTGGGTAATGCTTCTATTAATAAATTTGGTGGATATGCGGTTTTGGATTTGGGCTTAGATCAAACCATTGCATCTTATGGTGGAAACGATGACAATAGTAATTCTGGGATTTTAAAATATGTAAGAATTGAATTTGCTGGAAAAAAATTAAGCGCAACCAAAGAATTTAATGCTTTATCGTTAGCCGGAGTTGGAAATAAAACCAAATTAGATTTCATTCAAGTAAGTTTTTCTAACGATGATTCTTTTCAATGTTATGGTGGCAATGTGAACTTAAATAATTTAATCTCATATAAATCTACCGACGATGATTTCGATTTTACTCAAGGAACACAATGTTTTATAAAAAATAGTATTGCCATTAGAAGCGTTTATGTGTCTGACCAATCTAAATCTAGATGTTTCGAGATAGAATCATTTGATAAATTAGAAAACATGGATTTTTCTAAAAAAATGACTAAAATTGATGCTTCGAATATAACGCTTGTAACCAATGACGATAATTATGCAGGTTTGGTTAAAGAAGCAATTTACATTAAAGATAAAAGTTTTTTAAGTTTCGATAAAGGTATAATTTCAGGATTTAGTTCTGGGATTTTAATTGCAGAATCTACATTGAATAAAACTAAAGATATTGACACAATTACTTTTAAAGATTGTATGATTAACGACTGCGAAACTATGTTTGCATCTGAATATCACAGCAACAACATTAATGTAGATATTCAAAACTCATCTTATTTTATGAATAATTTTACAAGCAAAATTTCAAATATCGAAATGTTTAGAGAAATAAACGTTAAGAAAAATACCGATTTTAGATATAAAGATTTAAGTAATGTAGCATTTACAAAATAAAAAAATACAGTTATTTGTTTAAAGGGTTTATCAGGGATGGTAAACCTTTTTTTATTAAAAAAATTTAATCCTATTATTTTAACTTTAAATTTTTTAAAAACACCTTCGAACGTTTAATGTTTTATTAATATTTAGGACATGTAAATTGTTCATTCATCGTTTAAATTTGCATTTAATCTAACAAAATGGATTTTATACAAATGAAAACACAATTAAAAAAATTTACTTTATTATTTTTATTATCAACATTTCTATTAGCAAATGCTCAAAATGAAAAAGGTATTTTCGGCACAGAAAATTGGTTCAACAATTGGACAAATTTTAAACCAAATAACACAGAATATAAAGATCCAACAATTTTATTGTCAGGAATAATAACCGAAAATCAAACTTTAAGTAAAAAAAATATTTATTTGCTAACAGATGTAGTTTATGTTAAAAACAATGCCGTTTTAACAATCGAACCTGGAACAATTATTCGTGGTAACAATGATACTTGTGGAACATTGGTCATTACAAAAGGGTCAAAAATAATAGCCGAAGGAACAGAAACTGATCCAATTATATTTACATCAAACAAAAATGTATCAGAACGCAAAGCTGGAGATTGGGGCGGAATAATCATTTTAGGAGATGCACCAATTAATAAATTTGGTGGTTATAGTTGTTTAGATTTTAATCTAAATAATAGTCTTTGCGAATATGGTGGAACCAATACTGAAAGTAATTCTGGTATTCTAAAATATGTAAGAATTGAATATTGTGGTAGAAAAATTAACGCAACCAAAGAATTAAACGGACTTTCGTTGGCTGGCGTTGGCAATAAAACAAAACTAAATTTTATTCAAATTAGTTATTCCAACGACGATTCTTTTGAATGTTATGGCGGAAATATTAATCTTAACAACGTAATTTCATTTAAAGCCACCGACGATGATTTTGATTTTACTCAAGGCACTCAATGCAAAATTAACAATAGCGTTGCTATTAGATATCCTTTTATTTCGGATATGTCAAAATCAAGATGTTTAGAAATAGATTCATATGACAAAGCCGAGAATATGGACTTTTCTAAGAAAATGACTAACATCATTGCCAATAATTTAACTTTATTGAATAATGAAGAAAATAATCAAGGACTTGTTCGTGAAGCGATTTATATAAAAGATAAAAGTAAGCTTGAAATTGAAAATTGTATAATTTCTGGATTCAGTTCTTCGATATTAATTGGATTGGATGCATTAAATAAATTTAAAAATATCGAAAATATTAATATTAAAAATTCTTTGATTAACAACTGTGCTAAGTTTTTTGACTGCGAAGACAATACTAACGTTATAGATTATGATTTACAAAAATCGACTTACTTTTATAACAATCAGCTAAATAATATTCAAAATATTGATTTATTCAACGAAAATAATATTAAGAAAAATATGGATTTAAGAATTAAAAATATTCCGAATTTTGTATTTTCAAAATAATTTAAAAAAAACTTTTAAATTTAAATTTAATTAATATATTTGCATAATAATAAAAAAAATGATAACAATTTTAAACAATACTTGGTGGTGGAACAATTTACGTCAAACGTCGTGAAATAGTCTACTTATAGTATATTTAAAAATAAAAATATAAAAAAAGGGCTTGTCAATCACGACAAGCTCTTTTTTTTTATTGATTAAAATAAAATATGAAAACATATAATTTAAATACAAATCACAAACAAATTCTGGCTGATACCATCACGCCAGTTAGCGTTTATTTAAAAATTAGAGATAAATTTCCAAACAGTCTTTTGCTCGAAAGTTCGGATTATCGAGGCAACGATAATAGTTTTTCTTATATATGTTGCAACCCAATTGCTAGCATTAAAATCGAAAATGAAATTGTAACGCAAAATTTTCCTGACGGTACTGTAATAAAATTTGATGTTACAAAGTCAACCAATATTCCAGAAGTAATACAAAATTTCGCTTCCCAATTCGAATCTCAAAAATCTGAATTCAAATTCATCAATAATGGTTTATTTGGTTATATTTCATATGATGCGGTTCGTTATTTTGAAAAAATAGACATTGCAAAAAAAGAAAATAATCTGGAAATTCCAGAGGTGTATTATGCAATATATCAAAATATTATAGCAATAAACCATTTCAAAAACGAAGCCTTTATTTTTTGTCATTCTGTTAATAATGAAAATAATATTCATGAAATCGAGCAATTGTTGCAATCTAGAAATTTTGCATCATACACTTATGCAAATGAAGGAATGCCAACTTCGAATTTAACCGATAATGAGTTTAAAGCAAATGTAGCTTTAGCTAAAAAACATTGTCAGCGCGGCGATGTGTTTCAATTGGTGTTATCACGTCGTTTTACACAAAATTTTAAAGGCGACGAATTCAATGTTTATCGCACTTTGAGAAGTATCAATCCAAGTCCGTATTTGTTCTTTTTTGATTATGGGAATTTTAAAATAATGGGCTCATCACCCGAAGCGCAAATTGTAGTTAAAAACCGAAAAGCCGAAATTCACCCAATAGCGGGAACTTTTAAACGAACAGGCAACGATGAACAAGATGCAATTTTAGCTAAAAAACTACAAGATGATCCCAAAGAAAACTCCGAACATGTCATGCTTGTCGATTTGGCAAGAAACGACCTCAGCCGACATGGAAACAATGTTCAAATTGAGAATTATTGTGAGGTTCAGTTTTTTTCACATGTCATACATTTGGTTTCTAAAGTCACCGCAAATTTGCATGAAAAAGCTACTACAATGCAAGTTGTGGCCGATACTTTTCCTGCGGGAACTCTGTCTGGTGCGCCCAAACACAAAGCCATGCAACTGATAGAAAAGTATGAAAAAACCAATCGTGATTTCTATGGTGGTGCCATTGGTTTTATGGATTTTAATGGCAATTTCAACCATGCCATTATGATTCGGACTTTTTTGAGTAAAAACCATCAGTTGCATTATCAAGCTGGAGCTGGAATTGTAAATTCTTCCACCGAAGAAGACGAATTACAAGAAGTTTATAACAAATTGGGCGCGTTGAATAAAGCATTGGAATTAGCAGAAAAGATATAAGCCCCCTAACCCCCAAAGGGGGAACTCCAAACCTAATAAATAAAGTTTTAAAATAAATAAAAAAAATTAAACTATAATGAATACAACAATTCAACACAATATTGGAGTTCCCCCTTTGGGGGTTAGGGGGCTAATAGCAGTCATAGACAATTACGATAGTTTTACATATAATTTGGTTCATTATCTCGAGGATTTGAATTGCCAAGTCACCGTTTTTCGTAACGATGAATTTGATATGGATGAATTAAAATCATTTGACAAAATTCTACTTTCTCCAGGGCCTGGAATTCCTGACGAAGCTGGTTTGCTAAAAGAAGTTATTAAAACTTATTCAGATTCAAAAAGTATTTTAGGAGTTTGTCTAGGCCAGCAAGCCATTGGTGAAGTTTTTGGTGGAATACTAACAAACCTTGAAAAAGTCTATCACGGTGTTGCTACAACAATTAAAATAACTAATCAAGATGATATTCTTTTTAGAGATTTACCAACAGAATTTGAAGTAGGTCGTTATCATTCTTGGGTAGTAAGCAACGAAAATTTTCCAAATGATTTAATCATCACATCGATTGATGAGAACGGACAAATTATGTCATTAAAACATAACAAATTTGATGTTCGAGGCGTACAATTTCATCCTGAAAGTGTTTTGACACCAAATGGGAAGAAAATTTTAGAAAATTGGATTTCCTCCCCAACCCCTCCGAATTAGGGGCTTGAGCAACAAACTTAAAATATTAAAACCTATTTACCCCAATAGGTACTCCCCTCCTTCGGAGGGGTTGGGGGAGGAAAAATGAAAAACATATTAAACAGACTATTCAACCACGAAACTTTATCCAAAGATGAAGCCAAAAATGTGTTGGTCAATATCTCAAACGGAAGCTATAATCACAACCAAATTTCGAGTTTTTTGACGGTTTACATGATGCGTAGCATTAGTGTAGAAGAACTTTCTGGTTTTAGAGAAGCCTTATTAGAATTGTGTATAAAAGTAGATTTATCCAATTACAATACTATCGATTTGTGTGGTACTGGTGGCGATGGAAAAGATACGTTCAACATCTCAACATTGGCTTCATTTGTAACGGCTGGCGCAGGAATAAAGGTTGCAAAACACGGTAATTACGGCGTTTCATCAATTTCAGGATCGAGTAATGTGATGGAAAATTTGGGTGTAAAATTCAGTAATGATGCTAGTTTTCTTGAAAAATGCATCGACCAAGCAGGAATATGTATTTTGCACGCGCCATTATTTCATCCAGCCATGAAAAATGTGGCTCCCATTCGTAAAGAATTGGGTGTAAAAACTTTCTTTAATATGTTAGGACCAATGGTTAATCCAAGTTTTCCTAAAAACCAATTGGTTGGTGTTTTTAGTTTAGAATTGGCAAGAATGTATGCTTATTTGTATCAAAATACCGATACCAATTTTAATATTTTACACAGCCTTGATGGTTACGATGAAATTTCATTAACGGGAAATACAAAATCTATTTCTAAAACAAAAGAAACGATGTTTTCAGCCGAAGATTTTGGATTACATAAACTTAATGAAGTCGATATTCAAGGTGGAAAAACTATTGAAGAGTCAGCTCAAATGTTCATTGATATTCTTTCAGGAAAAGGAACCGAAGCTCAAAATAATGTAGTTTGTGCCAATGCTGGAATGGCGATTGCAACGGTAAATAATATTGACATAAAACAAGGATTCGAACTTGCCAAAGAAAGTTTGTTATCTGGAAAAGGATTAATTTCTTTAAATAAATTACAAAAATTAAGCAAATGAATATTTTAGATAAAATAATTTCAGATAAACGAAGAGAAGTGTTTCTCAAAAAATCAATTATTCCAATTTCGCAATTAGAAAATTCGGTGTTGTTTGAAAGAAAAACAATTTCATTATCGAATAATTTACGTAACAGCGATTCAGGAATTATTGCGGAACACAAACGCCGTTCGCCGTCAAAACCAAATATCAACAACTCATTTACAGTTGAAGAAGTAGTAAAAGGTTATGAAAAGGCTGGAGTTTGCGGGATTTCGGTTTTAACCGATGCAAAATATTTTGGAGGTTCGTTGGACGATTTATTGTTAGCAAGAGCATCGGTAAATATTCCGCTATTGCGAAAAGAATTCATTGTTGATGAATATCAAATTCTAGAAGCAAAAGCCTTTGGTGCCGATTTAATTTTGCTCATTGCAGCCGTTTTAACTCGCGAGGAAATTAAACATTTATCTGAGTTTGCAAAAGCTCTAAATCTGGAAGTTTTGTTAGAAGTTCATAATCTTGAAGAGTTACAAAAATCAATTATGCCAAGCCTAGATATGATTGGCGTGAACAACCGAAACCTAAAAACGTTCGAAGTAAGTTTAGATTTTAGCAAACAATTAGCGAACGAAATTCCAAATGAATTTGTGAAAGTTTCAGAAAGTGGCATTTCATCAATCGAAGCCATTCAAGAACTAAAACCTTTTGGGTACAAAGGATTTTTAATTGGTGAAAACTTCATGAAAACTGAAAATGCCGGAGAAAGTGCGAGAGAATTCATAAAACAAATAAGCCCCCTAACCCCCGAAGGGGGAATTATCAACTCATAAATAACTATATATTTCAGAAAAAATGTTAGAAAAAAATAAGCATTTATCAACATCCTCTCAAGTGCTCCCCCTTCGGGGGTTGGGGGGCTTTGGGCTTAAAATCTGCGGCATGAAATATCCCGAAAATATACTCGAAGTAAGTCAATTACTTCCAGACTATTTAGGTTTTATTTTCTACGAAAAATCATCACGTTATTTTGATGACAAAATTCCAGAGATTCCTAAATCCATTAAAAAAGTTGGCGTTTTTGTAAATGCAACTTTAGAAGAAATAAACTCAAAAATCAAAAAATACAATTTAGATTTAATTCAATTACATGGAAATGAAACACCAGAGTTTTGCAAAAATCTAAAAAAAGAAAAAATCGAAATCATTAAAGTTTTTTCAGTTGATGATGATTTTGATTTTGAAATTTTAGAAAAATACGAGTCCTTTTGCGATTATTTTCTGTTCGATACAAAAGGAAAGTTGCACGGCGGAAACGGAGTAACTTTCAATTGGGAAATACTTGAAAAATACAAATCTCAAAAACCATTGTTTTTATCTGGCGGGATAGGAATTGAAGAAGTAAAGATGTTGCAATGCAACATCTCAAACTTGAATTTGCCCATTTTCGCAATTGATATCAATAGCAAATTCGAAATTGACCCTGGATTGAAAAATGTACAATTATGTAAAGATGCACTGCAGTGCATCTCTACGAAACCAACAACCATAAACAAATAAAAAAATTATGACTTATCACGTTAACGAAAAAGGATTTTACGGCAATTTTGGTGGCGCATATATTCCAGAAATGTTGTACCCAAATGTAGAAGAATTACGCCAAAATTATTTAAAAATTACAGCAGAACCATCGTTCCAAAAAGAGTTCGATTATTTGCTAAAAGACTATGTAGGTCGCCCCACTCCACTCTATTTTGCGGAGCGATTATCCAAAGAATATAATACAAAAGTGTATTTAAAAAGAGAAGATTTATGTCATACTGGCGCACACAAAGTGAACAATACCATTGGACAGATTCTTGTGGCGAAACGCCTTGGTAAAACCCGAATTATAGCCGAAACGGGCGCTGGTCAACACGGCGTAGCCACGGCAACTGTCTGTGCTTTAATGGGTTTGGAATGCATTGTGTATATGGGCGAAGTCGATATCAAACGCCAGGCACCAAATGTTGCTCGCATGAAAATGTTGGGTGCCGAAGTTCGTCCCGCAAGTTCAGGATCAAAAACTTTGAAAGATGCTACAAATGAAGCCATCCGCGACTGGATTAATAATCCCGAAGACACCTATTATATTATAGGTTCCGTAGTTGGTCCGCACCCATATCCAGATATGGTGGCGCGTTTTCAAGCTGTTATTTCCGAAGAGATAAAAGCACAATTACTGGAAAAAGAAGGTCGTGAAAATCCAGATTATGTTATTGCTTGCGTTGGCGGAGGAAGCAACGCTGCTGGAACTTTTTATCACTTTCTGGACAATCCAGATGTCAATATTATCTCGGTTGAAGCAGCAGGAAAAGGCATTGATACTGGCGAAAGTGCTGCAACATCAGCCTTAGGAAAAATTGGAATTATTCATGGTGCTAAAACCTTGTTGATGCAAAGTCTTGATGGTCAGATTACTGAACCATATTCTATTTCAGCTGGGCTCGATTATCCTGGCGTTGGTCCAATGCACGCTCACTTATTTGAGACCAAACGAGCGGAATTTATAGCCATAACCGATGAAGATGCTATGAATTGGGGCATAAAATTATCCAAAACCGAAGGCATTATTCCAGCAATCGAAACGGCGCATGCCTTTGCAGTTCTTGACGAAAAAAAGTTTAAACCAACTGATATTGTGGTTATTAACCTTTCTGGTCGTGGCGACAAAGATCTGAATACTTATATTGATTATTTTAAATTGTAGTTGGACGTTACGCTGCCGCCATCAATGTTTGTAGCGAGGCGGCGACAGCGTCGGGCTTTCACGAGCGCACGGCGCCTTGCTCTATCCCTAACGCAAAAAAAATACCGTTCAAATTAAAAAAATATATCACCCAAACCTATAAGGTTTTTAAAACCTTATAGGTTTATTTAAAAATAAAAAATGAACCGAATAAACCTTAAACTTCAAGAAAATAAAAAATTATTATCAATCTATTTTTCAGCTGGATATCCTAACTTAAACGATACAGTAAAAATCATTCAAGATCTTGAAAAATCGGATGTTGACATGATAGAAATCGGATTACCTTTCAGCGATCCGCTTGCCGATGGACCAACAATTCAAGAAAGTTCGACAGCAGCTTTGCAAAACGGAATGACTACCAAATTGCTTTTTGACCAACTTTCCAACATCCGCAATAGCGTGAAAATTCCCTTAATTATTATGGGATATTTTAACCCAATACTACAATATGGAGTTTCAGCATTTTGCGAAAAATGCCAACAAATTGGTATCGATGGATTGATAATTCCAGATTTACCGATTGATATTTATGTGGAACAATACCAATCAATATTTGAAAAATATGACTTAATAAACATTTTTCTTATCACGCCACAAACATCAGAAAGTAGAATTCGATATATCGACTCGGTTTCTGATGGGTTTATATATATGGTTTCATCTGCATCGGTTACAGGCGGAAGTTCAAATGAATTTGGCGATGAGCAACAAAATTATTTCAAACGAATTGCCGATATGAATTTGAAAAATCCGCAAATTGTTGGTTTCGGAATTAGCAATAAATCTACATTTCAACAAGCAACAAAATATGCAAAAGGAGCAATTATTGGAAGTGCTTTTATAAAAGATTTAACCGAAAACGGAATTATACAAATAGATTCATTTATTGAAAGTATACTTTAAGTAATTTTATCCAGTAAATTGAAAAACAATATATTAATAGTATACCATAGATTTTACTTATAATTAAAAAAACATCAGAATGTTACAAAAAACCTTTTTTGAATTAATAGAAAACTATTCAAATAATCAATTTTTGAAACAAGAATTATGGAAAGAAATTGAGCAAAATTATTCTTCAAATAAAAGATATTATCACACATTAAATCATCTTGAAAATCTATTAAATCAGCTTTTGGAAATAAAATACGAAATAGAAAATTGGAATTGTATTTTGTTTACTTTGTTTTATCACGATGTAATTTACAAAGTTACAAAATCTAATAATGAAGAAAAAAGTGCTGATTTTGCTTTAAAAAAAATGTTGCAATTATCGGTTCCAACTTCAGTCATTGAAAGTTGTAATAATCAAATTTTATCAACCAAAAATCATTTGTTAAATGAAAATACTGATACTAATTTTTTCCTTGATGCCGATTTATCTGTCTTAGGACAAGATTGGAATGTGTATTCTAAATATTATCAAAACGTTAGAAAAGAATATTCAATTTATCCTGAAATACTTTATAAACTTGGGAGAAAGAAAGTTTTGAAACATTTTTTAGCAATGGAAAAAATATTTAAAACTGATTATTTTTATCAAAAATTCGAGAAAAATGCAAGAATGAATTTACAAAGAGAATTTGATTTATAACAAGTACTTAACTTGAATTTTTAAAACTAAAAGTTATTTGATAATAATCAACAAAAAAAATCAAATATTATTTTAACAAAAAACTTGTCATATCAAATCATTTTCTTAACTTTAGAAATTGAACCTACTTGATTATGATTGCAGTCGATATTGAATTAGAAAATAAAGCAATAGCTCACGAATATAAAGAATTATTGCGAATTAGCTATCAAACGCTTTCGGCAGATGATAAAAAATTAATTCGTAAAGCTTTTGATGTTGCAGTCGATGCGCACAAAGAACAGCGTCGAAAATCTGGCGAAGCATATATTTTTCACCCTATTGCTGTTGCAAAAATTGTTGCATCAGAAATTGGTCTTGGCGCAACTAGTATTGCAGCTGCGCTAATGCATGATGTCGTCGAAGATACTGATATTACTGTGCAAGACATCGAAAAAATGTTCAACCCAAAAGTGGCGCAACTTGTTGAAGGATTAACCAAAATTTCGCAAGTTAAAAAAGACATGAATATTTCGATGCAAGCCGAAAATTTCAGAAAAATGCTTTTGACTTTGAACGATGATGTTCGGGTAATTCTCATTAAACTCGCCGACAGGTTGCACAATATGCAAACCATGGATTCGATGGCGGAATACAAGCAAACCAAAATTGCATCAGAAACTTTATATATTTATGCACCACTCGCCCACCGCCTTGGATTGTATAACATAAAAACCAAACTCGAAGATTTAGGTTTAAAATATACCGAACCTGAAATTTATAAAGAAATTGTAAGTAAAATTAAAGAAACCAAAGAAGAACAAGATGCTTATATAAAAGATATTTCTGATGTTTTAAAAGCATCGTTAAATCTTGAAGGAATTGATTATATTATTAAAGGCAGACCAAAATCGATTTATTCTATTCGCAGAAAAATGCTTGCTCAAAATGTAAGTTTCGATGAAGTTTATGACAAGTTTGCATTAAGAATTGTGTATAAATCTACGCCGCATGATGAAAAATTTGTCGCCTGGAAAGTTTATTCGATAGTTACAGATCATTACAGACCAAGTCCAAGCCGTTTGCGAGATTGGATTTCTTCGCCCAAATCTACAGGTTACGAAGCATTGCATATTACAGTCATGGGTCCAAAAGGGCGTTGGGTCGAAATTCAAGTTCGAAGCGAACGTATGGACGAAATTGCCGAAAAAGGTTATGCTGCACATTATAAATATAAAAATGGCGCAACCGAAGAAAACGGACTTGATGTTTGGCTTAATCTTTTGAAAGAAGCACTAGAAAATTCCGAAAGTAATGCTGTAGATTTTGTCGAAGATTTTAAAATGAATTTGTATGCTAAAGAAATTTACATTTTTACACCAAAAGGCGAAATAAAATCATTGCCAAAAGGTGCAACTTCGCTAGATTTTGCTTTTAGCATTCACTCAGATATTGGCATTCGAACCCGAGGAACAAGAGTAAATGGAAAATTAGTTCCATTAAATTACGAATTAAAAAGTGGCGATCAAGTCGAAATTATTACAGCAGCTAATCAAAAACCTACTTTGCATTGGTTAGATTATGTAACAACTTCTCGAGCCAAGAATAAAATTCGAAATGTTCTAAACGAAAATACCAAAAAAATTGCCGAAGATGGTAAAGAATTGTTGTCCAGAAAGTTAAAACAGCTAAAAATTGTTTTAAATGAAACTTCGGTGAATGAGATGGTTAACTTTTTTAAATTAAAAACCAGTTTAGATTTATTTTATAGAGTTGGCGTTGGCGCAATCGAAAACCAACAACTTAAAGAATATGCAGCCCAAAAGAGCAATACTTTAATGAATTTCTTTAAAAATAAAATTAAAAGATCTTCACCCAATACTGCCGATCCTGATATTCACAAGCAAGTAATTAGCAGCAATTTCGACATGCTTGTTTTTGGAGCAGAACAAGACAAGCTTGATTATAAATTATCGACTTGTTGCAACCCGATTCCTGGAGACGAAGTTTTCGGTTTTGTGACTATTAATGAAGGAATAAAAGTGCACAAACGAGATTGCCCAAATGCAATTTCTATGCAATCTAACTATGCTTACAGAATAATGTTAGCCAAATGGATAGATTCTTCGCAACAAGAATTCAAAGCCATTTTAAATATTATGGGTATGGATACTTTGGGACTAACCAACGAATTGACCAAAGTAATTTCTAATAATATGCATGTAAATATTCAAAGTATATCGCTGTCGGGCGATGCTGGGATTTTTAAAGGACAAGTATCTGTAATTGTCCAAAACAATAATATCTTAAAAATTCTAATAGAAAATATCAAAAAAATTGATGGTGTTGAGAAAGTTACACGAGTTTACAGCTAAAACCTTGTATATTGTAGAATGTAGTTTGTAAATTGTAGAATGTAAAATGAAGAATGTAATTTATACGTTTTAGGTTTTAATATTGAAATTGATTTTTGAAGTTGATTTTGATTTTTGATATTGAAGTTGATTTTTGATATTGATATTGAAATTGACTGTTGAAATTGTAATTGAAATTGATTATCTTTGCGAAATATGACACAAGTATCTGTTGATAATAGTAAAAATCAAGAAATTGTAAAAAATGTTTTTACTAATTATCTTGAATTAAAAGGACATAGAAAAACTCCTGAGCGCTATGCGATTCTGCAAGAAATTTATGCAAGTCAGGAACATTTTGACATTGAAGAATTATATGTCAAAATGAAAGATAAAAATTATAGAGTTTCTCGAGCGACTCTTTATAATACTATTGAATTGCTTCTAGATTGTGCTTTGGTTAGAAAACATCAATTTGGTCACAATCAAGCGCATTACGAAAAATCTTATTTCGATAAAAATCACGATCATATTATAATGACCGATTCTGGTGATGTAATAGAATTTTGTGACCCACGAATTCAGAATATCAAAAAAACAATTGAGGAAATTTTTGATATTGATATTCACAATCATTCTCTTTATTTTTATGGAACGAAGAAAAAAATTCCTGTAACAAATGATAATATTGTTGAAACAATTATTTCAATTTAAGCAAATATTCAAACATTAACAATAATTTCTTAATCTAGTACAGACGTTGCAGTGCAAGGTCTCTAACACAATAAAAAAATGACCGTAGATTTATTACTAGGATTACAATGGGGCGATGAAGGAAAAGGCAAAATTGTGGATGTATTAACTTCTAAATACGATATAATTGCTCGTTTTCAAGGTGGTCCAAATGCTGGACATACATTAGAATTCGACGGCATAAAACATGTTTTAAGAACGATTCCATCTGGAATTTTTCACGATAATAATATTAATGTTATTGGAAATGGGGTTGTAATTGATCCCGTAGTTTTTAAATCAGAAGTCGATGGTTTGGCTAAATTTAATCTAGATTTAAAATCGAAATTGATAATTTCTCGCAAAGCACATTTAATTCTTCCAACTCATAGATTATTAGATGCAGCATCTGAGGCATCAAAAGGCAAAGCTAAAATTGGTTCAACTTTAAAAGGAATTGGTCCAACATATATGGATAAAACTGGTCGAAACGGCATTCGCATAGGCGATATCGAAATGCCAGATTTTAAAGAAAAATACCGTGCATTGGCGAACAAACACGAAGAAATGATAAAATTTTATGATGTTGCGATTCAATATAATTTATCTGAACTTGAAAATGAATTTTTTGATGCTATTGAAGATTTAAAAAAATTAGATTTTATTGATTCCGAAGAATATTTGCATCAAGCGCAAAAAGCAGGAAAATCTATTCTTTGCGAAGGTGCGCAAGGTTCATTATTAGATGTAGATTTTGGAACTTATCCGTTTGTAACATCATCAAACACAACTGCTGCTGGTGCTTGCACAGGTTTAGGAATTGCGCCAAATAAAATAAAAGAAGTGTACGGAATTTTTAAAGCCTATACAACTCGTGTTGGCTCTGGCCCATTTCCAACCGAAGATTTCGAAGAAGCTGGCGATGTAATGGCAAAAGTTGGCAATGAATTTGGCAGCGTAACTGGCAGAAAACGCCGTTGCGGTTGGTTGGATTTAGTTGCTTTAAAATATGCAATTCAGGTTAATGGTGTAACGCAATTGATGATGATGAAAGGCGATGTATTGTCGGGTTTCGAAACATTGAAAGTTGCAACATCATATAAATATAAAAACCAAGAAATAAATCATTTGCCGTATAACATAGAGGAAGAAAATGTTACACCAGTTTACACAGAATTTAAAGGTTGGCAAGCTGATTTAACTGGAATGACAACTTACGAACAATTACCAATTGAACTAAAAAAATACATAGATTTTATTGAAAAAGAAGTCGAAGTTCCTATTAAAATCGTTTCGGTTGGACCAGATAGAAAGCAAACTATTTTGAAATAAATTTACAATTAAATAAACAAATGAAAATTGTAATATCGCCAGCAAAATCCCTAAATTTCGAAAAAGAAATACCAATAAATCTTTTCTCTGAAAGTCTTTTTTTGAAAGAATCTAAAAAAATTAATTCAATATTAAAAAAAATCAAACCAGCAGAATTATCAACTTTGATGAATATTTCTGACAATTTAGCTTATTTAAATTGGCAAAGAAACCAATCTTGGAAACTTCCGTTTGATGCTAATAATTCAAGATCAGCGATTTACACTTTCGATGGAGATGTTTATGGCGGAATTGATATTTATAGTTTGCCAATCGAAAAAATTGAAATTTTACAAAATAAAGTCCGAATTCTTTCTGGATTATATGGATTGTTGAAACCGTTAGACTTAATGCAAGCCTATCGATTAGAAATGGGAACCAAAATTGAAATTGGTGAAAATAAAAATTTATATGAATTTTGGAAAACAAAAATTACTAATTCGCTAAATAAAGAATTATCAAAAGACGAGGTTTTTATAAACTTAGCAAGCAATGAATATTTTTCGGCTGTTGATGTCAAAAATCTAAAAGTTAAAGTTATAACTCCTGAATTTAAAGATTACAAAGACGGAAAACTCAAAATTATAAGTTTTTTCGCAAAACGAGCTCGTGGTTTAATGGTGCGTTATATTTTAGATAATAATGTTGAAACTATTGAAGAGCTAAAAGCATTCGATTATGAAAATTATCGTTACGATGCCAACTTATCGAATGGAAATAATTTGGTTTTTACGAGATAACAGATATTTAAGATATTAGATTTTTTGACTTTTAGACTTTTAGACATTAGACTTGAGACTTATAGACATTAGACTTTTAGACTTTTAGACTTGAGACATTTAGATATTAGATTTTAGATTTTAGATATTACATTTTAGACATTACATTGAAGAATAATGCAGATTTACATCTACTGAACAATCTTACTTCTAGTATCTTACGTCTAAATATCTTATGTCAATAAGTCTTATGTCTAAATGTCTTACGTCTAAAAGTCTTATGTCTAAATGTCTTATGTCTAAAAGTCTTATGTCTAAAAGTCTTATATCTAAACAAATCATTCGTAGAATAATATGTTAAATTTAATCAACATTTACATTAAATAATTACATTTACATCAATATTAATTAACCAATAAAATGAAAAAAAGTTTGATAATTGCAGGATTATTTGCTTCGGTAAGTATTTTTGCTCAAGACGATTTAATAAAAAAAGTAATCGGTAATGCATCGATTCAATCAAAATTTATTTTTAAAGATGTAATCAATCTTGAAGATACATCAATAAAAAATCAAGGTTCGGCGGGAACATGCTGGAGTTTTTCTGGAAATTCTTTCATAGAATCAGAAATGATTAGAATGAAGAAAAAACCTGTAGATATTGCCGAAATTTTTACAGCAAGACAAGTTTATTTGGCAAAAGCAAGAAATTATATTTTGCTTGGCGGAAACGGAAATCTAGGTGATGGTGCCGAATTGCACGATGTAATGAATATTTTACGCAAAAATGGGGCAATGCCACAAACCGCTTACACGCTTGACGATTATGGAAAAGGAACTGTGAAATCTGGCGAAATGCAAAAGACAATAAAAGAAATTCTTGATGCTTTTTTGAAAAATCCAAACAATAAAAGTGCTACTTGGGTAAAAGATATTAGTGAATATATGGATTCGCAAATGGGGAAAATTCCTGAAACATTCGATTATGCTGGAAAAAATTATACTCCAAAAACTTTTGCTAAAGAAGTAATTGGCATTAATCCAAACGATTATATTGAAATTTCAAACTACAAAGACAATCCATATTACGAAAAAATGGTGCAACCAGTAACTGATAATTGGAGTGGCGATTCGCTGTATAATGTACCAATGACAACATTAACCGATGCAGTAGACATTTCATTATCAAAAGGTTACACGGTTGGCTGGGCTACAGATGTTTCTGAACCTTATTTTTCTTGGAAAAATGGTGTTGCAATTGTGCCAAATGTTGAAGATTTATATAGCATTACCGATGACCAAAAAAAGACTTTTTTTGATGGTCCAGCTAAAGAAAAAGAAATTAATGAAGATTTGCGTCTTGACGGATTATACACCATGTATACAACCGATGATCACGGCATGCACATTGTTGGAAAAGCCAAAGACCAAAACGGAAAAGAATATTATAAAGTGAAAAATTCTTGGGGCGAAACCAATGATTATAAAGGATATTTGTATGTTTCGAAAACTTTTGTGCAATTAAAAACTACGGCTTTAATGTTGAATAAAAATTCGTTAACCAAAGATTTAAGAGCTAAATTGAAAGTTTAATCTCGATTTTTGTAAATAAAAAAACTCCAAATTTAATTAGAATTTGGAGTTTTTTTTATTGTTATGGTTATACCACGAATTGTGTGGGTATAAATTTTCTACCACAAATTTCACAAATTTGCACAAATTTTTAATTTAAAAATTTAATCACACAAATTCTAAGGTTTGATACTGGGATTTGTCAAATTAGTATAGGACTTTTATTAGTGAAAATTAGTGTAATTGCTTCGCCTATTCGCACTTACAGGCTTGGGTCGTGGCTTTATTTTTATTGTAAATTAATGAACCCATTCAATTCGTGGTAAAACCATTGTTTTTTATTGATGAAAATTAATCATTAAATTCGTCATATCTAACAGGAATTTGTGGATCATAAAGTGGCAATTTAAACTCTTCTAAAGTGTTTGCTAATAAATCCATAGTTTTTCCGTCAGTTCCATAACAGTCAATTATTACAGATTGATTGTTAGTTTTTACTTGAAAAGCACCTTTTCCATAAATGTTTTTCCAACTATTATCATCGACTTTTTCCCAGTCTTTAAAAATTGATGCTATTCGATTTAGAATAACTTGATGCGGAATTTCTTCTAAACCAGAAACAGTTTGACCATCGATGATGGCTTCATAAACTTCGTGATGGTTCAAATAAATTCCTTCTTGATAATTCCAAAATAATAATTCGTACATGGAAAATAGTTTAAAAAGCTTAAATGTTTAAATTGTTTAAAAGTTGCAATATATTGACAACTAATATTCAAAAACGCCAAACTCAGATTCAATTGTTAGTTTTTTACTGTGACTTGCTTCTACTCGACCGATGATTTTTGCATCGACATTAAAAGATTTTGATATTTCGATAATATCATTTGCAATGTCTTGATTGACATATAGTTCCATTCGATGCCCACAATTAAAAACTTTATACATTTCTTTCCAACTTGTTCCAGATTGCTCTTGAATTAGCTTGAATAATGGTGGAATTTCGAATAAATTATTTTTAATAATATGAAGATTGTCTATACCGTTACCTTCGTCAGGCAAGAAATGTAAAATTTTAGTTTGTGCGCCACCACTGCAATGTACCATTCCATGAATATCTTTCGAAGAGTGTTTTTCTAATATTTTTTTTATAATTGGTGCATAAGTTCGTGTTGGCGAAAGAACCAATTTTCCTGCATCGATTGGCGAATTTTCAACGGCATCGGTTAATTTCATTTTTCCTGAATAAATCAAATTATTTGGAACTTGAGCATCGAAACTTTCAGGATATTTTTCGGCTAGATATTTATCGAAAACGTCGTGCCTTGCGGATGTTAAACCGTTACTACCCATTCCGCCATTATACGAATTTTCGTATGTTGCCTGCCCAAAAGATGCTAATCCGACAATAACGTCTCTAGCTTGAATATTAGCATTATTGATAATCGCTGAACGTTTCATTCTGGCAGTTACGGTCGAATCGACAATAATCGTTCGCACCAAATCGCCAACATCTGCCGTTTCGCCACCTGTTGAATGAATATTTACACCATGAGTTTTTAGTTCATTTATAATTTCTTCCGAACCTTCGATTATTGCTTTGATAACTTCGCCTGGTATTAGATTTTTATTGCGACCAATTGTCGAAGAAAGCATAATATTATCGACTGCGCCAACGCAAATAAGGTCATCGATATTCATGATTAATGCGTCTTGAGCAATGCCTTTCCAAACGGAAATATCGCCAGTTTCTTTCCAGTAAGTATATGCCAATGAAGATTTTGTTCCAGCTCCATCAGCGTGCATCACAAGACAATAATCTTCGTCATTGGTTAAATAATCGGGAACAATTTTGCAAAAAGCTTTTGGAAACAAACCTTTATCAATGTTTTTTATAGCATTGTGAACATCTTCTTTATCGGCAGAAACGCCACGCTGCTCATATCTATTGGAATTTTCGGAAATCATTTTTGTAGATTAGTTTGTTTTGCAAATGTAATGTTTTTAGATTGCAGTTTTAGATTTTGGATTGTAGAAATAAGATAGCATTATTTAAATGACATATATTTTGTTTATGACTTTTTATCTTATGTGTTCAAGTCTTGTGTCTTTTAAGTCTAATAAAAACTAGTTATCTAAAATTAATATTTCTACACGGCGATTTTCCTCACGTTCAAATTCGGATTGTTCTGGAATTGGATAAATTGGGACCGAAACTCCAAATCCCTTAAATTGCAAACGATTTTTGTCAATTTTATAATATATTAAAAAATCATAAACTGCCTTGGCTCGTGATTCTGAAATAAATTCTTCTTCATCGGGCAACTTGCAACAAATGTGACCTTGAATTTCAACTTTGAGAAAATCACTATTTTGTAAAATCCTTAACAATTCGAATAATACTGGTTTAGTTTTAGGCAAGAATACATTAGAATTATTATAGAAATTAATATTTTTGAGTTTAATGAAATCGCCTTTATGTGCTTGATTAATTTTGTTTTGCAATTCATTATCCGAAAAATGAATTACAACTTTTCGATTTTTAGATTGAACTTTAGAATGAATAAAGTTTTCGCCAAATGCTTTTGTCTCAAAATTTTTCAAAAAAGTAATATTTCGAGATTTTAAATAATTTGCAACAGTTTCGGCTCGCTGCAAAGATAACTTTTCGTTGTATGAATGAGAATCAATTTTATCGCAAAAACCTTCTATTCTATTTATTGTCAATGATTTATTTACAATGATTAGCGAATCAAGTCTAAGTTGACATTCGTTATTAATATCGAATTTATTAAAATCAAAATAGACTTCAAGTCGATTCTGCGCAAAAATTTGCGAAGAAAATAATAAAAATAATATTACGATTTTATTCATAAATAGTTTTAATTTTCTAAAATTAGAATTTCTACACGCCGATTGCTTGCTCTTTCTAATTCGTTTTTTTCGGGAATTTCATAAATTGGTTCCAAAATTCCAAATCCTTTGTATGATAACCTTGACTTGTCAATGCCTTCGCTTATCAAAAAACTATAAATTGCTTTGGCTCTTTTGGTCGATAAATCTTGTTTGTCATTTTTGGCACAGCACAAATGTCCTTGTATTTCGATTTTTAAATTCGGATTATTTTTTAAAACAAAAAACAATTCGAATAATTTTGATTTTGACTCGTTAACAATTGCAAAAGTATTAATTATGAAATTCAAATTCTGAATTTTAAGTTTTTCACCAGCTTTTGCCATATTTATTTGTTTCATAAAAACGGTATCCATTTTTATTTCGGTTTTGGAACCATCGGGATTTTCTAGAAAAACATTACTTGGAAATTTCAATTTTTCGAAAGTTTTTTTCACAGGTAATTTTTCTTGTTTCTTGATTCCAATTATTTCGTTTTCTTTATCAAAATCTTTGGGTTGAATAAAATAAAGTGTGACTTTTCGGTTTTCGGATTTGATTTTTGAAACGTTATTTAATTCTCCAAATCTTCGAGTTTTGAAATCTTCT
Source organism: Bacteroidota bacterium (assembly GCA_043778105.1). Taxonomy (GTDB): domain Bacteria; phylum Bacteroidota; class Bacteroidia; order Flavobacteriales; family Flavobacteriaceae; genus Flavobacterium. The sequence continues at coordinate 76,223 of JAYWGV010000124.1, forward strand.
CGGAATTTTATTTTAGATTTAATGATGTTGAAAATAAAATTAATCCTTTTTTTGGATAAAGTATCATTATAGCCATCTGAACCATCTTCGTCGCAAAATCCATAAACGCCGATTACTTTGACTTTATTATTTTTTAAAATCCAAGAATTTAATTTATTGATTTCGTTTTTTTTTAAATCAAATTTATTACTATCAAAATAGACCGAAAATTGTTCTTGTGAGAAAGAATAAAGATTAAATATTATAAAAAAAATCAGAAATAAATTTTTCATTTTGACAAAATAATATTCGAATTTAGTAAAAATAAATTTATAAATCAATTATTTAAAATTCGTTTTATAATTAATATATTTGCAAAAAAATAATATGAAATTAAAATTGAGTTTTTTATTTGTAATTACATCGGTTGTATTGCATTCGCAAGCATTAATCCAAACCGTTAATTCTGGGAGTATTATTGCCTTGAATTCTTCGATTTCTATTGGCGAAGTAGTAATTGTTTCTGTAAATCAAAATCAATTGAATTCTGGAATTATTGGTATTTTATCTCAAGTAAATGCCCAAAATTTAGAAGTTTCAAACTTCGAAATTTCCAAGAACATTGTAGTTTATCCAAATCCAACATCAGCAGAAATTTATTTTGAAACAACCGAAAATTTATCAAATCAATTGGTTTTAATTATTGACCAATCTGGCAAAGTTGTTTTAAAAACATGTGTCAATGCAGATAAATCTTTAGATTTAAAATCATTATCATCTGGAATTTATCAAATTCAGTTTTTGAATAAAAACTACAAATTATTTAAAATTATTAAAAAATAACTAATTCATTTGCAATAAAAATTACAATAACAATTTCACTAACAAAATTAAATATGAAAAAAATAATTACTAAACTTGCTATTTTAATTTCAATTTTTACGTTTGCACAAGTTCCACAAGGCATTTCTTATCAGGCAATTGCCTTGAATAATTCTGGAAATCCTGTTGCTAGTTCTAGTGTTGGCATTCGACTTTCTGTTTTGGACAATTCTATATCCGGAACTAATTTATATACCGAAACGCATACAAAAATTACCAATGCACAAGGATTATTTAACTTAATTATTGGTCAAGGAACAGCGACTATGGGAACTTTTAATACTGTAAATTGGGCAACAAATTCTAAATTTTTAAAAGTTGAAATGGATATTGCTGGTGGAACAAGTTATGTTTTGGTGGGAACTTCCCAGTTGTTGAGTGTGCCTTATGCGTTGGCAGCTGAAAGTTTGGTAACATCGCCTGGCGAGGGAATCACATTGGTTTCTCCAAATGGAACGCCTTATCAAGTTACAGTAAATGATGCTGGACAGTTGTCGATGCCTACTTCTGGAGTTCAAAGCACAGTTCCGAATTCGCTATATATGTATGGCAGTTTTAATAATTTCGATCCAACAACAGCATTATTAATGCCTATTGATACTTATAATTCGCCAAAATTTTATGGATATAAATATTTAACTGCTGGTTCACAAATAAAATTTGTTTCGGAACAAAACAGTAATTTGACTGTTTATGGTTTAAATGCAACATTGAGTTTAATTCAAAATGGTGCTAGTGCTGTTGTAAATTCAAATGGACTTTATGTTATTATACTAAATTATGAAGGTACACAACAAGGTATTTTATCTAATTATGTATATGATGATATTAGCTTTGCTGCAAAACTAGTAAGAAATCCATATCCTGGACCAGCTACTGAAATTAATGGAACGTATAATAACATTACAAATATGTTCACATTTATTGCAAATGGTGTAACAAGTGCTAACAACATCGGTTTCTATTTTGATTTTAAAAAGCCATTTTACACTGGTGGCGGTTATCAATTTTCTGGCGATTCTCTTAATGATGGAACATGCAATTTTGGTGGAAATGCAATTCTATTTCCAAATACAACCACTACTCCAAAAAACTTTAGAGTCGAATTAGTTATTAATTTCAATGGTACAGGAAATTATACAATTACTCAGATTTAATAAATATAATTCAAATAAAAAACCTGCTAAAATAAATTTCTTTAGCAGGTTTTTTTAATTAAAGTATTGCTCTACTTTATTTTATATAAAGGTTTATTTAAACTCATCGGGTTTACTGTCAAAGTCTGTTTAGCAGGATGAATAATTAAATCCATATCTTCCATTGGTACAGCACCCAAAAGTGTTTCATTGCCAATAACCATTGCGCCAACGAAGCAAAAACGATTTTCAAAATCGACTCTTATTGGTCCAACATAAGGCAAAGAATGTATTTTTTCGTCGGCCGTTTGAACATTTTTAAGTTCGTGAGTTTCTAATTCTAATTGAAATGCAACTGCCTCTGGAATACATAAATGCATTGGACCCGAATCAACTAATGATGCTAATTCTACGGGAAGCAATTCAGGTTTTCTAGGATTACTTAATTTTATTTTTGCATAAACTAAACCCATAATTTCAAAATTTATTATCAAAAGTAAATTAAAAAAAACATTTATTTTTCAATAAATGTTTTTTTTAAGAAATATTTCTACTAAAAATTACTTCGTAAACAACAATTCACGATATTTAACCAAAGTCCAACTTTCATTATCAACAAGAAGTTCAAGTTTATCGCAATGTTCACGAATTTGTTCGAAATAAGGTTTAACCAAATCGCAATAAGATTCTGCCATTTTTTGTGCATCAGTAATTACGTTAGCTGATTTTCTGGCTTCGGTCATTGCTTCTACTTTGGTATTAATGCCTTCTATATGTTCAGAAATTTCTCGAATTAAAACTATTTGTTCTTTACCAATTTTCTTGAATTCGTCACCAAAAATATCTTTTAAACCTTTAACATTATTTATTAAAGTATTCTGATATTGTATCGCTGTCGGAATAACGTGATTTCTAGCGATATCGCCCAAAACTCGACCCTCAATTTGAATTTTCTTTGTATATTCTTCCAGTTCAATTTCATATCTTGCTTCGACTTCAATGTGATTCATTACATTCATTTCCTTGAATAAAGATAATGCTTTTTCCGAAACTTTTGCTTTCAAAGCCAATGGCGTAGTTTTAAAATTACTCAAACCTCGTTTTTTAGCTTCTTGTTCCCAAGCATCGCTGTAACCATCACCTTCGAAAAGAATTTTCTTCGATTTTTTTATGTATTCTCTCAAAACATTAAAAATAGCTTCGTCCTTTTTTAAATCTTTTTCAAGAATTAGAGCATCGACCTCTTTTTTGAAATCTTTAAGTTGTTTGGCAACTATTGTGTTTAAAGTCGTCATTGCATTAGCACAATTTGCCGATGAACCAACTGCTCTAAATTCGAATTTATTCCCTGTAAATGCAAATGGCGAAGTTCTGTTTCTATCAGTATTATCCAATAAAACATCTGGAATTTTACCAACAACGTTCAGTTTTAAATCGGTTTTTTCTTCTGGTGATAATTTTCCGTCAGTTACACCTTCAAGTTCAGCTAAAACTTTGGTCAATTGTTCGCCAATAAATACTGATATTATTGCTGGTGGCGCTTCATTTGCTCCCAATCTGTGATCGTTTGTGGCTGTTGCGATTGCAGCACGAAGCAATTCTTCGTAATCGTTTACTGCTTTTATGGTATTGATAAAAAACGAAAGAAACTGCAAATTGCTCATTGGCGTTTTGCTGGGCGACAATAAGTTCACGCCAGTATCTGTAGCCATTGACCAGTTATTGTGCTTGCCAGAGCCATTAATTCCTTTGAAAGGTTTTTCGTGAAAAAGCACTTTAAAGTCGTGTCGTTCACCAACTTTTTGCATTACATCCATCAATAATGAATTGTGGTCAACCGCCAAATTGGTTTCTTCGAAAATCGGAGCCAACTCAAACTGATTAGGTGCAACTTCGTTATGACGGGTTTTTACTGGAATTCCCAAATACATACATTCCTGCTCTAATTCACGCATATAATTCAAGGCACGAGTTGGAATAGAACCAAAATAATGATCGTCTAATTGTTGTCCTTTTGCAGAAGTATGTCCTAACAAAGTTCGACCAGTCATTACAATATCTGGACGAGAATTAGCCAAAGCAGTGTCAATCAAAAAATATTCTTGTTCCCAACCCAAAGTTGCGGTAACTTTTTTTACATTTTTATCAAAATATTTACAAACATCGGTTGCGGCTTCGTCAATTGCGTTTAATGCTCTTAATAATGGTGTTTTATAATCTAATGCTTCGCCTGTGTAAGAAATAAAAACGGTTGGAATACAAAGTGTTGTTCCAAAAATAAATGCTGGCGATGTTGGATCCCAAGCGGTGTAACCTCTGGCTTCGAATGTATTTCTGATTCCTCCATTTGGAAATGACGATGCATCTGGCTCTTGTTGAACTAGTTGTGCGCCACCAAATTTTTCAACAGCATCGCTACCATCATAAGAAGTTTCAAAAAAAGCATCGTGTTTCTCGGCTGTAGAACCTGTTAATGGCTGAAACCAATGCGTATAATGCGTTACGCCTTTTGACAAAGCCCATTCTTTCATGCCCATTGCAATATAATCGGCTAATTTTCTATCGATTTTTGTGCCATGTTGAACTGCATCTTTAACTCCTTTGTGCGCATCTGAAGTTAAAAACTGCTTCATTGCTTTTTCATTAAAGACATTTGCCCCGAAAATATTCGATTTTCTGTCGGCTTCTTCAAATTTTACTGGTTTCCTGTTCGATGCTTCTTTTAGTGCTTGAAAACGAAATGTTGACATAAAAATTATTTTTAAAGTTTGACCCCTATTATTTTTATGCAAATATATAAATATTTATATAATTTTAAAATTTGACCCCTATATTTTTTAAAAAATTATAGAAAATTTTAATTTTTAATTATTTTATGGTAAAACACTTTATTTTCATTTGATAAAATTGATAAAATATAAATTCCATTGTCTAAATTTTGTAAATTAATTTTATCAAAATCAGCTTTTTGGTTTATAACAATTTTTCCAAGAACATCAATTATTTTGATTTCAGTAATTTCAACATTCAATAAATTATCAATATTTAAAATAGTATTTGTAGGATTTGGATAAAATCTAAAATTATTATTTGATAATTCAAAATTTTCATTTGCAAGCGTAGTGCAAATTCCTAGTGCAAGCGGAATTAAACTGTTACCAGCAGCACCGTTGCCTAAGGCACCAAACAAATCGGTACCCCAAACCCAAAGTCTATCATTATTTGTTTTCAAGCCAATGGACATTGTTTGTCCTGGTGAAATTGATCTCCAAGTAGTTAGTGTGCCAATTTGTATAGGAATAAAAGAATCTGTATTAGTATTGTTACCAAAATGTCCTTGCGCATTGTCGCCCCAAGCCCATAAAGTGCCATCGGTTTTCAAAGCCATTGATTGATAAATTACAGCAGATACTGACTTCCAATTATTTGCAGTTCCAATTTGAGCGGCTATTTCAATATTGATGTTGTTGTTGTTTCCTCTGCCCAATTGCCCATAATCATTTTGGCCCCAAGCCCAAATTGTGCCGTTACTTTTTAAACCAATTACATGTTCCCATTTCGCACTAATTTCTATCCAACTGTCTGTTCCAATTTGTACAGGTACATTAGAACTATCTAATTCAGTACCATTCAAATCACTTCCCCAAGACCATAATGTTCCATCTGTTTTAATTGCAAACGATGAGGTCAGACTCGCTTCAATTTTTGCCCAATTGGTTGAAGCACCAATTTGAACTGGAATTAATGAGTTAATATTTGTCCCGTTTCCTAATTCTCCAAATTGATTTTTGCCCCATGCCCACAAAGTTCCATTTGTTTTAATTGCCAAAACGTGAAATCGAGTTGCTGATACACTTTGCCAATTTGATGCAGTACCTATTTGCGTTGGAGTTGTTTGAGTAGTAGTTGTTCCATTTCCTAATTGACCATTTTCATTTTCTCCCCAACCCCATAAAGTTCCATTTGTTTTGATTGCAAATGAATTAAATTCACTTGCTGTTACAAATTTCCAATTGGTTGCAACACCAATTTTGGTAGGGATATTTTTATCAACAAATGTTCCATCGCCTAGCTGTCCACGTAAATTATAGCCCCAAGTCCAAAGTGTACCATCAGTTTGTATGCCAATATTGTGTAATCCATTTACAGTTCCTATAGTTCTCCAACATTGCGAAAACGAAAAATTTGAAATTAATAAAAATAATATAATTTTTTTCATAATGACTTAATTTTTAATTAGTTTATATTTATATGTATTATTTTGGTCAGTAATTATATACAAAATATAAATTCCTGAATCTAAATTTTGTATATCAATTTTTTTGAAATCGGATTTTTGGGTTAAAACAACCTTTCCTAAAACATCTATTATTTTTAATACATTGATTTCTAGATTTAATGCGTTATCAATATTCAATTCAATTTTACTAGGATTTGGGTAAATTCTAAAACTATTATTTAACAAATCAAAATTATTATTATTCAAAGTTGTGCAAGTCCCAATACCAACTGGAATTGAACTGTCTGCATTTACACCATTACCTAAAGCATCTTGATTGTCTCGACCCCAAGTCCATAATCTATTATTGTTAGTTCGCAATGCAGTTGTAAAAGAATATCCTAAACTAACTGATTTCCAATTTATTGCAGTACCTATTTGTGTTGGCACAAAAGATTCGGTTGTTGTATTATTGCCATATTGACCATAAGTATTTTCGCCCCAAGCCCATAAAGTTCCATTGGTTTTTATAGCCATCGATGTATTAATTCCAGCACCAATTGCTTTCCAGTTGGTTGCTGTTCCGATTTGAGCTGCGGTATAATTACTAAAGTTATTTATATTGTTTCCTCGACCTAGTTCTCCTGAATCATTGTTTCCCCAAGCCCAAATTGATCCATTAATTTTCAAAGCAACTACATGACGGTAAGTTATACTTATATCGCTCCAGGTATCGGTTCCAACTTGCGCAGGAATTGTTGAACCATTTGTATCCGAGCCATTATATTGATCTCCCCAAAACCATAAAGATCCATTAGATTTTATTCCAAATGAACAAGAACCAGCTGCTATTTTTATCCAATCATTATCGGTTCCAATTTGAACTGGACTTAATCTTTGAATTATTGTTCCATCGCCAAGTCGGCCATCATTATTATTACCCCAAGCCCAAAGGGTACCATTTGTTTTTATAGCCAAACAATAGTTTCGACCCGCACTTATTGACGACCATGTACTTTGAATTCCAACTTGTGTTGGTACGATTTTATTCACAGTATTTCCGATACCTAATTGTCCATTATCATTTTCGCCCCAAGCCCAAAGCGTTCCTGTGGTTTTAATAGCATAAGAATTATAAAAATTATTAGATGCTGATTTCCAATTTGTTAATGTTCCTATTTGAGTTGGCACTTCTTTATTGATTGTTGTTCCATCACCCAATTGTCCTGCTGAATTATAACCCCAAGTCCAAAGTGTTCCATCTGTTTGAATGCCAATGCAATGATAACCAAAATTGGCTTCGACAGTTTTCCAACATTGAGAATAGATTAAATTTGTAAAAAAAAATAAAAATATGATTTTTTTCATAACGATTTGATTGATAATGATTAAATCAAATGTACAAATAAATATTATACTGTCAAACAGTTATAAATCAAAAGTCAATTCTTATTGGCGATTGCTTTTTTATACAATTCTTCATATAATGGTAAAATATTTTTTATATCATATTTTTTGGCTACTTCTAATGCGTTTTTTTTAAACTTATTTAAAACAGCTTCATTTTCTAAAATTTTCAATGCGTTTTCTGCCATTTCATCGATATTACCAACATTGCTTAAATAGCCCGAAACACCATCGAAATTTACTTCGGGCAAACCGCCAGAATTACTTGAAATAACCGGAACTGACCAAGCCATTGCTTCGAGTGCGGCAAGCCCAAAACTCTCGGTTTCTGATGGTAAAAGAAATAAATCTGAGTAACTTAAGATTCTATCAATTTCATTACTGTTTCCTAGAAAAATTACTTTGTTTTCGATTCCTAATTCTTCGCATAATTTTTCTGCTTTGGCTTTTTCAGGACCATCGCCAACCATTAATAATTTGGCTGGAATTTTTTGTTGAATTTTATTGAAAATCGCAATAATATCTGGAATTCTTTTTACTTTTCTGAAATTAGAAATGTGCGTAATAATTCGTTCATTATCATTGGCAATTACCGATCGATAGCATTGAATTCTTGGATCATCAACATTTTTTTCAAGCTCAATAAAGTTTGGAATAACTACAATTTCGTTCTTGATATTGAATAATTTTAAAGTATCATCTTTCAAACTTTGCGAAACCGAAGTCACATAATCAGATTTATTTATACTAAAATTGACAGCAGTTTTATAAACTGGATGATTGCCAACTAAAGTAATATCGGTGCCGTGAAGTGTTGTAACCATTGGAATAATGATTCCTTCATCTTTCAACATTTGTTTCGCCATATAACCTGCGTAAGCATGCGGAATTGCATAATGAACGTGCAATAAATCGATTTTGTGCAACTTGACCATATCGACCAATTTGCTTGACAAAGCCAATTCATAAGGTTGATAAAGGAATAATGGATATTCCGGAACATTAACTTCGTGGTAATGCACATTCGGGTTCAAAAGCGCCAAACGTACTGGTTGACTGTAAGTTATAAAATGAATTTCGTGACCACGTCGTGCTAATTCTAGACCTAATTCGGTTGCTACAACTCCACTTCCGCCAAATGTTGGATAACAAACTATTGCTATTTTCATTAATGATTTTTAAGATTACGAATTTAAGTAATTTTGAAAATCATTAGTTAAAATTTAAGTTAAATTACAGTTTTATTTAACAATCGACTCTTGAATAATTCTTTGAATATCTTCACGAATATTAAATTTGGAAAGTAAATTTGGCGCATTCGAATCGGGAAAAGTTCTGTTAGACATAAATATGTAAACCAACTCGGTTTCTGGATCAGCCCAAGCCATAATTCCAGTAAAACCAGTGTGCCCAAAACTAGATTTCGATACACAATTGCAAGTTGGACCATCGCCAGAAAGTTGTGGTTTATCAAAACCTAAACCGCGGCGATTTCCTTCATTATAAAAATGACAAGTATTAAAATCTTCGACAGTTTTTTCGGTAAAATACTGAATACCACCATAATTGCCTTTTTGCAAAAACATCTGCATCATTTTGGCAACATCCATCGAGTTTGAAAAAATTCCAGCGTGACCACCAACTCCGCCTTGCATTGCTGCGCCCATATCATGAACATAACCTTGTATGGATTGATAACGAAAATAAGTATCATTTTCGGTTGGAGCAATGACCGATTTGTCAAATTTCGTAAGCGGATTGTACAATGTATTATTCATACCAAGCGAACCATAAAAATTTTCTTGACTTAAAATATTTAGAGATTTTTGAGTTGTTCTTTCTAAATAATCTTTTAAAATAAAAAAAGTAAAATCGCTGTATTTATATTCGATTTTAGCTGACAATTTTGAATCGCCAATTATTTTTATTATTGTATCATTGTAATCGTCACGAATGAACAAACTGTCTGCGACTTTTTTAGAGAAACCAGTTTCAAAAGTTTTTCTATAATATTTTTGATCAGGATTTTTATTGGCATCTAATGTTGATTTATAAAACGGAATCCAAGCTGGAAATCCTGCATAATGTGACATTAAATTCTTGAAAGTAATTGAGTTTTTATCTGTATTAACGAAACTCGGAATCATAAAACCTAATGACGATTCGAGATTTAATTTTTTCTCGTCATATAATTTCATCACGTTAGGCAAAGTAGAAATGATTTTTGTAACCGAAGCAGCGTCATATAAATCTGAATTTTTAACTTTTACTAAATTATCATAGGTTTGATAACCATAAGATTTTTGATAAACTACTTTGCCTTTTCTGGCAACCAAAACTTGTAAACCTGGAGTCATTTTTCCATCGATTGCTTTGTTCGCAATTAGTTCAATTTTATTTAATATTTCGGTTTTCATACCAACGTTTTCTGGAGAATCAAATCCTAAACGATTTAATCTTTTGGTTGATAAACCTGTATTTATTTTAAAATCAGAATTTATAGAAACTGGCAATTTTCCTTTGGCTTCTATTGCTCCAAAAATCAATTCAGCCGAAACAACTTGCGAAACATCAGTATTTTGATAAGAAACTACAATTGCTTTGAAATTTTCTAGATTTTTAATTGGCATTAACGCATAAGGCTTTGCGAAAATGTCTAAAATTACATTACTACTTTTTGAAATTTTTTCTAATATTGTCAATTCTGACGGTTCGAATTCTTGAACACGCCAGTTCTTATCTGTTCGATGCAAAGCACAAATTACAGTTGTAAAAGGTTTTAATTTTTCTAATAAATCATCAATATTTTTATCGGATATTTCGGTAACATCGGTATATTTTTGCAAAGTCGATAAAAATGTTGAGCCAGAATCATTACCAAATTTTACGTAAGCAATTTTTTCTTTTTCAAAATTTTTGATTGGCAAAATTTCGTCTTTATTTTGAATAAGCGTTATTGCATTTTCGTATAATTTGTATTGTAATGCTTCGTTTTCGATTGAATTTATATCGGCAACAATATTTGCTTTTTGAATCGGTATAAATTTATTTAGCCCAATCTTATATTTATATTTTAATAATTTTTTTACCGAAAATGCCAATCTATCATCAGAAAAAAGTATGTCGTTGTAAGCATTAGTTAATTTTTCGATTGCAACTGGCACATTTTCTGCGAATAAAAGCACATCATTTCCTGCCAAAAAAGCTTCTAAATCTATTTCGCCAGGTTGCTTGAAATTGCTTGCGCCTTTCATATTTAGCGCATCGGTAAAAATCATGCCTTTGAATTTCAAATCCTTTTGGAGAATATTTGTGACAACATTATAAGATATCGAACTTGGATAATTTTCACGAGTTTCTAAACTTGGAACATTTAAATGTGCCACCATTACTGATGCCATGTCTTCGGCAAATAATTTTTTATATGGAAACAATTCAATATCATCAATTCTATCTTTCGATAAACTAACGGTCGGCAAGGTGTAATGCGAATCTTTATCAGTATCGCCGTGACCTGGAAAATGTTTTCCTGTGGCAAAAATTCCTTCGCTTTGCATTCCTTTTACTAACCTTGATGCACGTTCGGTAACCTGAAATTTATCTTCGCCAAATGATCTAACGCCAATAATTGGGTTTTTCGGGTTGGTATTAATGTCAATAACAGGCGAAAAATTAAAATGAGCACCAACTCTTTTGGTTTGTTTTGCCATTTGTTCGCCAACTTTCTCAATTAATTTTAAATCTTGAATGGCGCCCAAAGTCATATTGAACGGAAAACGATTGACAGAATCTAGTCGCATTGCCAAACCCCATTCTGCATCTATGCCAATAAATAATGGAACTTTCGATTCAGATTGATATCGATTCGTCAAACGCGCTTGACGAAATGGTCCACCCTGCATAAAGATTAAACCACCAATTTTGTTCTTTAAAATTAGTTTATCGATTGCGTTGGTGTGAATTGTGTCTTTATTAGAAAAGGCGGCAACCATAAAAAGTTGACCTAATTTTTCTTCGAAAGACAGTTGGTTGTAAATGCTATCAACCCATTTTTTTTGACCTTCTGACGAATATTCTGTATCGGCAAAAACAGGTTTTTCGATATTGATATCTGTTTTTGCAAAATTATTATTTGGAATTAAATTTGCATTCGTAGATTTTTTAGAAGCGCAATTGATTAACATAATTGCACTAATAAAATAAAAAAATATTTTGGAAAATAGCTTATTCATTTGTATTATTTAAAAAAAACGACTGTGCCAGCTTTCACTCGCAATTGTTTCCCAAGATTCGTTGTATTCTTCTATATTATTGACCAAATTATTAAAAACAATTGTGTTTTCGGTCACAGCTTTGTCTTTTGCCATTTTCTTGAAATCTATCAAAGATTTATGGGCAATATGTTCACCATTTTTGAAAGTAACGTTCATTTTATCTAACAAATCGACTGAATATTTTGCTTCAAGACTTTGTATAAACTGCACCGATGCATCAATAGAACAACCAGTTGCAGCTTGATTTTCTTGATCTACTGCAATGATTATGAATCTATTGTATTTTAATTCATAGCCACATTCCAAGCTTATACCGTGAGCTGCCCAATTTTCAAGAAAAAATTGCAAGTCGTTTTCTATTTCAGAGAATTCTTCGTCAGAAAATTTTCTGTTAGATTGATAAATCCAAATTTTGGATTCTTCTGAAAGTTCTTTGAATGGTTTTAACATTGAGATTTTAGATTTTAGATTAATGATTTTAGATTTCAGATTTTATTTAGAATCTTTAAAATAAATTCTATATGAAATCATTTATTTTTTTAAAATTTACTGATCTTTAATATTAGATACTCACAAATCTGAAATCTAAAATCGTAAATCCTTAATTTTACAAATCCTGCGCATTTGCAATCAATTCGGCAATATCCATAACTTTTACGGATGCTTCTTTTTCTTTATTTTTTACTCCGTCGGTCATCATTGTGTTGCAAAATGGGCAACCAGCAGCAATAATATCTGGTTGCAAAGTTAGCGCTTCTTCGGTTCGTTCGATATTAATTTCTTTGTTTCCAGGTTCGGCATCTTTGAACATTTGCGCTCCTCCAGCTCCACAGCACAATCCGTTGGCTTTGGAACGTTTCATTTCGACCAATTCGGCATCGAGTTTCATTATTAAATCTCTTGGTGCTTCATAGATGTTATTGGCGCGACCCAAATAACAAGGATCATGAAAAGTGATTTTTTTGCCTTTAAATTGTCCGCCTTCAATAGTCAATCGACCATCATCAAGTAAAGATTTTAAGAATTCAGTGTGGTGAATAACTTCGTATTTTCCGCCAAGTTCAGGATATTCGTTTTTTAAAGTATTGAAACAATGTGGGCAAGCCGTTACGATTTTCTTAGCTTCGTATGCATTTAGAACTTCAATATTCATCATTGCTTGCATTTGAAAAAGAAATTCGTTTCCAGCTCTCTTTGCTGGATCGCCAGTACAAGATTCTTCTGTGCCAAGAACTGCAAATTCTACTTTGCAACGATTAAGAATTTTTACAAATGCTTTTGTAATTTTTTTGGCTCGGTCGTCAAAACTTCCAGCGCAACCAACCCAAAATAAAACTTCGGGTTGTTCGCCTTGAGCTAACATTTCTGCCATAGTTGGCACGTTTAATATTTCTTCCATTTTAATTTATTTTTTTGCCACGAAGGCTCTAAGTCACAAAGTTCAATATTATAAAAAATAGATTTAAATAATTATTATCGGTCGGAGACCGACAAATACAATCACGAAGTCAGAGACTTCGCTTAACACAAAAACAAATTTTTCTCTCTATATCTTTTATCTCTCTATCTTTTGTCTAAAAGTCTTTGGTCTAAAAGTCTTTTATCTCAAAGTCTATTCGTGTTTTCCGTCGTCGAATACTTGGATGGTTACTTCTTTTTCGATTAAATCGGTGAAATGACCTCGATAACGCGTCGCTTTAACCAAGTGATTATCAATCCAATGATAATTTCCTCCACGTGGTTTTCCCATTACCATTCCGTGGTATTTAAAGCCGTGTTTTTTTAACCAAATTTCGGTATATTCTCGGTGTGCTTCGGTTCTTGAAGTAAAAAAGAAGATTATGTGTCCTTCGTCATACCATTTATTTAATGTTATTAATGCGTCTGGATAGACTTCGGCAGTAAGCATTCTTTCTGGTTCTTCGTTTGGAATGTCGTCGCAAACTGTTCCGTCAATATCGATTAAATAATTTTTTACGCCTTCGGGTAAAATTGGTGAAATGGTTTGCCCGTTTTCGGTTGCTGCTACTAATTGTTTGTCTAAATCTTCTAGGTTCATTTTGTAAATATTTGCCCTTCGACTGCGCTCAGGGTGACAAGTTTTTAATTATTTTAGGTTCTAATTTATGGCATGTGCGTTAGGGATAGCAGCGGAAATCTTTTTTATTTTCAATTACCACGGGTTTAAACCCGTGGCAATTGAAAATAAAAAAATTGGGAGCAAATAGCCCGTCCGCTTTTTCAGCGGAAACGCCCAAAAAATTAGTTTTCATTTTTCCAATTTAGTCGATCTTGTTGGTTGTATTGCCATGGCGCACCATTGTTTTCTATGTTACTCATCATTGCGTTAACAGGTTGTGGTGCAGCCGATTGCTCCATTACCAAATAACGTCTCATGTCGAGAATTATCGATAATGGACTAATATTTACTGGACATTCTTGCACACATGCATTGCACGATGTACATGCCCAAAGTTCCTCGGTTGTGATGTAATCGTTAAGCAATGTTTTATTGTCGGGAATAAAAACTCCTTTGTTGGCATCGATATTTTTACCAACTTCTTCAAGACGTTTTCTGGTATCAATCATTATTTTGCGTGGCGACAATTTTTTGCCAGTTATGCTTGCTGGACAAGCTTCGGTGCAACGACCGCATTGTGTGCAAGTGTAGGCGTTGAGCAATTGAACCCAATTTAAATCTTGTACATCTTGTGCACCGAATTTGTTTGGAACTGCGTTTTCATATATTGGCGCTGCTGCAAATGGGTCGGCGTTTGGATCCATCATTAGCTTTACTTCTTTGGTTACCGCTGGCAAATCGTCAAGTTGTCCCAACGGATTCAAATCGGCATAATAGGTATTTGGAAATGCTAATAATATGTGCAAATGCTTTGAGAAATAAAGATAATTTGCAAAAATTAAAATCATTGTAATGTGCAACCACCAAAATACACGCTCAAAAGTCATCACTAAAGTAGAATTCATTCCGTTGAAAAGTGGTTCGATAAACTGAGATATTGGATAACTTCCTGCATGATGATAATTACCAAAATTGAGCATTTGTAGATGTAAATCGCTTGCATTCATTAATAAAAACAAGCTCATAATTACAACCTCGAAATACAAAATGTAGTTAGCATCTGACTTTGGCCAGCCTTTTAAATCGGAACCAATAAATCGTTTTAATTTTATGACATTTCTACGAATCCAGAAAATTGTTACTGAAACTAACACTAATATTGCCAAAATTTCGAATGATGCAATTAAAAAAGAATAAAATACTCCAAGAAAAGCAAAAATTCTATGAGTGCCGAAAAGTCCGTCGATTACGATTTCTAATAATTCGATATTTATTATGATAAAAGCCACATAAACGATAACATGCAAGGCTCCAGAAATTGGTTTTTTAACCATTTTGGATTGTCCAAGTGCTATGTATGCCATATTTTTCCAACGTGCAGAACTATTGGATTTTCTATCAACATCTTGACCAAGATTGATGTTTCGAATGATTTTTTTGATATTTAATGCAAAAAAAACAAACCCAAAAATTAGTAAAATACCAAAAAATATATTGTCTAAATAATTCATTTGTAGTTATTATTTAATTGAATCGGTTGGTGTGATGTATGGTTTGTTTTTCTTCCCAAAAAGCGAAACATTTACATATCGCGTTGGGTAAAGTCTAACATCTTGCAACAAAAGTTCAAGTTGTTTTGATGTTTTATTAAAATTGTTGTACAAACTTTCGTCTTTTAATAATTTGCCCATTGTGCCTTTTCCAGAATTTAATCCTAACATAATTTTATCGACAGATGCAAGCGTATTTTCAAGACCTTTTACTGTTTGACCTAGCTTTAATTTTGATAACGAATCGGACAAAACTGCAAAATTTGCCGATGTTTTGCTGAAATTTGCCATTGTAACGCCAATATTTTTCTGATTAGCATCGATTAAACCATTTGCTTTTTGAGCGGTTGTACCAAATTCGTCTAATGTTTTATTTAACGCAATTAATGTGTTTTTTAAATTTTGTTTAGTTTGCTCATCCAAAACAGTATTAATATTAGACATTAAACCATCGGCTGTGACCAATAATCTATCTAATTTTGCTTGTGTTGGCTCCAATTTATTTCCAAAAGACGACAATAATCCAAGTTTAACATCAGATGCAAGTTTATCTCCAGAAATTGCTAAAACTGGATCTTTATAGTTAGGAATAATTGCAATTTGCTTGCCACCAATTGGTCCAGGCTCATAAATTTGTGCAATACTGGATTTCTGAATCGGAAAATCTTCTTCGTTTATTTGAAGTTCAATTAACAATTTTCCGTTAGGATTTAAGGTTATTGTATTGACTTTGCCAATTATTTTTCCCGAAATTGTAACTGGTGCCGATGCGTATAAACCTTCGACGTTATCATATTCCACAAATAATTTTTTGTGATTATTAAAAAGATTTTGACCTTTTAAAAAGCTGTAACCCCAAATAAATAATAATATGGAACAAATTACAAGAATCGACGTTTTAATTTCTCTAGTGATTTTCAAGATATATAGTTTTGAACAAATTTAAAATAAAAATTTCAATTTTGTAAGTTTAATTTTTAGTTTAATTTAATTCCATTTTTAAAAGTTACTACAAATGCCGATTTGTAACCTTTGGCTTTGGCTTCGTTCAATTGTAATTTTATTTGATCGTAATTGGCTGTATTCGAATAATAATATTTATATGATTTGCCATCTTTAATCATTGAAATATCGTTCAAACCTTTAAAGTTTTTTGAAGCCAATGCAATTTTTTTTGAACTTACAGATAATTGAATTTTATAAGTCAAGTCTGATTTTATGATCTCGTTGGTTCGATTTTGCTGAATTGTTGTTTCAATATTTGGTGTGTCTTTAATAACTGGTTTTACATAAACATCTTTATCGTCAGATGTTTCACCGTTGCCAAAATATTCTTTTTTATAACTAATTATTGCATTTGCAATTGCTCTGGCAATATCATTTTGACCTTCTTCAGAATCTAAAGTATTGCCTTCTATTTCGTTCGAGATAAAACCCATTTCTATTAAAACTCTAGGCATATAAGCTTTATGCAAAACCATAAACGGCGCTTGTTTCACTCCACCAGCACGAGATTTTTTTCCAAGATCTATGAATTTATCTTGAATTCGGCTAGCCAATGCAATGCTGTTTTCCATAAATTCTTCTTGAATTAATGTTGTTCCAATAAACGATTCTGGCGAATTAGGATTGTAACCTTTGTAATTTTTCTTATAATCTTTTTCGAGTGTAACAACCTCATTTTCAGACTTTGCAACTTCCATACTCGATTTACTTTTTGAAAGTCCCATGACATAAGTTTCAGTTCCGTCGGCTAATAAATTTCTATTGGCATTGCAATGAATAGATACAAATATATTGGCATCTACTCTATTTGCAATATTTGCTCGTTCGACAAGTTCAATAAATTCATCGGTTTTTCTGGTGTAATTTACAGCAATATCAGCATTATCATCTAGAATTTTACCAACTTTTAATACAACAGCCAGCGCAATTTCTTTTTCGATGCGTCCGTTGTAATTGGCACCAAAATCTTTTCCGCCGTGACCAGCATCAAGTGTGACTTTGAATTTTGTTTGCGCAGTCGCAAATGCTGACAAGATTGTGAGTATATATATAAGGTATGATTTTATTTTAAGGGAGATTTTCATTTAAAAGTTAATTTTAATAAAATGATGTATCTAATTTTTAATATTTGATTATTTTTGACCAAAATTAATATGTAGGTTTGCAATCACAACAATTGAGCCATATTTTTACAAAAATAGTATTTAAACCTTTGCGTACAAACTTATTTCATATCGTTTTATTAGCTTTTTTTTTAACATTGAATTGTTCATTGTCTTTTTCACAAGATATTAAGAAAAAAAAGATTAAAATCCCTGCAAAATCTAACGTTGTAACAGATTCTAAAACAGAATTAAAAACTACCGAAATCAACTTAAAAGATTTGGTAAAAGTTAAAGATTCTACAAAAAATGATTCAGTTAAGCCAAAAAAAGCATTTCTTGAGGCCAAAATTATCTATAAAGCCAAAGATTATGCAAAAATTGAGCAAAAGAAAAAACTTATCACTTTATATAACCAAGCCGAACTTTTTTATACCGATGTTGAATTAAAATCGGGAATAATTGTAATGGATTATGAAAAGAATGAAGTTTATGCAGGTCGAATAAAAGATTCTGTTGGGAAATTCATTCAGTATCCAAACTTCAAACAAGGTACTAATGTTGTTGAACCAGATTCGATAAGATTTAATTTTAAAACTAAAAAAGCTTTGGTTTGGAATTCTCGAACCGAACAAGGCGAATTTAAAGTAAAGGCTGGCATTTCGAAACGCGAAAACGATTCGGTTTATTTTATGAAAGGCGCAAGATTTACAACTGCCAAAGACATTGATGACCCTGAATATCAATTTGTTACCGATAAATTAAAATTTGTTCCAGGAAAAAAAGCTGTAGTTGGACCAACTTATATGGAAATTGCTGGCGTGCCAACACCAATAGTTTTGCCGTTTGCGTTTTTCCCAATGGACAAAGAAACTAGAGCATCAGGCATAATTATTCCAACATTTGCAGATAATAATGAACGAGGTTTTTCGTTGCAAAATGGTGGTTATTATTTTAATTTGACCGATAATTATGATTTAGCAATACTTGGAGATTATTTCACAAGTGGAGGATATGCGCTTAGAGCAGAAAGTAATTATGCCAAAAGATATAAGTTTCGAGGCAATTTTAATCTTAGGTATGAAAATCAAATAAATGGCGAACGAGGTTTTGAAGGTTATTCGAAAACTAAAATTTATAACATAGCTTGGAGTCATTCTCGGGATTCTAAATCTAACCCGAATTCGAATTTTTCAGCATCGGTTAATCTTGGAAGTAGCAAGTTTTTTCAGCAAACTTTCAGTCAAAATTTCATTGGCAGCCGATTGAATAATACATTAAGTTCATCGGTTTCTTTTTCGCAAAGATTTAATTCGGTTCCTCAAGTAAATTTATCTTTGTCAGCAACTCATACTCAAAATAGTCAAACACAAGCTATTAGTATGACTTTGCCAACCTTCGTATTAAATGTTGATCAAGTTTTTCCATTTGCTCCAAAAGATGGATTAAAAAAAGGATTTATTAAAAATATAAATGTGCAGTACTCATTAAATGGAAGAAATCAAATTGAAACAACCGATTCGTTATTTTTTTCTCCGAAAATGTTTAAAGATGCCAAAATTGGTTTTCAGCACACAATTCCAATAAGTACCAACTTTAAAGTTTTTAAATATTTTGCTGCTTCAACGACAGCAAGTTACAACGAAGTTTGGTATTTAAAAACCATTCGCAAAGAATTTGATAACAATGCAGCCAAAGTTGTAGAAACCGAAGTCAATGGTTTTGATGCCTTTAGAACATATAATTTTTCAAGTAGTTTAAATACAACAGTTTATGGAACTTTTAAATTTGGAGATAAAAAGCGAATTCAAGCCATAAGACATTTAATGAAACCAAGTATTTCGTACAGTTATGCACCAAGTTTCGAAAGATATTATGATTCGTATGCGGTTGATGCTTTGGGCAATAAACGAGAAGATTATAACCGATTCGAAAAAGGAATTTATGGTGGACCAGGAAAAACCTATTCAAGTTCGATTGGTTTGAGTATTGCCAACACATTCGAAGCCAAAGTTCGTGACCAAGACAGCACCAAAACCGAAGCCAAAAAAGTAATGTTGTTAAACAATTTGAGTGTTTCGACCAGTTATGATATGGTTACAAAACTTTTTGCGCCAGTAAGTTTGCAAACTGGAACACAATTTTTTGATAATAAATTACAGGTCAATGTTACAGCAACATTAAATCCTTATGCAATTGACAGCAACGGAACTTTATTGAAGGTTTTTAATAAAGACAATGGTGGAAGTTTGTTTAGATTAACAAGTGCCAATTTAAATATGGGCTATTCGATTTCAAGCGGCACTGATGACAAAGACAAAAAAAAGAAAAATGAATTGAACACCAAAACTGGTGGTCGAGCCGATGATTTATTTGGTCAAAACCAAGATTTTAGCAACCCAAATAATAGTCTTTTTAAAGATGATGATCCTGATAAAGAAGATGATTCTACTTTTTTTAATTCAAAAATTCCTTGGGATTTGACATTTTCGTATATTTTGACTTATGATAATGTATCAAGACAAAATACTTTTGGCACCAATTCATTAAATTTTTCTGGAAATGTGAGTTTAACTCCAAAATGGAAAATTGGCGGAAATAGTGGCTATGATGTTGTTAGAAAAGAAGTTACACCAACAAGTTTTAGAATAGAACGTGATTTATTGAGCTGGACAATGAACTTTAATTGGGTTCCATTTGGAGCATATACTTCTTGGGGATTTTTTATTGGTATAAAATCATCTGCATTGAGCGATATAAAATACGATAGAAATAAATTGCCAGACCCTAATTTGAGGTAATTTATAATATTAGATTTAAGATATTAAATATTTAGAAAAACTATAAAAAAATCATTTTAAAAATTTTAAATTTGTTTGTTCAAAATATCGGTTTCAAATATTCTGAAATCTAAATTCAAAAATCGTTAATCTAAAATCAAATGTCCGTAGCTAAAAAAGATTATAAAAAAATTACGACCAAATCATTAATTGATATGAAAGCCAATGGCGAAAAAATATCAATGCTTACTGCGTATGATTTTACGATGGCGAAAATCGTTGATTCAGCAGGAATAGATGTGATTTTAGTTGGTGATTCGGCGAGTAATGTAATGGCCGGACACGAAACTACTTTGCCAATAACTTTGGATCAAATGATTTATCATGCGTCTGGAGTTGTTCGCGCTTGCAATCGTGCACTTGTAGTTGTCGATTTGCCATTTGGAACCTATCAATCTGATCCTAAAGAAGCTTTGCGTTCATCGATTAGAATAATGAAAGAAAGTGGCGGTCACGCTGTGAAAATGGAAGGTGGCAGCGAAATAAAACAATCTATAAAAAGGATTCTTGCGGCTGGAATTCCAGTAATGGGTCATTTAGGATTAACGCCACAATCGATTTATAAATTTGGAACCTACACTGTTCGAGCCAAAGAAGAAGAAGAAGCCGAAAAATTGATGGAAGATGCCAAATTGCTAGAAAGTTTGGGATGTTTCGCACTTGTTGTAGAAAAAATTCCTGCTCATTTAGCCGAAAAAGTTGCCAAAAGCATTTCGATTCCAGTTATTGGCATTGGTGCAGGTAGTGGTGTTGATGGGCAAGTTTTGGTTATTCACGATATGTTGGGAATGAATAATGAGTTTAGCCCAAGATTTTTGCGCCGTTATATGAATTTATTCGATGATATGACTGTTGCAATTGGAAAATATGTTGCTGATATTAAGTCAAGTGATTTTCCGAATGCTAATGAACAATATTAATCCTCCCCAACCCCTCCAAAGGAGGGGCTTTTATATTCTGAGATGAAAATTATTTCCAACAAATCCAACCTTCAGATTCTTCATGAAGACAATCATTTAATCATTGTCAATAAACGTGTTGGCGATATTGTGCAAGGCGATAAAACTGGAGATAAACCACTTTCTGATGTTGTAAAAGAATACATTAAAGATAAATTTAATAAACCTGGTGAAGTTTTTTTGGGTGTTGTTCATCGGCTTGACCGACCAACAACTGGAATCGTTGTTTTTGCAAGAACAACCAAAGCATTAACCCGAATGAATGAATTGTTTAGCAATCGTGAAACCCAAAAAACTTATTGGGCTATTGTAAAAAATAAACCTGAAAAATCCGAAGATAAATTAATACATTTTCTGAAAAGAAACGAAAAAAATAATACTTCAAAAGCACATTCTAAAGAAGTTCCAGAAAGCAAATTGGCAAGTTTGGATTATAAAATAATAACCGAATTAAATAATTATTATGCACTAGAAATCAATCTTTACACAGGTCGCCATCATCAAATTAGGGCGCAACTTGCTGCGATAAATTGTCCCATTAAAGGAGATTTAAAATATGGTTTCGATAGAAGTAATCCTGATGGTGGTATTCATCTTCATGCCAGAAAATTGGTTTTTATTCATCCTGTAACTAAAGAAAACCTCGAAATTATTGCACCAGTTCCAAATGATGTAATTTGGAATGCTATCTAAAATATTATAAAAATGAATTTTAAAACCGACATACAATTCCGTAAAAAATCGCTCGAGGATTTACTCGAAAATATCATTAATTACGAAAATGATATTGTCGAAGCATTGTACAAAGATTTCAAAAAACCCGCATTCGAAGGCGTTTTGACCGAAACCAATTATGTAATTTCTGATTTAAAAGAAACAATAAAAAACATAGATTCTTGGGCAAAACCTAAAAAAGTTCGAGCATCGATACTTAATTTTCCATCATCAGATTATATTTATAGCGAACCTTATGGCAATGTTTTAATAATTTCTCCTTGGAACTATCCTTTTCAATTGGCAATTTGCCCACTTGTTGCCGCTGTTGCCGCAGGAAATCATGTTACTGTAAAACCATCAGAATTAACGCCAAATACTTCATTGATTATTGCGAAAATTATTCGTGAAACATTTGATAATAAACATGTTGTGGCAATTCTGGGCGATGTTGGAATGGCGCAACAATTGTTGAAACAAAAATGGAATTACATATTTTTTACTGGAAGTGTTCAAGTCGGGAAAATAATTGCCAAAATCGCAGCCGAAAAACTAACACCAGTTACACTTGAACTTGGCGGGAAAAGTCCAGTTATTGTTGATGAAACTGCCAATTTAAAAATCGCAGCAAGAAGAATTATTTGGGGAAAAATTCTAAATGCTGGTCAAACTTGTGTGGCACCTGATTATATTTTAATTCACTCAAAAGTCAAAAATGAATTTGTAAATAATCTAAAGCAAGAAATAACAAATGCTTTAGGCGAAAATCCAGAACTTTCGCCAGATTATGCCAGAATAATTAATTTAAAAAACTGGGAAAGACAATTAGAATTATTAGAAAATCAGAAAATTATTGTTGGCGGCGAATCTAATCGAGACAGCTTTTATATGGCTCCAACCCTACTCGATGAGCCTAAATTAGACAGTTTGGTAATGCAAGAAGAAATTTTTGGTCCAATTTTACCAATAATTTCATACAATTCAAAATCAGAAATTGAGAAAATAATATTGAATTATGACAAACCATTGTCATTTTATATATTTTCAGAAAAAAAATCATTTATTGATGAAATGATTTCGAAATATTCTTTTGGTGGTGGTTGCGTGAACGATGTTGTTATTCATTTGGTAAACAACAGGTTGCCATTTGGTGGCGTAGGAAATTCAGGAATTGGAGCTTATCACGGCAAATTGAGTTTCGATATATTTTCTCATAAAAAATCGATTGTAAAACGAGGAAATTGGTTAGATTTGCCAATGCGATATGCACCTTATGGCAACAAATTAAAATGGATAAAAAAACTTTTAAAATTAATATAAATTAATAATAATGAGCAACATACAACAAAAATTAAACGAAATTTCAGTTAGCGGTTATAAATTAGATTTTAGTGATGTTATCAATGCAGCAATAGAAAATTACAAAAAAATTGCTATGAATGCTGGAATCGCTTTTTTGCTTTTTTTTATAGTTTTTGGCATAATTGTTTTAAGTGTTATTGGTGGATATTATGGATTTTCATCATTTGCAACAACTATGGCTGGTTTCAATTTACTTAACTTTTCAGTGATGGAACAATTGATTTATTTAGTTTTTGTAGTTTTAATAAGTTCAATAATTAGTCCTTTATATTGTGGATTATTAAAAATGGCTCAATTAGCCGATCAAAATCAAGAATTTACAATTGGCACAGCTTTAGATTTTTACAAAGGGAAATTTTTTAAAGAAATTTTTATAGCAGCTGTTTTAATTTCGCTTGGAAGCACAATTTTGAATATGCTTGCAGAATATTCAAGTGTGTTTTTTATAGGCGGATTAATTGCATATATTATAGCATTTTTTACATTTTTGGTCAATCCGATGATTATTTTTGGAAATCTAAAAGCCGTTGAAGCCATTAAAGCAAGTTTTATGGTTGTCGGAAAACAAGTTCCAGTTTTAATTGGTTTGCTAATCGTTTCATTAATAATGTGTTGTCTTGGTTTTATTGGTTTCTGTATTGGTGTTTTCTTTACTTTTCCGTTTATTTTTTCTGTTTACTATATTATTTACAAACAAATATTCGGAATTAACCCGACTTCAGAAATTGAGGAAATTGGAGCTTTTCAAGAGTAAATAAAAAAAACAACAAAAATAATTTACTGTTTGACGATTATTATTGCAATTTAACAGTCAAAGTAATTTATTTTTATAAATTTACGAAAATTTACTAAAAATAATATATTTTTAATTTTTAGTAAATAATTGACTATAAATGCAATCATTTTTAAATCTTATTTATGAATTTGTAAAACAAAACTACAATCTAATTTTGATTGTAGTTTTTGTTTTATACCTCTATTTATTTTATAAAATTCTCAATAAAAAAAACTCTATAATAAATACTAATTTCAATCTAAAAAATTCTGACTTAGGAAATTCTAAATTACAACATAGAATGTTTTTTTTGTTTCTAGGTTTTCTACTTCCAATTATTGATTTTTTGATTCATACAATTAATTTAAGAGTTTATGATTCTACATTAGAAAATTTAGGTTTAAGTTTTATCTTGGTAATAGCTTATTATTTTTCAAGAAAAAATAATTTCATTTATAGAAACCTTAATATGTTCTGTATGATCTTTTTTTTATTTTATAATTTTAGATCGTTCCGAAATTTAATAAATTTTCCACACGAACCTTTTGCTATTTTAGAAATTGTATTTTTAATATTTCTATCATTTAGTGTTTTTCAAACTGTTAAAATTTTGTACAGTTACTTAACCATTTTTTTATCTATAATTGTTTCTTTATATTTTTTGGAATTAATACCAAAAGAAATAATGCTTTATATTGTTATTTATGGATTGCTAGTAATTATTTCCAACTACATAAAAACCACAATATCAATAAACACTAATGAAAAATTATTGTTTGCCGATAATATAGTTAATAAAGGTTCATCGTTAACGTTAGCAGTAAATATAGAAGGCGAAGTAGTTTATTGCAGTGATTCTATAAAAAATATTTTAGGATATGAATCTAATGATGTTTTAGGTTTAAAATTCTGGGAGTTTACACAAGATCTTGAATTTACAACCGATCATTATGAAATTTCTAATGATTTATACATCAGGAAATTGCGTTGCAAAGACGGAACTTTCAAGTACATTCAGTGGAAAGATTCTCAATATTCTGAATATATAATTTTTGGAATTGGGCAAGATGTTACCGAACAAATTGAATTAAAAAACAAGTATAAAAGCCTGATTGAAAATGCCAACGATTTAATTTTTGAAACCGATAGAAACGGCTACATAACATTTATAAATAATTTTACTATCAAAACACTTGGTTATCAAGAAGATGAAGTAATTGGCAAATTATTTACAGAACATTTGCAAGATGAATATAAGCAAGTGGTTTTTGATTTGTATTCAGATATTTATAGAGAACAAGTAGATTTTAAAACCAGTGAATTTGCAGTTTATAAAAAAAATGGCGAAACAGTTTGGCTGTCGCAAAAAGTAAATGTAAAACGAGATGAAAAAGGAAAAATTACAGGCTATTTTGCTTTTTCAAGAGATATTACTTTTCAGAAAAAAATTGAAATTGAAAATCTAAAACGGCAAGAAAAATTAAATAAATATGATATTGCTTTAAAAACAATTACTACTGCAAGTTATTCTAAAAATAAAAATTTCGAAGACATTCTAAAATCAATTTTACAGGTTTCATCTGTAGCTGCAGATGTTTCAAGAGTTGGTTATTGGAAATTCTATGATGATAAAATAGTTTGTCAAGAAATTTATTCCAAAGATAATGATGATTTTGAATCTGGCGAAATTCTGCTCGAAAAAGATTATCCAAATTATTTTAAAAGTATTAGTGAACGAGAACAATTTGTTACAGATAATTCTACTACGGCTACAGATTTTATTTCAAGCAGTTATACAAATAAAAAAAATATAAAATCTTGGCTTGATTCGCCAGTATTTTATAACCGAAAAATTTCAGGAATTTTTAGTTTCGAATGTATAAATTATTATAGAAAATGGGATGATTTAGACACCAATTTTGCAAGATCAATAACTGATATTATTGCTTTGACACTCGAAACTCAAAATAGAATCGAAGCTGAAAAAAAACTTTTGTACAAAAGTAAAATGCTTGAAGCAATTACAGAAATTACCAATAATTTTCTTGTAGAATCGAATATTGACCAAACTTTAAACCAAACATTATCGATAATTGGAAAAGCCGCCAATGCAGATAGAGCCTATTATTTTACAAATAATGATATAGATAAAACAATTACTCAAAAATTCGAATGGGTAAATGGCAATATTACCGCAGAAATTGATAATCAAGAAACGCACAACATTTCGCACGACGATTTGCCAAATTTTATCGAATTATTATACCAAAACAAAGATTATAGCTTTCTTGTAAAAAATTTAGAGGATTCGTTTTATAAAACATCATTAGAAAAACAAAATATTCTTTCGATTTTAATATTGCCCGTTTTTGTGAAAAACAAGTTTCACAGTTTAATTGGTTTTGATGATTGTAAAAACGAAAGAATTTGGTCTAACAACGAAATTAGTATTCTTAAAACATTGTCTAACAACATTTCTGTTTCTATCGAAAAAAACATTAATGAAAAAATTATTATTGATAGTGAACAAAAACTTTTATACAAAACCGAAATATTAACCGAAATTACTAGAGTTAGCAATCAATTTTTGAGTTATAAAAATACAGACCAAGTTTTTCAAGAAATAATTCCAGCAATTGGCAAAGTGACCAATGTTACTCATTTATCATATTTCGAATTTGATAATGAAAATATAAATTTTTCACAGAAATTTCGCTGGACTAAAAAAGACAATGCATTAACCAAACCAAATTCAGAATTATTAAAACTGCCAAATACAATTGTTGAAAAAATATTAGAAAATCTCGAAATAGATAATTATTACTGGGTGCATTTGCAACAACATTTGGACGATGTTATTCTAAAATTTTTAATTCATTTTAATGTAAACTCAATTTTAATATTACCTATATATTTAAACAAAAATTTAATTGGCATTTTTGCATTTAACGACAGCGAATTTCAAAGAGAATGGTCACTAGACGAAATTTCTATTCTTGGAACGTTAGCAAAAAACATTTCTACATCAATCGAAAGAAATTACAACGAATCTATAATTCAAGAAAGCGAAGAAAAGTTTAGATTATTGGCAGATAATATTCCTGGAACAGTTTATTTGTCAAAATTTGACAGTTTTAATACCAAAATTTATATAAACGATAAAATAGAAAGTTTAACAGGATATCCAAAATCTGATTTTCTAGAAAAAAGAGTTTCATTTATAGATTTAGTACATCCTGATGATAGAAAAAATGTACTTGATTCAGAGGCAAAAGCAATAAAAAATAAAAAACAAATACATTCTATTTACAGATTAATTCGTAAAGATAAAAGAACAATTTGGATAGAAGAATTTGGCGATGCAGTTTATAAAAATGGTAAAATTGAATTTATTGAAGGAATATTTATTGATATAACATATAAAAAAGAAGCCGAAGAGAAACTAATTTATAAAACCGATTTATTATCGGCAATTGCATTTACAACCAACGAATTTTTAACAAGTACCAATTTTGAAAATTTTATTAAAGAATCATTCAAAACAATTGGACTTACGACCAAAGTTGATAAAATTTATTATTTCGAAAATAATCATAAGCAAAAAACAGTCAATTTAAAATATGAATGGGATAGCGAAAACTCTAAATCAGTAATAGACAATCCGATATATAGAGATTTTGCTCACGAAAATTTATTGAGTTCATTAGTAAAACTTTACAAGAAAAAAATCATTAATCAACTAACCAGCAAACTTGTAGATTCTAAATACAAGCAATTTTTAATTGATAACAATATATTATCGTCACTTATAATACCTATTTTTGTAAATAATGAATTTTATAGTTTTATAGGTTTCGATGACAATACAACAGAAAGAATTTGGACAGAAGACGAAATAAATATCTTAATAACATTTGCCAATAATATTTCGACAGCAATTACTAAAAATATCAATGGTTCTATTTTGCAAGAAAGCGAAGAGAAATTTAGATTATTGGCCAACAACATTCCCGGAACTGTTTATTTGTCAAAATTTGATGAATTTGCAACCAAAGTTTATATTAATGATGAAATTGAAATATTAACAGGTTACAACAAATCTAAATTTTTAGATGGAAGTTTATCGTTTTTAAATTTAATTCATAAAGAAGATAAAAGCCGAATTATATACGAACAAAAAATTTCGTTATTAAACAAACAACAATTTCAATCTATTTATAGAATAATTCATAAAAACGGAAATGTTAAATGGATTGAAGAGTTTGGCGATGCCATTAGAAAAAACAATGAAATAGAATATATTGGTGGCATTTACATTGACATAACACAAAAAAAACAAACCGAAAAAGCTATTATCGAGAAAGAATTTGCGCAAGCTGCAAGCAAAGCAAAATCCGAATTTTTGGCCAATATGAGCCACGAAATTCGAACACCATTAAACGGAATTATTGGTTTTACCAACCTTTTAATGAATACCGAACTCGAAGAAGTCCAAAAACATTACATGGAAACCGTAAACAATTCGGCGCTTTCATTAATGGAAGTTGTTAACGATGTTCTTGATTTTTCTAAAATCGAAGCAGGAAAACTCGAAATCGAAATCATTAAACAAGATATTGCATTAATGTCTAACCAAATTATAGATTTAATAAAATATCAAGCCAGCGAAAAAGACATTGATTTATTTTTAAAAATCGACGAAAATATACCAAAATACATTTGGACAGATATTGTTAGAATCAAACAAATTCTGATAAATTTATTGAGCAATGCACTAAAATTTACAAACTCAGGAAAAGTCGAGTTGAATGTTAAACTTATAAAAAGTTCGGAAAATAACAAAAAAATTATACGCTTCTCGGTAATAGATAGTGGAATCGGAATAAAAAAAATCAATCAAGAAAAAATATTTAATGCATTTGCTCAAGAAGATTCTTCGACAACTCGAAAATTTGGTGGAACAGGTTTAGGATTAACAATATCTAATCAATTATTGAAACTATTAGGCAGCAAGCTAGAGTTAAATAGCACATATAATAAAGGAAGTGAATTCTTTTTTGAAATTGAATTAAAAACTTCAAAAAAACTTATAGAACTTGTAAATTTACCTAATAATAATAAAATCATCATAGAAACAATCGATAATAAAAACATATTATTTGGTCAACAAAATTATAAAATTCTTATTGTCGAAGACAACAAAATTAATATGTTGTTAGCCAAAACTCTAATCAAGCAAATTGTACCAAATTTATCGATATTCGAATTGGTCAATGGCAAACAAGCATTGGACAAAATCGAATTAATCAAGCCAGATTTAATATTAATGGACATTCAAATGCCAGTTATGAATGGTTATGAAGCAACATTAGAAATTAGAAAAATAGAACATTTCAAACATTTGCCAATAATTGCATTAACTGCTGGAATTGTACTTGGCGAAAAAGAACGTTGCATCGAAGCTGGAATGAACGACTATGTCTCGAAACCAATAATTCGTGAAGAACTAGAAAATGTAATTTTGAAATGGCTTTCGAAATAAAAATTGTTAAATCAAAATAAAAAATATAATTTAGCATTACAAACTTAAAGACATAATTATGAAATGGATTGGCAGAAGACAAAGTGATAATCTTGAAGACCGTCGAGGAATGTCTGGTGGCGGAAAAGCAGTCGTAGGTGGCGGATTAATTGGCGTTGTAATTCTTTTATTGCAAGTTTTTGGTGGCGAAACTGGTCAAACAATTGGCAATGTTTTGCAACAAACCCAAGGTCAACAAACCGAACAAACGCAAGGTGAACCATTAACAGCACAAGACCAACAAGAAAAAGAATTTATAGCCACAATTCAAGCCGATAACGAAGACGTTTGGAGTAAAATTTTTCAAGAAAACAATCTTGAATTCGAACCAGCAGGAATGGTTATGTTTCGTGGAGATGTTCAAACTGCCTGTGGCGGAGCAACATCAGCATCAGGTCCATTTTATTGTCCAGGCGATAAAAAAATCTATATGGATATGGCATTTTTCGAAGATTTAAGAACCAAATTCGGAGCCAAAGGAGGCGATTTTGCAGTTGCCTATGTTTTTGCGCACGAATATGGTCACCACATACAAAATATTCTTGGAACATCGACCAAAATGCGCGAAGCACAACAAGGCAAGTCCGAAGCTGTTGCCAATAAATTATCGGTTGCGCTAGAACTTCAAGCCGATTTCTATGCTGGCGTTTGGACACATCACAACGAAAAAAAGCACCAAATGCTTGAGCCAGGAGATATCGAAGAGGCATTGAGCGCAGCAAATGCAGTTGGCGACGATGCAATTCAATCTAAAATGCAAGGGCAAGTTGTGCCAGATTCTTTCACGCACGGCTCGTCGGAAGACCGCATGAAATGGTTTACCAAAGGTTTCAAAATCGGCGATACCAATCAAGGCAACACATTTGCAGAAATGTAAAATTTATATTTTTTGAAGCTAATCCAACTTTCCGCTTCAAGAAAACACTGTTAAAAACATTTTTCTATGCTAAAAAACGAACTTCCTTTGGTCGTTGTTTTTTGTCAAGAAAAATTAGTTTTTAACAGCGTTTTGCTTTTCACTTTAATTTGGGCTAGGGCATCCAATTTTTTATAAACTAATTGTAAAAAGCAATATTTTTATCCTAACAGGTTTCCAAAACCTGTTAGGTATTTGATATTTATACTAAAAAAATAAATAAACTGTTGTGAATTGATAAAATAACTAATTATATCGTAATAAAATCTAAATAAATTTACTATCAATTCCGAATAAAATAATTTAATAATTAATACAAAATTATGAAACTTACCAAATTTTAATTAAATTTGTACTTCAAATTGCTTAATTATGACTCAAGAAACTCAAAAAACCGAACTTACTTTTGAAGATTTTAAAACCGAAGTTTTAAAAGATTATAAAATCGCAATCACTTCTCGTGAATGCAGTTTGCTTGGCAGAAGAGAAGTTTTGACAGGAAAAGCAAAATTCGGGATTTTTGGCGACGGCAAAGAAGTGCCACAATTAGCATTAGCAAAAGCGTTTAAAAACGGCGATTTTCGATCAGGTTATTATCGAGATCAAACCTTCATGATGGCAATTGGCGAAATGTCAATTCAACAATTTTTTGCAGGATTGTATGGTCATACCGACATAAACCACGATCCAATGAGCGCCGGAAGACAAATGGGCGGCCATTTTGCAACCCATTCGCTTGACGAAAATGGAAATTGGAAAAATTTGTTGGAACAAAAAAATTCAAGCGCAGATATTTCGCCAACCGCTGGTCAAATGCCTAGATTGTTGGGCTTGGCACAAGCATCGAAAATTTATAGAGAAGTTTCTGGCATCAATTCAACCAATTTTTCTGAAAAAGGTAACGAAATAGCTTGGGGAACAATTGGCAATGCATCAACATCCGAAGGTTTATTTTTTGAAACCATAAACGCTGCTGGTGTATTGCAAGTACCAATGGTTATGAGTGTTTGGGACGATGAATACGGAATTTCGGTACATGCAAAACACCAAACAACCAAAGAAAATATTTCGGAAATTTTAAGTGGTTTTCAAAGAAATCAAACCGAAAAAGGTTTCGAAATTTTTAGAGCCAAAGGTTGGGATTATGCCGAATTGATTGATGTTTATCAAAAAGCAGCAACAATTGCAAGAAATGAACATGTGCCAGTATTAATTCACGTTCAAGAATTAACACAACCACAAGGGCATTCAACATCAGGTTCGCACGAACGCTATAAAAACGAAGAACGACTGGCTTGGGAAACCGAATTTGATTGTTTACGACAAATGAAACTTTGGATGATTGCAATGAATATTGCATCGCCAGAAGAACTTGAAGTTATTGATACTGAAACCAGAAAAGAGGTGCTTGATGGCAAAAAAGCAGCTTGGACAGCTTTTATAAATCCAATAAAAATTGAATTATTTGAACTTGTTGATTTATTAGAAAAAACTTCAAATTTATCCGAAAATAAAGATTTATTTGTTCCATTTATTGCTAATTTAAAATCAATTAAAGAACCAATTAGAAAAGAAATTTTATCAACTGCTAGAAAAGTTTTAAGAATTTTAGTTAAAGAAAATAAACATCAAGAATTAGCAAGTTGGATAATAAATTACACAAATAAAATTCAGCCAAAATTCAGTTCAAATTTATTTTCAGAATCAGATAAAAATGTTTTTTCGGTCAAAGAAGTTTTACCTATATACAATGACACGGCCGAAATGGAAGATGCAAGAATTGTTTTGCGAGACAATTTCGATGCCATTTTTACAAAATATCCAGAAAGTTTAATTTTTGGCGAAGATGCAGGAAACATTGGCGATGTAAACCAAGGTTTAGAAGGAATGCAAGAAAAATATGGCGAACTTCGTGTTGCCGACGTTGGCATTAGAGAAGCATCAATTCTTGGGCAAGGAATCGGAATGGCAATGCGTGGTTTGCGACCAATTGCCGAAATTCAATATTTAGATTATTTGCTTTATGCGATACAAATAATGAGCGATGACTTGGCAACTTTGCAATATCGAACTGCTGGAAAACAAAAATCACCATTAATTATTAGAACTCGCGGGCACCGATTAGAAGGCATTTGGCATTCGGGTTCACCAATGGGAATGATAATCAACTCTATTCGAGGTATTCACGTTTTGGTTCCAAGAAATATGACCAAAGCAGCTGGTTTTTATAACACTTTGCTAGAATGTGATGAACCAGCATTGGTTATCGAATGCTTGAATGGCTATAGATTGAAAGAGAAAATGCCAATAAATCTTGGCGAATTCAAAACACCAATTGGAGTTGTAGAAACTGTTAAAACAGGTTCAGATATTACTTTGGTTTCGTATGGATCAACCTTGCGATTGGTCGAACAAGCAGCCAAAGAATTGCAAGAAATTGGAATTGATTGCGAAATTATTGATTGTCAATCGCTTTTACCATTTGATGTAAATCATGATATTTCTAAGAGTTTAGAAAAAACCAATCGCTTATTGATAATTGACGAAGATGTTCCAGGTGGTGCGTCGTCATATATTTTACAACAAATTCTTGAAGTTCAAAATGGCTATCAATTTTTGGATAGCAAACCCGAAACTTTAGCCGCCAAAGCGCACAGACCAGCTTATGGGACCGATGGCGATTATTTCTCGAAACCATCTATTGAAGATATTTATGAGAAAATTTATGCAATGATGAGTGAAGTAAATCCTGATAAATTTGCTAGTTTGTATTAGCAATTAAAAGTATAATTTCTTTGCATTTTTTTGTGTAATCTCAAGTTGATATTTTACTATTAATTCTTTTTATGACAATTGTACTGAAAAAACAGAAGAAGCAGTAGTTGAAGCATCAGCAAATAGACAAATTTCTAAAAATAATCAAGAATCCAAAATCGAAATTGTCGATAATTCAAATTCTGAAATTTAAAAACCTCAAAACTCATTTTTAGAAACTGTCGAAGATTTTATTGATGTTGGCTATTCGCAAAATACTTACGAAATTGCTACAATGTCTTGGGTAATTTTACCCGTAATGTTGAATGTTAAACAAATGGTTTAGAGGTAATTGTTGCAGAAAACGACTACTAGAAATATTTTTTGGAACTAAAAATGTTTGTTTTGTATTAATTGTAATTTTCACTTTATTTAATCTAGTTTCTGTGTATATTAGAAAAATAAAGTTGGTTGCGAGATTTTCTAAATGATATTGATTTTATTATTGATTACTTTGATGTGTATTATTAACGAAAAATCTTTTGAAACTATTAGCCAATTCAAATTCGGATTTTATGGTTTTATTTTGTAAATTGTTCAATTTTTTATTATTCAAGTCATTTGAATAAAGTAGACGTTTCTTAACTTTTAAAAAAAAATTTTCATTAAGATGTTTTTTTTGACAATAATTTTGCTGTTATAAATATTTAGCAGTATATTTGTTGTCAAATACATTAAACAATAAAAACATTGTCAAATGAATAATGAATGGATTGAACCGAAAATTATAATAGGTAAAGATGCCACAGGAAGTTTCTATTACCAAAGAAACGAAATAGAAAACGAAATTTGGCAAGAAATACAAAAGGGAAATAATATTTTAATTGCAGCACCTAGAAGAGTTGGAAAAACTTCTGTAATGAAAAACCTTGTTGAAAATAAAAAGGAAGGTTATAAATTAATATTTAGAAATGTTCAAGGAATAGATAATGAAGAAAATTTTTATAAAGAAATTTATGAATTGATAATAAAATGTTTGAGCATTTTTAAAACAAGCAGAGAAATAATTGAAAGTTATTTTAAAAAGAACAAAATTACAGAAATTAGTTGGTCTGGAGGTATAAAAATAGACTGTGATAAAATTAATTATTTAGAAGAAATAAATCATATAATTCCGATGCTCGATAAAAACGGAGAAACAGTCGTTTTACTAATCGATGAATTGCCCGAAGTACTTCATAATTTACATAAGAAAGGTCAAAATGATGTTGCAAAAAATATCAACAAAAATTTAAGACATTGGCGGCAAGAAAGTGGTTACGAAAAATTACAATTCGTTTTAGCAGGTTCAATCGGAATACATTATGTCGTAAATCTAATTGAAGGAAGATCTTCGGATATAAATGATTTAAATAAAATATACTACAAACCGTTAGATGATGAAAAAGGAGAAGTAAATGATTATATTGATTGGGTTACTAAAGAAGCTACAATAAAATATGATGATAAATTAAAACAACATTTGAAGTCGAAAATACAGTATTTTGTTCCCTATTTTATAAATTTAATGCTAAATGAAATCGATAAAAAAGCATTTAAAAATAGTAATTCTAAAATTACAAATGCTGAAATTGATGCTGCATTTGAAAGTATAATCAGAAATAATCATTTTGAAGACTGGAAAAAAAGATTGTCAGATTACATGCCGGCAATTGATTTTAAATTTGTAAACGATGTTTTAAAGCATATTGCTCATAAAAATCAAATTACAATTCAAGAAATTTATGACAAAGCTATAAAATTTGAAAAAGAAGATGATTATATGAGTTTTATAAAAGATTTAAAACAAGATGGTTATCTTGTAGAAAATGATGGGAAATATATTTTTATTTCGCCATTTCTAAAAGAATTTTGGAAACTTGATAACCCAATTTACAATGGATAATCAAAATATTAATTTAGGAAATTGGTTTGTAGATCAACTCAACTTGTACCAATCTGCCAATAGTGACAAAGAATCAATAAAAAGGAACTTTATAATCAGAAAATCAGAATTTGAACTGATAATTAGATCACTAAAAAACAAAAAAGCAAAAGATCCACTACAGCACGAGTTAATTTTAGGAAGGCGAGGAAGTGGAAAATCAACCTTGTTAAAAAGAATTCAGATTGAAATTGATGAAAATTTTAATGAGCAATATTTAGCCATAAATCTTGCTGAAGAACAAGCAGGAATTTATAGATTATTCGATTTATGGATAGAAGTTATCAATGAATTAGAATATAAATTGGAACGTGAAATAAAATTAGAAGAATATTCTAAATTTAAAACAGACCAAGATTTCACAAGATACTTATATCATATAATTAATGAAATTTGCACAAAAGAAAAGAAAAAAATTATATTACTGCTAGACAATTTTGACCGAATTGTAGAAAACTTTTCTGATGATGGACATTTACTTCGTGAGTTTCTTATTAATTACAATGACATACAAATTATTGCAGGAAGCACAAGAATGGACGAACATTTTTGGAAATACGACAAACCCTTTTATGAGTTTTTTAGAAGATATCGACTGGAATCATTGACTTCGGAGGAAATAAATTTATTAATAAACCATTGGGCAGAAACACTAAAAATTGACCAACTTAAAAATTTTGCAGAAAATAATCGTGGCAAAATTGAAAATATCAGAATTTTGACAGACGGTTCACCAAGAACGTTGCAATTATTTATTCAAATTTTGTTACAAAACTCTCAACTTTACGGCTATGATTATTTGCGTAAAGTAATGGACAACGTTACACCATTATACCAAGAAAGATTGAACCATTTGACGCCACAATTGCGAAAAATTGTTTCAGAAATAGCATTTATTTGGGAAGCTTGCACTACAAAACAATTGGTTGAAAAATGTAGAATGGAAAGCAAACTCATTTCTGCCAATTTAAAAACTCTTGTTGACAAAGGAATCGTTGATAAAATTGAAACACCAAAAAAGAACCATTTATATAGAATTTCAGAACGATTCTTTAATATGTGGTTGATAATCACACAAGGCAATCCAGACCAAAAACGAAAAGCCAAATGGTTGAGTATTTTTCTTGAAAATTGGTATGATGCTAATGATTTTAGAAAATTAACGAATGATCACATTCATAATCTCGAAGGTAAAAAACTTGGATATAATCAAGCATTATTATTTTCAAAAGCATTAAGCCAATGTAAATATGTTTCAACTTTTGATAGAGATAAAATAATTGATTTAACAGAAAAGTTGGATGATAATTTAGATAAAAATAGATTAATTGAATTACCAAAAAAATATAGTGAAATTGAAAAACAAATTTTATCATTTCAACAAAACAAAGAATATGTTAAAGCAATAAAACTTATAGAAGAAGTTGAAAACGAGAAAGATGGCGTAAAGTTTGCGCTTTTAGCAGACCAATTTTATTATCTAAACAATCACAAATCTTGCGAAATTAATCTTTTAAAATCAATTAAAAACGGGGATAAAGGTAGTCTTTACAACTTGGCTTCATTATATCAGGAACAAAATAAATTTGATTTAGCTGAAAAATATTATTTGGAAGCTGTAAAAAATAATATTAATAATTCTTATTTTAATTTAGCTACAATTCATCATGAAAAAAATAATTTTGAAAATGCAGAAAAATTTTATAAGATATCGATAAAAACAATAAATGATGTTGCTTCAGTTTTCAATTTAGCAACACTTTATGGCGAGTATGATAAATTTGAACTAGCTGAAAAATATTATTTATTAGCAATAAAAAAAGGTGACTTTTCGTCAATAAATAATTTATCTAACTTATATTATTTTCAAAATAAGAATAAAGTAAAATCATTTGAGTTAATAAAAAAATATAATGAAAAGTATGAAGATAACATTTCGATACAACCTCAAATTATAATTGAAATTTGGAATGGTATTTTTGATAAATTGGAAGATAGATTAATTGATAATTTTAAATCTCATAATTTAGAAAATTTGCAAACAATTTTATCTCAACTTTTAATTCAAAACCAAAAAAATCTTATCCTAAAACTTTTCCAAAACCAAGAAATTGGCAAAGAACTTCAAGATAAATATTCAATTTTGTATTATGTAACATTATTATTAAATAACTCAAAAGAAGAAAATTTAGAATTAAAAATTCCGCCAGAAATTAAAGAAACAGTCAATAATATTTTAGAACAAATAAAAGAAAGACAAGTGTTTTATGGTTATTAACCGCCAACTTGTCATATTATTTCCTCATCAAAACCCTGAAAACTGACATTTTGAAACAAATATTTTGTTGGCACAAATCTTGTCATAACTGATATAAGTTTAAAAAATTAGAAAAACAATAAATTTAAATAATAAACAAAATGGGAAAAATCATCGGAATTGATTTAGGTACTACAAACTCTTGCGTATCTGTTATGGAAGGACAAGAAGCAGTTGTAATTCCTAATGCTGAAGGTAAAAGAACAACGCCATCTATCATTGCATTTGTAGAAGGTGGAGAAATTAAAGTAGGTGATCCTGCTAAAAGACAAGCAGTTACAAACCCTACAAAGACGGTTGCATCTATCAAACGTTTTATGGGACACACTTTTGCTGAAACTACAGACGAAGCAAAAAGAGTTCCTTATAAAGTAGTAAAAGGTGACAACAATACACCACGTGTTGACATTGACGGGCGTTTGTATTCTGCTCAAGAATTGTCAGCAATGACGCTTCAAAAAATGAAAAAAACTGCGGAAGACTATCTTGGTCAAACCGTTACAGAAGCAGTTATTACTGTTCCTGCATATTTTAACGATGCACAACGTCAAGCTACCAAAGAAGCTGGAGAAATTGCTGGTTTGAAAGTAATGAGAATCATCAACGAACCAACTGCAGCAGCTTTGGCTTACGGATTAGATAAAAAAGGTGTTGACCAAAAAATTGCAGTTTACGATCTTGGTGGTGGTACTTTTGATATTTCTATCCTTGAATTAGGAGACGGAGTTTTCGAAGTTTTGTCAACAAATGGAGATACACACTTAGGTGGAGACGATTTTGACCAAACAATCATTGACTGGTTGGCAGAAGAGTTCAAAGCAGAAGAAGGAATTGATTTGAGATTGGATCCAATGTCTTTGCAAAGAATAAAAGAAGCTGCTGAAAAAGCTAAAATAGAATTGTCATCTTCTGCTGAAACAGAAATCAACTTGCCTTATGTTACTGCTACTGCTTCTGGACCAAAACACTTGGTTAAAAAATTATCAAGAGCTAAATTCGAACAATTGTCGGACACTTTAGTGAAACGATCTATGGAACCAGTTGCTAAAGCGTTGAAAGATGCAGGTTTAACTACCAAAGATATTGACGAAGTTATTTTGGTTGGAGGTTCTACAAGAATGCCAAGAATTGCTGACGAAGTAGAAAAATTCTTCGGTAAAAAAGCATCAAAAGGAGTAAATCCTGATGAAGTTGTTGCTATTGGAGCTGCAATTCAAGGTGGAGTTTTATCTGGAGATGTAAAAGATGTATTGTTACTTGACGTTACACCTTTATCATTAGGAATTGAAACTATGGGTGGCGTTATGACAATCTTGATTGAAAGTAACACAACTATTCCAACTAAAAAATCTCAAATATTCTCTACCGCAGCAGATTCTCAACCAACTGTTGAATTGCACGTTTTGCAAGGCGCAAGAGCTATGGCTGTTGATAACAAAACGATTGGTCGCTTTAACCTTGATGGTATTCCACCAGCGCCAAGAGGTGTTCCACAAATTGAAGTAACTTTTGATATTGATGCTAATGGTATCATCAAAGTTTCGGCAACGGATAAAGGAACTGGAAAATCTCACGATATCAGAATCGAAGCTTCTTCTGGATTAACATCAGAAGAAATCGAAAGAATGAAAAAAGATGCTGAAGCAAATGCTGGAGCAGATAAAATCGCTAGAGAAAGAGTAGAAAAAATCAATGAAGCAGATAGTTTGATTTTCCAAACAGAAACTCAATTGAAAGAATTAGGCGAAAAAATCACTGATGAGCACAAAACCGCTATTGAATATGCACTTACAGAATTAAGAATGGCTCACGGGTCACAAGATCTTGAAGCGATTCAAAAAGGTTTAGATAATGTAAATGCAGCTTGGAAAACAGCTACAGAAGCAATGTACGCTCAAGGAGAACAAGGACAACAAGCTGCACAGCCACAAGCTGAAACGCAAGGAGACGATGTTCAAGATGTAGAGTTTGAAGAGGTTAAATAAGACGTTTAGATATTAGACGAATAGATTTTAGACTAAACCGAGTGAGAAATTGCTCGGTTTTTTTATTTTAATCTCTAAACAATTTTTAAAGATTTTAAAAGATTTTAAATCTTCCTATTAAACATTTTCAAAATAACCAAAGCGTGAGGAAAAGTAATAGCTGCCAAAAAAGAAAAAAACAAAGCATTGAATATTTTTTTATCTTTAAAAATATAATATAAAATTGCAATTCCCAATAATGAAGCAATCCAATACCAAAAAGCCGATTTAAAATATTTAATGAAATTTTCTAAAGTGACGTCAACGTACAAAAATTTCAATTGATCTATCATTGACGGAATACTATGCCAAATGATAAAAAAAATGGCAAAACCCCAAATTAAACTCGAAGAGAAAAAAATAATTGAAAATACTAATAAATAAAAAATTTCTAAAAAAATAAACTTTCGAAAGTTTTCTACATATATATATAGGTATGATAAAAAAAGAAAAAACAAACTTGCAATAACTTTTAATGAAATAGGAATAAAAAATATTGGAATTTTAATTTCTGTAATTTCAAAAATAATATTTCGAACTTCAATTTGATGAAAATTAAACAATAAAAACAGAATGAAAATACCATAAACTGTTTGAAAACTAACTTTAAACCAATCTTTTTGAAAGGTTTCTAAAATTTGCCATTGTTGTTCACCAAAATGATAACCACTAACAATTATAAATAATACCAATGCAAATAATGGAAATAGGTAAAATGATATAACGCCAAGTCCTACAATTGCTATATAATACATTAAAATTTTAAAAAATGAAAACTGATTTTTAGCATTGTTTAATGATTTTATCAAAACTACATCGTTTGCGCCATGCAAAATTCCAAAGGTAAATATTAAGAAAAAACCGAAGATTACTTGGATATTTATTGACATATAAGATACAATCCACAAACTAAAGAAACTTACAACAATGGCGATATTCGAATATTTAGACATAAACAAAAGTTAAATTAACAATATTTTTGTAAAATTAATGAAAATAAATTAAAATCAGCATTCATTTTGTTTAACTTTTACTTATTTTTGTTTAAACAAAATCATTTAACAACTAATTAAAATTTATTATTATGACAAACTTTATGATGTTTACAAGTTTAATTACCAAAATGGAATCTAACGATTATGTAGGTTTCACATTTTTCGTGGGATGTATGGCCATGATGGCCGCATCTGCTTTTTTCTTTTTATCATTAAATCAATTTGATAAAAAATGGCGCACATCTGTATTAGTTTCTGGATTAATTACATTTATTGCTGCTGTTCACTATTTTTATATGAAAGAATATTGGGCAACAGTTGGCGAATCTCCAACATTTTTTAGATATGTTGACTGGGTTTTAACAGTTCCATTAATGTGTGTTGAATTTTATTTAATATTAAAAGTAGCCGGTGCCAAGACAGATTTACTTTGGAAAATGATTGGATTATCATTAGTAATGTTAGTAACTGGTTATTTAGGAGAAACAATATTCTCTGACCAAGCTGCACTTTGGGGTGGAATTTCGGGATTGGCTTATTTTGTTATTGTATATGAAATCTGGCTAGGATCTGCATCTAAATTGGCTGCTGCAGCTGGAGGAAATGTATTGGCAGCGCACAAAATTTTATGTTGGTTTGTACTTGTAGGTTGGGCAATTTATCCATTAGGATACATGTTAGGAACAGATGGATGGTACACATCAATGTTAGGTAGCGGTTCTGTAGATATAGCATACAACATTGCTGACGCTATCAATAAAATTGGATTTGGATTAGTAATCTATAACCTTGCAGTACAATCTCAAGTAAAAGATTAAATATTTTAATAAAATTAAAAAACCGTCTAAATAATTTATTTAGACGGTTTTTTTATGACATAAATCCAAATAATATTTCGTATTTTTCCAAACAAAAAAACTTAACCTATGAAAAAAAATTTAATTATTATTCTTTTTATTGCATTTGCGTTAAATGTTAATGCACAAAAAAAGAAAAGCTCGAATCCAAAATCTATTAAAAGCAATAATGTTCTTGCCAAATTAGATAATATTACTGTAGAAATCAACAAAAATAATTTGAATTTATATGTTATAAATGGCAAAATAAATGATTCAATCAATGTAAAAAAATTAAATACAACTCCTACTGATGTAAAATTAAAATCATTTTCAACTAAAGGAAACACATTATATTTATTGACATATTCAGAAAAAACACTTGTACAAAATCCAAATAAAACCGAAGATATTTTGACAACCAATTCTGATGTTTTGGATTTAATATCTAAATCTATAATTTATTCTAACGTTCAGAAAACTACTAAAATTACCGAAAAAGTATATTTAGATCGTTTAAAAAACGCATCAGAAACACAAG
The DNA here is from genome assembly GCA_043778105.1 of Bacteroidota bacterium. GTDB lineage: Bacteria > Bacteroidota > Bacteroidia > Flavobacteriales > Flavobacteriaceae > Flavobacterium. The sequence continues at coordinate 118,456 of JAYWGV010000124.1, forward strand.
AAAAAATTCGTAATGAAGGATTTTTATTTTCACTTTTACCAGATGGTGATATTTCGTTGAATTCTAAATCAAAATCAAATAAATTGACTTACGATTCTGCAACCAAACAATACATTGATTTTAAAAAGAAAAAATAGTTTTTCCTACTAAAAAAAATAAAATACAATTTAAAAATAAATTATTATAATATTCTAATTTCATTGCTATTTAAAATTTATTTCAAAAAACCATAACCGTTAAAACATTTGATAATAAAAAACTATTAAAATATTTTTTTTACAAATTAATTTAACATATCCTTAAATTTTTTAATTGGATAATATTATTTCAAACGTTTGCGTAATATTATTATAATTTTTTATTAACAAAATTGTAAGATATTAAAAAAAAAAATTAATTTTGTAAAAAACAAACTTAAAAAAATACCCAAATGAGTGATAATAAATATAAATTATTTTCTAAAATTGCTGCTGTAACACTATTTGTGTTTTTGGTAGCAGGTGCAATTTTTGTATTCAAAACAGATAATGATAAAATTGTAACCAAACAAAATTTTGAAACAGAAAAGGCTACAATGCTAAAAACTTTAAATAAACTTAGAGATTCGCTTTCTGTTGTAATTGCAGAAAATCAAGAATATGCAGCAAATTCGAATCTTGGAGCAAAACAAGCGAAAATATCTACATTAATTGATAAAATTGCCGTTGCAGAAGTTGGTACAACGCTAAAAAAAGATTACTCAGTTGAGTTGCAAGATTTAAAAAACCAAGTTCTTGCGCTTAGAAGAGATAATGCGGCTTTGACACAAATGAATGAAACTTATAAAAAACAAGTTGAAACATTAAAAACCCAAAGAGATTCTACAATTAATTTATTAAAAGGAAAAAAAGGAGTTGTTGCAGCAGTAAATACACCAATAACTAGTGAAGTTGAAATTGAAAAGTATTCAAAAATATCAGTAACCGGTTTAAAAACTGAAACTTTTCAACAAGATAGAGCTGGCTTAATGACAATGAGCGATAAATCTTCAAGAGCCAATTTAGTTAAAGTTCATTTTAATATTTCTGGAACAAAAGCATCTGGTTCAATGTTTAAAGAATATTATATTCAAATTATTGATGCCGAAGAAAACGTTCTTGGACTTAGAAAAACCAAAAAATTTGGTAAATCCGAATTAACTTACAGTGCAACTTATCCGTTAACATTTAAAAACCAAGCAGTTGACGCAGTAACTACTATCGATATGCCAGGTTCTACAAAAGGAACATATAGAGTAAATATTTATGACAAAGACATGCTGATGTCTAAATCTACATTTGTATTGAAATAAATTCACAATATAATTTTACCGTTAATTATAACAGTTTCTATCAGATTGCTTGCGAATTCGTAAGGAATTTGATAGAAATTTTTTATTTGTTTAGTAATTATCATATTAGCAATTTTACCAACTGTAATGCTTCCGTGAGTTTCAGCTATTCCCATCGCATAAGCACCATTAATTGTCGTAGCATTGATAGCTTCTTCTGGTGTCATTTTCATTTTTATACATGCAGTTGATATTACAAAATTCATATTTCCTGATGGACTTGAACCAGGATTAAAATCACTAGCCAAAGCAATTGATAAACCAGCATCAATAATTTTTCGTGCTGGTGTGTAAGGAATACTTAAAAAATAAGAACAACTAGGTAAAGCAACTGGCATTGTATTAGAATTTTTTAAAATCTCTAAATCAACATCAGTCAAAATTTCTAAATGATCAACGGTTAATGCTTCATTCAAAACGCCAATTTCGATGCCGCCAATTGAATTAAATTGGTTAACATGAATTTTTGGAATCATACCATATTTTCTTCCTGCTTCCAAAATTCTATTAGTTTCATCAACAGAAAAATAACCTTTTTCACAAAAAACATCAATAAAATCTGCCAATTTTTCTGATGCAATTTTTGGAATCATTTCATTAATAATTAAATCAACATAACCTGAATGATTATCTTTAAATTCTTCTGGAAATGCATGAGCTCCAAGAAAAGTAGCTTTTATTTTTACAGGATAATTTTCTGACAATCGCTTAATAACTTTGAGGATTTTTAACTCTGATTCAAGGTTTAATCCATATCCTGATTTAATTTCTAAAGCTCCAGTTCCTAATTTTATTAAATTTTCTATACGGTTTTTAGATTGGTTGTACAATTCATCTTCGTTAGTTTCATTTAAAATTTTAGCTGAATTTAAAATGCCACCGCCACGATTTGCAATTTCTTCGTAGCTAAAACCATTAATTCTATCTACAAATTCTTGCGATCGATTTCCAGCAAAAACCAAATGAGAATGACTGTCGCAATAAGCAGGTAAAACTGTTTTTCCAGTAGCATCGATTTTTAAATCAAAATCACCAATTGGACAATTTATCATTTCTCCAAAATCAAATATTTTATCATCTTCAATTATTAAATATGCATTGTTGATTGTTGGCAAAACCGACATTTCTTTGCCAGAAACCTTCAAAATTGATGTTTTTCTAACTTGAAGCAATTCATTGATATTGATAATAATTGTTGTCATTGAAAATATTTTTGTAAATATAACAAATCAAAATTATTTTTATAACAAAATTTCAAAATGTAAAAATGCAAGAAGTATCAATTCAAATACAATTAATGCATTTTAACGATTTTATTTTCATTTTAACGGTAAAATACAAATAATATTCGTTTGTGATTTTCGAAATTTCTAAATAATAAATTCTAGAAGTATTTTTGTAGTGTTAAAATGAAAATAATTTTAAAACTGTTATTTTTAAAACAAACAAAAATGAAAATTACAATTAACAATTTTATTAATAAACTTATGGAATTTAAAAACAATAATATACTAATTTACAACTTTGCAGTAGGATTTTTTATGTCGTTACTGATTGTCTCTATAATTTCATTTTTTTATGTGTTGATAAATTAAAATTTTAAAAAAATATTTGAAAAACCTACTTCAAATGAATTATTAAATCGATTAAATGCCTTTTTTGTCCCAACAAAAATAAAAAAAAACTGTCAAATTTCTTGACAGTTTTTTGCAAAATTGCATTTGTAAATAATTTCTAAATAACCGTTCCTTTAAAAGTCAATACTTTTGGCGCTACATCAGCATTTGTAGTAACAGTAACTGTTTTGGTAAATACACCTTTGTTGGCAGCATTAAAAGTTGCTGTTACTTTGCCTGATTTTCCTGTTGCAATTTCTGTTTTGGTATAATCTGTTGCTGTACAACCACATGAACCTTGCACATTGGTAATCATAACTGATTTTTTTCCTGTATTTTTGAATTCGAAATCCATTGATTTTGGTGTTCCTTGCGGAATTTCGCCCAAATCGATTGTTTCTGATTTCCAAGAAATTGCAGAATTATTAATTTCTACTTTTTTTGTAATTTTTGATGTTGGCAAAATAGTAAAAGACATTAATCCTAATGTCAAAGCCAAAGCTGAGATTCTTAAATTGTTCATAATAAAAAAATTTTAATTGTTAATAAATTGGTTCATCAAATTTGATAAGTCAAAAGTATTTCAATAAAAATCAAGTTACTGTTAACTAATTTCAAATGATTGTTAACGAGTTGTTAATGATGATTTTCATTGATAAAAAAGACTATTTTTGATAAAAAAAGACTTTTAGACTTAAGATTAAAAGACTTAAGATGTTGCCAAGATTAAGTTCAAAACAAAAAAAACAAAATTAGATTTATTTGTTTCGAAAAAAAACTTAGAAAAGGAATGAAAATTAACAAACTAAATGTTATTATTGTTATTGGACTAATTGCTATAATTGGCATTTTGGTGGCGCAATTGCTTTGGACAAAACAAGCATTTTCATTGGAAGAAAAAAAGTTTTCGCAAAAAGCATATATCGCATTAATCGAAGTAACCAAGAAATTATACGAAGGCACAAACCGAGATTTACCAGCAGAAAATCCAGTTAAGAAAATTGCAAACGACTATTATATTGTAAATGTTGAAAATGATTTTGATCCAAAAGTTTTGGAATTTTATCTAAAATCAGAATTTATAAAACGCAATATTACAACCGATTTCGAATATGCGATGTACAATTGCGAAAGCGACGAAATGGTTTATGGCAACTATATTTCTTATGCTGATAATTCTAAGAAAAAAACTTCGGTATATTTTCCGAAACATAAGAATTTGATTTATTATTTTGCAGTTAGATTTCCTAATGAAAGTAGTTTTTTATTTAATTCATTAAGGTTTTGGTTCATTTTATCAATCGGATTGATTTTAATTTTATTGATCTATGTTTATTCGATTTGGACAATTTTACAACAAAAAAAATATGCCGACTTGCAACGTGATTTTATAAATAATATGACGCACGAATTCAAAACGCCATTGTCATCAATATTAATTGCATCGAATTATTTGAAAAATCAAAACGAAATTCATCAAGACGAAAAATTATTAAATTATACTAACATTATTATAAATCAAAGTAACAAACTCAATAATCACATCGAAAAGGTATTGACAATTGCCAAAACCGATTCGTCGGAAATGATTTTAGATAAGAAAAAAGTCGAAATTATTCCGATTATTGAAAATGTCATCGAAAATATAAAATTAAAATATAAAGATATTGACATTATTATTGAAATTGATATTGATATTGAAATTGTCATAGATTTAGATCTTTTTCATTTCACAAATTTGGTTTATAATTTATTGGATAATTCAATAAAATATTGCGATTCGAAACCAGAAATTTCGATAAAAATATTTAATTTAGATTCTAAAATTGTATTAGAATTTACAGACAACGGAATTGGAATTTCTGATGAAAACAAAAAACATATATTTGATAAATTTTACAGAATCAAAACAAATAAAACCAATGAAGTCAATGGCTTTGGTTTAGGATTGTATTATGTCAAGAAGATTTGCGACTTGCATAAATGGAAGATTAATGCAAGAAGTAATGCTAAACAAGGAATTACAATTTCGATATTAATGTGAATATTTATTTTATATATTTAGACTAAGTATAATTTGTCATTTCGACGAAGGAAAAATTACATAACGAGAGCAAGTATTGTGATTTCTCCTTCGTCGAAAGGGCAAAATAAGAACAGATTATGCAAAAACCAAAAATACTTTACGCCGAAGACGATGCCACATTGGCCTTTTTAACCAAAGATAATTTAGAACAAAGAAAGTATGAAGTTTTTCATTTTTCTGATGGAAACTCGTGTTTAGAAAATTTCAAAAAACAAGAATTTGACATTTGTATTCTAGATATTATGATGCCAAAATTAGACGGATTCGAATTGGCAACCGAAATCAGGAAAATCAACAGCGAAATTCCGATTATATTTTTATCTGCCAAAACTTTGAAAGAAGACAAACTAAAAGGTTTGAGATTGGGCGCCGATGATTATTTGATAAAACCATTTAGCATTGAAGAATTAATCTTGAAAATTGAAATTTTCTTAAAACGATCGCATAAAACCGAAAAAATAGAAAATGAAAATTATCAAGTAGGAAAATTAGAATTTAACCCAAAAAGTTACAGCCTAAAAACCAATTCAGAAACGATTTCATTAACCGAAAGAGAATCAGAACTTTTAAAATATTTTCTTGATAATAAAAACCAAGTCTTGAAACGGGAGCAAATTTTGAAAAACATTTGGGGCGACGACGATTATTTTATGGGTCGAAGTCTTGATGTTTTCATTTCAAGATTGCGCAAAATTCTAGTCAACGAAAACGGAATTTCTATTGAGAATTTACACGGAATTGGGTTTAGGTTTCTTATTTAGATTTTAGATTTTAGATTTTAGATTTTAGATTTTAGATTTTAGATTTTAGATTTTAGATTTTAGATTTTAGATTTTAGATTTCAGATTTCAGATTTCAGATTTCAGATTTCAGATTTCAGATTTCAGATTTTAGATTTTAGATTTTAGATTTTAGATTTTAGATTTCAGATTTCAGATTTCAGATTTCAGATTTCAGATTTCAGATTTCAGATTTCAGATTTCAGATTTCAGATTTCAGATTTCAGATTTCAG
>JAYWGV010000125.1:0-3282 GCA_043778105.1 Bacteroidota bacterium
AAATTGCTTTTGCAATCTCAATTCATTCTTGTACGGATATGGTTTTGGCACTATCCGAGTTGCACCTCTGCATTGCTCGTTTTCATCCTCACATAAACGCTGTAAATTTATACATTTTCAGTTATTTTTACAATTTTTTGGTCTTTTTTATATGATTTATTTATTTGTTTATTGTATTGTAAATGAACCTCTTGTGGTTTTTGTAAATCTAAACTCCAATGCATTCTTTGGTTGTTGTATAGTTCTACCGCTTCATTAATCATTTTTTGAGCTATTTCTACTGATTTTATTGTTTCTTTTAATCCGAATTCGTATTTTAAAATTCCGTTAATTCGCTCTGCAATTGCGTTTTCATACGGATCATATTGTTGTGTTGTGCTTAGTGTAAATCCCTTATTTTCAGCGAATTTAGAGTAATCTGGACAGCAATATTGCAATCCTCTATCTGAATGATGGATGATGTTTTTGTGTCCAAAAATACAGTTTTTATATGCCATTGCCAATGCGTCTTTTACCAGTGTTACTTTCATATTATCTTGCAAAGCATAGCCCATTATTTTTCTTGAATAAAGGTCGGTTACAAGGGCCAAGTAGGCGTGACCTTGGTCTGTTTTTATATAGGTTATATCGCTTCCAAAGGCTTGCTCGCTATGGGTAATTGCTAGGTCTTTTATTAAATTTGGTGATTTAAAAAAGTGATGGTTTGAGTCGGTTGTGATGTGAAAACGCTTGGTTTTTTTAATCAACATTCCTCTTGTTCTCAATAAATCATTAAGCTTTTCTCTGCCCATTTTGATATTTGCATCAACAATTTGCTTTTGAATGGCTTCATATAACTTAAAAGTTCCTGTTTTAGGGAGTTTTTTTCGATATTCAATGACTATTTCGATGACTTTTTCGTTTTTTATTTCTTGGATTTTTTGTGCTTTAACCCTTTGGTAGTAAGCTTGTTTAGATATCCCGATTGATTCGTAGACCCATTTTACTTTGAAAGTTTTTTCTTCTTCCTTTGAATCTCGTTTGCTAACCAATCGGGAAAGTACTTTTTTGAAAGTTCCTCCCCAGTAATCTTCTCAAAATCTACGATTAGTTCTTGTTGGAATTCTTTAATTCCCTCTAAATCAGTAACTCTGTCTTTGAGTTTTTTGATTTGGTCATCTTTTGAGATGCTTGTTTTTTGGTTGTCGTAATTGCTTAGTTTTTTCATCCAGTAATGTATTGTTGCTCTAGAAATTTTGTATTTCTTGGATGCAAAGTTAGCTGAAATTTGACCATTATTGATTTGGTCAATGACAAAAAGTTTGTGCTCGAAAGTAACTTTTTGGTAGTCGGTTTTTCGACAGGATTGATTTTTTGGTGTTTCCATTATTTACTAAAAGTGTTTAATTTTTAGTCAACCTATTTCAGTACGATACATTTTTTATAATAACAGTTAACGTCTCGTGGCTTGCAGAAGTTGGGGATTTGGTTAGCCAAATGTATAAATTAAAGACCGAACTTCCAAGTACAAAACTAACTTTAAAGTTTGACTAAAACCCCAATTGCGCCAAACCGCTGTTGTCGGCTGGCATTTTATTTATTTTAATTTCAATATTAGATTTCTATCTTCATTTTTCTCAGCATTTATTGCATTTTTTGGTGTCGAAATCCAATTTTCGTTGTTGATTACAAATTTAAACAAATAATTGTTTTCCATTGTAAATTCTGATTTTGGTATTTTAAGTTCAAAATAATTATTGTTTTTTCGTACCATTTTATATTTACTATTATTTGGATTCCATTCGTTAAATGATCCTGCAACTGAAATTGTTTTGACTAACTGTGAATTTAACGATGTATTATGTTTATATGTGAAAATGATATCATTTTCGGATAATTTGTAGCCATAAATTTCAAGTTTAGATTTCGGATTACTTTCGGGTTTTAAGTCTTCTACAATATCTGAAATTGTTTTATGAATTGCATCGCTAGTTTTACTTCCACTTTTATTTGTTATGATTGAAATTCCTAAATTTAATTCAGGATAAATTACGAACATAGTTTGTGAACCATATGCTCCACCGTGTTTCCAACAACTTTTTCCATTCTCGTCAACTTTAATTAAATCCCAAAAATAGCCATTCCAATTTTGATTATCATTATTCAAATTCTTTTGAGATTCGGTTGCAATTTTGTTATGTGGATTTAGTTCAAATTTTATTAATTTCAGTAAATCGTTTAATGTTGATTTCAAAAATCCTGCTGAACCCCAAAGATTATTCGACATTTTAGGCATTAAAATATTATTTTCATTATAACCATTTGCAATTAAGCTTTCATCTGTAATAGACATTTGAGTCGAATTCATTTCCAATTTTGAAATAATATTTTCGGTCAATAAAGTTTGATAACTTTTTTTATAAATATTTTCTAATATATGAGCAGTTAATTCTAAATTTAAATTGTTGTAATTATATTTTGTTCCTGGAAATGTATCTAACTTAATCTGTTTTAAGTCTTTAAAAAATTGGTTTTTATTATAAGATTGGTCTAATTTTTTTAGATTAAATGTTACACTATCATTACCGTTTTTTCTGATTTCACTATTGTCTGGTAAATCTTTTGAAAATCCTGATTTAAAAGAAAGTAAATCTCTAATTTTTATTGGTTTTCTTTGAAATTCTAAATTTGTGTAATTTTCAGTTAGATATTTTCTGATATCATCTTCTAAATCGGCTTTTTTTTCTAAAACAGCCTTAGCCATTAATAAGCCTGTAAAAATTTTAGTAATTGATGCAATCTCAAAAAGAGTTTCATTTGTTGCTTTATTTCCTTTTCCTATATTTAATTCTCCAAAATGTTTTGTGAAAGTTTTTCCATCTTTTATTACTCCAATAGAAACAGAATTTCCACCATTTATGTTTTGTAAAGTGCTTGCATTATGTGTAATAATCTTTAAAATATCAATTTCAGAATTCTTTTTTTGCGCTTGCGCAAAAAAAGAAATGCTTATTAAAATTGATAAATTTAAAATTATATTTTTCATATTTTGTGGATTTTTGAAGTTTTTGGGTATGCTTGCCAACAACGTCTCGTGGCTTGGCGTCAGTTGGGGATCTGGTTAGCCAAATGTATCGAATAAGTAACCAACTTCCAAGTACAAAACCAACTTTAAAGTTCGCCTAAAACCCCAATTGCGCCAAACCGCTGTTACCTGCAGCTTTTTTGTTATATTTTTAACCCTTTTACAAGTTTGTATTCAACTGATTGCGTTCCATATTGTGCTTTAACGGTTTCTTTTAG
>JAYWGV010000126.1:0-3243 GCA_043778105.1 Bacteroidota bacterium
TCGCAAACGCCTGCAATTTCTTTTAAATAGGCATTCATTTTTTGATTGGTTAGTATTGGCAAAAGTCTATCTTCGTTATTGCTTTTTGGATGATTTGAATATTTATCAATAATCATTTGCGTTACCGGAAGTATTGGAATTTTAGAAGCGGTTTCGGTTTTTTGTCTGTGGGTAAATATCCATTTCTCGCCATCAATTCCGATGCTGATATGTGATTTGGTTAAGTTTTTGACATCGATGTATGCCAAACCAGTAAAGCAGCTAAAAAGGAATATATCGCGAACCAAAGACAATCTTTCTGTTTTGAAATCTTTGTTGATGATATTTTGAATTTCTTCTTCAGATAAATAAACCCTCTCGACTTCTTTTACTTTCGATTTGTAGTTTGCAAACGGATTTTTGTCTAGCCAATCGTTGGCTAGTCAAAGCTTAATTATCTTGCTGAAATTCTTGATGTATTTTACTGCGGTGTTATTGGCACAGTTCCGAACGCTTCTTAACCAAAATTCGTAATCGGTGACAAAAGCGTGATCTATTTTGTTTATCTCGATATCGGAAACTTTATATTTCCATTGCAGGAACTCAACTGTATGGCTCAATGATGTTTTATAACGTTCTAATGTTCCTGGTGCGTATTCTTTGCCAACCAATTCTTTGATTTTGTTATTGTGGTCTTGGAAGATTGTGATTAGCATTCGTTGGCGTTCATCGACTCCAAGTATCTTGCTTTTGAGTGTTTCGGTAGTTACTGGAATTTTTTTGTGTACTAATTCCATTTGCATATCAATAATTTGAATTCTCAACATATCAAGATGGCTATTTATTGAACGAGCTTCTTCTGCATTGCCTTTCATTTTGCCTGCTTCTGTGGACCATTTGGACATTTCTACAAATCGGTTGGAACTCAATTCAATTCGTCTACCATTGATGGTAATTCGTGTGTAGATTGGCACTAAACCGTTTACACTGGCTTTGGCTCTCTTTGCGTAAAAGAGAATAGATACTTTTGTTTTCATCGTGGTAACCTTTTAGTTATTATTAAATTTAATTCTAAAAAGACTATATCACAAGATGTTCAGATAGTGAACTACTTCTTGAACTGGTTAATGAACTGGTTCGGAAGCCTTGTAAAAACTAGCCCAGAGATAAAAATCGGTTACCCTAATTTCGGATAGTTTAGGGTAACCGATTTTATCCCTTTCAGTTCACGCATTAATGAATAATTTGATAGTGTGGGAAACGACAAAACCCACTAAATAGTTGAATTTAGTGGGTTTTGTAACCATTTGTATTTCTACTGGCGGAGAAAGAGGGATTTGTTTTCCATTTCTAACCAATTGATATATAGTTTTTTACACTCTATTTGTAAACTAGGGTCTCTATTATGCACCTGCTTTTTGCATTGCAAAACTTCGATTAACTTATAGTACAAATGTAGTTATATTTTAGAACTTAACGAAGGATTTATAAAGAAAACATTATCAAAAAATGAACTGGTTAATAGTCTGGTTTGCAATTTTCTAAAGTTTAATTTTTAGTAATCTTATGTTACCATTTTTAACCAATTATCAAAGGTTCTACTTGCTCATATTTTAAACTGGTGTAAACACAAAACTCCTCGATTGATACAAACTCATTTTCAAGCTTATTAAGCTCCATTCTCATCTTTTGCAACAACCTAATGCTTTGTCGATAACTCTTTCCAGTAATACGCTGTATGTCCTTTGGGTAGATGCATAATCTCTTATTTTCCGTTTTCATACATTATCTATGCCTTTGACTAGGCTTTGACTTACTTTAAAACCCTATAATCCAAATTTATTTATGTTGCAAAATTAGAAAAAAAATCCTTTGTGTAATAATCTGTAATTTAAGACTATTTGAGTGGCTCGTATATTGCCATTTATGGTCATTTCTGCCATTTATGTCTTAAAATGTCATATTGGAACATCACGCCTTTTTTATTCTGTTTAATTGGCTAAAATTTGTTCCGAAATCAATCGGAAGATGTTGCAACAGAAAGATGATTTAGAGAAATTATTAATCTAAATTTTAGAAATTATGGCAAGACAGAAAGGCATAATTAAATTGAAAGGTACTATCGGAGATATTACTTTTTACAAAACCCAAGACGGACATCTGGCTCGTGAAAAAGGTGGAATCGATGCAAGCAGAATTGCGAGTGATCCAGCGTTTCAAAGAACACGTGAGAACGGTTCTGAATTTGGTCGCGCTGGGAAAGCAGGCAAGATTTTGAGAACGGCTTTAAGAGCGTTGCTTTTGAATTCTGCCGATGGTAGAATGGTTAGTCGTTTAACTCAACGAATGATACAAGTCATTCAAGCTGATTTAATCAGCGTGAGAGGTTTACGAAACGTTATTGATGGCGAAGCCGAACTTTTAGCAGGTTTTGAATTCAATATTCGTGGGAAACTGGGCACCAGTTTATTTGCGCCATTTGTGGCAACTATTGACCGTCCAACTGGTGTAATTGAAGTTACATTGGCTTCATTTATTCCTGCCAATATGATTGCAGCTCCATCTGGAACAACACATTTTAAAATCATTTCTGCTGGTGCGGAAGTAGATTTTGAAGCGGAAACCTTTGTAGTTGAAAATTCAGAAACTGGAATTTTACCTTGGGATTCAGTGGCAACTGCGATCATTACTCAAACCAATACAGTAACTCCGGCGAGTACAAAACCTTTGTTTTTAGCTCTTGGTGTTGAGTTTTACCAACAAGTAAATGGTCAAATGTATGCTCTTAAAAATGGTGCATACAATCCGTTAGGATTGGTGCAAGTGAGCGGATTGTAAGATGGTTTTGACACTATCAAGAACTTATTTCCCTGAAGGAACGAACGGAAAACTCGAATGCGAAGGCAAACTCATCTGTTTGACAATTGAATTGCCTTGGAAAAACAACGAAACGAAAGTTTCCTGCATTCCTGAAGGGAAATATTTTATAAAAAAGCGTTACAGCAAGAAATTTCAATGGCATTTGGAGTTTTTAGATGTGAAAAATAGAAGATTTATTCTATTTCATTCAGCTAACAATGCGTTGCAAGAATTGAATGGTTGCATTGCTCCAGTAACCAAATTTTCTGGATCAGGTTTGGGTCTGATGTCTCGAAAAGCATTTTCTAAATTGAAAAATCTAGTTTATCCAATTTTAGACAAAAATGAAAGCGTTCAATTAATTATCAAATCTTAAAAATCATATTATGAATATCATAAAAAGAA
>JAYWGV010000127.1:0-13215 GCA_043778105.1 Bacteroidota bacterium
TAATCTTTTAATGTACTGAATATCAGTTTAATATACTAATTTATAAGAACTTATTTTTGACGAAATTTAATCATTTTTTATTTTTTGTCATGTACTAAAGTTTTTTTTATATCCACCTATAAAAAAGTAATCTGACTCTTTAGGTTTGTAATAATTTGGTAATCTAATGTTATAAGTTTTGACTAAATCTTCAATAGTTAAAACTTCATATTTATAAAATGCTTGATAATCTTGAAAAGTTTTAGATTTATCTTTAACTGCTTCTTTAAAAGATTCAGTAAGTCGATAATTTATCTTTTTTTTTAAATAAATGCCTTTACCAGTTAATGAAAATATAGAGTCAGAAATTTTATCTAAATACATATTATTATCTTTTTGAAAAAAAGTTTTTACCACTTCTAGTGAAAATTGTAAAGCATCATCTTTAAATTTATTACTAGATTGAGCGTGAATATTAATAAGGCTAAAAAACATTAAAATTAGGCTAAAATATTTCATTTTTAAATTTTTTTATTCAACAAATAACGAATAACAGTTTCTGCCATATACAAACCAAAAAGTCCTGGCATATAACTGTTTGTGCCATAGAATGATTTTTTGAAATTGGTTCCATCAGTCATTTTTAGGCTAGATTCATCTTGAATTTCTGATGATGAAACTACTTTTAATTTATCGATTTTTACGGCTTTTAATCTTTTTCTGATGGTTTTTGCTAGCATACAATTGGTAGCATTGGTTATGCAAGAAACGTGAACTTTCGAAGCTTCCATTTTTCCGCCTGCGCCCATACTAGAAATTATTTTCACACGATTTCTTTTCGCTGAGATTATTAAATTCAGTTTTGGTGTAACGCTATCAATGCAATCTAAAACATAATCAAAATCAGGATTTACGATTTCTAAAGCTCGTTCTGGAGATAGAAATTCTTCGATTTTTGTAAGATTTAATTCTGGGTTAATATCCAATAATCTATCACCAACAACTTGTACTTTCGGCAAACCAATTGTAGAATGCAAAGCTGGCAACTGTCTATTAATATTAGTAATATCAACCGTGTCGCCATCGACAATTGTCATTGTGCCAACGCCGGCACGGACTAAAAATTCGGCTGCAAATGAACCAACACCGCCTAAACCAACAACCAAAACATTGGAATTTTTTAAATTTTTTAAGCCTTCACTTTTAAATAAAAGTTCTGCTCTTTCTTGCCATTTTGCCATTTATAATATTAGATTTTAGATATTAGATTTTGGATATTTGATATTACATTTTTGATTTTAGATTTTATGTTAAATCAAAAACTCGATTAAAATTAGTAAAAATAATTTTTTTCAACATTTCTAAATCCAATTTTTTAAATTTTGCTGCTTGTATATAAACTTCTTCTATTTTATATTCCGATGAATCGGTTTCTAGAAATAAATAATCTAATGGAATGTTTTTGAAAACATTTTCTAATTCTTTATTTAACATTAAATATTTACCAAAAGACAAATAAAATCCTGAATCATATAATTGTTTTGCAAGTTGAATATTTTTCGAAAATCCGTGAATAATTATCGGAACATTTACTTTCAATCTTTTTTTGATTTCGATAATTTCTTGAAATGCACCAACGCAATGCAAAATTAATGGTTTTTGATGTTTGATTGCCATTAAAACTTGTTTTTCGAAAACCTCAATTTGTAAATTAAAATCAATTTCTATTCGATTGTCTAATCCGCATTCGCCTAGAGCGAAACAATTCTTATCGTTTAATTTTGCATTAATAAACTCTAAATCAGCTACTAACCTACTCGATTCGATTTTCCAAGGATGAATTCCAATGGAATAATTAGAAATTCTGGCATCAAATTCATGTGGATATTGATTGACAATTTCTATAATATTTTCTTGATTTGAAAATTGGTGCGTATGAAGGTTGATGAATTTCATGATGCAAATTTAAGAAAGAATTGATGCGAATTTACAACATTGCAAATTGATTTTTTATTAAATAATCAAAATACTTAACAGGTTTTTAAAACCTATTATGATGTGAATTAATTATTAGGTTTTTAGCCCAAATAATAGTGGAAAGCATTTTGAAATAGAATTGAATTTTTTCTTGACAAAAAACAACGACCAGCGGAAGTTCGTTTTTTGACTTAGAAAACAACAATTGTATGAAAAATCTTAAAACGAATAGTTGGATTGGCTTCAAAAAATTATTAATATTTCGTAACTTTGCACTTTGTCAAAAATAATATGCTACAATCTAGTTTCTTAAAATACATCAACAATTATCGTGGTTTTTCTCGTGAAATTTGGATTTTGGCAATCGTGACTTTCATAAATCGTGCTGGCGTGATGGTTGTGCCTTTTTTATCGAAATATCTCAAAGAAAATCTGCATTTTACCTTTGGCGAAGTTGGCTGGATAATGGTGGGTTTTGGCGTTGGATCAGTTTGTGGTTCTTGGCTTGGTGGCAAATTGTCAGACAAAATTGGATTCTATAAAATTATGCTTTTTAGTCTTTTTGCAAGCGGAATTGTGCTTATTTTATTGCAATATATTACTTCATTTTGGGGATTGGTTTTTGGTTTATTTCTATTAATGACAATCGCCGATATGTTTCGACCAGCTATGTTTGTTGCAATTGGTGCTTATGCAAGACCCGAAAATCGAACTCGCGCATTGACATTGGTAAGATTGGCAATAAATATTGGTTTTGCCGCTGGACCAGCAATTGGCGGATTAGTAATTATGTATATTGGTTATGCTGGACTTTTTTGGATTGATGGATTGACTTGCATTATTTCGATTGTAATTTTCGGAATATTGGTCAAAGAAAAAAAGAAATTGATCAATCAAGAAAACGAAAATATAACAGTTTCCGAAATAGAATCGGTTTTTCGAGATAAACCATTTTGGACGTTTTTATTGGCGTGTTTTATTTCTGGCGTCTTGTTTTTTCAGTTATTTACGACAATTCCGTTGTATCATCACGATCAATTTGGGCTTTCGGAATTTCAAACCGGATTATTATTAACATTAAATGGTGTTATAATTTTCTTTCTTGAAATGCCATTTGTGAGTTATATTGAGCGCAAAAAAATTAGTAAATTAAAGGTTTGTGGCTGGGGTTTGTTGTTAATGACAATTAGTATTTCGCTATTGATGATAAATAGTTGGGCAGGAATATTGGTTGTAATGATGGTTTTTATGACCATTGGCGAGATGTTTGTTTTTCCATTTTCGAATTCATTTGCGATTTCTCGTGCGCCAAAAGGTCACGAAGGTCGTTATATGGCAATTTTTACGATGAGTTTTAGTTGCGCGCACATTTTTAGCTCGAAATCGGGAATGGATATCGTGTATCAATTTGGTTATCAGACTAATTGGCTTGTTATGACAATTCTTGGTTTTGTAAGTATTGCACTCATTATTTGGACAATAAAATTAGTAAAACTCGAAAACCTAAAAAATCGTTAATTAACAATTCTTAAAGTTTTTTGCGAATTGTTTTGCAATATTTTTGAACAATAATAATTAATTCTAATATAAATGAAACCACTTTTATCTTTTTTAATGCTAATTTTTGTTGCACAAATAAATGTTTCTGCGCAAAATAATTTCAATCATGCTAGTAAAGACAATTCGGTTGTTATGACTTGGAATAAAAACACGCCCGAGCAGGAAATGAAAGATGATGTTAAAGCGCTCAAGGCAAATAATGGTGTGACGATAAAATATTCGAATTTAAAACGCAATTCGAATAACGAAATTACAAATCTAAAAATCGAATATTCTGATAATGAAGGTAATTCTGGAAGTCAAGAATACAAAAATAAAAACGCAATTCCAGAAATAAAATTCTACAAATTAAATGGTGAAATTGGTTTTGGAAACCCAAATAATAATTCGTTTGGAAACGAAATGAATTTTGGCAATTTTGATTTTAATGATTTGCAAAAACAGTTTTCGAACCGAATTCAGATTGATACTTTAGGAAATAATAAAAGTTTTAGTTTCGATTTGTCTGATGACAATCAACCAAAAACCACAAAAAAATCTAAAATAATCATTCAAAAAGATGGTAGAAAATCACTGGTTATCGAAGATGGAAAAGTTATTGAAGGAGAAAGTGATTATTCTAAAGAAGAAGTAGAAAAAATTCAAAACGAGAATAAATTCGATGAAAATTCTGGTGCAAAAAGTTTTAGTTTCAACCTGAATGGCGATAATTTTGATATGAAAAACTTGCAAGAACAAATAGAAAAAATGCAAGGTCAGATTCAGAAAATGATGCCAAATTCTGATGAAAATGAAGTTAGTCCAAGAATCACAAAACCATCAAAATCTGAAAAAGAAGATTTGAAAAAAGAAATGAAAGAAGCCAAAGAAGAAATGCTAAAAGCCAAAAAAGAAATGGAAGAAGCCAAAAAAGAACTTCAAAAAGCAAAAAGCGAAATGAAAACGCAAAAGATTTAAAAGTTCTAAAAATATTTTAACCGCTAATTCGCAAATTTATATTTTCTAATAAATGCGCTAATTAGCGGTTTTTTTTAAAATTTACAAGAAAAAAATAATGTTCAAAATTCTAGCCAAGTTAAATAAAATTTTACTACCAAGTTTTACCAAACAAAAACTTGATTTGGCAAAAGCTAAAAAATGGCAATTGGCAATTATTGGCTATCGTGCGAAAATCACAATGAAATCATTAGGAAATTGAATTTTAAAACCCTAAATTTATATTTTTAAAAGAATTCAATATTTTGATTAAAAATCTTATATTTATTTTATTGACAACACTTGTATTTTCTCAGAATACTGATAATTCTTGCGCAACATTATCTAAAATAAATGCTTTAATTAAAGAAAAACATTATCAGCCTAAACCTTTAGATGATAATCTTTCGAAATTTATCTTTAATAATTTCATAGAAAATCTCGATCCAGAAAGTTCGTTGTTTATTTCGACCGAAATAAATTCGTTAAAAAAACATCAAACAAAAATTGACAATTATATAAATGATAAAAATTGTGATTTTATTTCGGATTTTTACTTAGTTTACCAAAAAGCAGTTGCAAGGCAAGAAAATTTATTTTTAGTCATTTCTAAAGAAAATTTTGCATATTCAAGTAATGAAAGTATGCGATTTAGTAAGAAACGATATCCAAATGTCAATTCAGAAATTGAATTGAAAAAACTTTTAAAAAAACGAATTCTTTTCGAAATACTATCAGAAGTTGCTTCAACAAGCAGCAATAAAGATTCTTTGATTAACAATTTTAAAACAATTGCCGATAATTCCAAAAAGAAAATTTTTGAAAATTTTGATTGTAATTTTAAAAATACCAAACTATCAGAGACTGAATTTACTTCAATTTTCATTAATACGTTTTGTTCTTATTTTGATCCACACACGGTTTATTTTTCAAGTTCAGAAAAATCTGATTTTTTATCGGGTTTAAGTTCATCAAATTATTCATTTGGAATCAATTTTGACGTTAATAAAAAAAATAAGTTTTCGGTTGCAGAAATTATTCCGCTTGGTGCAGCCTATTATTATGACAAAATTGAAACTGGCGATATTTTACAGAAAATAAAAATCAACGATAAAGAATTCGATTTGAATTGTAAAAATCTCGAAGAAGCATTTACAGCTATAAATGCCAACGAAAACAAAAAAGCAACTTTTAATTTCAGAAAAAAAAGCGGCGAAAATTATTCGGTAGAATTGGTAAAACAATTGATGCGTGACACGCAAAATAGTGTTTTTAGTTACATTCTTGAATTAGATAAAAAACGCAGTGGATATATTAAAATTCCGAGTTTTTATTCGAAATTCGAAAACGGAAAAACCAATCTTAGCGATGATGTCAAGAAAGAAATCATTAAATTAAATGATTCTAAAATCAAAACATTAATATTAGATTTCGAAAATAATGGTGGCGGATCAATGCAAGAAGCAATGAATTTGTGCGGATTATTTATGAAATCACCAGCCATTGGATTAGGCAAGTATTCTAAAAATCAGCGATTTATATATCCAAATGAAAATGCTAAATCAATTTTTAATGGTTCGATAATTATTTTAATAAACGGCTTTTCGGCTTCGGCGAGCGAATTTTTCACAAACGCAATGCAAGATTACAATATGGCAATTGTAGTTGGTTCAAAATCTTTTGGAAAAGCAAGTATGCAAGAAATTTTTGAAATAGAAAACCAAGCTAAAGATTTTGTGAAAATTACAACTGGCACATTTTTTAGAGTTACAGGAAAAAGTCATCAAGGAACTGGAATTGAGCCGAATATAGCAATTCCGTTTATATTTGAAGACCAAATAGAAAAAGAAAATAAATCTAAACAATTTTTAAAACCCGAAATTTTAAATGGTATAATTGACAATAAAAGTTTTCCGTTGACCGAAAACAGTAAAAACACAATTGCCGATTATAAAAATCAACTTCAAGATAATGAGACAATTAAAACCATTAGCAAATTAAAAAAATCGGTTAATAATTTATTTGGCGATAATGTGGCGCCATTACAATTAACTTTCGACAAAGTTTTTAATTATGGTCAAGCATACGAAAAAATATGGAAAGATGTTGAAAAATACAGTAAAACTGAATATCCTATTTCAATTCTTAACAACGAATATGATTTGAATACCAATAAAAAAAACGAATCAGAAGCCCCTATTGATAAAATTGGTGTAAAAGCCATAAAATCGAATTTTAGAATAAATGAAGCTTTGCGAATTTTGAACAATTGCAAATAATTTATTAAGACTTATTTTTAAAAAAAGTTTGCCACAAAAGCACAAAAACTCTAAGAAAAAATTATTTTTAATGTTTTACATGATTCATTTTCAATCTCATTTTATTGTAATTGTGTTTAAAAAACTTTGCGCCTTTGCGTTTTTGTGGCAAATTAAAGTATTAGTTAATCTTAATTGTTAAAATAATTTTTATTTTTTTTGAAACATATTTGCAAATACAGATTTTATAACTATCTTTGCACTCACAAAAAAGGCCACGTGGCGCAACTGAATAGCGCACTTGATTACGGCTCAAGAGGTTGCTGGTTTGAATCCAGCCGCGGTCACGAATAAAACGCAATTATCACATTTATAGATAATTGCGTTTTTGTTTTATATTAATTTTGAGTGATATTATTAATGTATCTTTATTGGAATTTAGATTGTCCCGTTAGGAACTCGATAAAGGTAAAAACAAATAAATGGTCTTAAAACTCTGTCCCGTAGGGACTTTATATTGGTTATAAATTAAATATAATAGAACATAACCTTAATTTTTAATTCAAATGCAAGAATATATATTTGATAATAAATTTAATAATCAAATTTTTGGAGAGAAATTTTTCAATCTGAAAGAATTTGAATGCTGTACTTTCAACGATTGCAATTTTTCTGAATGTTTATTTATTGGTGTTGCATTTGTAGATTGTACTTTTAATAATTGCGTTTTAGATAATACAAAAATAGGTAATGTCGCTTTTCGAAACGCAGTCTTTAATAATTGTCAAATTCGTGAAGTCAATTTTGCAATGTGCGACAAGTTTATTTTTGCAATAACTTTTAACGAATGCATTTTGGATTTTTCGAAATTTTATACCCTAAAATTAAAAGGCACAAATTTTGTAGATTGTAGTTTAATTGCTGTCGATTTTATGGCAGCCGATTTAACCGATGTAGTTTTTGACAATTGCGATTTATATAGAAGCGAATTTGTAAAAGCAACAGCCAACAAAGCCAATTTTAAAACGAGTTACAATTACACTATTGATCCATCAAAAACGAAAGTAAAAAAAGCAATTTTTTCTTTAAGAGAAGTTAAAGGATTGCTTTTTAAACATGATTTGGTTATAAAATAATTGTATAAAAAACTTTTAAAATGAAACATATTATTGTAAGAATTTTACTTTTATTTATCAGTTTTATAATCGCAATTGTAATTGGATTATCAATGCTCAATCCAAATAGACGGTGTGGTACTGGTGATGGTCTTGCAGCAGCCTTTTGGATATTTATATTTTATATAATTTGGAGTATTTATATTATTGTTGAAGCAATTATTTTACATCAAAAGAAATTAATAATTAAACGTAATTACAATTTCATAATGGTAAGTATTTTGCCAATTTTTTCTTTTATAATTTGGATTTATTTTCTGGTTATTGATTTGATTTAAATAAAAACCAACACAATTGAACACTAAAACCTGCTTACTGAACACTATTTACCCGTGAATACTTTCTGATTTGCCATATTTTGCAATAACGCCAGCTTCGAAATCTAGCCATTCTTTCCAGCGCAATTCAACATCAATTCCGTGACCATATTTTCGGGCATAATTTAAAAATGTAGTGTGATGTCCTGCTTCACTTTCCATAAGTTCACGATAAAAAATTGACAATTCTATATCTTGAATATTTTCTGACAAAACTTTAAAACGTTCGCAACTTCTGGCTTCTATCATTGCCGAAAAAAGTAATCTTTCTACAAATCCAGAAACTCGGCTTCCGTTATTGCTTCGTTTCATATATTGCGCTAGTTCTCCAACATATTCGTCTTTGCGTTCACGAGCCATAATCAAACCTCGTTTTACAATAATATCGTGAACCATTTTGAAATGTTCAATTTCTTCTCTCGCAATGTCTAGCATATCAGCGACCAAATCAGGATATTCTGAATTGATTGTAATAATCGTTATTGCATTCGAAGCTGCTTTTTGTTCGCACCAAGCATGATCCGATAGAATTTCTTCGATATTTTTTTCGACAATATTTACCCAACGTGGATCGGTTGGAAGTTGTAATCTAAATGTTGACATTTTTTTTAATTATTTTGATTCAAGTTTCAGGTTTCAAGTTATCGAACCTGAAACTTCAAACTTGAAACTTGAAACTTTTCTCTTAAAAAACAAACATGGCTCGTTCACCCATCATTTCGTTAACTTCATCGGCAACAGCTTCAATAACAGCTTCGTTTGTATGATTCATTAACACTTTATCAATCATTATTACAATTGCTTCCATATCATTTTCTAACAAGCCACGAGTTGTGATTGCTGGTGTTCCAATTCGTATTCCTGATGTTACAAATGGTGATTTATCATCAAACGGAACCATATTTTTATTGACAGTAATTTCTGCTTTTACTAATGCGTTTTCGGCTTCTTTTCCAGTAATTCCTTTGTTTCTAAGGTCAATCAACATCATGTGATTATCGGTTCCACCAGAAATTAAATCATATCCAAGATCCATAAATGCTTTTGCCATTGCTTTGGCATTTTTCTGAACTTGCATCGAATAATGAAAAAATTCATCAGTCAAACATTCGCCAAATGCAACCGCTTTTGCGGCTATAATATGCATTAATGGTCCACCTTGATTACCTGGAAAGACGGCTAAATCTAATAAAGAAGACATCATTCTAATTTCGCCTTTTGGAGTTTTTAAACCAAACGGATTTTCAAAATCTTTGCCCATCATGATTAATCCGCCACGAGGACCACGCAAAGTTTTGTGAGTTGTAGTTGTAACTATATGACAATGAGGCATTGGATCATTCATTAAACCTTTGGCAATCAATCCCGAAGGATGTGAAATATCTGCTAAAAGCAAAGCTCCAACCGAATCGGCTATTTTACGGAAACGCTCAAAATCCATATCGCGACAATAAGCAGATGCTCCAGCAATAATCATTTTTGGCATTTCGCGAGTGGCAATTTCTTGGATTTTATCATAATCAAAACGACCAGTTTCTTTTTCTACGCCATAAAAAACAGGATTGTACAAACGACCAGAAAAATTTACTGGCGAACCGTGCGTTAAATGTCCACCATGCGATAAATCGAAACCCAAAATTTTATCGCCAACTTTCAAACATGCATGATAAACTGCCGTATTGGCCTGAGAACCAGAATGTGGCTGAACATTTGCGTAAGCAGCACCAAACAATTCCTTGGCACGGTCTATAGCAATTTGTTCGACAACATCAACTACTTCGCAACCGCCATAATAACGTTTACCAGGATAACCTTCGGCATATTTATTGGTCAAACAAGATCCTGCAGCTTCCATAACTTGGTCGCTAACAAAGTTTTCTGATGCAATGAGTTCAATACCGTGAATTTGACGGTCTTGTTCTTCATTTATCAAATCGAAAATTATTGAGTCGTGTTGCATTTAGATTTATTTTTAAATTTGATTACAAAAATACAAAAAAACGTTTGGATAATAATCAGATTATAATATATTTGGTAAATGAATTTTCAACAACTAATCAACACTTAAAATGCCAATAACTGCTAATAATACAAATAGAAAATCGTGGTTAGAAGTTGCTCCGAAATCTGATTTTCCGATTCAAAATATTCCTTTCGGAGTTTTTTTAACTAAAGAAAACGTCGTAACTGTTGGAACAAGAATAGGAGATTTCGCAATTGATTTGGGCGCATTGCAACAATTAAATTATTTTGAAGGCATCGAATTGACCGACGATATGTTTATGCAAGACACATTAAACGATTTTATATCAGATGGAAAAAAAACTTGGCGATTGGTCAGAAATCGAATTGCAGCAATTTTTGATGCCGAAAATCCTAAACTTCGTGATAATAAAAAACAAAGGCAAATTGTTATTTTTAATATGAATGAAATCGAAATGCAATTACCAGTTTTGATTGGCGATTACACCGATTTTTATTCGAGTAAAGAACACGCAACCAATGTCGGGAAAATGTTTCGAGATCCAGAAAATGCACTTTTGCCAAACTGGTTGCACATTCCAGTTGGTTATCATGGACGAAGTTCGACGATAGTGCCAAGCGGTATTCCAGTTCATCGACCAATGGGACAATTAATGACTGATGGTGCAACTTCGCCAGTTTTTGGTCCTTCTAGATTGATAGATTTTGAACTTGAAACTGCTTTTATAACCACAGATGCCAACGTAATGGGCGAAAATGTGCCAGTTCATGAAGCAGAAGATTATATTTTCGGAATGGTTTTATTGAACGATTGGAGTGCACGTGACATTCAAAAATGGGAATATGTTCCACTTGGACCATTTCTTGGAAAGAATTTCGCAACTTCAATTTCGCCTTGGATTGTCACTATGGATGCTTTGGAACCTTTTCGAACCAAAGGACCAAACCAAGATCCAACCCCTTTGCCTTATTTGCAACAAAAAGGAAAACATACTTTCGATATTAATCTACAAGTTGCAATTGCTCCTGAAAATGTTGCTCCAACTGTAGTTTCAAAATCGAATTTCAAGTATTTATATTGGTCAATGTCTCAGCAATTGGCTCATCATACTAGCAATGGTTGCCGAGTAAATTCGGGAGACATGATGGGTTCTGGAACAATTTCTGGTGCTAAACCGGATTGTTTTGGCTCGATGCTAGAATTGACTTGGTCGGGAAAAAATCCAATAAAAATGAATGATGGTACCGAACGAAAATTCATCAATGATAACGATACTGTTATAATGACTGGTTTTTGCGAAAATAAGGAAGTAAGAATTGGTTTTGGCGAAGTTTCTAGTAAGTTGTTAGCGCCGTTTGTGAGGAAATGATCCCATCCCCAGCCCTTCCCGAAGGGAAGGAAGCCAAAAAGGAATATTTGATTGCAAATTTTAAATATTTGATTTATAATATTTGATTTTCGTTTTTAGATTTTAACCTTATAAATGAACATTAAATGATTTTATTTATTATTCCTAATTTTTAATTTTAAAAAAACTTTGGCTTGACTTTTGGTTTAGCAAATAAACAATAACTACCAATCAAACTAAAACAAAATTTATGAAGAAAAATTTACTTTTATTATCGATATTTATTTTTATAATTTCATGCGCAACCAAACAAATTCAAGGCGCAATAAGTTCTGGAAATTACGATGATGCTATTGCAAATGCAGTTTCGAATTTGCAAAATAACAAAGATAAAAAACGAAAACAAGATTATATTTACTTACTAGAAGAAGCATTTGCGAAAGCTAAAGAACGTGATTTAAGCGCAATTGATGCTTTTAATAAGGATACAAATCCAACGAATCTTGAAAAAGTGTATAACCTTTACAATCAATTGAATGCGAGACAAGAACAAATTCGCCCGCTTTTGCCATTGTTTTTGATTAAAGAAAATCGCAATGCCAAATTCCCATTTGATAATTATACAGATCAAATTATTAAATCTAAAAATGATTTGTCAAAATTTTTGTATGATAATTCCAAAGCGCTTTTGGTTGCCAAAGACAAATTAACTATTCGTCGTGCGTATGACGATTTGGAATATTTGAATAAAATAAATCCGAACTATAAAGATGTTGCTAAACTAATGAGCGATGCCAAATTGAAAGGTTTAGATTTTGTAAATGTTTATACAAAAAACGAAACCAATATGGCAATTCCGAATCGTTTGCAGAATGATTTATTGGATTTTAGCACATTTGGATTGAATGATAAATGGACAGTTTATCACAGTAATAAATTAAAAGGAACAAATTATGACTATGGTTTAATTGTCAATTTTCGTCAAATAAATATGTCGCCAGAACAAGTAAAAGAGCGGGAATTTGTAAAAGAAAAACAAGTAAAAGATGGTACCAAAGCACTTTTAGATGCCAACGGAAAACAAGTTCGAGACGATAAAGGAAATCCTATAAATGTCGATAATATGAAAACGATTCGTGTGAGTATTTATGAATTTCGTCAATTCAAAACGGTTCAAGTTACTGCGAAAGTCGATTATATTGATTTTAAGACTAATCAATTAATTGATACTTATCCGCTTGCAAGCGAATTTACTTTCGAGAATATTTATTCAACTTTTAATGGTGATCGAAATGCTTGTGAACAAGATTATTTGAGATTTTTTGATCGACGTGCAGTTCAATTTCCTAGCAACGAGCAAATGATTTTTGATTGTGGAGAAGATTTGAAAGCCAAATTAAAATCGATTATTTCTGGGAACAGGATTCGCCGTTAGTGGTCAGTGGTCAGTGTTCAGTGGTCAGTGGTCAGTGTTCAGTATTCAGTGGTAAGTATTCAGTGTTCAGTGTTCAGTGTTCAGTGTTCAGTGTTCAGTGTTCAGTGTTCAGTGGTCAGTGTTCAGTGTTCAGTGTTCAGTGTTCAGTGTTCAGTGTTCAGTGTTCAGTGTTCAGTGTTCAGTGTTCAGTGTTCAGTGTTCAGTGTT
>JAYWGV010000128.1:0-13005 GCA_043778105.1 Bacteroidota bacterium
CGACGATGATGATGACAAACCAAGACCAACCCAAATTGACAAACTGGAAAATTTTCTGTCTGGGAAATACGTTTTTCGTCATAACATAGTATCAGGCAAGTTAGAGTTTCAATATTTTGAAAAAAAGAAGTGGAATGTAATGAATGATTTTATCGAAAATTCAATGCTTCGAGAATGTTTAAAAGCAAGAATAAAAACCAATTTATCATCATTAAGAAATTTGCTTTATTCTGATTTTTGTCAATTATTCAATCCATTTAATGAATATTTCTATAATTTACCAAAATGGGACGAGAAAACCGATTACATTAGTGAATTAGCAAACACAATAACAACAACAAAACAAGAACTTTGGCAACAATGTTTTAAAAAATGGTTAGTGGCAATGGTTGGTTGTGTTTTAGATGATAAAGTAATAAATCATACGGTTATTGTATTTAGTGGCAAACAAGGACTTGGTAAAACAACTTGGGTTGAAAAATTAGTTCCAAAACAATTAAAAGAGTATTTATTTTCAGGAACCATAAACCCAAATAACAAAGACACTTTAGTACAACTATCTGAATGTATGTTAATTAACTTAGACGAACTTGAAAACTTAAATCGTTCCGAAATTGGAAGTTTAAAAGAAATAATTACAAAAACCCAAATCAGAATGCGTAGAGCATACGGACATAATAACGAAACAATGCCAAGGCGCGCATCGTTTGCAGGAAGTGTAAATACCGCACAATTTTTGAACGATACAACAGGAAGTCGTCGATTTCTTTGCTTTGAGTTAGAAGGCATTAAATACCAGCACGATGCCGATATTAATTTTGCATTTTCACAAGCATTATTTTTATTTAAAAACGATTTTAGATTTTGGTTTGACCAAGATGAAATAAAATCAATTACTGAAAATAACGAACAATATCAGCTACACAGCCCAGAAGAAGAATTATTATTAACTTGGTTTGAACCAATCGACAGAAAAGAAGCTGTTTTGTTTTTAAATACTTCACAAATAGCATCAAAACTCGCAGAAAAATCAAAAATCACAATATCAGACAGCACAATAAACAAACTCGGTAGAGCATTAAAAAAGCATAATTTCATAAGATTCAACATTAAAACAGGATACGTTTTTGCCATAAAAGAATTAACCTACGAGGAAGTTGAAGAAAAAAACAAACAAATCAAAGTCTAAAAAACCAAAATAAAAAAATGATAAAAAAAGTTGAAAGCCACGAGCTTTCAACTTTTTTTTAATCCAATTTCATCAACATTTCATCTCCCTCCCCTTCGGGGAGGGCTCAATGTCATTAAGTTAAGGATTAAATCGCTCTTTTATAGTTAGTTAAAGTCTTGTACTTTCCTCTAGGTTTTTGTTTATTATTAATTCTTGGATAAGTTCTATTTTTTCTTAAAGGTTCTAGGTTTTGTTCAAATAATTTTTGAAGGTGCAATAATATTATTTCTGGATTTTGAGCAAAAAATAAATTTACAATTTTATTTTTCATCGAGCCAATACTTACGTTCTTATTGATTTTATAGTTAAGTTTTCTTGTTTGATTTAAGATTTGTAAGTATTTTTCACTTTGTTTTTCGATTATGCTTTGTAGGTTTGACACAAAAATTGCTGCATAAAAATCTTGTTCTATGCTCCATACTGAATGTCCGCTAAATTGTTCTATTTGTTGTTTGTTTTTGTCTCCATCGTAACTGGTTTCAACACCCCATCTTAAAAAATAAAGTTCTTTGAAGCAGGAAGTATCATATTTAATATTGTCGTATAAATTGGTTAAAAGCACTTCTGTTTCTCCATTATCAAGCAATACTTTTACCATTCGTACTTTTATATTTGTGTTTTTAAACATTTGATAACCATATTGATACATTTTATTTTTTGCGTCATTATTTGGATATAGATATTTAATTGTATCATTACTTTCACTGGTCATAAATTCTTTTACTTGCAAATTAAAATCTGCTTTGGAACGCATAACAAAATGCCTAGTGTGCTCTTGATTTATTAATAAATACATCAATGAAAAACTTGGAAATCCACGGTCGTAAATTGACAAACTATTTTCAGGCAACTCTTCAATATTGTTCTCAACTATTGTTTGTTCTCCTGTTTTTATTGAACAAATTTTAGAGAAAACAACAAAATTATTTAGAACATCATAAAACTTCATTATTCTGGCAAGTGGTGTTACTCCATATTGGTTTTTAGTACATCCAAAATGGTCAATTACCGAATCTTTATTGAATAAAGTTGTTGTCGAACCATCAACAGCTATAATTAAAAATCCTTTCCATTTTTTTACATTATTACCGTAATATTCATAAAAACTATTAACAAATTGTTTATTCCAAACCTCAAAAAAGAAGGATTTAATTTTTTTTCGTTGAATAGTTAATGCAGCTTTTGTACAATCTATAGGTTCGTCAATACAATTTTCAAAAAACTCACGAACTTCTATGGATAAACTTCTTTTTAACATATTGACAATCAACAATACTGTTCTATTAAAAGTAAGTTTCCTATCTCTTGTAAAATCTGTTTCTGATTCTGTAAACAATTGTTTTACTTCTGAATTACTATTAATAATGTTTAAAACTTCTTTTAAGTCTTCTATTATTTTTATATTTGCTTCGACCATTGGGTTTTGTTATTTTGCAATTACAAAGAACTAATTTTAGTTCGTAACTCAATGGTTTTTATTTAATTATCTCTTAACTTAATGACATTGGGGGAGGGCTGGGGAGGGGATTGCACTCATTTACTTCAATTTGAATTGATAAGATTGATAACATAAAACCAAAAGAAAGATAAAACTTTTTTATAAAAATAAATTAACTAGCCAAAACAAACGAAATCAATGAAAAACGATAAACCAGCGAAACCCATTTGCACCCAAATGACCAAATAAGGCAAGTCTTTTTCAAATCCAAAAAATAAAAAATGTTTGATACCTTTTTTACTTATCAATCTTATCAATTCAAAACAAAGCATTTCAAAGCAATTTAATGAACCATAATTTTTGCCTAAAATTTAGGTTATTGATACGTTAATTATTCAAAACAATTATTACAATTTAAAAAATTGTCGAAATATTAAAAATTAAAATTTAAGCGATTGATACATCATTTATTCTTTATCAAAATTTAAAAAAAATTAATCACAAAATAATAAAAAATTGAAATTTAAATGATTGATACTTTATTTCTAAGTTGAAAAAACATAAATAAATTTTCTTTCAAAAATATCAAAACCCAAAATTTAAAAGATCGTTAGGTTATTGTTCCGTCACTTCGAGTATTTAATTAAAAAATGCGAAAGCTTTTTTTATTTAAATGTATCGAGAACCAATTCAATGAAAACAAAAAACATACAAGATTTAAAGTTCATTTGTCCGTCAAAACCATTCAAAACAGACAATTTAATAATTTCTTAATATTACAATTTCAAAATTTAAAATAGTGAAATCTACAAAATTGATAAATTGAATTTTTGAAAAACACATACATTAAACTACTAAAAAACAATTATTTAACTTAATCAGTCAAACCAAAAAGCAATAAAAATTAATACAATGTTATATCCAGTTTAAACGCCCTTTCCTTTGGAAAGGTTCAGGGATGGGATTCTTTTTCACTCAATTACACCAAATGTTAAAATTATTTATACATTTGTAATATAATTAAAATTCGTTCTTATCATATTAAAATATAAAGCTTTGCTTTATTGTTGTCTTTGAAAACTGGAAATTTTTATGTTAACAACAATAAACTCTGCCTACGCTTTGCGTGGGCTTTGTTTATTTGTTAACAGGGTGTTCCAGTGCCTCAAAGACATTAAGCGAAGTTCCACGCATTTTGTTTTTACACATTATTTTTTATTAAATTAAAAAATGTTTTATTTATGGAATTAAAAATACTATTAGTCGATGACCACCCAGTTTTTACAGATTATTATAAATCTCAATTTGAAGAGATTACTAAAAAAATTGAAATTAAAGTAGCCAATACTTTAGAAGACGCTTATAATATTTTATTTTCTAATGGGAATAAGTGTTTTGATTTGGTGATTTTAGACATAAGTATGCCAGCATTTAAAGAAAAAAATATTAACGATGGTGAAGAATTAGCCATTTTAATTAGAGAAAAAATTCCTAAGATAAAAATTGTTTTTGTTACTGGTTATTCTTCGGATTTAAAGTTAAAAAGTATTTTGCTGAAAATTATGCCTGAAGGTTATATAAATAAGTCAGATATTAGTTTTGATAACTTCTTGCCAATGATAAATAAAATTATAGCTGGCGAAACTTACAGAAGTAAATTTATTCGGAAAATTTTGTCTGAAATAATGTCAGATGAATTGTATTTAGATAATACAAACCGACAAATTATTATTTTAATTGCTCAAGGTATTTCTACTAAAAACTTGCACAAACATTTACAAATATCTACAAGCGCAATTGACAAGCGCAAATCTAAAATCAAACAATTATTTAATATTAGTTTTGGCAATGATGAACACATTTTATTTGAAGCCAGAAAACGAAATATAATATAATTTTAAATTACCGATTATCCTTAATACTTCTTAATTTCAAGAGGTCTTTTTTATTTCACAAAACTTTAACATTAAGTGTAGAAAATCTGCAACAGTGTTAATTTTTTAACTTTTAATTTTGTCGAATTATTTTATTTAAGAATTTTAAACAACTTATAATATTTATTTATTTATGAAAACAAAACTCCTGATGTTATTGCTTTTTATTGCTGGTTTGTCGTTTGGGCAAAAAATCAACATGTCTTATGATGGTGCTGGCAATCAAATTAATCGATTTGTTGCTATGGCGAGAATTCCTGGTATAGACTATAAAACTCCAGAAACTTTGAAAGAAAGTGACTTTATTGTTGATGATAAAATTGCTTATTATCCAAATCCTGTACTGCAACAACTATATGTTAATTGGAAGAACGAACCTGAAAAAACAGTTGATAACATAGAAATATTTAATATGAATGGTCAATTAATGGTCAATTATAAACATTTAAATAATTCTGAATCTGTAGTTATTGATTTTCAAATTTTAACAGATGGAATTTATAATCTGATAATGAATTACGAAAACGGAACAAAAAAATCATTAAAAATCGTTAAAAAATAATTTTATGAAAAAATATATCTTCCCAATATTATTTTTGTTCTCTTCATTTGGATTTTCTCAATTTCTTGGAGGAACACTTATTAAAGACTCAAAACCCGTTAAAAGAGTTGCTACTACGTTAGATACAATTGCAATAGCAACTAAAAGAAATTATATAGAACCAGCTCCAACTTTTAAATCTCAGGAAGCAAATACTGTGGTAGGTATAACTGCTGGTCAGCTTGATGTATCGTTAACTGGTGGAGCAACTTACAACATTCCAATAACAGTTCCAGCAGGAATAAATGGTGTTGTACCACAAATAAGTTTAAATTATAATAGTCAAGGCGGAAATGGTATTGGGGGCTATGGTTGGAATATTGGTGGTTTGTCAACTATTACTAAAATAGCATCAACTAAATTTCATGATAATATTATTGATCCTGTCGATTTCGATGCGTCAGACAGATACGCTTTTGATGGCCAAAGATTGATGCTAAAAGCTGGAACTACTTATGGAGCATCAGGAACAATTTATGAAACCGAAAATTTCTCTAATGTAAAAATTACTGCAAATGGCACACACCCAAATGGGGTAGCTTATGGTCCGGCTTCTTTTTTTGTTGAATATCCCGATGGAGCAATAGCCAGTTATGCAACGGTCTCTCCAACCGATTGGGCAATAACCTATTGGCAAAACGCACAAGGGGTTCGCATAAACTATCTTTATACAAATACTGACAACGTTTTAACTATTTCAAAAATAACTTATGGTGCAACTTACGCAAATGTAGCTATAAATGAAATAAATTTTGATTATAGTATTGCAAGAATTCGCCCAGAAGAAGTATACATTGGCGGATTATTATTTAAAAACAGTAAGATTTTAAACAGTATTAATATTAAAGGAAATAGTATTGACTTTAAAAATTATATTTTAGCTCATAACACAACAAGTTTAAATTATCAAAGTTTGACAAGTATCACTGAAAAATGTGGAGACAATTCTCTAACATTAAGCCCAACAGTTTTCACTTATTCGGAATCTTACGAATCTATCGTTTACAACTATTCAAGTACAACAGGTATTCCCTTTACCAATGTTAAATTGACAAATTCAGCAACTGTTCCCGGAGATTATAACGGCGATGGAAAAATGGATTTTTTGCTATATCCTACATTAAGCTCCGACCCAAATAAAAACAAACGAATAACTGTAATAAGCAATATTGATGGCTCTGCACCAAATTTTGGTCAATCAATAACTTTGACAGAACCCTTTATTGAAATTTTCCCCACTAAATTTATTACTTATTTAAACAAATTATCAGCACAAGATGGATTTACAGTAATTAATAGAGGGGCAAATCCGCTTACGATGATAAAATTTAATAATTTATATTATGACCCTGTTGGTATTTATCAACAAAACCTTAAAACTATTGATTTTGGATTAACATATCTTTCTGTAAAGTTTTTTAATGGCGATTTTAATGGTGATGGCTTAACGGATGTAGTTTGTTTAAGTCCTAATGGAAATTATTTTGTGAATTTAGATATGCGAGACACTGTTAGTAAATATTTATCTCCAATTACTGAGGATATTAGTGTTGCAACCAATTTTAGAACAGGAGATTTTAACGGAGACGGAAAGACAGATTTATTCATTTACAAAAATCAACAACTTAAAGTTTATAGTTTAAATTCTAACAATCAAATAGTTGAGATTATGAGTTATTCAGATTCTAACATAATTTTAACAACACAAATATTAGTAGGAGACTTAAACGGCGATGGTAAAACCGATTTTACAATTCCGAATGCTAATAACTCTACAACTTGGTACAGTTACATTTCCACTGGAAATAGTTACTTAAAAACCACTAAAACATTTTATAATTACATTCACCCTGTTACCAATACTTCGAATTATATTCATTACATTTTACAAGATTATAATAATGATGGTAAATCAGATTTACTTATAATGAAAGCTAATGGAATCGATACAACAGTTAGCGGTTCAGTATCAGTACACTGCTTCAAAAATAAAAACAATTATTTCGAAGTAAATGCAGGATTGAATGGAGATTATTTTGCAAGTTCAAATTCTCAATTAGGTATTGACAAGTGGGCATTACCAATATTTTATAATTCTATTCAAGTAAATCGTAAGTTAGAACTTGCATTTATTAGAGATAGTAAAATACATTTCTTTCAATCATTAAAAGATTTTAACGAAGATAAATTAATTAGATCTGTGACCGATGGAAATGGCGTTATTGATGCAATAACTTACAAACCATTAATTGAAGATCCAGATAATAATGAAAGTTTAGGTAATCCGAACGTATATTTTCCAGAAGGTAATTATTTAGAAAATTATCCAAATACTGATATAATTAATGCGCCGACTTTTCAAGTCGTAAAAAAATTGGAGCGAATTAGCAGCAACAATAGTGGCAGTTCAAATAGAAAACAATTTTTCTCTTACTACGGAGCTGTTAGTAATCTTGAAGGACAAGGATTTCTTGGCTTTAGAGGAACAACACGAACTAATTGGCACACAGGAGTTGCACCTTTTTACATGATTTCCAATGTTGCTAGAAATGATATTTCTCTTCGCGGTTCAAACGTTGAAAGCTATTCTGCTGTAGGTTGGTGGAAACCAACAATGTCATTGAGTAGTTTTAGTAGTTTTATTTCTAAAAACAAAACTACTTATAATACTGATAATATATCTGGAGCAGTTAATTCGCCATTATTAACAAACAAAGTATATAAATTATTTGCCAATAAAATTGAAAATGCAGACGGTTTATTAGGTACATCAAGTGAAACTAAAATAACTTACGACACTTTCAATAATCCATTAACAGCAACAAATAATACTAAAAATGGCAGTGTTGTCGAAAAAACAACATTAACAACATTGACTTATCAAAACACTAATGTGGCTGGAAATACATATATTATTGGTCGACCATTAACAAAATCCGAAACATCTACTATTTATCCGAATTTACCAGATCAAGATATTTTTAACAGTTCGGAATCTTATATTTACACCAATAATTTATTGACTAGATTAAGAAAAAGAGGCAACGGCAGTACGCAATCAATATTTGAGTATAACGAATATGATATATTTGGTAATATAATTAAAAAAACCATTTCTGATGGCAATTCTGGGCAAATTGCACCACTTTCGAGAGGTGTTGATAACGCAACTAATATTGACGAACCTATAAGTGCAGCTGCACCAGAAAATCCGCTTGTACCGCGAATTGTTAATTATGTTTATAATCCAGTAGCTCCATTCTTTGGACGGTTTTTAACATCTAGCATTGATTTGCAAGGATTAACGACAACCTATAATTATAATGGATCGAACGGTACTTTGTTATCAGAAACCAATCCTTATGGTTTAGTAACAAGTTATAATTATGATAAATGGTTTAAAAAAACTGCAACGACTGATTATTTAGGTAATGTAACAACTATTCAATACTTTAAATACAGTAACTCATCAAGAATAATAATTAC
Organism: Bacteroidota bacterium; assembly: GCA_043778105.1. Classification (GTDB taxonomy): domain Bacteria; phylum Bacteroidota; class Bacteroidia; order Flavobacteriales; family Flavobacteriaceae; genus Flavobacterium. The sequence continues at coordinate 8,691 of JAYWGV010000128.1, forward strand.
ACCTCCGCAAGGTGGTGGTGTTTATACTGAAGAAACTTTTAATGTTTTGGGGCTAAAAGTAAGAAGTGGATCAAAAAACATCGATGGAAATCCCGTGTTTGTATCCTATCAATATGATATGAATGATAAATTAATTACAACATCAGAACCTTTTATTCCAAATGGTGTCCTACCGCAGACCAATACAATTGTATATGATTTATATGGTCGCGTAACTTCTACTACCGATTATAAGAACAAAACTACAACTATTTCTTACTCAAATTTAACTACAACAGTCAACGATGGCACTTTAGAAAAAGTAACTGTCAAAAACGCAATGGAAAATGAAGTTAGTGTTACCGATAATCCAGGGGGTACAATAACCAATAAATATTTTGCCAATGGCAACCTGAAATCTACGACCTATGACAATGGTGGTACCACCACCATAACGCAAGATAATTGGGGTCGCAAGAAAACATTGACCGATCCTTCGGCTGGATTGTTTTCTTATTTTTATAATTTCTTTGGAGAAATAATTACAGAATCTAATCCTAATGGAAGTATAAGCTATGCCTATGATAATGTTGGAAAATTATTAACCAAAAAAGTGGTTGGCACCAATGGCGACAACACAATAACAACTAATACTTACGATGAAGCGGGTAGTAAATTATTAACAGCAACTACTTTTAACGATATTACAGCAGGACAAGTAACCAATTATACATTTGGATATGACAATTTTAAAAGACCTAATTTTTCTGACGAAAGTGGAACGAAAGCTTATTTCCAGAGAGCAACACAGTATGATACTTTTGGGAGAAAAACGAACCAACTTTATACTGCAATAAATGCTGCCAACTCAACGCAAACTTCAAGCAAGTGGACTTGTAATGTTTATAAAAACGGTTATTTACACCAATTAAAAGAAGGCTTGAATGGAACTGGAGTAGTGTTGTATCAAACCAATTCAGTCAATGCCAAAGGTCAAGTGTTAACTTCTCAAATTGGAAATGGCGTTGCAATAGCCAACGAATATGACATTTATGGTTTTCCGACAAAAATGCAACATGACAAGGGTGTAACTAACATTATGACACTTAACAACACATTCGACAATGTGCGTGGCAACCTAATAACAAGAGACAATAATCTTTTTGGAACTGGTGCTAACTTGTGGAGCGAAGATTTCACGAACCGTTACGACAGTAACGACCGATTGCTGGGTTATAAAGACCACACAGGCAATTATTTAACGCAAAGTTACAATACCAATGGCACTATAAGCAGCAATGTCGTTGGAGCCAACACCTACAACAGTACCAAACCATTTCAAGCTACTTTTATTCCAGTAACCAACCAGTCGCCTAATTACAATTATTACAGCACAAGGGCGCAAACAATTGTTTACAATGCTATAAAAAACCAATAACCATTGTTGAGGTTGGTCAAGAAAATATTAATTTTGATTACAACATGAAGGGTCAACGTTCAACGATGTATTATGGTAACACCAACCCTGATAAAAATTTGCGAACCTATATTAAATCTTACTCAGCAGATGGCTCGATGGAAATTCGCCGCAACACAACAACCAACGCTATTGAAATCATAACATACTTGGGTGGCGATGCTTACAGTGCACCATTAATGTTAAAATCGGATGGAACGATCAACACATCGCAAAATTTCTTATATTTACATCGTGATTATCAAGGCAGTATTTTGACAATAACCGATAATGTTGGTGTCGTTCAAGAAAAACGATTGTTCGACGCTTGGGGCACCTTAATAAAATTCTGGAACCCAACAAGCAACGTTGTCCCAACAACAACGGGCATTATGATTACTGATAGAGGTTACACAGGTCACGAGCATTTACTTGGAGTTGGATTAATAAATATGAATGGAAGACTGTACGACACTGCTTTTCATAGATTTTTGTCTCCAGACAACAATTTGCAAGAACCTGGCAACACGCAGAATTATAACCGTTATGGGTATTGTTTGAATAACCCATTTAAATATACTGATTATGCTGGCGAAAGTTTTTGGAGCGATTTAGGAGATGCTTTTACAAGTGCCTATCATCAAATCGCCAGCGGTGTTTTATCTATTGCAACAATTGTTTTAGGTGCTGCGTTAGTCGGTATTTCATTTGCTATAGGAACTGCTGTTGGCGTTATACAGCTCGTTGGTTCCGGATTTAAAAATAACTCTATACTTATGAATCAAACTATGATAATTGGCGGATTATTTCAAGGAAATATTGGTCAAATTGCTAGTAGGTTTACTAATGAATTGCCTCAAACGCTCATGGGTTTAGGATTAGCTTTAGGCGTTAATGCAATTGGAAGAGTTAGAAGTGTTACTTCGTATGGAGGGGCAACTGCCGTAGAAATGTACGACCCAAACTGGGGGGCTTTTACAGTGGGTTCTTATATTATTGGTGAAAAAGGGATTCAAGCAAGTCCAACAAACAACCTTTTTAAACATGAATATGGACATTATTTACAAAGCCAAGAAGCTGGTTCAAATTATATGTATGATTACGGTTTTTCAAGTTTAATTAGTGCAGGAAACAGTGACAGACAAAATCCGCATCATGCTTCTTGGACAGAACAGGATGCAAATATTCGAGCTATTAACTATTTCGGTTCAGATGGTTGGGATTATAATAAATTTCAAGTTTTTGGTAGCGGTCAAAATAATCAATTCGATAGAGATTTTGGTCATTTAAGAAGAAATCGTGTTAGAGTTGGCGGTGGTTGGCTTACTTTATCTCACTAAAAATAAATAAAAGTTTAATTCTTAATCCAAAAAACAAAAGATGAAAAAAACAATAAAAAATTTATTTTTTTTAATAATAGGTTTATTTTTAATTACTTCTTGTTATGAAATAAGAGGCCCACTCAATTATGGATTGATAAATAATTCTAATAAAACAATATATGATGGTATGTCTTTTGATTATCCTGATACTAATATAAAAAAAATCAATAAACCTGTATCCAAAACCTATCCAGGACAACAACAATCTAACACTTTAAGTAACTTTGCGCTCAATCCCACACTACAAATTTTCATTTTCGATGCTGATGTCATAGAAAATGAACCTTGGGACACGATTGTAAAATATAATAAGTATCTGAAAAGATATCAATTCACTAGAGCCGAATTGGAAAATATGGGTGGAAATATTGTTTATGATGGGAATTAACTTGATATAAAAACAGCAGTGCTTTTAACACAACACTTTACAATAACAGCTGCCATTTAAGGAATTGCTATTGATAATGAGTTAGTTAGAATATTTAAATAATTATAACAAAATTAGAAAACCCAATATTCAAAAAAAGTAGAATATTGGGTTTAGTTTTTTAATGAAAATCTTATACACATAAATTGTTATTAAACTTTACAAGAATTGCATTTGTTTCGATGGTTTTTAACAATTCTAGCTACTTTTTGTTGGTCAAAATGGGTTTTATAAATGTTAATATCAATAGATTTTCCAGCGTGAGTTTCGTTTGGAATATTGCCTTGTAATAAAAATTGAGGTCTTATATCGTTATAAGTTTCAACATCATTTGGTAAATGAAAAAGTAATTGTTTTCAATTTTTTATATTTATTTGAAATAAAAATTTATGTTTGATTATTTTGTTAAAAGCCTCAATTTTAAAATTCGAAAACGGAATGTCTTTTTGAGCAATTAAAATGTTTAACGAAATTTGAAACATCTGAAAGACATCATATAAATCAATTTTAATCAATTGTTTTTCACTTTCTGTGTTTTAATATTTAGTTTCGATATTTTGTACTTTATTTATTCCTCTTTGTGCTAAAAGAATTAAGTTTCTAGCTTTAGTTTCAACTATAAAGCTATCAAATAATACGATTGAAAGTGCTAATAAATAAAACAACATCACACAACGTCGGTTTTGTGCAATTTGGGGTTTGGGGCTTTGGCGGTGTTGGTTTTTTCTTTTTATGGTTTGGGTTTAATTTGGTGTTGGTTTTGTATCATTCCCCAACTGCACAAAGCCAAGCGTTGTGTGATATTGTATGCCGTCCGCAACAGCATTTTCTTAAAATTCAACATTATCTTTCCGAACCTTATCCAACTACAAAGGAGGAATGGAAGCCGATAACCGAAACTTGAAAAGCAGCGTAAAAGTGTTTTTGTCAGTGCCACGCCAATTTCTAACAACAATTTCTACAAATTGAAAAGCCAATTTCTCACAACACTTTGGCACTCACAAAAACAAAATTTGCCTGCAAGAGTGTGGTTTTTTGGTTGTCAAAATGCCGTTAGTGCCGTCTTTAGCG
>JAYWGV010000129.1:0-3173 GCA_043778105.1 Bacteroidota bacterium
ACGTTGGCAGTAATGCGCCAAAAATTACGCAAAAACTAAACATTTGAAATTACTATACTTATTAAATGAAGAAAATTTATAAAAAACCTTTGGTATTTAGTGGAGTTTTTCTTTATCTAAATGATGAAAAACTATCAATTGATAATTTCTACGAAAAACTTCCAACGGGTTCGTACACAAATAATAGTGAAAGTAAAGTTCAAATTTTTAATATTGAATATGAAGATGCATATTTAAAAATGAATTTTGGAGAAGGAACTGTTGGTCCGAGAAATCCAAATGTTTTTAATTTTGACACGAATGAAGAAGAACCAAACCCAAGAAAAAAAAATCAAGTTGAACCTAGACAAACGTTTGCTATTATTGATTTTAAAACAAGTTTTGTTTGGATTAGCAATTCAAAAAAAAGAACTGCATTAATAGATTTGTTTAAGGAACATTTCAAAACATCATCAATAATAGTAAAGGAAATTTACGACGAAAAGCAATTCATTGATATGCTAAAAAGTCTTGATAATATAAAAATTTCTGCAGTTCCAAATCTTTTTAGCGATGCAGGAATTTTAAGCAAAACTTTGTCTGAAGAAATTAATGGATATGAAGCAAGTGTTGCCACATTAAGTTTAGGATATAATAACAGGTTAACAAATAATTTTTTAATTGAAAAAGTCAAATCAATATTCGAACAAAAAAACTCACTTAAAAGTATAGTGATTGCTGGCAAAGATGAAAATAATTTAGGAATGCTTTTTAACACTGAAGGGTTTTCAAGAAAAATTGATATTGAAGCGCAAGTAGACGAAGATGAAATGTTTTCCGCTGAAGATGTTTACAAAAAATTAATTCAAAAAATAAAAACAGAAAATGCTTAAAAATATTTTCATTGTATTTTTTTCACTGATAATTGTAATAATATTTGCAATAAATTTTAATTTGAATAACAAAGCATTTGATGTTGTTGCAACTTTTTTATCTATAACAACTGGATTTACAATTACAGCATTATCAATAATTGCAACAGCGCCATTTTCAAAAAATTTATATGAACAAGAAAGTAAAAAGAATAATTCAAAAACTTTACTTCACGAACTTGTAGATATTTTTAAAATATCTATGATTCTTTTTATTGTTACAATAAGTTTAATAACATTATTAAATTTGTTTACAGAAGAATATCCAGCAACATCAATTACAATATTTAAAAACAAAATAACAACATTGGAAATCTTGAAATCACTAATTTTATATTTATCAATTTTATCATTGATTTCATTTATAAATTTATTAAATACATTTTCAAAATTCGTAATAAAATCAGGAAAATCAATAAAATAAAGCACTACTGCCAACAGCGGTTTGGCGCAATTGGGGTTTTAGGCTAACTTTAAAGTTGGTTTTGTACTTGGAAGTTCAGTCTTTAATTTATTCATTTGGCTAACCAAATCCCCAACTGACGCCAAGCCACGAGACGTTAACTGCCATTTTGCCCAAAAAAAACGTAAATTAAATGAAAATAAATTTTATACTTATATTTTTAAGTTTTGTTGCTTTCTTGAGTTGCAAAAAAAGAGAAATAAATGCCACATTAAATATTTCTGTTGAATTGGAAAATAAGAATAGTAAAGAATATGCCGATTTGAGTTATCTAAAAATTTACAAAAATGATACAATCTTTAAAGAAATTATCGCAGATGATTTACCATTTATTCAGCATTCAATCAAACTTAGTAATTTAAAAGAAGGAAAATATAAATTTGAATTTATAAATATATTTCAACAAAAAGTTGTCAAAGAATTAATTATTGACGAAAATAAAATTTATAAAATTTTAATAAATCCAGATTATTCTGATTATCAAGAAAATTTAGCAAAATCTCTAATTGGCAACTTAAAAGAAAATGAAAATATCAAATTAAGTTATAAAAGTCAAGGTTGTTTTCATCAAGAAAAAGATTGTGTAATTATTTACAAAAAAAACAATTATTTTGAAATAGAACGAAATGGATTATTAACTAAACTAAACGATAATGAAGTCGATAACTTAATCAAAATGGAATGTGAATTAAATAATATAAAAGAAGGTGGTTGCACAACGGCTGATATTTATACGTTTTACAAATCGAACTTAAAAAAAGAATTTATTGATGATACTTGTAAATGGAACGGTTGGGAGAACTTAATGGTAAATATGAAATGGAAATAAAAAACGGCAGTTAACAGCGGTTTGGCGCAATTGGGGTTTTAGGCATACTTTAAAGTTGGTTTTGTACTTGGAAGTTTGGTCTTTAATTTATACATTTGGCTAACCAAATCCCCAACTGACGCCAAGCCACGTGACGTTAGCAGATATTTTGCCCCAAAACGACAAAATATTGAAAACGAGAATATTATCAATAAAAGTTGATTGAATAACTGAAAACAAAGTGAAAAAACTGAACCTAAAATTCAGTGCGAAAATTAGAAAACCATAGCTAAAAAGCTAAACCGAAAATTTGCAGAAAAATTCAGAAAGCACACTGAAAACCAAATCGAAAATTCGGCATAAAATTAAAGTAACCAACTGAAAAAACTAAACCTAAAAATTTAGAAACCAATCCGAAAAAGCTAAACCAAAAATTCGTTGAAAATGCAGGAAACAAACTGAAAAAGCTGAATCGAAAATTTGAGATAAAAATTCAAAAAATAAACTAAAAAAGCTAAACTGAAAATTCGGTATAAAAATTCAGAACGAAAACCGAAAGAACTGAACTGAAAATTCGGCGTAAAAATTCAAAAAAAACTGAAAAAACTGAACCAAAATTCGTTGTAAAAATTCAGAAAGAAAACTTAAAAAACTGAACTAAAACTTGATCACAAAACTCAGAAATTAAACTTAAAACTTAAAATTTGAAACTACATTGAAAAGAAGGTAAAAACAATTAAAAAGTAAATCAAAATATTAATTAAAATCGAGATTATAATTAATAAAAAAACATCCGCTAACAGCGGTTTGGCGCAATTGGGGTTCGAGGCAAACTTTAAAGTTGGTTTTGTACTTGGAAGTTGGTTTTTTAATCGATACATTTGGCTAACCAAATCCCCAACTGCCGCCAAGCCACGAGACGTTGGCAGAAATATTACCAAAAAATCCTAAAATTATAAAAATGAAAAAAATTGTTTCATTATTAGCAATT
>JAYWGV010000130.1:0-53993 GCA_043778105.1 Bacteroidota bacterium
TGGGCTAACAGCTTATTTTAATTGAGTTTTTCTCTAAAAAACATATTTAAGACCTAATTTTATGTTTTTTTTAACATATTGCCTGCAACTTGGGTTAAAAATCCTTAATTAAATCTTAATAAAATTTTCATTTCGCTTTAAAAACTTATTTTAGCATTTAAAAACTTATTTTTAAATGTCAATCCTAATCAATCAAATCATCAAATCCTTGTTAATTCTAATGTTCTTTATTGGAATAAACTCATTTTCTAATGAAAAACCCAAAAAGCATAAAATTCAAAAAGGTGAAACTATAACAAGTATTTCGAAAAAATATAATGTTACTATTGCAGCAATTTATGAACTAAATCCAGAATCAAAAAATGTTTTAAAACTAAATTCGATTCTAAAAATTCCATCATCTAAAAAAAGCAAATTTGGTAAAATTGAAAACGAAATTCAATTAGATTTAGTCCATCAAGTTGCGCCAAAAGAAACTTTATATCGTATTTCTAAATTGTATAAAATTTCGATAGAAAATATTAAAAAATGGAATCCAATTCTTGTGAATTCTAGTTTGGAAATTGGTCAAATAATTAATGTTGCAGAAAACAAGTTAGTTGTAAAACAAGAAAGTAAAGAAAATAAAACAAGCGAAATCGCTAGTCATGAAAATATTATTCACGAAGTTTTGCCTAAAGAAACTTTATATTCGTTATCGAAAAAATACAAAACCACAATTCAAAAACTCGAAGAATTAAATCCAGAAATCAAAAACGGTTTGCCTGTTGGATATAAGTTAATCGTTAACCAATCAAATAATAATCTTGTTAATCTTCCAAAAATTGAAACCCAAAAAACCGAAATAAAAACCGATTCAATAAAAATTATTCCAAAAATTGAATCGAAACAACTAATTATAGAAGATTCTGCAATTGTTAAAGATTCGACCTTAGTAGCCAAACCTATTACCAATATTGAACTTGCTAGTAGTTTAGAACAACGAGCGAGTGAACAAATTGGCTCGAGATATCGAACTGGCGGAACCAAACCTGGCGCATTTGACTGTTCTGGATTGATGATTTATATTTTCGAAAATTCGGGCTTAAAACTACCAAGAACATCAGCCGAACAATCGCGTTTTGGCGGCAGAATCAATAAAGAAGATGCCCAAAAAGGCGATTTAATTTTCTTTGCCACCAACGGTCGAAGCTATGTTAATCATGTTGGAATGGTTGTAGAAAATAATGGTGGCGAAATTAAATTCATTCACTCTTCGAGTCACGGTGGCGTGATTATTTCATCGGTTGCCGATAATTATTACCAACGCGCATTTAAGCATATTAATCGAGTTTTGGAATAAGATTTATGTACTTTTGATTTAATTTTTTGAGTAAAACGATCTTTTTTTTATTTGTAATATGCCAAAATTTTACATAAAATATTTCTTTTGGATATTTATCTTAACAAATTCGACTTGTTTTGCAATAAAACACGACACAATAATTATCCAAAAAAAAATTGTAGCTGCAATTCAATCCGAAAATAAAATTGATGCGTTAAAAACATTTGCCGAAGCAAATAAATTGGCTCAAAATCAAAACAATTTAAATTGGCAAATTGAACCAACAATTGCCACAGGTTTTTATTTTTTTAACAATAATGAATTTAAAAAATCGATTAATTCTTACGAAATAGCACTTGTTTTTTGCAATAAACATAAGCTAGAGCAAAAAAAAGGAAAGATTTTTAATTTAATTTCTATTGTTTATGGACGAATAAATGACCATCAAAAAAGCTATGAATATTCGTTAAAAGCTTTAAAAACTTTCAAGAATATCAACCAAGAAAAAGATATTGCAATTGCTTATCGAAACATGGCCGACGAATTGTATGTCGATTACAATAAAAACGAAAAAAATTTTAAAATTGCGCTTGATTATTATAATAAATCGATTGCGATATCTCAAAAAAGAAAAGATTATTCGTACTGGGTTTCTGCACTTAACAATCTTGCAACTTTATACATGGATGCAAGCAAACCTCAGGAAAGCTTGAAAACGCTTGAGTTAGCCAATGAAGTTTATGAAAAAAACAAGAACGAAATTGAACCAAATCCGTCTAGTGATTTAAAATCCGATATTTTGTGTAACAAAGGTTGGGTTTACTTGTCGGGTTTTAAAAATTATCCAAAAGCAATAACAACCATTAATGAAGCTATTAATTATTGCAATAAAAATTTTGCTTACGCACCAACTTTATCTCGAAATTTTTTAAATTTAACCGAGGCGCATATTAATTTAAAACAATATGATTTGGCAAAAATTGCGTGCGCAAGAGCAATGTTCTATGGTACCGAATCTCAAGATATTTATACGCAAGCAGAAAGTTATCTAAATTTGAGTAAACTAGATTCTATAAATGGTGATTTTAAAAATAATGCTATAAACTTTAAAAATTATGTCAAACTAAAAGATTCTATTAATAATAACGAAAAAATGTTGCTTTTGGAGAAAATTAATATTCAATTTGAAACTGAGAAAGTCACGTTAGAAAATAAAGATTTACAAGAGAAAAATGCGACAAGAATAATAGTTATTACTATTTTGGTTTTTTTAGTTTTATCAATTTTAAGTATTTTTTATTTTTATTTTAAATCCAAAAAAGCACAAAATATTTTGTTGATTGAAAAATCTAAAAATTTAGAAAACGAAAAAAAATTAGCGCTTTTGGACAAAATTATTGAAGAAGAAAAAAACAAAGTTTTAATTGCCGAAAATGAAACGCAAAACCGAGAATTAACTTCTAAGGACATTTCGTTAGAGCAAAATAAAAACACATTAGAATCGGCCTATGAAGATTTGCGCCATTTAAATAAAAATTTATCTAAGCAAGATTTCGATTTGGTTGCTAGACTAAAATCAAACATAAAAAGCAACTTGAGTTTTACTGATGAATGGCAATCTACAGCTTTGCATTTCGAGAAAATGCATCCAGATTTTTTTAAGCAATTGCTAAAATTAAATCAAAATTTAACTCAAAATGATTTGCGACAATGTGCCTACATAAAACTAAATTTGAGCACCAAAGAAATTGCTTGGATTTTAAATATCGATGCAAATTCTGTTCGAATAAACCGTTATCGAATCAAAAAAAAGCTACAACTTGCTGAAAACGTTGATTTGATAGCTTACATTTCCACTATTTAAAAATCTCTTAATTTATTCAGTTTTAATGGCTGTATACGATTTGTATATGGTCATTTTGTATGCAATAATTTCAATTTAGATATTTTTGGTTCAAATATTAATCATTAAAAAATCAAAAATTATGAAAAATCACACATTATTTATTTTGTTATTATTTGCAATAACAACCTCAAATTCATTCGCGCAATTTGGCGGACTACTTAATAAAGTAAAAGAAAAAGCCAAAGAAACCGTTTCGCCATCAACTCCAAAAAATGGTGATTTAATTCAACCAGACGCATGTATTAGCAACGTGAAAAGTCGCATAGAAACAATCGTGAATGTTTATTATGCTAATTTTAAAAATGATCCAAATTTTGTTAAAAAAGAAGGTAGTATTTGGTTTGCAAGAAAAGATTTCGAAGTAGCGCGCTGGGTCTATTCATGTGGTACCGAAGGTTTTCAAAGTGGTGGTCGAATTTGTGAATCGATGGCTAAAAGTGACTCTAGATATGTCGATCTAAAAGAAATCTACAACGATGCCGAAGCCAAAGTAGTCGAAATGGAAAAGGCAAAAGGTTTAGTTTTTGATAGCTGCAGAGACAATAATGTATTGTTTAAAGTTATTAAAACTGGAAAAATTTTAACAGCGAATGAATCTAATAAAATGTAAATTTCATATTTATGGATACAATTCAATTTGAAAATTTTATATTAAAACATCCGCCAATTGGCAATCTAGAAAAAGCGAATTCACAGCTTCTCGAAAAATATAAAACCCTAGTTCCAAATGGTTTACTTGAAATTTGGGAACAACATGGTTTTGGTTTTTATGGAAATGGTTTTTTGCAACTTATCAATCCCGATGATTTTCATGAAGTGCTTTGTGGTTGGTTGCTTCGCAAGCCAGATCCAACTAGAATTCCAATAATGATAACTGCTTTTGGAACAGTTATTTATTATAGAATGCTTGAACGAGACGAAGAAAATGCAACTATTTTAGCCGAAGACGTGGCTTATTTAGAACCAAATTACCGAGAAACCAACGTTTGCAGTTGGTCGCTTGATGGTTTTTTTGATGATTATATATGTAATCAAGATATTTTACAAGAAATGTTTTATTACAATAATTTTGAAATCGCAAAAGAAAAATATGGTGTTCTGGAAACCAACAATATGTATTGTTTCACATTAGCATTATCATTAGGTGGAAGTGAAGATATTGATAAAATGATGCAAGGAAACGCAATCGTACAACTCGATTTGTTGTTGCAACTTACATCAAATGAAGATAATCAAATTTATACTGATGATAATTGGGAAGATGAAATGTATAAACTTCAAAATCCGCAAGAATTTGACAATAAAATTAATGAATTAGAACAAGCATTAAACTCAAATTCTGATGCTTTTGAACATTTTAAACTTGCGAAAATTTGTAAAACTTATCCGTATTATGACAGTTTAATAATTGACAGCGATAGTGTAAAAGCAACCATGATCGCCAAAACAAATCATTATTTGGATAAAGCAATTTTGTTAGATCCAACAAAAAGTGATTATTATTTATATCGTGCAATGTGGGAATTAGATAATTTCAGCAATCTTGACACCTCAAAAGTAAAAAATGACTTAGAACAATATAAAGAATCTGGTGGAACATTAAGAAATTATTATTATTATCAAAACGAACTTGCTAAAATTCTAGAAGATGAAAATTTGATGGTTTTAGCCACCGAAAAATTATTTGAAATCGATAATAATAACAATACATATCTAGAAAATTTAGCGCTCTATTACGAACAAAATCAACAATATGAAAAGGCTTTAAATCTTTACAATCGATGTGTTGATAACGAAATTGAATTTTATAATCAATATGTTTACCAAATTGCTATTGCTAAAATATTGTACAAACAAAATAATCCTGAGCAAGCCAAAGCAATTTTCGAAAATGCTTTGAAAGAAAAGCACAATCCAGTTGAAGTAAACAAAGATAATGCTGAAGCATTATTACAATCGGATGTTTTAGAAAAAGAAAATCAAGCAATAAACCTTTTTTTAGAAGCAGAAAAAGCTTTTGATCAAGATACTGATGATTATCAAAAATACAATATTTACTTTAGTTTGTATGATTTATACAATCAAAAGAGACACTATTCATTGGCATTAGAAGCCATTAATAATGCTTTGTTGTATGATAATTATGACTATCCAAAAGGCGAAAAAGTAAAATTGTTGCAAAAAATGGGTCGAACAGAAGAAGCCGAAGCTGTAAAACAAACCTTGGATTTGCCCAATCAAAGCTATCAATATACACCAAATTACAACCAAGACGATTTTTGGAGCAGTGAAATTGATATTTTAAACAATGAATATGAAGCTTTTGATATTAAAATAGAACAACTTAAACAAGATTTCTTAAAAAATCCAAGCAAAGCCAATCAAACATTTTTATTGGCCAAAGTTTATGAAAATTATCCATTTTATACTTTGCCAGATGAAGGAAAATCTATTGAAAAAGAGTACAGAAAAAATGCGTTAGATTATTTTAATTTGGCAATTAGTCAAGAACAGAATGCAAGTTTTTATTTAGCAAGGGCTAACTTTTTATATCATTATGGTTCTGATATTCAGGAAGATGGCACTTATGATTATTACGATACCATTGCGAGCGATTACAACGAATTTTTGAGATTAACCCAAGGCGATAAGTACGATGCATACGAAGGGCTAATGCGTGTATATCAATTTAAAGATGATTATACCGAAGCTGTTTATTACGGAAATTTAGCCTATCAAACGCGTCCAGAAAACACTTATCTTTTACTAAATATTGGGTCAGATAACCAAAAAGCCAATCAATTTGCAGATGCTTTAAATGCTTATAACGAATTATTATTGGTCGAACCTGAATCGTATAACGCAATTTATGCCCAATGCGGAATTGCTGAGATTTATATCCTTAAAAATGAACCAAAACGTGCTATTTTGCTGTTCGAAAAAATATTAAAAACCAAAACAACAACCGAAGACCAGTCCGATTCACTATTACAATTTGCGAATAGTTTTGGTAACAATTCATTTTATAATGAAGCTGCGAACTATTGCCAGCAAGCAATTCAACTAATTCAAAAAGATCCGCCTAACGAATATGCATTGCCATCGGCCTTGTTCAGCTTGGCTACTTTTCAAGAACATTTGAATGTAAATGAAGCAATTGCAACAATGAAAAAACTTTGTGAATTGAACGCTGAAGTATATTATTTTGTCTATTTAGGCGATTTATACATGCAAAAAAATAACACATCAGATGCTAAAAACAGTTTCACAAAAGCTCTTGAATTAGAACCCGAAAACGAATATGCTAAACAGCAAATTGATGAATTAAATAACAAAAAAGGCTTTTTCAATAAAATTTTTAAACGATGAACACTTTACTAGTCATATTATTAATAGTTTCAATACTACTTATTGCACTTTGGGCCTTGTTGGTATTGAATAACGAAACTACTAAAAATGCCGATGAAGGATTTATTATTTTTAGTATTACAGCTTTATTTTTTGTACTTCCTGGCTATTTACTCATTTTTTGTGCCAATGAATTAAAAATGACTACTAACCCTTTATCCTATCATATTATGAATATTGCTGCAATTCCAGCCTTTATACTTACTTATTTTAGTAGTAAAAAAGCCTTAAACAATTATTTATTGCAAACCCAAGAAAATATAAAAGCACTAAAAATAAAAGTAGATACCGAATATAAAAACAGGTACGAAGTTATACCCAATTTAGTTAAAATAATAAAATCGTGTACTGATAATGAAAATAATGTAATCGACAAAGTACTACAAAGCCACGAAAAAGTAATGCAAAAAGAAGCTGCACCTGAGGATAAAAAAGCACTAAATAAAGCCATAAATAGCATGATAGTTTCTAGTTATTCTTATCCGCAATTACAGACCATGCCAATGTACAGATCGCTCATGGCAAATTTAAACACTATGCAAGAAAACATTTCTTATTACACCAGTGATTATAACAAAGAAGCAGCAAAATTTAACGGTGAGATTAAATCATTTCCTGTCAATAAATTTACTAAAAAATGGAATATCCTGCCATTTGAATACCTAGATAATGATGTTACTATCGAACAAAAAAATGCATCAAATTTATTGAACGGATTGTAATTAAACAAAAATTGTCTTGTCGATTTAATAAAAAAATTGTGCAATATTTTATTGATAATTATTAGTAATAATAAGAAAATGAAATGAAAATACGCTGGAAAAATACAGTTATAAATCCAAATACTAATGAAGATTGGTTAGTGTTTATATGCAAATATCCATTTTTATACTTAATTCCAGCGGCAATAATGTCAGGTTTAGGATATTATTTTTATAAACAATTAATTGAATTTGAAAATGGCAATCGCAACACGATTTATTTAGGAGAATTAAAAATTATGTATGAAATTTTTGGCAAATGGGGAATTACAGGATTTTTTCTATTTGTAGCAATATGTTTTTTTTATATGTTTTGGATATATGCCATTAGTCAACCGAAAAAAAATTTAAAATTAAAATACTTAAAATTAAAAATCATGAAAATTACAAAAACACTATTATTTATTCTTGCATGTTTAATTATTTCTTGCAAAGAAACCAGCAAAGAAACAGCCGAGACTATAACAACCGAAAAACCCGATTTTAATAAATTCGAATGGGTTGATATTGATGCTAGTAAAACAGCTACAAAATATCCAATAATTGTAAAAGCAAGAAAAGGAGCCAAAACCGATAATTCTTCTGAAGATGTTTTGAGAATTGAAAACGAAGACATGCAAACCAACTACGAGATTTCGGGTTACATGGCAGGAATTGATCAAGAAATGAAAGACAATTCTAAAAAAGTAGCTAAAGAAAACGATTCATTTAAATTCGAGAAATTTATTATTGACACACCAGATTCCTATATAATGAAAACGTCAATGGGTTATTTGGTTGGTCGTTTTATAAAAGCTGGCGAAATAACTTATGAATGCAACATGTTGCCCTTGTATGCGCTTGAAAACGAAGCCGATGCACAAGAATTATACAAAATGATGGGCACGCTCAAATTAAAATAACGAACGCAAAAATATTCATCAAACAATTTTATCAAACAAAAAAATTCTAATCTTTAAATCAAAAAAATATGAAATTATTTAAATCAATACTAGTTTTGGCCTTCATTGTATCATCTAGTTCAACAAGTTATGCTCAATTTGGAGAATTATTCAAGAAAGTAAAAAACACTGTAAATAATGTAATTAATGATAAACCATCAAATACTGAAAGTTCAAGCACCAAAAATTATCGAGGTAAAATTTATTTCTCAAGCACACCGTTTAATAATGCTACTGATATTTCCAAGTCAAAAACTTTATTTACAGCTGGCGATGAAATTTACGGAATGGTTGTTTTAGATACCAATTTTGGAGAACTTTTTGAAGACAACAGCAAACCTTTTAACGTGAATTTTTATACAAGTATGGTTAACATTATTGGCGATAAAAACGGCGCATATACATCAAATGTAATTAATATGCATCAAAAAAATAATAACCAAAACTACATTTTATTTGACGTTAGTCCAGCTCCAGATAAAGCAATTAGTTATGTGGAAAATGAATTCATGCGAACTGGAATTTTACTAGCAACCGTTGACGGAAACGAAATGCATGGCGATAAACCCAAATTAGGAAACATTAGAACTTATGAAATGGAGTTCTTAATTGGTTATGAAAAATTTGCTAAATCAACAATCGAAATAGATTATAGAAAAGCCACTAAACAAAGCATGAAAGCTTGGAAAGAAAGAGAAAGTAAAGCATTTACAAAATCTAAATCAAACTCAGAAAAAGCCAACAATGCCGAAGCAACCGAAATTACCAAAGGATTAGGACTTCCAAAATCATATTCATTTCCATCTGCTAATCCATATTCTGATCCAAAATATTCTAAACCCAAAATTATTGCAATGCTAAAAAACGATCCAGCTGTTGCCGAAGTTTTGAGCTTAAAGTTTATAAAAACAACAGCATCATCTGATTTTGATTTGCGTAAAACGGTGCTTGGAGATCCAGATTATAAATTTGGAAATCGAATTTTTCAATTTATTTTTAAAGATAAAAATGGCAAATGTCTTATTTCTTGTGGTAGATTAAGATTAAATCATGAAGGTGGCGGACGATATGGCGAAGCACAAGTGGTTTGGCAACTCGCACAAATTGACAAAAACGAGGGTTTTGTAGAAGATGGTACTTTGGTTGGTCATTTAGTTGATTGTAGCAAAGCGAAATAAGATGAAAAACCAAAGCATACAAATTTTAGTTTTTTTGTTTTGTGTAGCATTATTTTTTTCGTGCAATCAAAAAGTAAAAAGCGTGAAAAAAACTGAAATTGAAACAGAATTTGTAGATGTAGATCTAAGCAAAACAAAAGCAAAATTTCCATTAATTGCTAAAACATCAAAAATACATACAATTATTGATAGTGAAACTCGTGTTGATTTCAAAAGCGATAAGTTTGAATATGGTATTGAGGAATTGGCATATCCAGAATTATTTGAAGACGTAACATCAAATTGGGGAAATGAAATTTTAATAAAAACACCAAGATCATTTGTTGGAAAAACGAACAATGGAGAATTTTATGCTGAGAAAATTATGACCATAAATAATGTCAAATATTCTTGTTCTAAAAATAATATTAAAACCGAAAAAGAAGGTGTAGAATTACTAAAAATAATGGGAATGTTAAAAGCAAAATAAAAATCTCAAAAATAAACAAATTATGACACAACCAAATTTTACTTTCGAAAACGGAATTTACACTAAAAGCAATCAAAAAAAACCATTTTGGATACTAACAATATTATCAATAATCTTGATAATATTAGGAATTTGGCTTTATTTTTCAAGCAACGAACCTTATCCTGCTTTGTTTTTTCCTACTATTCTTGGAGTTTTAATTTTAGCTGGAGCGACCAATAAACTTGTAATTGACACAAAATCAAAACAAATAACACAAAGTTTTTTATTTGGAATAATTTCTTTCAAAAAGAAAGGCAAACTATACAACCAATACCAATTAATTGATAATTATGTAAATGGTGTAAACATTGGTGTACAAATTTACTTAATTAGCAAAGAAAATTTATCTAAAAAAGTTTTTATGTTTGGACCATTTAAAGATGAAGAGAATATAGAAAAACATACAAATATTGCAATCGAAATTATTGATAAATTGCAATGTAAATAAAACTTTAATTCACAAAAAAATTATATTTCTAATTCTAATAAAAATATGAATTACCAAAAACAATTCACCGCAACTGGCAAAATTAAACCCGAATTAATCACCGATGCTCAAAAAAATATTATCGATTGGTGCAGTATTAACAATAATCTAAAATTACTGCAAGGCAAGTTGTACAATGTTGGTTTTTTCCCTAAAGGCATTAATCCCGATCAACTAAATCTAGATTATAAAAAATTGGCTATAGACATGGATTTTTTGCAAGAATGCAAATTAATTCTCGATGAAGCGGGTTGCACCAACTGGCGATTTAACGACACGACGGGTTATTATTATCCGTTTATTTGTGGTCAATCTATGCTGACTAACAACCAGATTATCGATGCTTTAGGCATTATTCCAACTGCGCAACAAGCACCATTTAAACATTATGATATAGAATCGAGTGAGCCAAAAATTGTAGCTTGCGATTTTTTTGACGATGAAGAAACATGCATAGATGAAGAACTCGAAAACGATGACGATGCTAATATAGAAGATGCCAAAAAACATTTAGAAGCTTATAATAAAGTAAATATTTTGCTACAAGAAAATCTTGATGGAAGAATAAACGAATTCGCAATTTTGGCAGGATATGATTATTATCCGATATTTAAAATAGGTAAAAGCAAAGCATCGGGCAATTATATTGGTTTTATTTCGGTGGTTTCTAACCGATATATTTATGAGTAAATATTGGGTTAAAGTAATTTCCATAAAATAAAATGCAATGCGAGTATTTACTACTTAAATTGAATTTTTTAAAACAAACCATGAAATCAGGACATTTTATAGCAATTATACTTTTTTGTCTCATCATTTTATTTTGCGTTTTGTTTTATTTTGATGTTCAAGACCGCAATTTTAGCAGTAAATTACTTTTTGCTCCAATATTTTTTACTTATTTGCTTATTTTATTTTTAATATTTCCAGGATCAAAATTAGATGCAGATAAAAACGTTAATTTCTTAGAAAATTTATCTCCAAATAATTTTAAAGCAATAATTATTGGTTTTGCAGTAACATTGTATATTTATTTTTGGACAGAATCATTGTTTACAGGAGAAAACTTTTTTGCAATTGACCATCAAGTTTCTTTAGCATTGGCGTTTATAATTATTTTTTTAATTATTAAATGGCAATTCAACAAGCAAAAAAATAAGTTTTAAATTAAAAAGATAAATTAAATTTTATATTTTTAACAAATCAATTAACCAATCAAAAATAATTTTATGAAAAATAATTATTCGTTTGCTCAAAAATGCAAGTACTATTTCGAAAACACAATTTCGGCTGGACCTATGGGAATTATAAAATGGCTGTCGATTTTTTCGATTGTAATCGTATTATTTCTGGGATTAATAATTTTGGTTTTTGGTATTAATTCTGATCCAGAAAGCATCGAAGGTCTTGGTTTTATTGAAGGTTCTTGGAAAAGTCTCATGGCAACTCTCGATCCTGGAACAATGGGCGGCGACGAAGGTTGGTCATTTAGAATGATTCGTTTTTTGGCAACTTTGGTCGGAATATTTTTAATCTCGATTTTAATTGGTATAATTTCATCTGCTATTGATGAAAAAATTGATGAACTCAAAAAAGGAAAATCACAGGTTCTAGAATCTAATCATACATTAATTTTAGGTTGGTCTGAGAAAATATTCTCTATCATTTCAGAAATTATCGAAGCCAACGAAAACCAAAAAAAACCAGCAATCGTAGTCATGTCCGAAATGGATAAAGTCGAAATGGAAGACGAAATTCGAAGCCACATTTCTAACTTTAAAAACACCAAACTAATTGTTCGTTCAGGCAATCCACTAATTTCGCAAGAAATTGCAATAGTAAATCCAAACGAAGCAAGATCAATTATTGTGCTTTCGCCCGATAAAGAAAACGCTGATACTTATGTCATTAAAACCGTTTTGGCTTTTACAAATGGTCAAAATCGTAAGAAAGAAAATTACAATATTGTAGCCGAAATTAAAGACATCGATAATCTTGAAACTGCCGAACTCGTTGGCGGCGACGAAGCCGTTTTTGTAATTTCGGGCGATTTAATTTCTAGAATTACTGCACAAACTTGTCGCCAATCGGGTTTGAGTGTAGTTTATACCGAATTATTACAATTCGAAGGCGACGAAATTTACTTTGCAAATGAAAAATCATTAGTAGGAAAAACCTATAAAGATGCAATTTTTGCCTACGAAACTTCTTCTATAATCGGAATTTTTTCGGCTAATGAAGAAGCTTTTATCAATCCGAATATGGAAACAATTATTAAACAAGGTGACCAAATTATTGCCATTTCGGAAGATGATGATAAAGTTATTGTTAGCAAAAAATCTGAATTCGAAATAAACGAAGATATTTTTAGTAAGCAAGATGACGAGGAACCTAAAATTGACAAAACACTTATTTTGGGTTGGAATGATGGCGCAACAACAATTATTAATGAACTCGAACAATACGCAGGCGAAAACTCATTAATTACTGTTGTAAATGAAACTGAAATAGAGTTTGATGACAGTAATTTAAGTAATTTATCGCTAACTTTTGTAAAAGGAAATACAACCAACAAAAAAGTTTTAGACGATATTCAACCCGAAATTTTCGATCATATTATTGTGCTTAGTAACCCAAATATTGACATTCAAGAAAGCGATGCAAAAACGCTGATTTGTTTGCTTCATCTGCGAAACAGAAGCGAAAAATACAATAAAGATTTTAGTATTGTTTCTGAAATGAAAGATTTGCGAAACCGTGAATTAGGAGTTGTTGCCAAAGCAGATGATTTTATTGTTGGCGACAACATTATTAGTCTAATGATGAGCCAATTGAGCGAAAACAAAGATTTAAAGAAAGTTTTTGATATTTTGTTTCAAGCCGAAGGCTCAGAAATTTATTTAAAACCAATTTCCAGATATGTAAAAACTGGCGAAAAAACTAATTTTTATACTATTCTTGAACGAGCGTCTGAACTTGGCGAAACGGCAATTGGATATAGAATTGATGCCCAAAAAGACCATGCCGAAAACCATTTTGGAGTTTATGTAAATCCTAAAAAATCAAATTTTATAACTTTTTCAAACGAAGATTTTATTATTGTTTTGAGTGAAGATTAATTATAGTTCAAACCAATTCAATATCTAAACCGAAAAATACTCAACTGCTTTCCATTCTTTTTCTAACAGATTAATATAGTTGTAATGAATTTTATCGTTTTTATCGAATTTGCCGTTTTTGTTGGTGTCTTCAACGGCTCGAAAATACAAACGGTTTTTTGAATCTATAATTTTCCAATCTAAAACTTCTTGAATATCAGTCGAGATTTTAGTAAATTTTGAACCAGAAATATCAGATAAGTACAATGATTTAATATCGTTTAAATCTAATTTTCCATCTTCATTGGTATCGGCGTCAGCAAGCAAATAAACCAAAATTTGTTGTCTTGTTTTTGCAGCAATTATTGGCAAATAACTAACAGTTTGAATTAATAATGGTTTTTTAGTCAATGAAATCAAAGAATCTGAATCTGTTTTTTGGAATTTTAAATTCTGCAAATAGCCAGTTATTTCATTATCCATTGAATTGGAAATATTAAAATTGGCTGTTTCTTCCGAACGAGAATCATAAGTTTTACTTGCCCATTCATAATTCGAATTGATATTTCCCACTGGATAAATTAAATAATCGGTCGAATCGAATTGAATTGGTAAACTTGCAACCAAAATTTTGGTAGTATCTTGTTTTTGTTCGGCTTGTTTTTTATCAGTTTTATTGTAGCTTAATTTTGGTTTTTCGGCTTCTTCTTTACAACTAATAAACATCAAAATTGATAAAACTGATATTATTTGGATAATTTTTTTCATTTGGATTTACTTTAATAATTCAAAGATATGTTATTTGAAATACTTTTCTATCGAAGTGGTTTAAACTTTTTTGATTGAAGCGAAAAATTAGGATTTTTGTTTCAGATTTAAGAATTTTTTAATTGCATAGCATCGCTGTGGAATTAAAAAAATCTGAAATATGGGGCAAAAAGACAATTTTGCAGCCAATTGAAAAAAGTTTAAACCACTTCATCAATAAACAAATAAAAATCTACAATTTCGCCGACAATTTCAAACTAAAAACTCTAGTGGTTAAATAATTAGGAATTGCATATTGATTTTTAGAATATACGTCTCGAACCCAAGTATTAGTTATTGCATTCTGATTATTAAACATGTTAAAAATCTCGAAACCAGCAGATAAATCTTTAAATTTTTTCATCCAATGATTGTCTTTTCTTTTATCATTTTTATCGGTAAAAATATAGCTAAAACCAATATCTGCACGGCGATAATCTCGCAAACGGTTTTGATATTCATACACGTCGGCATAACTTGGCGAACCACCAGGCAAACCTGTGTTGTAAACCAAATTTAAATAAACTTTTACACTTGGAATTCTAGGCATAAAATCTTGAAATAATATTCCGAATTTCAATCGTTGGTCTGTTGGTCTGGCTATAAAACCTTTACTATCAATATTTTCTTCGGTTTTTAAATATCCAAAACTTAACCATGAATCGGTTCCTGGAACAAACTCGCCGTTTAATCTAAAATCCAATCCTTGCGCATAGGCAACTGCATTGTTTTTGGCTGCGTATCGAATGCGAACATTGTCAATAGTAAACGGATTTACGTCAGAAATTGTTTTATAATAAGCTTCGGAAACCAGCTTGAATGGACGATTCCAAAGTTTAAAACTGTAATCGTTACTCAAAACTAAATGAATTGATTTTTGTGCTTTGACATTTGGTAAAACTGTTCCAACTGAATCTCGCAATTCCCTATAAAATGGTGGTTGCGAATACATTCCACCCGATATTCTAAAAATCATGTCTTTTTTCCAATTTGGTTTTATGGCAAATTGTGCTCTTGGATTAAAAATAATTTGAGAGTCGCCATTAATGTTATTGCCCGAAACACGCCAGTTTTGGAAACGAATTCCAGCATTGTACCAAATTTTTGCATCGGCAATAGTTTCACGACGGCTCCATTGAAAAAAACCTGAAAGTCTATTAATTTTGGTTAAATTTTTGGCTCGAACGTTTTGATAGGCGACCAAAGGACCAACGAATGATTCATAAGGCTGATCATTATTAGGCAAAGATGTCAAAGGCGGATTTAACGAAAAACCAGCAGAATCAATGATTTCATATTCACGAATTCTGTCTTTTATATCTTCGTGAGTTGCTTTCAAAGCCCATTCGAATTGGTTTTTATTGCGATCATGAAAACCTTTGGCTTCAATATTTAAAATAACTGCATCAAGGTCGTTTCTTGCATGATTTAATTGCGAACCAATTGCTCGTGAAAATTTTACATCACCAAAATTTTCAGAACCTAAATTACTGTCAACTTCGCCTAAAGCATAAGCGCCATTTATGTCATAATATTCTTGTTCTTGTGTATTGAACAATGAAGTTATTAGCTTAAAACTATTTTTTTCATTGGGTTTGAATGAGGTTTTCAAAGCTCCAAAATAGGTTCGGTATTTATCATTTTCTTGACCGTTATAAAAAACTAAAAGTGCAATTGGCTCATTAATTGTTCCAAAATTGGTTTGCCTTGTCAAAGGTTGAAAGTTATAGGTATTTTGCGAAATATTACCTAAAAAACTAAATTGCAATTTGCTGGAAAAATTAAAATTGACATTGGTTTGAACATCGACAAATGTTGGTTGATAATTCGATTCGGTTTCTTGACTTTGCACCAAAAGTTGGTTGTTTCGATAACGAATACCAGTTACAGCATTCCATTTTTGATTTTTCGAAACATTGTCCATTGATGCACTTGCGCCAAGAAAACTCATTTCTGCCGATGCACCAAACTTGGTTGGCGTTCGATAAGTAATATCCAAAACCGACGATAATTTATCGCCATATTTTGCTTGAAAACCACCACCAGAAAAATCGACATTTTGAACCAAATCGGTGTTTGTAAAACTCAAACCTTCTTGCTGCCCAGATCGAATTAAAAATGGGCGATAAACTTCGATTTCGTTAACATAAACTAAATTTTCGTCATAATTTCCGCCACGAACCGCATATTGTGTACTCAATTCATTGTTAGAATAAACACCTGGCAAAGTTTTAAGGATATTTTCTATTCCAGAATTGGCACCAGGAATTTTACGAATTGTTATTGGGTCAATAGTCGTAATTCCTTGAAAACGTTTGTTGTTGTTTATAAGAACGAGTTCGCCCATTTCTTCGGCATTGTCGTTCATAACTGGGTTTAGTTCTAAATCTTCGTTGGGTTTTAATTCGATTATGGTTGTTATTCTTTTTAACGATACGTGAGTAAAAATCACAGAAACTTTGGTGTTGGCATCGATTAATAGTGAATAAAAACCATTTTCATTAGTCAAAGTTTTGGTTTTTCCGTCGGTTACATTGACTTTTTCAACAGGATTATTATTTTGGTCAAGCACAATTCCTTTAACGCGTGCTGTTTGTGCAAAAGTGACATTATATATAAGGTAGAAAAAAAGAAAAATTAATGTTTTTGTTTTCAAAAGTGTATGTAAAATTTAATGTTGTATATAAAATTAAAATGTTTCAATTCTGCAATCTAAAAGTCTCAAATCTAAAAATCTCAAGTCCAAAATCTAATATCTAAAATCTAATATCTAAAATCTAATATCTCAAAGTCTAACGTCTCAAAGTCTCAAGTCTAAAAATCTCAAGTCCAAAATCCAAAATCTAAAATCTAAAATCTAAAATCTCAAAGTCTAACGTCTCAAAGTCTCAAGTCTCAAAGTCTCAAGTCTAGAATCTACTCATCTGAATAAATAAAAGAAGTCTCAAAGATAGTCGAATTTCCTACATTATCATTGACAACCAGTTTTAAAATATTTTTGCCAACATTTGGTTCAATATCTAGAAAATTATAGGTCAGTTTTTTTTGTTTGTATTCATATTCGAATAAAATCCATTTGCCGTTTAGAAATCCGTTAAAAGAATTTATTCCAGATAAATCATCAGAAATTTTTAAACTGATACTTTTTTCTTTAATCAAATTTTTTCCTTCTATAGGTTTTAATATTGTTATTTTGGGCGCAACCAAATCCTCTGCCAATAAAAATATTCCTAATTCTCTAGTTTTTGCTGTAAATTTTGTTCCTTTTCTTGTTGTTGGAACATAATCTATTTTTTTGCCATCGAGCTTTCCAATGAACATTTTTTTCATTTTATCTTCAGAATATTTTTTGCTATCGATTGATAAATTAAAATTCGAATGAACTGGAACTGTTTCATTATGCAAATAAACAGTATCGTTTTTTACTTTAAAATCCATGTAAAAATCTTCATAAAAAGATTTTTCAGGAAATGTTACTTCTACATTATCTAACGCAAAAATATTCTCAATATTGTTTTTGATTAAATATTTAGATTTTTTTGGAATTTCGATATTATTTGGTGGCAAACCAGAATAATCGACAGGAACATCAATTTCGGTTTGATTATTGGCATAATCGCAAATAATAATTTTGTAACTTTTGGTTAAATTTTCTGGTGTAACATTAATAATTCCTTGATCTTTGTCGGTTTTAATTATCGATAATGGATAAGGATTTTTCATAAACAATTTTTGAACTTTTTGTTTCATTAATTTGAATTTAGAAAAATCCAACAGCGCATTGATGTATCGAAATTCTTCGAAAGCAAACGAATCGAACTGATAACCAAAAATCGATTTGCCGTTATCGAAAACTTCTACCTTATATATGCCATATTTATTTCCTGGATTGTCAAATGTATCAATAGCGTTTATTCCGAAACCTATTTTGCCAAAAGCTTTGATTGTTTGTGACAAAAAAGTGCCATCAGGTTGCAATCCTATTCCTATATTTACAGTTTTGTTGGATTGATTAACTATTGATTTTTCGTCGATTGGATAAACATATAAACCATTGATTGTTGGTTTTTTGGAATCTTTAATATATTGATTAAATCCAAAAAGCATTGGATTAAAAATATTATCGGTTTTGGAATCTCGGAATTCAAAATGCAAATGTGGTCCACCAGAACCGCCAGTATTTCCTGAAAGTGCAACAATTTCTCCTTTTTTAACTGGCAAATCGGTTGGTTTTAGAAAAATTTCGACCTCGAATGATTTTTCTTTGTATTGATAATCTTTAATAAATTTTTCGATATTGCCAACAGCCGAACTTAAATGTCCATAAAGCGAAGTATAACCATTTGGATGCGTGATGTAAATTGCTTTTCCGTAGCCGTAAGTTGCGATTTTTATGCGTGAAACATATCCATCGGCAACGGCATAAATGTTCAAACCTTCGCGTTTTTGGGTTTTAATGTCGAAACCAGAATGAAAATGATTAGGACGCAATTCGCCAAAACAACCCGAAAGTTCAATTGGAATATCTAATGGTGAACGAAAATAATCTTGAGGATAATTGGTTTGAGCAATTGAAATTGTAGATAATATCATTGCTAAAAAAGCAGTTTTCATAATTCTAAAACATTTTGGCTAATATAAATAAAAACTTAAATTTAAGGATTGTTTTAGAAAAAAATATCTTTAAAATATTGATTGTTTTATATGAAATGCAAAACCCTAGCCGTGATGGAAGGGAAAATCCTTTTTTCAATTGCCACGGGTTTAAACCCGTAGCAATTGAAAAAAGATTGGAATGACAGCGCGAGTAGCTCCAAAAAAATAAATTCAAAAAAATAATTAAATAAAATTCAATATATTCAATAGAAATTTTAACTTTGTAAATTAGTTTTAAATTCAGGATTTAAAATGAGTGAAATTGCAGAAATTGTCGATTCGTTAGAAAAAAAGCTCCAAAGTTTGTTTGCAAAAACAAATAATTTAGAGCAAAATATTCTAGGATTAAAACAAGATTTGGCTATTGCTACAAAAACTATTTTATTAAAAACGCAAGAAAATGCCGATTTAATGAAAAAGTACGAAGCCCTCAAAATCACGAATTCATTACTAGGCAGTGACGAAAATAAACGAGAAACGAAACTCAAAATAAATTCATTAGTTCGAGAAATAGATTATTGTATTGCACAATTATCAGACTAGAATATGGACGAAAAGCTAAAAATTAAGTTGTCAATAGCCGATAGAATTTACCCAATGACGGTAAATATGTCGCAAGAAGAAGGAATGAGAATTGCTTCTAAAAAAATTGATGCTATGATAAAGCAATTCGAAGAAAATTATGCCGTTCGAGATAAACAAGATGTTTTGGCAATGTGTGCTTTACAATTTGCATCGCAACTAGAACAAAGACAAATAGTTAACTCGATTGATGGAACAGAAACCATAGATCGCTTGAAAAAAATTAATGATTTATTGATAGAATATCTCGATAAATAAACGTTCTTTACATAAATTAAAAGCACTGCCTGCATTAGTTTTAATTTGATAAACTCAACACTAACAATTTAGAATGAGCAAATCTTCGTTTCTATAACAAGCCCATTAAGTTAGGAAGTTTGAACAGCGAGTTAGCTCAAAACTTGATATTCCGAGTTTATACAATCAACCTGATGCAGGTTTTTTTATACATAACAATTAACAAACAAAATGGACAGTACATTAATACTAATAATTACAGGAATAATAGGCATTGCAGGCGGATATATTATCGCCAAAATAATGGAAAAAAGCAACGTTTCGGGAATGGTAGAAAGTGCCAAAAAAGAAGCAGCATTGATTTTGCGTGATGCTAATCTTGAAGGCGAAAGCACTAAAAAAGACAAAATACTTCAAGCCAAAGAAAAATTTATTGAGCTAAAAGCTGAGCACGAAGAAGTTATTAAAAATCGTGAAATGAAGGTTATTGAAGTCGAAAAAAGAATTCTTGTTAAAGAATCGCAAGTATCGACCGAATTGAACAAAGCCAAGCGTGTTAATGACGAATTTGAAGCCAAAACGCTTGAGATTTCTGGTAAAATTGAAATACTAGAAAAAAAGCAGTTCGAAATTGATAAAATGCACAAAAGCCAAGTTACTCAACTTGAAGTAATTTCAGGCTTGTCTGCCGATGATGCTAAAAACCAATTGGTCGAAAGTTTGCGTGGCGAAGCCAAAACCCAAGCAATGGCGCACATTCAAGACACAATCGAAGAAGCCAAATTAACTGCGCAGCAAGAAGCCAAGAAAATCATAATAAGTACAATTCAACGTGTTGGAACCGAAGAAGCAGTTGAAAATTGCGTATCGGTTTTTAACATAGAATCTGATGATGTGAAAGGCCGAATTATTGGTCGTGAAGGTCGAAATATTCGTGCACTTGAAGCTGCAACTGGCGTAGAAATTATTGTTGACGATACACCAGAAGCTATAATCTTGTCTTGTTTTGATCCAGTTCGCCGTGAAATAGCTCGTTTGTCTTTACATAAATTGGTTACTGATGGTAGAATTCACCCAGCGAGAATCGAAGAAGTAGTTGCCAAAACAACAAAACAAATCGATGAAGAAATTACTGAAATCGGCAAGCGAACTGTTGTAGATCTTGGAATTCACGGTTTGCATCCAGAATTGATAAAAGTTGTTGGTCGAATGAAATATCGTTCTTCTTATGGTCAAAACCTATTGCAACATTCTCGCGAAGTTTCAAAATTATGCGGAATTATGGCAGCCGAACTTGGTTTGAATGTAAAACTAGCCAAACGCGCTGGACTGTTGCATGATATTGGTAAAGTTCCAGATGCGGAAAGCGATTTGCCTCACGCACTTTTAGGAATGCAATGGGCCGAAAAATATGGTGAAAAAGAAGAGGTTTGCAACGCAATTGGTGCGCACCACGATGAAATTGAAATGAAATCATTACTATCGCCAATTATTCAAGTTTGCGATGCTATTTCTGGAGCAAGACCTGGAGCAAGACGTCAAGTTTTGGATTCATACATTCAGCGTTTAAAAGATCTGGAAGAAGTTGCTTATGGTTTCAAAGGTGTGAAAAGCGCTTATGCAATTCAAGCTGGACGTGAATTGCGAGTAATCGTAGAATCAGAAAAAGTTTCTGATGAAAATGCTGGAACACTTTCTTTTGAGATTTCTCAGAAAATTCAAACCGAAATGACTTATCCTGGTCAAGTAAAAGTCACAGTTATTCGTGAAACACGTGCTGTGAATATTGCTAAATAGAATTTTAGATTGGTGATTTTACATATTAGATTTAAGACGTGAGACTTTGGGACTTGAGACTACAGAATTTTCGATATATTATAAAAATTCCAATTATTTGAATTGGGATTTTTTTTGCTTTAATTTATATTTTATGCAGATTAATTATTAACTTTGTTTGCTTTTAATAGATTAAATATGGGATTTCCAGTTAAAAAATACATAACGCAAGAAGAATATTTAAAAGCCGAAAGACTAGCTTTGGACAAACACGAGTACTATCAAGGTGAAATATTTGCAATGAGTGGCGCGTCTATTCCGCATAATATTATTTCAATGAATACATCTATTTGTCTTGGAAATAAATTAGATGGAAAAGATTGTCAACTTTTTGGTAGTGATATGAGAATTCATATTGAGGAAAGTACACTTTATACTTATCCAGATTTAAGCATAATTTGTGGAGAAATTGAAACTACTGATGATAGTTTTGATACAGCAACTAACCCAACTGTTATTTTTGAAATTTTATCTAAATCGACAAGAGATTATGATAAAGGCGGAAAATTTACACTTTACAGAAGAATTAAATCTCTTAAAGAATATATTTTAATTGATTCAGAAAATATTATGGTCGAAAAGTTTAGTCGAAATTTTGATGACAGCTGGCAATTGACTGAATATAAAGAATTAAGTGATACTTTTTATATAGATTCAGTTAAAATAGATATTGCGCTTGAGACTATTTATAAGAGATTAAAAATGTAGTTGGTTGGTTATTTCTTAAAATAAACCTTAAAAGTAGTTCCTACGCCAACTTTACTTTCAACTTCGATTTTACCACCAATTGATTCAATTTGGTTTTTTGTGATATAAAGTCCAATGCCTGTTGCGTTTTCGTGTTTATGAAAAGTTTTATACATACCAAAAATATGGTCTTTATTTTTTTCTAAATCAATACCTAAACCGTTGTCTTTGACACATAAAATTTTGTATTCATCATTAATTTCGGTATAAAAATGAATCACAGATTTCGCTTTCGAATTAGAATATTTTACAGCATTGGTGGTTAAATTCAACAAAATACTTTCTAAATAGGCAGCAATACAATTTACCGAAAAAGTTTTTGGAACTTTGTTTACAACTTTTATTTGATGCCTGTTAAAATCATCTAATAAAATAATTAGTGTTTTATCCAAAAATTTATTTACATTCAAGCTGGTTTTTAATTTATGGTCATTGGTTTGAACATCAACCAATTCAATTAAATTTTCGAGTGTTCCAGACAAATCTTTAGAAACAGTTTTTATGTGTTCAAATGCTTCTTCCGATTCGAACAAACCTGATTCTTTCATTTCGATTAATGAATTTAAATTTCCGGTGTGCGTTCGCAAATTGTGCGAAACAATGTGTGCAAAATTCAGTAATTTATTTTTCTGAATATTAACAATATTTAATGTTTCACGTAGATTTTCCTCCTCAGATTTTTGAGAAGAAACATCGGTGTGTGTACCAACAATTCTAAGTGGATTTCCGATTGCATCCCTAGAAATTACTTTTCCACGATCCAAAATCCATTTGTATCTTCCGTTGCACAAAATTCTGTGATATGTTTCGTAATACGGAATTTTATTGTCAAAATGCTGTTGAATGTTTCCAAAATAGGCTGCTCTATCGTCAGGATGCACTTGATCATCCCAATTTTCTGGATTATCAATCAATGTTCTGTTGTTTTCATCAACTTCTAGAATTTTTAACGATTCATCAGAATAGAAAACTTTATTGGTAACCAAATCCCAATCCCAAACACCAACATTCGATGCCATATTAGCAAATTGATTTCTTGCTTCGGATATTTTATGGTTAAATTCTTGGTTTTTGATTGCTGTAATATCTGTAATTTTTCCAAAAACATTTATATAATTAGAGTTTAATTTCTCAATATTGGCATTGACTTTAACCCAAATTAAACCTCGTTTTGGTAATAAAATTCTGTATTCATATTCCCAATTTTTAAGTTTTTTTATAGCATAGTTTAATGAATGGCAAAAATCTTTTTGATCATCAATATGGTTTCTTTCTTCAAGAATTATGTTTGGATTTAATTTTATTTCTAATGCAGATAATTCATAAAAATGCAAAACCGATTCACTCAAATAATCGCAGGAAATAGATCCGTTTGGTTGTTTAGTGAATTGAAAAAACAAATCTTTGTCATAAGAAATAATCTTATTTAAAAATTCAATTTCCTCAGGGTTTGAATGGAAATCTTTCATTATTATCTAAAAAAAAATATTGTGTAAAGAAAATACAAATCATTCAACAATTATTAAAATTTAAATATATATTAACAAATCATCGATTAAAATCATTTTTTATCGACAAAACTATTTTCTTGGATGATAATCATTTATAACTTTTGATAAATGAGTTCTGTCTAAATGAACATAAATTTCGGTTGTAGTAATCGATTCGTGACCAAGCATTAGTTGAATAGATCGTAAATCGGCACCATTTTCTAGTAAATGAGTTGCAAATGAATGGCGAAAAGTGTGAGGGGAAATTGCTTTATTCAATTCAATTTTTACAGCTAAATCTTTAATAATCGTGAAAATCATTGCTCGTGTTAGTTTTTTACCTCGGCGATTTAAAAACAAAGTATCTTCGTGACCTTTTTGAATATTTAAAACAATGCGATTGTGATTAACATAAATATCGATAAATTTTTTGGTTAATTCGCCAATAGGCACAAATCGTTGTTTGTTGCCTTTGCCAGTAATTTTCACAAAACCTTCATCGAAAAATAAGTCAGAAATTTTTAGTTCGACGAGTTCAGAAACACGCAAACCACAACCATAAAGTGTTTCGAGCATTGCACGATTGCGTTCACCTTCGTTGCTAGTTAAATCAATAGCATTAATTAAATTGTCAATTTCATCAACAGCCAATGTATCGGGTAATTTTCGACCAGTTCTTGGGGTTTCGATTAATTCTAACGGGTTGTCATTGCGGTAATCTTCGAAAATTAAATAGGTAAAAAAGCTTTTTAATCCAGAAATTATTCGGGCTTGCGATCGAGAATTTACCTGACTTGAAACCAAATAAATAAATTGTTGAACTGTTTCATCATTGATTTTTATTGGCGAAACGTCAATATTATTATCTAAAAGAAAATTGCAAAGTCGTTCTAAATCGAAAGTGTAATTGGCGATTGTGTTTTTAGACAAACCACGTTCGATTTTTAAATAGGATTGAAAAGATTTAATGTAAGGTTGCCAATTCATGTTACAAATAAACGATTATTTTGGGCGAAAAAAAACCTTCTAAAAATTATTAGAAGGTTTCAATAAATATAAATTTCAGGATTTACTAATTAATATTCTAAAACTAATACTTTTGTCATTTCGACGAAGGAGAAATCACATAACGTGAGCAATTAATGAGATTTCTCCTTCGTCGAACCCGAGCCTGAAAGTGCGAACTGGCGAAGCAATGACAAAATTGCTTCATGATTAATTATATCCATTATGTAATTCAAAACAACCAAACTTGTGAGATAATTAATTAGCCCATTTTCCTCCACCAATATAAAAACCTAAGTTCAATCCAAAGTAAGAATTAGATATTGTACCAGTAGTTACACCTGTTATATTTTGTAGTTTGGATTCTGGAATAAAGTTATATTCTATGGCTAATCTAAAATGTTGGTATTCGAAACCGCCCATAATCACTCCGCCAATTTTGCTGTTTACATCTAGAGTTGGTTCAATTGGTGCAGTTGTTCCAGAATTATTGACATCAAATTCAATATTTGCCAATTCGTTATAGCTAATGCCACCACCAATAAAGGGTGACATGTCACTTCCTGCTTCGTGAAAATAATAATTGAATGTACCAGTATAAAAAGCTACTGCGCCGATTTTTGCCTTAGAAGTTGTACCATTAGTTACATTTATATCTTTTACCATTCCAGCAACGCCAATTTTTAAACCGATATTCATATTATCGGCAATGTTGTACTTTGGTTCGATAGTGAAGCTTCCGCCACCGCCACCAGCTGTTGGTTTTACATATCCAAGATCGATACCAACTCTAAAACCATCTTTTTTTTGTGCATTTGCAAATGCGAAACCTAAAACTGCCGCAGCAATCAATACTATTTTTTTCATTTTTATTAATTTTTGGCGAAAGTAATATATTTTTTAAAATTAACAAGTTTTTTGTATAAAAAAACCTTCTAAAAATTTTAGAAGGTTTAATGATTTAAGTTTTAATAATTTTTATTATATCATCCAATTGTTGCTGCATATGCAGTAATTTCTTTTTAATTTCAATATTAGAATTTGTTATGCCGTTATGATAATTGTCATTATTATCATAAATGAAATAAGACAAATCAACTTTATAGTAAGCACTAGCTTGGTAAATAATATTTGACCAAGAATTTGTCTGACCGTTTTCAATTCTACTATATGCTGATTTAGATATAGAAAAAATTTCAACTATATCCTCAATTTTTAAATTTTGCTCTAATCGCAATTTCTTTAAATTTGCGCCAGCTATTTTGTTAAGTACTTGATTCATATATATATATATATATATGAATCAAGTACTTATCTGCTCTATTTTCATTCATTTCTAATGTTTTTTCAAATCTACTTTTATATTTAAAATTAACCAAACCGTTTTTAGGTCACAATTTTCTATTATCGGGAAAATTAACATAGTTTTAGTTTTTAATTTTGCAGAAAAATTAAATATTATGAAATATAAAATTATAATGCTCTTATTTACAGGAATGTGCTTTGCACAAGAAATTAAATTTAATGATTTCCAAACTAAAGAAAATTCCCTTGAAGAAAAAAAATCTGGAAAGGAACTAATTACTGATGAAAATTTAAATGTTAATGCTAAGGAAGGTGCACCTGTTGAAATTTATACACAGCTTTGTGAAAACTTTACTTCTACAAATCCTTTATTACCGAAAAATCCAAAATTTCCAAATTTTTTAAATCGTTTTAATTGGCAAAATAATGCACCAATACCTTACAACACGCCAATTTTAAATAACACTTTTACTCCAAATCCATTTTTCTCTAATCAACCAGAATTTCAAAACATTGCGCTACAAGAAGATTACAAGTCTGAAAATGGTTGGGAAGCGTTGGCATACAATTTAGGTTATGACAATAATAATATTCTACTGCTTGCTCCACCACAACATTCCTATTTTTTATTATATAACAAATATCGTGGAATTTTACGTGTTATGTTAAAATGGAGTGGTGTACCTAGCACATTTAATCAATCTTTACTAACTATACAATTTTCATCTGGATTTCAAACAAATTTGTTAGACATGACAACCTATGAAAAACCATTATTAGCACCACACATACCAAATCCTAAATATACAACAAGTTTGAAATTTTTTAATGGAGTGGACAATTGGTCTTACGCTGATTTTAAAGTAAATTATGATCCTTGTACTTGTAATTTTTCAGAAAATTCTAGACTTTTATTAAAAACAAATCTAATACAAAATTCAACTATTAGTTTGTCTGGATCAATAAATGGAACAATTACGACTATAACAAATGGTGTGGTTAGTGGTACAGACGGTTCTAGCGGTAAATTTTGGAATGATGTAAATGGTGCAAATAAAACATTTACTACATTTCATGAAGGTGCAAATAGTTTTGTAACAAAATATCAAAGTATTTACAATACTTTAAATGATAATGGCATAAAACTTCAAGCAATACAAAATTTAGGAAACTTTATGTCAACCAATTCATTTATGAAAGCTGGGCTAAAAGCTGCACCATTTGTAAGTACTGCAGTTTCATTTATTTCATCATTATTTGCTGGTGGTGCTGGTGCAACTGGACCACAGGCGTTGCAACCGTTAAGTGTAGATTTATCAGTAAAACTGAATGGTAATATTACTTATAATGCCGATATGCATAATTTTACAGTTGGTTTGCCAGGTTCTCAAAATTCAGGAGTTTTAACTGGCGTTAATGGCGGACAACCGCTGTATAACGAACCACTTGGTGTTTTTTCGTTAATTGATGAGCCTACTATGTATTATAATGAGGTAAACGTTTGGGAACCTGAAGAAATTGTATATTATTACAGTAAACCAAACGGGCTTGCAATTAATCCTCCTTGTTACCCTTATAATTGTCCATATCAACTATTGAAATCAAACGGTTGGACTAATAAATTTCGTTTTACATTAAGAAACTATAAATTAGATGGAAATGTATTGCGATATGTGATTAATCCAGCTAGCAAATTGGTCTTGCAAGATGCACAAATTGTATATATTGCTGAGTACGAAAAACCAGCTATTGGTTTAAGTGAAAACTTCCCTGCAGCCTTTAACAATGGTGATGGTGCTGGTTTTATTTTAATGAATCCAAATATAGATGTGAACAAGTCAAATGGTCTAAGTATTCCTGGCTTTCCATATGTAGGCAATAACATCAATCAAAGCAATAATTTATTTCAATCAGCATCTGTTGCTCTTGGTCATAAAAACTTTAACAACGACTACTCATTTAGCTACTTGCATAATGTAACAAAAATTGCTGATAGCGGTCGATTATTTAATTTTGGTGTTGAAAGTATTTCAAATTTCGCTATAATAGGTCCCGTTTATAATCCTTCCATGCTAAAGCAATATGTCACTCCAAAACCAGAATATCTTCAAGCAAGAATAAAAACTTTTAAAATGCAACTTATTTTAAATTTAAAAAGAACAGATAATCCTGCGGCTCAGAATGTTTTATATGTAGTAACTTATCCAATAAAGACATTGCCCGCACCAGAAGGTTTTAATATGACTGGACGTTCAATGATTAATGATGTGAATGACTATAATAATGGTATAAATGCAAATGCCAATAAATTAGTGCCTTTTAGTGGAGATTTGACATCTTTATGTAACAGTGCAGCATACAGAAACTCTAGAAACCAACAAGTAGTATCAAATAGAAACTCTTTGG
Organism: Bacteroidota bacterium; assembly: GCA_043778105.1. GTDB lineage: Bacteria > Bacteroidota > Bacteroidia > Flavobacteriales > Flavobacteriaceae > Flavobacterium. Next base: position 28,686 of record JAYWGV010000130.1, read on the forward strand.
GAGCTGTAGACAACAACAACTTTTTTGATCAAAATTTAATTGCTGATTCTAAAATTCAAATAGCTCCTAATCCAGTTAAAGATTTGCTGAATGTAAAATTAAACAATTGTAAATTAATAAATTTAATTAGTTTGGACGGACGTGTTCTAAAAAGTTTTAATAAAAATGACAATTTGAATAATGAAGAAATTGAAATAGATTTCAAAGATTTTTCTAAAGGAATTTATATTATTAATTATGAAAATGTTGCTGGTAAATTGTTATCAGCCAAAATAATTAAAGAATAACATAGAATTTTCAACAAAAAACTAAAGCTGTTAGAAATAATTTTTCTAACAGCTTTTTTGTAATTTATATTTTCTAAAAATGCATTACAAATCCTATGTTAAATTGTAAAGCACTTAATCCTCCATCTTCTTTATTTAATAAGGCGTAATTATACCTTATTCCTGGTTCTAAACTAACCATGTCGCCAAGAAAAACAGCATAACCAGCTTGTATTCCAACATAAGAAGGATTCTTTTGACCCTCAACACTTGGAGAACTAGAAGTACCATTATAGGATACTTCAAGTGGAATCATTCCTGAAACATAATATTTTGCTCCAACTTTGTATGCCAATCCACTTGCTCCGTCTCCTTCTTTTGGACTAAAGCCACCATAACCAAGACCTACTTTTAGCGCGAGATTATCAGCAACAAAATAGCCACCTTCAGCACCAAAATTATAAACAGATGTGCCATCTATTGAAGCAAAACCTATTTGAGTGCTTCCCAATCCAGCACCTTCTTTCCCGCCAAGTCCAAACCCAGTGTTAACCTCTACCAACAATTTTCCTTTTGCTGTTTGTTCTTGCGCATTAATAAATCCAAATACTAATACAGCCGCTGCTGTTAAAACTAATTTTTTCATTTTGTTTTGTTTAAATTATTATTAATTGTTAAAATTAAAAAAATTACAAAGAATTTAACATTATCAAAAACAACTTTATTAACATTTTTATTAACAAATTGTTTTAAAAAAAAACTCCCTGAAATTTCAGAGAGTTTTAATATAAAAAATATTTTTTTTCTAGATTTAGAAATGTAAAGTCAAGTTGATTGAGACAACTCCAACACCAGTTAAACCACTTGCTGAGCCACTTGGTGTTTTGTCAACATCAGTTGTTACTACCGATTGAAAAGCAGGAGCAGGTGCAACAGGAAGAGAATTATTAGTAGAGTTAGTTACAACTGTAGTTTTAACACCTTCTGATTGAGAAATATATCTTGCGCCATAAGTATATTGTGCTCCAATTGCAATTTTAGGAAACAAGAAATACTCAGCTCCAATAAAACCTTGTGCACCAATCCCAAAAGCTGAGCCAAACTTAGTATCAATATCTGTTTGCACGATATTTTTGATAGTTTGTGCTGGCGCAACAACTGTTGTCAATTCCTCTTCGTAACGATTGTTTGTATCTGATGAGGATTGGTATATAAGTAATACATCAGCACCATAAAAACCTTGTAAACGTGTTTTTCCTCGTCTCCATTCTTTACCAAAACCTAACGAAATCTCTGTAAATGACTGTTTTCTTTCAGTTTGTAAAACATCTACTACGACTACATTTGGAGCTGGTAATGCTGGAGTATTCACAATTGTATTGTCAGCGGTTGAAGTAGAAAGTTTTTGAGTTGTCCCTACTGTTTCAAGATTAAAAATTACTCTATATGCAGATTTGTCGCTAGTAAAATATTTTCCAACAAAACTACCTTCAAAACCTTTTGAGTAATTAACAGTTGGTGCATTGTTAGCAACATTTCCATTAAAAGCATTTCCTACATATTCGAAAATACCATCAGCATTGAAGCCAATAGCCCAGTCACCTTGTTCAGGCAACATATTTTCGCCTCTTTTTGATTTAAAATCTTGTGCATTAACCAAACCAATTGCCATTAAGGCAACAATAGATAAAATTTTTTTCATGATTGTTTTTGTTTTAAATTGTTTTGCAAATGTAACTACTATTTCAATTCAAAACTTAAAAGTTGTTTTGATTGTTAATTTTTAGGAAATTGACAATTATTTAATATTAACATTGACAATAAAACAATGATTTTTTCGTTAGAGCATTATTAATCAATTATAAATCATTAAAAATCAATCATTATGAATGCTAAAATTGTAATAATTTTACTGTTTTTTATTTTTTTTCAGTCATCATACTCACAATCAGTAAAATTTGGAGTCAAAGTTGGACTAAATTATGCCAATGTATCAGGCTCAAAAATTAAAACCGAAGCTATAACTAGTTATCACGCTGGTTTGGTTGCAGAAATTAATTTATTTCAAGGTGTTGCTTTTCAACCCGAATTGCTTTATTCGACTCAAGGTGCAACCTATAAAACTGCTGCCGAAGATTTTAAGAATGAGTTGGGTTACATCACAATTCCAATCATGCTGAAAATAAATTTGTCTGACAGTTTAATGTTAGAACTTGGTCCACAAGCTGGATTTTTATTAGATGAAAAAAATAAATTCGATGCAAACAATTCTAAAACTTTCGATTTTACAGCCAATGCTGGTCTTGGTCTTAAAATTACCGAAAATTTATTTGCGCAAGCAAGATATGGTTTGGGACTAACCGAAATAAAAACCGATTCTAAAATTAAAAATTCTGTGGTGCAATTGTCGTTAGGGATTTTGTTTTGAGATATTTTTGTAGCGTAATATTGTCTCATCTAGTGCAGTTGAGATGCTTTCTTGTTTTACAAATAAAATAAATCATAACTTTTTCAAAAACCATTCTATTAATCAGAATGGTTTTTTATTTTTACAAAAATTCCTATAAAATGAAAATTATTATTATTAATGGTCCAAACCTAAATCTTCTTGGCAATCGTGAACCAAATGTTTATGGTAGCCAAACCTTTGAAGAATATTTTGAAACTTTGAAAGCAAAATATCAGAATGTAAACTTAGAATATTTTCAAAGTAATATCGAAGGCGAATTGATTTCTAAAATTCAAGAAGTTGGTTTTAATTATGATGGAATTATTTTGAATGCTGCTGCATACACGCACACATCAATTGGCATTGGCGATGTTGTAAAGGCAATTACAACGCCAGTTGTCGAAGTTCATATTTCGAATACTTTTGCTCGTGAAGATTTTAGGCACCATTCTTTTATTTCGGCAAATGCAAAAGGAGTGATTGTAGGATTTGGAATGCAAAGTTATGAATTGGGTTTGTTGAGTTTTTTATGATTTTTTTTATATTAATAATATATGCCTAAATTTATAAATAAGTTCTTGATTTTTTTTACTAAATAATGCATATTTATAACCTAAGCTTTTTACAACCTAAAAACAATTTTTGTCATTTCGACGAACGAGAAATCACATAACGTGAGCAATTGATGAGATTTCTCTTTCGTCGAAATGACAAAATCACTTCTGATTTTAAATTAATACAAATCATTCTATTAAATAGATGATTTTTCTTAAACAATAAAAAATTACCGAGATTTATGAAAAAAATTTTAATTTTAATTCTGATTTTAATATCAAATAATACATTTTCTCAAATAAAAGGAAAAATCACCGACGATAAAGGAAATATTCTTCCGTTTGTAAATATTTTTGTCGAAAATACATACAACAGTTCTACGTCTAACGAAAGTGGAAATTACGAACTAAACATCAGAAAAGCAGGGAATTATGTAGTTTTATTTCAATATTTAGGATACAAAACCCGAAAAGAAAATATTATTATTGAACAATTTCCCTTTCAATTGAATGTGATTTTGATTGAAGAAAATTTTACTTTAAATGAAGTTATTGTCAATAAAAAAGACAATCCAGCAATAGCAATTATTAAAAGTGCAATTGCTAATCGGAAAGAAAATTCTGATAAAACTGGCAAGTTTACAGCCGATTTTTATTCTCGTGGTTTGCTAAAACTAAAAAATCTTCCTAAAAAAATAATGGGAATGAAAATAGATTTAGACGAAGAAACGGCATCAAACCTTGATTCGACAGGTTCTGGAACGGTTTATTTATCCGAAACTGTTTCCAAAATATCATACCAAAAACCAAGCGATTTGAAAGAAGTAATTGTAGCATCGAAAGTTGCTGGTAATGATAAAGGTTTTAGTTATAACACAGCTAGAGATACCTATTATAATTTTTATGATAATGATATAAAATTCGGAGTAAATTTAATTTCCCCAATCGCAAGCAACGGTTTTAATTATTACAAATACAAACTCGAAAGTTCTTTTTTTGACGAAAACAATCAACAAATTAATAAAATAAAAGTTACACCGCGCCGAGATAAAGAACCAGTTTTCGAGGGATACATTTATATTGTCGATGATTCTTGGGCAATTTATGCAGTCGATTTAGATATAAAAGGTTATAGAATGAACAACGAGTTTATTGAAACGATAACTTTAAAACAAAATTTTAGCTACAATTCTAAAAACAAAATTTGGGCAAAAAATTCACAAAGTCTCAATTTAATTTCTGGTGCTTTTGGTATAAAATATCTTGGGAATTTTAATTATGTTTTCTCAAATTATGATTTCAAAGACAGTTTCGAAAAAAATACTTTCAGTAAAGAAATTGTAACTTTCCAGAAAGATGCCAATAAAAAAGATATTGATTACTGGGCAATTAATCGACCAATTCCGTTAACCGACGAAGAAACTGAAAATTATTTCAAGAAAGAAAAACTGCAAATTCGTCGTGAATCCAAGCAATATCGAGATTCTGTCGATGCTAAAGGAAACAAATTTAAATTTTCGAAAATATTGACGGGTTATCGATATAAAAACTCATTCAATAAATATTCTATTGCTTATGATGGAATAATTAAACCAAATAATTTCAATTTCAACACGGTTCAAGGTTATTCATTCAACACAAATTTTAATTTTAAAAAATGGAATACTGACGAAGATGAAGGTAAGCATTCAAGCTTCAAAACTGTTTTCGATTATGGTTTACAAGAAAAAAGATTTCGTGCTTTTGGAATTTATAACCATCGATTTAACAGTCAAAATTATGCCGATTTGACAATTTCTGGCGGAACAAAAGTCAATCAATTTAATAATGCGCCACCAATTAGTAATTTAGTAAATACAATTGCAACATTGTTTTTTAAAGACAATTATATGAAATTGTATAATCTAGAATTTGCCGAAATTAAATATTCTCAAGATATTGCAAACGGTATCAACCTGAATTCTAGATTAGAATATTTACAACGTAAACCATTATTTAATACTACCGATTATTCTTATTTCAAGCGTCAAGATATTTATTCGTCAAATAATCCAACAAATGAATTCGATTTTGTAAATGCAGGTTTTGACAAACACAACTTAATGAAATTTTCAACCGAATTTAAAATTAATTTTGGTAACAAATACATGTCAAGACCTGATGAAAAAATTAATATTCGAAACCGAAAATTTCCTACCTTATATATAGGTGCAGAAAAAACATTTGCTGCAAGCGATAAAAATTATGATTTTCTGCATTTGAACTCACGAATTGTCTATGATTTAGGTTTATCAAATAAAGGAAAAATCGGAATGAACCTAAAATTAGGAAAATTTTTTAATGCCAAAAACATTTCGTTTGTAGATTATAAACATTTTAATGGCAATCAAACTCATGTTGGAACTTCTGCGAGATATTTGAATGTTTTTAATTTCTTGCCATATTATTCGAATTCGACAAATGATTCATATTTAGAATTTCATTCAGAATATGACGATAATGGATTTATTATGAACAAGTTGCCGTTATTAGATAAATTAAAATCGAATTTAATTATTGGTTTTCATTCGTTGGCAATTCCAAATAGAAAACCTTATTCAGAAATTACAATAGGTTTGGATAATCTTGGTTTTGGAAAACTAAAAATATTTAGATTAGATTATATTAAATCATTTCAAAATGGAATTCAAAACGATGGAGTAATTTTTGGTTGTAAAATTTTGAATATTTTGGAGTAAATAAAAAATCCAATCTCGATTTCTTCTGGATTGGATTTTTTTGTAATTCTAAAAAGTCTTTTGTCTTTTAGTCTTTTGTCTCAAGTCTATATAAAATTAAACCCTTACAATATTAGCTCCAATTGCTCTCAAACGCTCATCAATACGCTCATAACCACGATCAATTTGCTCAATGTTTTGAATAATACTCGTTCCTTTTGCAGAAAGTGCAGCAATTAATAACGAAATTCCAGCACGAATATCTGGCGAAGACATGGTTGTTGCTTTGAGTTGCGATTTAAAATCGTGACCCATTACAACAGCTCTATGTGGATCGCAAAGCATAATTTTTGCACCCATATCGATTAATTTATCTACAAAAAACAGGCGACTTTCAAACATTTTTTGATGAATTAATACGTCGCCTCGAGCTTGAGTCGATACTACCAAAATAATACTCAATAAATCTGGAGTCAATCCTGGCCAAGGCGCATCGGCAATTGTTAGAATCGAACCATCGATATCGGTTTTAATTTCGTAACCGTCTTGGTGTTCTGGAATATAAATATCCTCACCACGTTTTTCGAGCGTAATTCCGAGTTTTCTAAAAGTATTTGGAATCACTCCAAGATTGTCCCAGCTTACATTTTTAATGGTAATTTCGCTTCTTGTCATAGCAGCAAGACCAATCCAAGAACCAATTTCTATCATATCTGGCAAGATTCTGTGTTCGCAACCACCAAGACTTTCAACACCTTCGATTGTCAATAAATTGGAACCAATTCCAGTAATTTTTGCACCCATCGAATTCAACATTTTGCAAAGTTGTTGCAAATAAGGTTCGCAGGCTGCGTTATAAATCGTCGTTGTTCCTTCGGCTAAAACCGCTGCCATTACTATGTTTGCCGTTCCAGTTACCGATGCTTCGTCAAGTAACATATAGGCTCCTTTTAATCTGCCTTCGACTTCAACGCCATAAAAATGATCTTCTCTTTCGTATCTAAAAGTCGCTCCAAGATTTATAAACCCTTCAAAATGAGTATCTAATCTTCTTCTTCCTATTTTATCGCCGCCAGGTTTTGGAATATAACCACAACCAAAACGTGCTAAAAGTGGACCAACAATCATTATAGAACCTCGCAAAGATCCACCTTCTTTCTTGAAAGCTTCGGTTTTTAAATAATCTATATTGACATCATCAGCTTGAAACGTATAATCGCCAACACCATTTTTTTGAATTTTTACACCTAAATTTCCAAGTAAAACAATAAGTTTATTGACATCAATAATGTCTGGAATATTAGTAATTCTAACTTTTTCTGATGTTAATAATGCTGGACATAAAACTTGTAAAGCTTCATTTTTTGCTCCTTGCGGATGAATGTCTCCTTTAAGACGAATGCCGCCTTCTATTTTGAATGTACTCATATTTTTAAATGTTGTATATAGTATATTGTAAAATGTTGTAAAGTATTAATTACAAAATACATTATACAAAATACATTTTTTTACTTTTTAACAAAAGGTTTCTTTTTTACGGGTTTGTTTGGTGTGATTTTTGGTTGTCCAGCAGGCATTATTTTGTTAGAAACACGCTTGTTAGTGCGCATTAAATCATCGGTTTTTAGCAAAGATTCGGTGCTGGTCATTAAATTTAGTTTTCCGTCAGACAATTCATACAAATGTTCGAAAATAACTTCATCGGTAACGGTATCTTTATTCCAACTCAAATAAGATTTTTTCATGTGATTTGCAATGACTTTAACCAAAGCATTTTTCAATTCGCCATCTTCCCATTTGTTGGCAACATCAATCATATATTTAATATTATTGCCGTAATATCTGTATTTTGGATGATTTTGTGGATAATTAAGAATATCAGGTTTCATTTGCAAAACTTCACGTGACGGAATTGCATAAGGCGAATCGACTTTTAATTGAAAATCAGACATTATAAATAATTGATCCCACAGTTTATGCTGAAAATCTGGCACATCACGCAAGTGCGGATTCAAACTTCCCATTACTTGAATGATGTATTTTGCCAATTTATTGCGCTCAACATCATCTTCAATTTCAATAGCTTGAAAAATTAATTTTTGCAAATGACGACCATATTCTGGAATGATAAGATGCTGTCTTTCAGAATTATATTCTAAATTAAACACAACATCGTTGGCATTTTCTTTTATATATTTTGCATTCATATTTTATAGTGAAACGATTCCTTTAATAACCGAAACTTCTTTGTATTTTTGGATTATTTCTTCTGAATTTTCTACGGTCACATCAATTGAAATACTGGTATATTTTCCCGTTTTAGATTTTGTAGTTTTGATAACTGCGCCCATACAGTTGAATGCGTTTTCGACAAATTCAACATTATTTTCAACACTTGGAACAATAAATTTAAACAAATATTCTGCTGGCCAATTGTTGCTATTGTCTAGTTCTACTTGCAATCTGTCATAAAATTCTTGAGCTTCTTTTTCTTTATTATCGTCCATTCTTTATTTAAAATAAAAGCAAATATACAAATTTGATTTGGGATTTACGATTTACGATTTATGATTTTTTTGAAGTACAAATATATTTGAAAAAAAACAGTAAATTCGCATTTTAAGTTTAGAAAATGCAAAAAGAAATTATAGTCATTATTGGTGGTCCAGGAAGCGGAAAAACTTCAATTATTAACGAATTAATCTTAAAAGGATTTTGTTGTTATCCAGAAATTTCAAGAGAAGTCACTTTAAAAGCAAAAGCCGACGGAATCGAGCAATTGTTTTTGACGAATCCAATTTTATTTAGTGAATTGTTGCTTGAAGGCAGAATTCAACAATTTAAAAACGCCCAAAGCGAAAGTCACGAAATTGTATTTATCGATCGTGGAATTCCAGATGTTTTGGCTTATATGAAATTTATTGGTGACCAATATCCTGAAAATTTTGAATTGGCTTGCATCGAAAATAAATACACCAAAATATTCGTTTTGCCGCCTTGGTTAGAAATATATGTTTCTGATAATGAACGATATGAAAGCTATGAACAAGCCGAAGAAATTCACAATCATTTGGTTGAAACTTATCAATCTTATGGTTATAATTTGATAGATGTTCCAAAAGATTCGGTTGAGAATCGGGTTTTTCATATTTTAGATAAATTGAAATAATTTTCAGTTTTCATTACTATTTAAAAGCATTTATTGGTAGGATTTCATTAAATTTGTTTAAATTTTTTAAAATGATCGAACAAGAAATAAAATACATTTCGCAACAAGAATATCTTGATTTTGAGAGATTTGCTTTGGATAAAAACGAATATTTTGAAGGAGAAATATTTGTTATTAATGGCGCTTCAATCGTACATAATATTATTTCGATGAATTGTCTTTTTTATATTTCTAGTCATTTGAAAGGAAAAATTTATGAATCATTTGGAAGTAAGTTTAGGATTCATATTCCCGAAAATACATTTTATGCTTATCCTGATTTAACCGTTTTTTCTGACAATATTAATACTACTGATGAAAATGAAGATACTGCAACAAATCCGATTGTAATTTTTGAAGTTCAATCTAAACAATTTCGAACTTTTAATAAAGAGAACAGATTTGCATTATACAGGCAAATTAAATCCCTTAAAGAATATATTTTAATTGATTATAAAAAAGTTAATGTGGAAAAACACACTCGAATCGATGATAATTCTTGGCAATTGACTGAGTTTAAAAATTTAAACCAAACTTTAGAATTAAATTCTATTCAAATTGAATTAAAATTGTCTGAAATTTACGACAGAACTAAAATCATCAAATCATAAATACATTTTATAACTTGACCGCCAACGAAACGCTAAAAAAATATTGGAATCACGACGCATTTCGTTCGCCACAAGATGAAATTATTTTATCGATTTTAGCAGGCAAAGACACTTTTGGAATTATGCCAACTGGCGGCGGAAAATCGATTTGTTTTCAAGTTCCAGCAATGATGATGAACGGAATTTGCCTAGTCATTTCGCCATTAATTGCTTTAATGAAAGACCAAGTTGCCAATCTTCAAAAACGAGATATCAAAGCAATGGCAATAATTGGTGGCGTTTCTACTGACGATTTATTGATTTTATTAGACAATTGTGCATTCGGAAATTACAAATTTCTTTATATTTCGCCAGAACGTTTGCAGAATGATTTTATTCTAGAACGAATAAAAAGTTTGCCAATAAATCTTATAGCAATCGACGAAGCGCATTGTGTTTCGCAATGGGGACACGATTTTCGTCCTGCGTATTTGCAAATTAATTTGCTAAAAGAACACTTCGAGAAAACGCCATTTTTGGCATTAACAGCATCGGCGACCAAACGTGTTAAAGAAGATGTAATTGTTCAATTAAAATTAAATAAACCTGCAGTTTTCGAGAAATCATTTGCAAGAGCAAATATTGCTTATATGGTTTTCGAAATTGAAGATAAAATGTTCAGAATCGAACAAATTCTTAAAAAAAATCCAGAATCTTCAATAATTTATGTCAGAAATCGCAAGGCTTGTCTTGATATTTCTGCGCAATTGCAAAACATCGGAATCCAAGCAACTTATTATCACGGTGGCTTATCAATTAAGGAAAAAGACAAAAACATGCAACTCTGGATGGACGAAAATGTGCAAGTTATTGTTGCCACAAATGCGTTCGGAATGGGAATCGATAAATCGAATGTAAAAACGATAATTCACATTCAATTGCCCGAAAATATTGAAAATTATTATCAAGAAGCTGGTCGCGCTGGTCGAAATGGCGAAAAAGCATTTGCGGTTTTGCTAACAAGTCTATCTGATATTGGACACGCGACACAACAGTTTTTATCGGTTTTGCCAGACAAAATTTTCTTGAAAGAAATGTATGTTAAATTGTGTAATTATTTTAGAATTGGCATAAATGAAGGTCTGGACGAAGAGTTTTCGTTTAATTTGAATCAATTTTGCTCGAAATATAATTTTCCAGTTTTAAAAACATTCAATGCCATGCAATTTTTGGACAATCAAGGAATTATTAGTTTATCACAGGGATTTTCAGAAAAAATTAGTTTGCAATTCATTATTGAATCCAAGGAAGTTATTCGTTACATAAGTTTAAATCCTAAAGAAGAAGAAGTTATTTTGGCAATTCTTCGCAATTATGCGGGAATTTATGAAATGCAAACAAACATAAATATTTCGCTAATTGCTAAAAAATCCAATTCGACCGATGCAATTGTAAGTACGATTTTATTGAAATTGAAAGAAAAAGAAATTATAGATTACAAAGCTAAAAATAACGATGTTACGATTATTTTCAACGAAATTCGTGACGATGATAGAACTATAAATAAAGTTGCGAAATTTTTAGAAAATCAAAACAACCTCAAAAAATCTAATTTCCAATCGGTTTTAGATTATGTAAATGATAAGGATCATTGCAAAAGCCGCCAAATTTTGGCATATTTTGGTGAAAGAGATTCAAAAGATTGCGGAATATGTTCGTTTTGCATCACCAAAACTAACAAAAAAGTAGATCAAAAATCATTATCAGAAAAAGTTATTCAATTACTGAAAATTCAAGATATGAGTTCTCGAGAAATAGAAAAACTAACCAAAACCAAATCAGCAGATATTGTTTTGGCAATTCAAAATTTATTAGAACGTAACAAAATTAAAGTTTTGCCAAATAATACATATAAATTGAAGTAAAATTTGACACGAATTACACAAATTTCCACGAATTATTTATCATAATTTCAATAGTTACTTAAATTTAATTCGTGGAAATTTGTGTAATTCGTGTCATATAAAAATAAAACTATGGAAAAATTAAAAATAGTGTTTATGGGCACACCAGAATTCGCAGTTGGAATTCTAGAAACCATAATCAAAAACAATTTCGATGTTGTTGGCGTAATTACTGCAGCCGACAAACCAGCTGGTCGAGGTCAAAAAATAAAATATTCGGCAGTAAAAGAATTTGCAATTTCAAATAATCTTAATTTATTACAACCAACAAATCTAAAAGATGAAAGTTTTTTATCAGAGTTGAAAGCATTAAACGCAAACTTGCAAGTAGTTGTTGCCTTTAGAATGTTGCCAGAAGCAGTCTGGAAAATGCCAAAATTTGGAACATTTAATCTTCATGCATCATTATTACCAAATTATCGTGGCGCAGCACCAATAAACTGGGCGATTATTAACGGTGAGACCAAAACAGGAGTAACAACTTTTTTTATAGATGATAAAATAGATACTGGCGCAATGATTTTAAGTTCAGAGATTACGATTCAATCTAATGAAAATGCGGGTCAATTGCACGATAGACTAATGAATATTGGAAGTGTTACTGTTATTGAAACCTTGCAATTAATCGAAAATGGAAAAGCGGCAACAACAATTCAAACCGAAAATCCAGAAATAAAAACGGCTTACAAACTCAATAAAGAAAATTGCAAGATAGATTTTACGAAAACAGGTCAAGAAATTTATAATCTCATTCGAGGTTTATCTCCTTATCCTGCGGCTTGGTGTTACATTAAAGATTTAAATAATGAGTGGAATGTAAAAATTTACGAAGCCAATTTTGTTCAAGAAAATCATACCTATATATATGGTACGATTTTATCAACTAAAAAAGAAATTAAAATTGCTGTTAAAAATGGGTTTTTAGAAATATTAAGTTTGCAGTTTCCCGGCAAAAAGCGAATGAAAACTAGTGAAGTTTTGAATGGTATGACGTTTTCTCAGGACACAATTGCACATTAAGTCTTATAAACATTCACTTTCAACGGAAATATATGCTTTTTATCGAACGGTTATAAACAAAAAATCAAACTTATCAACAAAATCAAAAAAAAATCAATAAAACAGTTGCATGATACGTATTTACTGATAAATTTGTGAAGCAATTAAATATTTAACCAACAATTAATAACAATTATTATGAACAAATCAGAATTAATCGATGCAATCGCTGCTGACGCAGGAATTACAAAAGCAGCAGCAAAACTAGCTTTAGAATCTTTTTTAGCTAATGTAGGTGGAACTTTGAAAAAAGGTGGAAAAGTATCTTTAGTAGGTTTCGGATCTTGGTCAGTTTCTAAAAGAGAAGCTCGTGACGGAAGAAATCCACAAACTGGAGCTACAATCAAAATTGCTGCTAAAAATGTAGTGAAATTTAAATCTGGAGCAGATTTAGACGGAGCTGTAAACTAGTAGTTTGCATAATATAAATTAAACCACTTGTTGAATCAGGTGGTTTTTTTTTGATTAAATTCTAATAAAACTTTGAAACCTAAATATTTTTTATTAATTTTAATTAAAATTGTGAAATTATGATAACAAAGCAACTATCAAAAGGACAATTACTTATTGCAGAACCATCGATTATTGGCGACATTTCTTTCAACAGATCGGTAATTTTGTTGGCAGATCATACGCACGAAGGTTCGGTTGGGTTCATCATGAACAAACCACTGAATTACACCATAAAAGATTTGGTTCATGACGTTAATGCCGATTTTAAAATCTATAATGGCGGTCCAGTCGAGCAAGACAATCTTTATTTTATTCACAATGTTCCGGAATTAATTCCGAATAGCATAGAAATTTCCAATGGAATTTTTTGGGGAGGCGACTTCAATTTGACCAGAAAATTAATTAATTCAGGTCAAATTACTAAAAGTAACATCCGTTTTTTTCTAGGATATACAGGCTGGGACGCCAATCAACTCGAAGACGAAATGCAAGCAAACTCTTGGATTCTAACTAAAAACAGCTACGAAAAGAAAATAATTGCAAAATCAAGCAGTCAATTTTGGAAAGAAAAAATTTCTGAATTGGGTGGCGATTACTTAATTTGGTCAAATGCACCAGAGAATCCTAATTTGAATTAATTTGAATTAATTAAATCGTTCAATTTCATTAAAATTTTACCAGACAAACTACTTTCAAATTTTTTTTTGCGGTATTTTGTTATTGGTTGAATTCCAGAAATTACATTTGTAATAAATAATTCGTCGGCTTTTTGAAGGTCAAATGGCGAAATTATTGCCTCGACAACTTCAAGATTTTCTGTTTTTTTGGCTAATTCTAAAATTTGTTTTCGCATTATTCCATTCAAACAACCTTCTGATATTGGCGGAGTTATTAGTTTGTTATTCAACAACATAAAAATATTTCCGTTCAAAGCTTCGATAACATTTTTGGAATCATTCAATAATAAACAATTTTGTAAATCGTTTTCTTTTGCGAAAATACTTCCAGTAATATTGACCATTTTATTGGTCGTTTTTATTGACGAAAGTAATTGTTTCGTTATATAAAAATCTTTAAATAAATCGACTTCGAATTCAGAATTATCAAATGAATACAGTTTATTTTCTAGTGGTTTTGCATTTATTAAGTAAGAAATCTCATTAGTTTCTGGCAAATAATAGCCGCCAGAATTTCTGTAAACTGTAAATCGAATTCTTGCAGAATCACTACAATTATTTGCTTTAGCTAAATTTAAAATTTGCTCTTCAATAAATTCTAATGTAAAATTCATTGGAATTTCCATTCTCACAATTCGCATTGATGACATCAATCTAAAATAGTGATCTTCTAAAAAAAGAATTTTATTGTCAACAATTTTTAAAGTTTCGAAAACTGCATCGCCAAACAAAAAAGCGCGATTATTTTGTAGTAAGTTGGTTTCTGATGAAACAATATTTCCATTAAAATTTATCATAAAAAAAGCCGTGAAGTTTAAAATCACGGCAAATATAAGTCTAAAAAACTAGAAATCTAAATTGATCCGATAACGTGTTTTAATTCTGACACTTGGTTTTCCCAAAGTTTTTGCGACTCTTCCACTTCGTCTTCTTCGGCAAAATCTACTATCATTAACGATACGTCTTTAGTAATTTCGTCTTCAAGAATTCTAATTTCGAAGTAATAATCGGTGTCTTTAGAATGTTCATCTACCCAACGAAATTTAATTTTTTCGAATGATTTTTTCGATGAAACTCTCGCCATTTCTTGAGAATCGTCCCAAATAAAAGTATAAAATTCTCCTCTTGAATTGACATTATCTGCAAACCATTCAGAAAGTCCCGATGGAGTAGATATGTATGGCCACAATAATGACGCCGATGATGTAATTGGTATTTCTAATTCGTATCGTACTTTGAGCTCCATTTGAAAAATTAAATTTTTGTGAAAGTAATAAAAAAGAAATCAAATAAAAAGTTAATTTAAATAATATTTTATTTTATTACAATAAAATTTGCCAGCTGAAAATTAAGTCCTATATTTGCACCCGAATTAAAATCAACAATTGGCGAGGTAGCTCAGTTGGTTAGAGCGCAGGATTCATACCCCTGAGGTCGACAGTTCGACCCTGTCTCTCGCTACATTTATCTAAAAAAACCGACTAATTTTAGTCGGTTTTTTTGTTTTTTGAACTAAATAATTAAGATATTTTTTCGATTAATTCTGATAAACTTAAATTTAATAATTCTCCAGAAAATAAATCTTTAAGTCCGAATTTTTCTTCTAAAATTCCTTTTTCTGTAAGAATTATTGCGAACGGAATTTTTCTTTTATCTGCGTACTTATATTGTTTGTCAATTTTTGCATTATCAGGATACATTTCGAGATTTATTCCTTTTTCTCTTAAAATTTTAATAGTTTTCATTGCCTCGAATGCTTCATTTTCGCCATAATTCAAAAATAAAGCTTTGGTTGATTTAGTAACAGTTTCTGGAAACAAATTCATTTCTTCAAGAACCAAATATATTCTATCTAATCCAAACGAAATTCCAACACCACTCATGTCTTTGAGACCAAAAATTCCTGTTAAATCGTCATATCGTCCGCCGCCACCAATAGAACCCATTGACACTTCTTTTGGTGGTGCAACTTCGAAAATGGCTCCGGTATAATAATTCAATCCTCGTGCTAAAGTAACATCTAAATCTAAATTTGAAGATTTTAATCCTAATTTTTCGGTATTATTACAAATGAATTTCAATTCATCAACGCCTTTCATTCCTTCGCTCGAATCGGATAAAAGAATTGCAAGTTTGTCAATTTTTTCTTGAATAGTTCCTTTAAAATTGAATAAAGATTGTATTTTTTCGATTGCTGATTCGGAAATTCCTTTTTCAATCATTTCTTTTTTTACGCCATCTTCGCCAATTTTATCGAGTTTGTCGAGAGCAACTGTAAAATCAATTAATTTGTCCGATGCTCCAATAACTTCGGCAATTCCAGAAAGAATTTTGCGGTTATTAATTTTAATTGTTGCTCCGTTTAATCCTAAATCTGCAAAAACCGAATCATATAATTGAATGAATTCGACTTCTTGCCACAAAGATTTTGAACCTACAACATCGGCATCGCATTGAAAAAATTCTCTAAAACGCCCTTTTTGAGGTCGATCAGCGCGCCAAACTGGTTGAATTTGATAACGTTTGAAAGGAAATTCGATTTCGTTTTGGTGTTGCACTACATATCTTGCAAAAGGAACTGTCAAGTCATATCGCAATGCTTTATCTGAAATGCTTGGCGTTAATTTTGTGCTGTTTTTAGTTTCAAGATATTCAGAATTGGCTTTGTCTAGATAATCTCCAGAATTCAAAATTTTGAAAATCAATCGATCGCCTTCTTCTCCATATTTTCCCATTAGGGTTTCGGAGTTTTCGAAAGTTGGCGTTTCGATTGGTGCAAAACCAAATTTTTCGAAATTAGTTTTTATGATTTGAATAATATATTGTCGCTTGGCAACTTCTGCTGGTGAGAAATCTCTTGTTCCTTTTGGTATGCTGGGTTTTTGAGCCATTTTTTAATTTTGGATATAAGATTTTAGATTTTAGATATGCTGGATTTTAAAAATCCTAAATCTTAAATCAAAAATCCTTAATTTATATTAATGCAAATATCTTAATTTTAAAATAATTATTCTATTTTTTGATAGATTTTTAAAACAAATAAAATTTCAATTATAAATCAAAAATTCTTTAAAAATCATAAACCCTAGCCCCGATCGCAAGGAAAAACGTTTTTTTAATTGCCACGGGTTTAAACGTTTTTTTAATTGCCACGGGTTTAAACGTTTTTTTAATTGCCACGGGTTTAAACCCGTGGTAATTGAAAAAACTTTTGGGAAAGAGCGGGATTAGCTCCTGAAATAAATTCAGGCTGAATCAAAAAAAATAGAATTATTTGTAACAAAAAACGTATTTTTGAGTCAAATATAAACTATGTTTAAATTATTTAGAGAAAATATAAAAATTGCGATTGGATCTATAAGAACTCAGCTTTTGCGCACGATTTTGACAGCGTTGATTATTGCTATTGGCATTTCGGCATTGGTCGGAATTTTGACTGTTTTGTCTGCTTTGGACAATAAAATTACCAAGAATTTTGCTTCGATGGGTTCGAATACTTTTAATATTGACCAATTCGATTTTTCTAAGCAAAATAACAATGATGAAAGCGAAGACCGCATGAATCCGATAATTTCGTACACCGAAGCGGTCGAATTCAAACAAAAATATAACTATCCGTTTACGCAAACTTCATTGTCATTTACGGCAACTCAAACTGCAGAAGTGAAGTTCGAAAGCGAGAAAACCGATCCTGAAATTTCGGTGCTTGGTGTAGATGAAAACTATATGATGAATTCGGGTTTAGAGACAATGTATGGTCGGAATTTTACGAATTTTGATATTTCGAACAATACTTATTCTTGCGTGATTGGATCAGATTTTGCCAATAAAGGTTTGCTGAAAGATGTGAATCCGATTGATAAAATTTTATCAATTCGTGGAGCAAAATTCAAAGTTATTGGCGTTTTGAAAGAAAAAGGTTCTACGTTCGGCAAGCGACAAGATTTGCGGGTTTTGATTCCGATTCAGGTTGCTCGTTCGCTTTTTACTGCTCCGGACATTAATTACACGATTAGTTCGATGGTTAGCAACAATCAATTTTTAAATCAAGCTGTTGATAATGCGATAACTACAATGCGAAAGGTTCGAAAATTAAGCCCTGTTAAAGAGCAAAATTTTGCGATTTCTAGAAGCGACGATTTGATAAACAAAATTAAAGATATTACTGGATATTTAAAAATCGCAGCCGTTGTAATTGGACTAATTACAATTTTTGGTTCATCGATTGCATTGATGAACATAATGATTGTTTCAGTTACTGATAGAACGCGAGAAATTGGCGTTCGAAAAGCATTGGGCGCAACCAAAATTACGGTCGCCGTTCAGTTTTTTATGGAAACATTAATTATTGGTCAAATGGGCGGAATTCTTGGCACAATTATCGGAATTTCTTTGGGATATTTGGTCTCGACATTGGCAGAATTCGAATTTGTAATTCCTTGGATGGCAATCATTAGCGCATTTGTAATAAGTTTTATTGTAGCAATTGCAAGTGGTTCTTATCCTGCTTGGAAAGCTGCAAAATTGGATCCAATTGAAGCTTTGAGATATGAGTAAAAAATATTAGATATTAGATATTAGATTTCAGACATTAGATATTAGATTTCAGATATTAGACATCAAATATTAGACTTCAAAACTTTAGACGTTAGATTTTAAATTTCAGATATGTTAAATTTTAGATTTTGATTTTAGACACTTTTAAAACATTTGAAATTGCGACCGAACCGATTTTATTCAAGGAGAAAAACAGCAAATTTTTCGGTTATGGTTTCCCTATTTTATCTGATGATGAGGTAAAACCATTGATTGATATTTTGCGAAAAAAACATTTTGGTGCAGGACATTTTTGTTTTGCATATCAAATTGGTACCGAAAAGTTTCAATTTCGAGCCAATGACGACGGCGAGCCAAGCAATTCTGCTGGAATGCCAATTTATGGTCAAATTCAATCATTCGAAATTACTAATGTTTTGATTGTTGTTGTTCGATATTTTGGCGGAACAAAACTAGGCGTCGGCGGATTAATTTCAGCTTATAAAACTTCTGCTCAATTGGTTATTGAAAGTGCTAATATTATCGAAAAAACAATTAATATTAATTACTTAGTTTTATTCGATTATAAAAACATGAACAAAGTAATGCGAATTATTAAAGAAAATAATGTTCAAATACAAACGCAAAGAATGGAATTAGCATGCGAAATAGAAATTTCAATTCGCAAGCAA
This sequence comes from Bacteroidota bacterium, assembly GCA_043778105.1. Taxonomy (GTDB): domain Bacteria; phylum Bacteroidota; class Bacteroidia; order Flavobacteriales; family Flavobacteriaceae; genus Flavobacterium. The sequence goes on from JAYWGV010000130.1 coordinate 47,851, forward strand.
AATGCAGAAAAAATTTTTACAATTTTTGATGATTTATTTGAGGTTTCTATAAAAAGTATTCGATAAGTAGCTAATAAAATTGGAATTCATAAAAAAAACCGACTCAAATGAATCGGTTTTTTTTGATTTGTAATAATTTATTTTCTTTTTAAACGGTCTTTAAAAACCTTTTCGAATTTTTCGATTTTTGGGCGAACAACCATTTTGCAATAACCTTGTTCTTTATTATTGTTATAATAATCTTGGTGATAATCTTCGGCTTTATAAAAGATTGTTAGTGGTTCAAGTGTTGTCACAATTGTATTAGAAAAGACTTTTTCTGAGTTTAATTGATTAATAATCGATATTGCCGCTTTTTTCTGATCATCGTTTGCATAAAAAATCGATGATCGATATTGTGTTCCAACATCTTCACCTTGACGGTTTAAAGTTGTTGGGTCATGAACTGTAAAAAAAACCTTAAAAATTTCATCAAGATTGGTTACTGTTTTGTCATAAACAATTTTTACAACTTCGGCATGACCAGTTTCTCCAGTACAAACTTCTTTGTAAGTAGGATTAGCATTTTTGCCACCAGCAAATCCAGATTCAACGGTTTTTACGCCCATTAAATTTTCGTAAACAGCTTCAACACACCAATAACAGCCGCCACCAACTACAATTGTTTCTAAATTTTCGTTCATTTTATTATCAGAGATTAATTTTTCGGGTACAAATTCTAATGAAACATCATTCATGCAATATCTTTTGCCAGTTGGCGCAGGACCATCGTCAAACAAATGACCTAAATGTGCATCGCAACGACCACAAAGCGCTTCGATTCTTCGCATTCCGTAAGAATTATCGTCTTTAAAAACGACGCTATTTTTATTTTCTTGCTCGAAAAAACTTGGCCAGCCGCAAGAACTAGAAAATTTTTGATCAGATTTGAATAAATTATTGCCACAAGCGGCGCAATAATAGGTTCCTTTGGCATCAGAATTATAAATTTTTCCTGTAAATGCTCTTTCAGTATCGCCATTTCTAGCGGTTGCATAAAGATTTTCTGGTAATACTTTTTTCCATTCGGCATCAGAAACATTCAATTTTTCGGTCGATGTTCTTGAATAATAAGGATTGTTTGCTTTTGAATTTTCGATTTCCATTGCTAAATTTTTATCTGTTTTTTGTTTTGAGTTTTGACCACATGCTGCAAAAATAAACAGCAAAAGCATTAAAAAAGAACTAAATATTTTGCGAAAATTTTTCATAATTTAATTTTTATACAAATGTAGGTTGAATTATTAAGACGATAATGGTTGATTTTACAAATTAACAATCATTTATAATTGGTTGAGAGATTTAAAAATAAATACGAAAAATTTAATGATTTGGTTTTTTTAAAGTGCTAATCTCATATTAACCATATCTTTTTTGAAACCATTTTTTTCATACGATTTTATCGCAGCAATATTTGTATCGTAAACATCTAATCGAATTTCTTTTATATTTTTTGAAATACACCAATTTTTTAAATAGTCAATTATATTGGAATTTATTGACAAACCACGAAAATCAGGATTTGTAAACATAAAACCCAAATAGGCATATTTTTCGAAGGTATAATATGGTTTTGCTTCAATGATTTTTGCATAACCAGAACCAATAATTTCGCCATTTATCTCAGCTAATGCAACTTCGGTTTCTGGTTCTAAAATCATTTGACGAATGTCATAATAAGAAATTTTACCCAATTTTAATGTTTCATCAAGTGGACGTTCGGCTTCAATAATGCCTTGTTCGAATTCAAGTAATATTGATAAATCTGATAAATTTGCAGTTCTGATAATGATTTCTTTCATAGTCTAACAAATGTAAATATTTATAAAAACTAAAACAAATTAAAACAATCTGTTAAAGCCAAATTTACTATAAAGTTTTTTCGTATTTTCGCACAACTAAATTATTTTATGCAAGAAGAAAATGTAATATTAGTCAATGAACTTGATGAGCAAATTGGACTAATGCCTAAGTTAGAAGCCCATGAAAAAGCAGTTTTACATCGTGCTTTTTCGGTTTTTGTTTTGAATAAAAACAACGAAATTATGTTGCAGCAACGTGCGCATCATAAATATCATTCGCCTCTTTTATGGACAAACACTTGTTGCAGTCACCAGCGCAATTGCGAAACCAATTTGCAAGCTGGCTCGCGCAGGTTGTTTGAAGAAATGGGTTTCGAAACCGAATTGAAAGAATTGTTTCATTTTATATACAAAGCTCCATTTGATAATGGCTTGACCGAGCATGAGTTAGACCATGTTATGATTGGTTATTTTAATGAAAATCCGGTAATAAATCCAGATGAGGTCGAAGCTTGGAAATGGATGAAAATTGAAGATGTAAAACAAGATATGGTTCAAAACCCTGATATTTACACGATTTGGTTTAAAATTATTTTTGATGAGTTTTATCATTATATAGAAGATCACAGGATTTAGGTATTAAGATTTCAGAATCTAGATTTCAGATTTTAGATTTGGTTAAGTTAACCAAGTTTAAAATTTAATATTTAAAATTTAATAGTACTTATGAAAGTAACAATTTCCAGAAAAGCCCATTTTAATGCAGCACATCGTCTACACCGAAAAGATTGGACATTCGAACGAAATCAAGAAATTTTCGGCAAATGTAATAATCCAAATTTTCATGGTCACAATTATGATTTAACATTGAGTGTTACTGGGCAAATCGATCCAGAAACAGGATATGTAATGGATGTAAAATTTCTTTCGGATATGATAAAGGAAGAAGTCGAAAACCAGTTTGATCATAAAAATTTAAATCTCGATGTGCCAGAATTCGAAAACCTGATTCCAACTGCCGAGAATATTGCAGTTGTAATCTGGAATAAAATGCGCAAAAGAATTGAATCTAGATTCGAAATTGAAGTCGTATTGTACGAAACCGAACGTAATTTTGTAACTTATAAAGGAGAATAATGGCACTACAAATCGGAGATAAAATTCCAAATTTCACTGCAAAAGACACTAACGGCGACGATTTCGACAGTACAACAATTGTTGGTCAGAAACCAGTTGTAATTTATTTTTATCCAAAAGACAATACACCAGGCTGCACGGCGCAAGCTTGTAGTTTTAGAGACCAATACGAAGATTTTAAAGATTTGGGAGCCGAAGTTATTGGCATTAGTGGCGACACGGTTGCAAGTCATGAAAAATTTGCAAAACGATATAAATTACCGTTTTTGTTATTATCAGATAATTTAGGAAAACTTCGAAAATTATTTGGAGTAAAAACCAATTTGCTTGGTTTAATTCCAGGTAGAGTAACTTATGTAGCTGATAAAAGGGGAACTATTCAATTGATTTTTGACTCAATGATGGCGACCAAACACATCCCAAAAGCATTGGATTTTTTAAAGAAGTTAGAAGTTTAGACTTTAGATTATTGGACTTTAGACTAATAGACTAATAGACTAATAGACATAATCCTAGAAGTTAAAAGATTTTAAAGTATTTCAGGTCTGATTATATTTTATTACATTTAAAGTGAAATTTCAAACAAAATTCTTAGTTCAAAATTCTTAAATTCTAATATCTTAGAGTCTAATATCTTAGAGTCTAATATCTTAAAGTCTACAAGTCTCAAGTCTACAAGTCTTAAGTCTAAAGTCTACAAGTCTACAAGTCTAAGTTCTAATAGTCTTAAAAATCTCAATTGCACACTTTTCTCCATCAATTGCGGCAGAAATTATTCCACCTGCATAACCCGCGCCTTCGCCACACGGGTACAATCCTTTTATTTGCAAATGTTCTAAAGTAATATTGTCTCTCGGAATGCGAACAGGCGACGAAGTTCTCGATTCGGGTGCGTGTAAAATAGCTTCATTTGTCAAATATCCTTTCATTGATTTTCCAAATTCCGAGAAACCTTCACGTAAAATTTGAGATAAAAATCCTGGGAAAACTTGTCCCATTTCGACTGATGTTGTTCCAGGAACGTAAGACGTTTTTGGAATGTTTGATGAAACTTTGTTTTGAGTAAAATCGACCATTCGTTGTGCAGGAACTTTTTGGGTTTTCCCTGCTAAATTCCACGCTTTTTGTTCAATTTGTTTCTGAAATTCCAATCCAGCTAATGCACCGAATTTTTTATAAGGTTCAAAATCTTCTAATTTCAATTCAATAACAATTCCAGAATTGGCAGTTGCTTGATCACGTTTAGACGGCGACCAACCGTTGGTAACAACTTCGTTTTGAGCAGTTGCACAAGGCGCAATCACGCCACCAGGACACATACAAAACGAATACATTCCGCGCCCATTGACTTGTTTTACAATAGAATATGGCGCAGGCGGCAAATGTTCGCCTCGATAATCACAAGAATATTGAATTTGGTCAATCAAACTCTGTGGATGCTCGGCTCTAACGCCCAAGGCAAATGGTTTGGCTTCGATTAGAATCTTTTTTCTGTCTAATAATTCAAAAATATCACGGGCAGAATGACCAGTTGCAAGAATTATTTTATTGGCATTGATAATATCGCCTTTTTGCGTTTGAATGCCTTGAACTTCGTTATTTTTAAGTAAAATATCTGTAACTCTTGTTTCAAATAGTACTTTTCCGCCAAACTCTATGATTTTATCACGAATGTCTTGAATTATTTGAGGTAATTTATTGGTGCCAATGTGCGGATGCGCTTCGATTAAAATATCCGAAGTTGCTCCAAAAGCCGCCAAAAGATTAAGAATTCTATCAATGTCACCACGCTTTTTTGAGCGAGTATATAATTTTCCATCAGAATAAGTTCCTGCGCCGCCTTCGCCAAAGCAATAATTAGAATCTTCGTTAACAATGTGGTCAACATTAATGGCTTTTAAATCTCTACGGCGACCACGAATATCTTTTCCACGTTCAACAATTATTGGTTTCAAGCCAAGTTCTATGAGTTGCAAACCTGCAAAAAGTCCTGCTGGACCAGCACCAATTACTATTACTTCTTTTGCATTTTCGACATTTTTATATTCTGGTAATTCGAATTTTTGTTCAACAAAATCTTCATCTTGAAAATAAATATTGACTTTTAAATTGAATTTTATTGCTTTTTGTCTTGCATCAATAGACCGTTTTAAAATAGAAACGTGTTTGATTTCATTTATAGAAACTTTAATTTGCTTGGACAAATGATGTTTTAATAAATTTTCATTTGATGCTATTTCAGGCGTGACTTGAAGGAGAAGTTCTTTGGGCATTTTTTAAATTTAAAGTACAAATTTAAACATTTTACTACAATATTTAAATAAATATAAACTATCAAAAAAACCATTTTTATAAAGTATGTTTTTTATTCTGATTTTTCAAGACATTAATTCAAATAATGAAAATATTTATTGTTTCAAAATAATATATATTTGCAAGAATATGTTTTAATCCTTGTTCTAATATATTAATTATTATGGTAAAATCCAAATGGGACAAACTACTTGAGAAATATCTTTTTTTATATAAAGATGGTTTTTTCGAATTACCGTACTTATCCAATTCTGCCAAAATAATGGTCGATAGCGTTATAGAACTCCCAGTTGCGCAATACAAACCACTCGAGCAAGGCATTTATTCTAATAATCCGTTTTGTAAAGGCATTATGTATTATCGTGAAATCGAAGAAAACTTTTCTGTTTTATCGACGGATATTAAAATTAAAGAAAATATAAGAGCCAAAGCGATTTATGAAGAAAACCATTCAAGCAATTATTACATTTTGTCTTTTTCGGTTTTCGAATATGAGTTTCCTATAAAAAACAACGATGGTAAAAACACAAAATTACAGAGTACTTGTTGGACATTTTACAAACCTAAAACCGAAGTAGAAACGTATTTTTATAAAAACACAAAAGGCATTTTTTTTAATTTTCTATTTGATAAAAAATGGGCTAACGAAAATATTTTAATAGCAAATAAAGAAATCAAAATCGCATTTAATAATTTTCTGGATTCAGAAATTGGGTTTTATACTTGGTTGGATATTGCTTCAAATGCACATAATTTATCCAAAAAAATGTCTAGAATAATTACAAACGAAAAAACTGGAATTTTTAATATTAATGCTTTAAAAACAAATGCTCTTGAACTAATAAATAATTT
>JAYWGV010000131.1:0-3110 GCA_043778105.1 Bacteroidota bacterium
CGAAAATCGAACCTTTCTGCGGATGATTTTCTAATTGAATTTCATTTTGTATGCCCAACAAATTGCATAAAACTCCTGTATCGGTCAAATATAGTTTTGGTCGTTTTATAACTCTCTTTCCAAAATTGGCATAATAAGGCGCTAGCAAATAAACAATTCCTGCCGTTTGTAAGTAAGATAACCAAGCCGTAACCGTTTTAGAATTAACACCTAAGTCATTTGAAATTTGAGAACTGTTCCATTCTTGCCCAGCTCGTGTTGCTACTAGTTTTATGAATTGTTTAAATAATATCAGGTTTTTGATATTGATTAATTGTCGAATATCACGTTCTATAAAACTCTGAATGTAACTCGGAAAATAAAAACTAGGATTGATGTTTTGCAACCAAATTTCAGGAAATCCACCTTTTAAAATAATTTCCCAAACTGAATGATTAGTATCAAAATAATTACTAATTTCTTTATTTGACAAAGGCAAAAGCTCCAAAAAACCAACTCTCCCAGCAAGACTTTGGCTGATATTTGGTTCAATAAAAAATTGCTACTACCTGTTAATATGTATTTCCCACGTTCAGTTTCATTGTCCAAAACTTCTTGAATGTAATTGAACAGACTTGGCGACTTTTGTATTTCGTCGAAAATTGCACCCGATATTTTGTATTTTTCTAAAAAAGCTTTTGGGTCTTGCTCGGCTAATAATTGTACATCAATGTTTTCAAAATTCAAATAAGGTTTTGTTGGGAATAGCATTTTACACAAAGTTGTTTTGCCGCTTTGTCTAATTCCCATCAGTGCAATCGCTCTAAATTGATTTGCGTATAATGAAATTTTATATTCTAAAGATCTTTGAATTTTCATTAGGAAATGTTTTTGCAAACATATAACTTTTTTGGAATTGTATTCCGAATTAGTCAAGATTTTAAAATATCATATTTTAATATGGAAGTCAATTAGATTTCTTAATTATTGAATTTATTATGCTTTAATGCGGAAATTTAGTTGTTTATGATTTTCATATTATGTTTATCAGAAAACATCAAAAAAATAAATTATAAAAGCTTTATGAAGTACATTTGCATTCGCGCTTGCAAAACGTAAAATACAAGATATAAATTATAATTTTTTTTAAGAAAAATTAATATACTAATTTTGGCAAAAATAAATAAAAAATGAAACATATAGATATATTAAAAGAAAACAAATGGCTAATATTAATTCTGTTTGTTGCAACTTTTTTAAGATTGTATAAGATTGATTTTCAAAGCCTTTGGATGGATGAAATTTATTCAATGAATGTATCAAGTCCAAACCAGACATTGAGTAATTTAATTTCTGAAGTAAACGCAAGGGAGGGATTTCCTTATTTATATTTTATTACCTTGAAAATTTTATTCACGATATTTGGTCATACAGCTATTATTGCAAGACTTTTTTCTGCTTTTTTTGGAGTTTTGAGTGTTTTTGCAGTTTACAAATTCGGAAAATCATTGTTTACAAATACTGTTGGTTTAGTAGCTGCTGTGTTAATGGCGATAAATGAATACAATATTTATATATCTCAAGACGCTAGGCCCTATACATTATATCTATTTGCGACCATAGTATCATTTTATTTTCTATCAACGATTATTAAAGAGAATACTCGGAAAAATGCAATTTTATATGGGTTATCCGTAGGGTTTTTGGTAAATATTAATTTTTTTAGTTTTATAAATATTCTCTCTCAAATCGTCATTATATCATTCTTTGTTGCCTTAACTAAAAAAAATGATAGAATAGTTCAAGTTAAGAACTACTTTTTTTCTGGAACAATTGCATTATTAATGTTATTGCCAAATTACAAAATGATTGTCAAACTATTAACAATCAAGTCTTTTTGGATTCCAAAACCAACACCGGACTCTTTTTCATTAATGTTTAAAGAGTTTTTAGGAAATTCAGAAATGACCCTTTTCATATACACACCATTATTTTTTTATTTTTTATTTAAACTGTTTAACGAAAAGGAAACTAAAAATATAAACGAAATAAAAACCAATAAATTAGTGTATGCATTTTTACTTTTTTTTGGATGGATTTTTATATTTATTACTTTTTTAACGGTGCGTTCCTACGGACAAATATCATTAATGTTAACTCGTTATTTTACAAGTATAATCCCTGTTTTTATTTTAGTTATAGCAGTTGGAATATATTTGATTCGAAATCAAATAGCTAAAATTTTAGTTTTATTAACAATTACAGTTTATTCAATGATAAATATTTTTATAGTAAAAAAGTATTATAGCAATCCGAACAAAGCACAATTTAGAGAAGCATCAAATTATGTAATATCCCGTAATAATAAGTTAGAAAAAACCTACACTAGTCAGAAATATTGGTTTGATTACTATTTTAATGAACAAACAACCAAAATAAAATTAGAAGAAATTGAATTTGAAAGTTTAATACAACAAATGCGACAAGATACTACAAAAATTAAACCCTTCTGGTTTGTAGATGCTTTTGGTAAAACATATATTCCATCAGAATCGGCGCAGAGGTTTATTGACAATAATTTTTATATTGAAAATTATTACGATGGTTTTCAAGCTTGGACAAGACATTTTGTATTGCTAAAAGACGTACCGATTAAAATAGATATTTCAAAATTCAAAGATTTGAAACCTTTTAATGGCGATCCATTTATGCTAAATATTGAAACTTATGATAAAACTAACAATTTATTAAAAATAGTTGGCTGGGCTTATTTTGATAAACAAAGTTCAGAAAAATCAGAAGTATCAATTTTATTAATTAAAGATGGTAAAGCACAAAAATTAATTTCACAAAAAGTAAATAGACCTGATGTAACTTCATATTTTAAATGTGATTTTGATGCAAGTAATTCTGGTTTTAATACGGCCGTAGATATTTCAACTTATGAGAACGGAAAGTATCAAATAGCTATTTATTTATTAAATAAAGATACAAAAAAAGAGGGTTTGGTTTTAACAGATAAATTTTTAGAGAAATAAAAAAATATGAATTTTTTTAGCAAAACAATAGGTTATTTTGAATGCGTTCTGATTGTACTTTTAACTTCGATATATTATTATTTGACCTTTATA
>JAYWGV010000132.1:0-12373 GCA_043778105.1 Bacteroidota bacterium
TTTAGATTTTAGATTTTAGATTTTAGATTTTAGATTTTAGATTTTAGATTTTAGATTTTAGATTTTAGATTTTAGATTTTAGATTTTAGATTTTTACAAAAAAAGTTTCAATAAATTGAAACTTTTTTTGTAAAAATAGACAACTATTTAAACTGAACACTGAACACTGAACACTGAACACTGAACACTGAATACTGAACACTGAACACTGAATACTGAACACTGAACACTGAAAACTGCGAACTACTCCTCCACTTTCTTGACAACTTTTCGTGCGATTTCAATTTTAAATTTTTTGCCTTTCATTTTTTCTTCTCGAATATTTTTTAATAATTCTTGAACTTTATTAAATTTTACTGCGGCAAACGAAATAAAATCTTTGACTTCTATTAATCCTAAATCGCCTTTTTCGAGTTTTCCTTTTTGAGAAAAGAAACCCACAATATCAATTTTATTCAATTTATTTTTCTTTCCTCCCGAAATATAAACAGTTTGAAATTGTGGCGGTTTTGGTAAATTAGTCGAATTTTCGATTGCAAGAACTTTCATTCCATAATCAATATAATCTAATTTTTTTTCGGTTTCGTTGTGAATGATATAAGCCGTTCCTGAAGATAACATTCTCGCTGTTCGACCATTTCTATGCGTAAATTCGTCTTCTTTTAATGGCAAATGATAATGAATAACGTGTTTCATTTCTGGAATATCAAGCCCACGAGCTGCTAAATCGGTTGTAATTAAATAAGAAATACTTCCATTTCTGAATTGAATCAAAGCACGTTCTCGCTCGTCTTGATCCATTCCGCCGTGATAATATGTTGCATAAATTCCTTTTTCGCAAAGCGTATCACTAATTCTTTCGGCAGCATCGCGATGATTGCAAAAAATAATTGCCGATTCTGATTTTAATGAACAAATCAAGTTGAACAAGCTTCCGATTTTGTCTTTTTCTTTCGAAATTACCAATTTGGTCGAAAGATTCAATTTTTGTACTTCACTAGGAATAAAATCTAAAATCGTCGGATTGATAACTCGTGTATATTTTGGAATTTCAATATCCGAAGTTGCCGAAACCAAAACTCGTTTGTTCAGTTTTGTCAATTTTCCGATAATAAATGACATTTGTTCATGAAAACCAAGTTGCAATGATTTATCAAATTCATCGAGAATCAAAGTTTGAATTTTATCAACTCGAAAAGTGCCACGATCAATATGGTCAGCAATTCTGCCTGGAGTTCCAATTAAAACTGCTGGCGGATTGCTTAAATTTTTAATTTCGGTATCAATAGAATGTCCGCCGTAGCAAACATTGACTTTATAATCGGTGCCCATTTTTTTCCAAACTTGCTCGATTTGTAAACCTAGTTCTCGCGATGGAACCAAAATTAATGTCTGAACTGATAAGATTTCTGGTTGCAACATTTCAAAAATAGGCAACAAAAAAGCCAAAGTTTTTCCAGAACCTGTTGGCGAAAGCAACAAAATATTATTTTCATTTAGTATAGTTTCTTGTGCTGCAACCTGCATTTCGTTTAGGCTTTCGATTCCTAAATTACCAAGAATATTGTTGGAATTTGAGTTTTTATTCATTGTGCAAAAGTAGTATAAAAAAGTGTTCAGTATTCCCTTTTTAGTATTCAGTGATCAATATTTATTAATACATTACTAATTTGATTTTTGATATTGAAATTGTAATTGAATTCGATATTGCTTACTTTTGAAAATTTAAATCATTTCAATGAAAATTTATACCTATATATTAATACTTATTTCGCTTTCAATATTTCCACAAAAAAACAACAAATACGAAACTTTATTCGAAAAAGGAAATGGCAATCAATCGGCTAATTATCAAGAAACTATTGATTTTTATTCGCTTTTAGCAAATGATTTTAAGACAATTAAAATGCAAAAAATGGGTTTGACCGATTCTGGTTTGCCATTGCATATTGTGACATTTAACCCTGAAATGAATTTTAATTTTGATAAAATTAATAAAAAAAAATCTGTAATCTTAATAAATAATGGCATTCACGCTGGCGAACCAGATGGCATTGATGCAACAATGATGTTGTTTCGAGATTTGGCTTTGGGAAAAATTAAAATTCCTAAAAACTTAGTGATTGTTGCCATTCCAGTTTATAATATTGGTGGCACACTTAATCGAAATTCGACAACTCGAGCCAATCAAGATGGTCCAGAAGAATATGGTTTTCGTGGCAATGGACGCAACTTTGATTTGAATCGTGATTTCATAAAATTGGATACTCGAAATACAAAGAGTTTTGTTGATATTTTCCATAAAATTAATGCCGATGTTTTTATAGACAATCATGTGAGTAATGGTGCTGATTATCAGTATAAACTGACTTATATTATGACACAGCATAACAAATTAGGAACTGTTTTGGGCAATTTCTTGAATAATGAAATGATGCCCGAAATTGTCAAAGATTTGACTAATAAAAAAGTCGAAATTACGCCTTATGTAAATGCATTTGAAGACACACCAGACAATGGATTTGCTCAGTTTTTTGAATCGCCAAGGTATGCGACAGGTTATACATCATTATTCAATTCGATTGGATTTGTGGTAGAAACCCATATGTTAAAAAAATATTCCGAACGTGTAAAAGTTACTTATGATTTTATGCTTTCGACAATTGATTTTACTGATAAAAACTATCAGAAAATTAAAGAATTGCGTTTAAAAAACGAATTGCAATACCAATCTAGAAAAAAATATACTTTGAAATGGGAAATTGACAGTTCGAAAGTTGAAAAAATTGACTTTTTAGGATACGAAGGAACAATAAAAAGAAGTGATGTTACCACAGGAAACAGATTATTTTATTACAAAAATAAACCTTACAAAAAGTCAATTCTATACTACAAAGAATACAAACCTGTTAAAGAAATTAATATTCCAAAAGCTTATATAATTCCGAAATCATGGTGGAATGTTATTGATTTATTGAAATTGAATAATGTGCAATTCTCACAATTAAAACGCGATACTATTATTGAAGTTGAAAGTTATAAAATTGCCGATTACAAAACGGTAACCAATGCTTACGAAGGACATTACTTGCATCGAAATACTAAAATTTTATCAAAAATCGAGAAAATTAAATTCTCAAAAGGAGATTTTTTATTCACAACCAATCAAAAAGCCGTAAAATATTTATTGGAAACTTTGGAACCCGAAGCGATTGATTCTTTTTTTAATTGGAATTTTTTCGACACAATTTTGCAACAAAAAGAAGGTTATTCAGATTATGTTTTTGAAGATTTGGCAAATAAAATTTTATTAGAAAATCCAACACTAAAATTAGAATTCGAGAAGAAAAAAATTGATGATCTGGTTTTTTTAAAGAATCCTGAAGCGCAATTAAATTGGGTTTACAAGCATTCGATTTATTATGAAAAAGCGCATTTGCAATATCCTGTTTATAGAATAAATTAAATTTTTTGATTTTATATTAAAAAAAATAGATTTTAAAAAAACAAAAAAAAATATAGTAGGAAGCTACTACTTTTGTCATTTCGACGAAGGAGAAATCACATTAGTTGCTCACGTTATGTGATTTCTCCTATCGTCGAAATGACAAAAAAAGCTTAACTTAGGGTCATTGGGCTTGCGTGAGGGATAGCAGCTGGGCACCATGTGCCGCGAATAGCCCGACAACATTTTAAAAAAGGGCGACTGAGTACAAACACGAGTGGCCCTTTTTTAAAATGGTGTCACGCCCAAAAACTAAATATTTAAAATAAGATTTTCTGACTCGAACAACAATTTTATATTTTCGTAAGAATTTAATAATGCGTGCTGTACCTGATCAGGATTCAGCCAAACTGCTTGCTCAATTCCTTCTTCGAGTTGCCCATGTGGAACGCCTTGAAAATTGGATTTCATTTCGAACCACGTAGTAATTTTGAGTTTAAAAACGCCATTTCTCTTGAAAACGTGATAGGTTTTTTGAAGTTTTTTGACAATTTCGAGCTGATTGACACCTGTTTCTTCTTCGACTTCGCGCATTGCAGTATCTTCGATATTTTCGCCTTTTTCGGTGCCGCCTTTTGGCAAATCCCATTTTCCGCCACGAAAAATAAATAAAACTTCTCGTTTATTATTATAAACCAAACCGCCACCAGCTTTAGAAACTGGTATTTTTGACTTAAAAACACGCAATAGTTCAGCTTCATCTGGATAATATAGACTGGCTTTTTGAATTTTATTTTGATACATCTTAATTATAAGCTGTTCAATGTCAACACTTTCAAGCAAAAACAATTGAAAATCGGTTTCTTTACTGATTTCATTTGTTAAGAAAAGTGGCTTGTCATTCACAAAAACTTTATACATTTGCAATATGATTTTTAATAAAGATACAGCCGAAAAAACTGCCGAATTGCTTTTGCAAATAAATGCAATTAAATTGAATCCAACAACACCTTTTTTATGGGCAAGCGGTTGGAAATCTCCAATTTATTGTGACAACCGCCTAACGCTTTCATTTCCAGCAATTAGAAACTACATTCGAGATGAGTTTTCTAAAAATATTGAAAAACAATTTGGTAAACCAGATGTTATTGCTGGAGTTGCAACAGGTGCAATCGGAATTGGAGTTTTGGTTGCCGAAAGTTTAGGATTGCCGTTCGTTTATGTTCGTCCAGAACCCAAAAAACACGGTCGTCAAAATCAAGTCGAAGGTTTCTTGCAAAGTGGTCAAAATGTTGTTGTTGTCGAAGATTTAATTAGCACCGGAAATAGCAGTTTAATGGCTGTTGAAGCCTTGAGAAATGAAGGTGCGAATATAAAAGGTATGGCAGCAATATTTAATTATGGTTTCGATATTGCTGATAAAAATTTCAAAAATGCAAATGTCGATTTATTCACATTGTCTGATTATGAAAATCTTTTAAGCTTGGCTGTTGATAAAATGTATATCACTGAAAATGAGGAAAAAACCTTGTCGAAATGGAGGAAAAACCCTTCGGTTTGGGATATTTAGATTGCAGATTTTAGATTGCAGATTTTAGATTGCAGAAGTAAGATTACAAGAAGTAAGTGATTATTTAAAAAAATAAAAAATATGAATTTAGAAAGTCCAAAAGTTAGTTTAGAAAAATCGGCTCAATATATGTTTGACGCTATGTGTGATGTGAAAAACTACGAAAAATTAATGCCCGAGAATATTGCAAAATTCGAAGTTACTGGCGATGATTCGTTTATTTTTGGATTGTCTGGAATGCCAGAAATCAAACTAAGAATGAAAGAAAAAACTGCAATAAGCCAAGTAATACTTGGTGCTGCAAGCGATAAATTGCCATTTACTTTGATTGCAAATATTGTATCGACTGGCGAAAATTCTAGCGATATACAATTATTATTTGAAGGCGAATTCAATGCAATGATGGCAATGATGATTAAAGGTCCAATTAATAAATTTCTAGAAAGTTTGTCTGGAAATATGAATAAATTGTAATCAAAAAAATGTTTTATACAATTAATAAAAACCTTTTAGACGAATTCTGAAAGGTTTTTTATTGCAATTATTTTACTAAAATTAAAATTGTAATATTAAAATTATTATATTTACATTGTAATCTATATTTATATAAAATATTTTATTTTATAACATATTGTATATGAAATATTTAAATTAATTAATTGTGAGAAAAATATTATTTTTAATTTTATATTTTTTAAATTTAAATTCAATTTTTGCAATAAATTATTATGTCGATAAGGCAAACGGCTTAGATTCAAACTCTGGATTAACATTATTATCTGCATTCAAAACAATTCAAAAGGCTGCATTCACTGCGCAAGCTGGAAGCACTATTTATATAAAAGCTGGAGTATATAATGAAAATTTAATAATTAATGTTTCTGGAACTGCAGCAAATCCAATTTTATTTAGAAATTATAATTCTGATTTAGTTTATATTGATGGTACTGGAACATCGACTGCAAATGGTACTGCAATGTTACAAATAAACGGAGCAAGTCATTTAGAATTTAGGAATTTAACTATTAGAAATTTATTGTGTCAAGATGCCAATGGAATTTTGGTTTTTACAAATCCAATCGATGGAACTACTGATTTAAAATTTATAAATATTACAATTCATGATATAAAATGGACACAATTGGCATCAACAATTCCTACAATCAATGACAATGCACATCCATTTTTGGTTTTTGGTTCAGGTAATACACAAGGATCGGCAATAACAAATATTTTGGTTGATAGTTGCAATATCCATAATAACGTAACTGGTTTTAGCGAAAATTTGACACATTCTGGAAATGTTGACGGATTTATAGTTCAAAATAATTTGGTTCATGATAATAATAATATTGGCATTGAATGTGAAGGAAACTACGGAAGTTCTCCAATCCCCGCGCTTGACCACGCTCGAAATGGTTTGGTAAAAAACAACAAATGTTACAACAACAACAGCCCATATTCTAGTTCAGCTGGAATTTATATTGACGGTGGTTGGGATATTGTCGTAGAACAAAATGAAAGTTTCAACAATACTTATGGCGTTGAAATTGGTTGCGAAGAAAACGGAACAACCAAAAATATATTAGTTAAAAATAATATTTTGTATAATAATCGTGAAGCTGGAGTTTATCTTGGCGGATATGATATAAACACAACTGGTCAAGTTTTAAATTCAATTATTAGAAATAATACACTTCTTAAAAACAGTACTGATGCAGGCGGTCTTGGCGAAATTGAAATAAGTAAAGCTTATGGTTGTAGAATCGAAAACAATATTATTTATGCAGATGAATCTAACTTTATGTACTCGAGTGGTAATTTTTTTATTGTTCCTGATGTAATTTTTGATTATAATTGTTATTATTCGCCAAATAACAATCCAGACCAAGTATCATTTGGCATTACCGATTATATAATTACTGGATTTAGCAATTATCAATTATCTAACTCAGATATTCATTCTTTTTATGGAAATCCAAAATTCGTTAATGAAGCACAATTAATTGGTTTAGATTTAAGTCTTCAAAATTTAAGTCCATGTATAAATTCTGGAAATCCAGCAGTTTTTGGTCCAATTGAATTTGATTTTTTGGGAAATCCAAGGTTGGTTAATAATGTGGATATTGGTGCATTTGAAAATCAAATAAATTTATCCAATAAAAATTTTGCTTTTCAAAACGAAGTAAAAATATTTCCAAATCCAACTAACGGAATTTTAAATATTGAAAGTAAATTAGAATTTAATAATGTTCAAATAATTAATATTCTTGGGCAAAAGATAAATTTAGATTTAAAAAATAAAACTGTTGATATAAAAAATTTATCAAATGGAGTTTATAAAATTTTAATTTATAATGAAAATAAAATTTTAAAATCTTTATTGGTTATTAAAAACTAAAGTTTCTTGGCTTCATTCCAAAAAACATCCATTTCTGCCAAAGTCATATCCATTAAGGGTTTACCAAGTTCGCCAGCTTTCGATTCAAGATACTGAAAACGTTTTATGAATTTTTTATTGGTTCGTTCTAAAGCATCTTCGGGATTTATGTTTAAAAATCTGGCGTAATTTATCATCGAAAACAAAACATCGCCAAATTCGGCTTCGATATTATCTTGATTTCCTTCTTGAATTTCGATTTGCAATTCTTGTAATTCTTCTTGAACTTTGTCCCAAACTTGATGTGGTTCGTCCCAATCGAAACCAACTCCTTTTGCTTTATCTTGAATTCTACTGGCTTTAACGAGTGCTGGTAAACTTTTTGGAACACCTTCTAAAACAGATTTTTTTCCTTCTTTTAACTTTAATTTTTCCCAGTTTTGTTTGACTTCTTCTTCGTCTTTCACGACAACATCGCTGTAAATATGTGGGTGACGATGAATTAATTTATCGCAAATTTCATTGCAAACATCAGCAATATCAAAATCATTGGTTTCGCTGCCAATTTTAGCATAAAAAACAATATGCAAAAGTAAATCTCCTAATTCTTTTTTGACTTCTTCGAGATTGTTATCCAAAATTGCATCGCCCAATTCATAGGTTTCTTCGATTGTCAAATGGCGTAAAGTCTGGATTGTTTGCTTTTTATCCCAAGGACATTTTTCTCGCAATTCGTCCATAATTGTCAGTAATCTGTCAAATGCTTGCAGTTGGTTTTGTCTTGAGTTCATGATTTTTTATAACTATTCTACTAAATATTCTTTTAATAGGTTTTTGAGTTTTTCAATATCTTTAATTAGTAAAATGTCAATTCGATTTTTTAGTCGTATTTTATCAATAAATCTAATTTGATTAAGACAAATTTGACCAATTTTATTTTCCAAAACCAAATTTAATCTCATAGGAAAATTTCGTAAAGTCGAAGTAATTGGGACAATTAAAACAGTGTTTAGAAGACGATTTGATTCGTTTGGCGAAATTATTATGCAAGGTCTTATTTTGTTAATTTCACTTCCTAAGGTTGGATTTAGTGAAACCTAATAAATTTCATATTGCTCTAACATTGCCACTCAATATTCTCTTCATCATTAAAAAAAGAAGGAATTAATAGATCGGGTTGACCGTTTTTATCTATTTCATTTTTTATCAATAAATCCCAATTTTCTCTGGTTTTTTTTGATGGTGTAATTATTAATTTTCCTTTTTCGAATTCTATGTTGACTATATTATTAAACCCATTTGATTTTAATAATTTTGAAGGAATAATAATCCCTTTTGAATTCCCAATAGAAATTATATTAGTTTCCATAATATAATAGATTTTTCCAAAGTTACAACATTATTATAACATTTTAAATATTTGAATAAAAAAATCCTATTACAAAAATGCAATAGGATTTGAAATATTTTTAAAATTTAAAAAATTAATCTTTTTTAGATTTTGCTTTTTTAGCTGGAGCTTTTTTAACCTCTTCGACAACAGCTTCTTTCAATACTTCAGCATTTTCAATAACTGGCTCATCAAGATTGATTAATCCTTTGGCTTGAAGCATATTATACCATTTTAGAATTTTTTTAATGTCAGATGCATAAACTCTTTCTTGGTCATAATCAGGAAGAATTTCTTTGAAATAATTTTCTAAAACATCGTTATTTTCTTTATCAGAAATTGTTGGTTCGCAGTTTTGTTTTATAGCAATTGCTCGCATCACTTCTACAAGTGGTTTTTCTGCATCGTAAGTATAAACCGAAATTTCTGATAATAAACTCACGTTGCTTTTCATTCCAACGGTAATTCTTTTTCCGTCAATAAACGATTCTGCAACGAAGCCAGTTCTTGTTTGAACTTTCAATGCGTATAATCCTGGTTTTCCAGAGATTGCTAATATTTTTTCTAAATTCATTTTTAAGATTTATGTGTTTTTTATTTGATTTTTATATTCCTAAAACTGCTAACTGCGACTGAAAACTGAACACTTTTTTAACGTCCTTTTTTATTGCAAAACCTCATTCTGTAATCTGGTCTTGATTTTCCGTCCATAATATTGGCTAACTTCTTCTTAATCAATTGTTTTTTTAATGACGAAATCAAATCTGTAAATAAAATTCCTTCAATGTGGTCATATTCGTGTTGAATAACTCTGGCAATCAATCCATCATAAACGTCGGTTTGTTTAATAAATTGTTCATCGAAATATTCAATTGTGATTTTTTCGTGCCTGTAAACATCTTCACGAACATCGGGAATACTCAAACAACCTTCATTAAAACCCCATTCTTCGCCTTCTTCGACAAGCATTTTGGCGTTTATAAAAGTTTTTTTGAAAGATTTTAATTGAATTTTTTCTTCGTCAGATAAATTTTCGCTTTCGCTAAATGGTTCGGTATCAACAATAAAAAGTCTTATTGCTAAACCTATTTGTGGTGCAGCCAAACCAATTCCAGATGCATTGTACATTGTATCGTACATGTTGGAAATCAATTCGTTAAGGTTTGGATATTCGTTAGAAATTGGCTCGCCAACTTTTCTTAACACTGGATCGCCATATCCGACAATTGGTAATATCATTTTTAAATTTTAGATTTCAGATTTTAGTATTAGATTTTGACCAACATTATTTCTGATTTATTATTTTTTGCAAAAGTAATTAAAATTTATAATATATATTTTATGAATTCAATTTTAATATTTTATTAGTATTTTCTCTTACTTTTTTCAATAATTCTTGGTTATCATTTAAACTTTGACCATAACTAGGAATCATTTCCATAAGTTTTGATTGCCATTTATCGGTTGCAAAATTGGTTGCAAAACATTTTTTCAAAACATCTACCATTATCGAAACTGCTGTAGATGCACCAGGCGATGCGCCAAGTAGACAAGCCAAAGAACCGTCTTTGCTACTGATTATTTCGGTGCCAAATTCTAAAATACCTCCTTCTTTTTCGTCTTTTTTTATTACCTGAACTCGTTGACCAGCTTGCAATAATTCCCAATCTTTGGCTTCGGCTTTAGGGAAATATTCTTTTAAAGCTTCAATTCTATCGTCTTGCGATTGTAAAACTTGAGATATTAAATATTTTGTTAACGGAATATTATGAAATCCAGCCGATAACATTGGCAAAACATTGTTTAATTCGATAGATTTTATTAAATCGAAATAGGAACCATTTTTTAAAAATTTGGTCGAAAATCCTGCAAATGGACCAAAAAGTAATTCTTTTTTGCCATTAATAATTCGAGTATCAAGATGCGGCACTGACATTGGTGGTGCATTAACGCCTGCTTTGCCGTAAACTTTTAATTTGTGTTTTTGAATAATTTCTTGATTATTGCATTTTAGCCATTGCCCAGAAACTGGAAATCCACCATAGCCTTCGCCTTCTTCAACATTCGCTTTTTCGAGTAATAACAATGAACCGCCACCTGCACCAATAAAAACAAATTTTGTATTGGTTCTAATTATTTCATCGTTTACAAGGTTTTTAATTTTTAATCGCCAAGTTTTATCTTCGTTTTTTCTAATTTTTTTGACTTCACAATTATAATGTATTTCAACCCCATTTTGTTTTGACAAATAATTTATCATCGATTCAGTTAAAGTTCCAAAATTAACATCTGTTCCAAATTCCATAAAAGTTGCAGCAACTTTCTGTGATTTGTCTCGACCATTCATTACTAAAGGCATTAATTCTTGAAGATAATTAAAGTCTTCACTAAATTTCATATCTTGAAAAATTGGATTTTTTGACAAAACTTCGAAACGATTTTTTAAAAAATCAACATTTTCATTTCCCCATACAAAACTTAAATGTGGAACAGAATGTATAAAATTTTCTGGCGAAGTAATAATATTATTTCCAACTAAATAACTCCAAAACTGTCTTGTTTGTTCAAAGTTTTCTGCAATTTTTACCGCTTTTTTAAAATCAATTTTTCCATTAATTTTGGGTGTATAATTGAGTTCGCAAAACGCCGAATGTCCCGTTCCTGCATTGTTCCAAACATCTGAGCTTTCTACCGCTGGTTTGTCTAAACATTCGTAAATATCGATTGTAATTTCTGGATTTAATTCTTTGAGTAAAATACCTAAAGTGGAACTCATTATTCCGGCACCAATTAGGATTACATCTGGATTTTGCATTTTTTAGACTTTTAGACTTAAGATTTTTTGATTTGAGACTATGTTTATATTTATGATATTTAAACTTTTAGTGTTTCTAAATTATATAAATATTATCTGATCACTAATTACTGAAAACTTAACATTAATCAAGACTTCGCAAATAATCTTGAAGCATTATCGTAGCAGAAATTTCGTCTAATAATGATTTGTTTTTTCTTTGATTTTTTTTCATTCCGCTATCAATCATTGATTGAAAAGCCATTTTTGAGGTAAATCTTTCATCAACACGAATAACTTTCATTTCTGGAAAATGGTTTGTAAAATGAGTTACAAAACCTTTAATCATCGCAGCACTATCTGATGGTTGACCATTCATTTGTTTTGGTTCGCCAACAAGCACCGCTTCGACATTTTCTTTAGAAAAATAATCTTTTAAAAAATCTATTGCTGTTGCTGATGGAATTGTGGTTAAACCAGATGCAATAATTTGCAATTCGTCTGTAACTGCAATTCCAGTTCGTTTTTGACCGTAATCTATTGAGAGAATTCTTGGCATTTTTATAATGATTCTTTATATTTTATGAACCCGAAAACTGTGACTGTATTGGTTTCAAGATTTATATCATAAACAGATGTGTAACCTTTAAAAACATAATCTCGAATGTTTTCGTCTTGATAATATTTAGATTTTTGATAATTAAAAGGTTGTTTTAAATCTTTTTTAAGGTTTCTTATCAAATCGCTTTTAAATTTTCTGGCTGCTAAAGGTTTATCTTGTGCAATATATAAAA
>JAYWGV010000133.1:0-52952 GCA_043778105.1 Bacteroidota bacterium
CTTTTTTAATTGCATAGCATCGCTATGGAATTAAAAAAATCTGAAATATGGGGCAAAAAGACAATTTTGCAGCCATTTGAAAAAAGTTTAAACCACTTCAATTACAAAACAGCAACTTTAAACAACACATCTCCAGTTAAATGTTTATCAATTTGCATTTTTTGTTTATTGTCGGCAACTCCTGCTGCGGCAATCAAAGTTAAGAATATTTGTTTTTTGGTTTTGGTTTTTTCTTGAAAAATATTTCTTTTTTGTTGCATTTTTTTTAGCGATTCTTCGGTAATGATGTATTCGCCATCATAAAATTTCATTTCGCAAATATTTATGGCATTGTCGCCTCGCTCAATCAATAAATCAATTTGACAGCCTGGTAAATTTTCATCGGCTTTTTTATAATAACTAGATTCTGATGTTAGAATTCCTGAAATTCCCAATGCTTCTTTTACACCTTCAATATGTATCATGCACACATTTTCGAATGCATAACCTTGCCACGATTTTACCGTTTGAGTGTTGTATTTTTTTAACCAAAAATTTTCAATATGCTGATTTTTCTCTATAAAATGCAAATAAAATAACGAATAGGCATCGAGCAAACGGTACAATGTTTCGCGTTGTTGTTTGCCAAATGGTAAAGTTGTTTGTATAAAACCAGATGTTTCTAATTCGTTTAATATCGTAGATAATGCGCCACCTGATTGCAATTTTGTTTCTATCAAAATTTCTTCACGAGTTAATCCTTTCCAAGAAGTTGACAGGGCTCTTATTACCAAAATATGTTTTTCATAATTGTTAAATAAGGCGCTATATAAATTGTCAAATTCGTTTTTTAAACTTGCTTTTTTACCAAAAAACATTTTGTTTATCGATGTTACAACGGTATCGCCTTTTTGTACTTCTTTCAAATAATAGGGTATGCCGCCAGTTGCCATGTATAGCGTAATTAAACTTTGGCGCGGAATGTTTATTCCTTTTGATAAAAAATAATTTTCGGTTTCGTATAAAGTAAAAGGCTGTAAGATAATTTGTTGCGTTATTCGATTATGCAAACCGCCCTTGTTGTTAATTATATTTTTAATCATCCAAGATGCTGCCGAGCCACAGATAACTACTATCAAGTTTTGGTCTACTGCCCAAGCATTCCAAAAATGGTCAAAAGCCTTTAGAAATTCGTTTGAATTGTCTGCCAACCAAGGTAATTCGTCGAAAAACAAAACTCTTTTCTTTCTTTTTTGTTTGCCAAGCAATTGCTTTAATTGTGCAAATGCTTGCAGCCAATTCTTTGGTTTTTCAAAAGATATACTGTTAGTGAAATATTCATTTCTAGCAGATAAAAAGTTGTCTAGTTGCATACTCCGACTTACATTTTGTAAACCTGTTATGTAAAATGCCATTTCTTTTTTGTAAACATTTTTTATTAAAAATGTTTTACCAACTCGATGTCTGCCAATTACAGCAACCAATTCGGATGTTGAATTATCAAAAAAACTTCTCATTTTTTGTACTTCAAACGCTCTTCCAATAGCATAAAAATTACTTTCTATTTCTGCCATAACTCATTAATTTTAGTATTTATGGCAAATATACAAAATTGATATATGTGCCACAAGTCTTATTTTTTATACTTTATGGCATATATACAAAAATCGTACTTTTGCCATAACTTAAAATATTTTACACTTATGGCAACAGTATGAAAAAAAAAATTATGTTAAAAAAATCAGTAAACCGTCCAAAATCTGAAATAAAAATCTTAATTTCTCGCTACAATCAAAAAAGTTTAAACCATTTCATTATAAAATTGTAAGTTTACGGATTATGCAAAACGAAAAAACAGCGTTAATATCAGAAATTAAACGGTTGTCAAACTTACTTGACAAACAATATAATAATGAATTAAATTTTAGAAATCATTGTTATTTGCGAATTGCATATGACAATACTACTAATGAAAAATGGGACAATAAAGTTGCCAAACCATTTGTAAAATATGCAAAAAACGAACAACTTCAAAATGCTGTTGACTTGTTAAATATATATTTATCTGATAAATTGACTTTGTTATCGGATAATGAGAAAAGTTTAAATTTCAGGAACAATAATAAAACAAAAGTAAAAGAATTTGAAATAAAATTATTTTAATCAGCTTTTTTACTTTTCAACTCTTCGATAGTTAAATAATCAAGTGCTTTAATGTTAGTTGCTTCCAAAATAACGGGCGGAGCAACACCAGCTTTCAACGCTTCTTTCCATCGCATGGCGCACAAGCACCAAATATTTCCTGCTTTTAATCCCAGAAAACCACTGGCTGGATAGGCCGAAATTAAATCGTTGCCTTGCGATAAAGAATATTTTAGAAAGGCATCAGTAACCACTGCTGCCACGACATGAACGCCACGATCGTTAGAATCTGTGGCGCAAAAACCTGTTCTAAAATAACCTGTTATTGGATCTAAACTCGCAACTTGCAAATCGCTTCCAAGAACATTTTTTTGTGTGGTTTCCATTTTTCTTATTTTCGGATTTTTGTTTTTAACTATTAAGCAATTTTCATTAGTTTGACAAAAACTAAATATCGAATAAATAAAAAGCAATATTTGTAAAATTATATTTTTCATTTATGTCTTTTTCTCATTATAATTTTTCAATCAGTTTAAAGGAAATTAAATCTACAACTTTTTAGTTTTTGTCAAAAGACTATTATAAATTAAAATGTGTTTTAAATTTATTGCAATCTAATCTAACTTATCCGTTAGTTTTTTAAACACTTTTTTGGCGTCTTTTCCTTGGTATAAAATTTCGTAAACGGCATCGATAATTGGCGTATTGGCTAAATGTTTTTGGTTCAATTCCCAAGCACTTTTGGTGGCATAATAACCTTCGGCAACCATTGACATTTCCATTTGTGCTGATTTTACTGTGTAACCTTTACCAATCATGTTGCCAAACATTCTGTTTCTAGAAAAAACCGAATAACCAGTTACTAATAAATCGCCCAAATAGGCCGAATCGTTAATATTACGTTTCATTTTATGAACCTTTTTAATGAATTTTTTCATTTCACGAATGCCATTACTCATTAAAACCGACTGAAAATTATCGCCATATCCAATTCCATGTGCAATTCCGGCTGCGATTGCATAAATATTTTTTAACATTGCTGCATATTCTGTACCAATAATATCATCTGTAATTTTGGTTTTTATGTAATTTCCAGATAAACATTTGGCTACTATTTTAGCTTTTTCTGCATCGCCACAAGCAATCGTAAGATATGATAATCGTTCAAGTGCAACTTCTTCGGCGTGACAAGGACCCGTTATTACACCAATATTTTCGAACGGAATGTTATAGGTTTCATGAAAATGTTCGCCAACAATTAGGCTTGTTTCGGGCACAATTCCTTTAATTGCAGAAAATATAATTTTTTCTTTAAGACTTGTTGTCATTTTGGACAATTCGCTCCCTAAAAATGCCGACGGAATTGCAAAAATGACATAATCGGCATATTCTATAGCTTCATTGATGTTGCTTGTCAATTTTAATTTTTTTAAATCAAATTCAACACCGCTTAAATAATTTGGGTTGTGTTTGTGTGTTTTTATATGATTTATAGCTTCTTCATTGCGCATGTACCAAGCGATTTCGGGCAAATTAACACATAGCATTTTGGCAATTGCTGTTGCCCAACTTCCGCCACCAATAACTGCAAATTTTGGATTTTCTAACATTTTTTATTTTTTTAACCAATTTTAAAAACATATATTGGTTTTATTGTTAAAACAAATGTAACAATTTTAGTTAAATTGAATTTATCTCAGATTGAATTTTTAAAATCAAACGAATCTTGAGTCGGTTTCCATAACTGTTTTACATTTTTCGCAAGTTCGCAATTCTAGAGATTGATAAAAATGTTTAAAATGCGGCTGAAAATCTTTTTCAATATTATGTAATTCAAAATATACTTCATGAATTTTATGGTTGCAATTATCACAAAACCAAAGTAATCCGTCGGTAAAACCTTTTCCTGCACGTTTTCGTTCTATAACCAGCCCAATAGAGTTTTCGCTTCGCACTGGTGAATGTGGTGTTTTGGCAGGATGCAAGTACATGTCACCTTTGTGCATTTCCATTTCTTTGCGCACGCCATTTTCCTGAATAATTACTTTTATAGAACCTTCAAGCTGATAAAACAACTCTTCGGTTTCGTTGTAATGATAATCTTTTCTTGCATTTGGTCCAGCAACAATCATTACGATATAATCGCCAGAATCTACATAAAGATTTTTATTGCCAACTGGTGGTTTTAGCAAATGTCGATTTTCGACAATCCAATTATTAAGATTAAACGGTTTTTGAATATTTGACATTTGTATTGATTTTTTTATTTGATATTAATCATCGAAACCTTTACGTTTGTGCGTTTCGGCTTGTGGACAAATTTCGTTAATGCTTTTGAACATTTTTTCTAATAAAATTAAAACTACTAGAATTTCGTCTTCTTTTTCAGGAAAAGTTTCTAGGACTTTTGCCCAAGCAATCATTGATCTTTTGACCGATATTAATGCAACTTTAAAAGTTCCATAAAGTTCGTCTTTTGCCCAATCTTCGAGCAAATCGTCTTTGTCGAAAATGTTACCAACACCACGAGTAATCTTGGCTGGAATCATGGTGCAATACCATCTAATAACTTCGAAACTGTCCTTTAGTGACAACAATTCGTTTTGTTTATCATCGGCAAATATTGAAATAGTTTTATCGATTTCTGATTGAAAATAGTCGAGATTGCGAGTTAAAATTGCATCGGTTTCTTTAAAATATTGATTTGCAATTTTGGTCAAATCATGATTGTCGGTAAAATTTCTTTCTTTTTCTATTTCAATTTTCGAAACTTCTAAACCTTCATTAGATATAACGATATTGTGTTTTTCCATAGTTTCTTGAATCATTTCGAAAACTATTTCAAACATATTGCTCATATAAGACAATGATTCGTTAAGATTATTATCATCCAAATCTTCATCTCTAAATGCATCTTCCATTGCAAAAACCGAACAAAATGCAGTTTTCGGACAACGTTCGCACCATTTATCGCAATAATTATGAATTCCTGAAATAAAATGGTCTTGTTTTTGAACTTTTAGAAACTGATCTTTTGTTATTTTTTTCATTTATTAAAAATATTTACGGCTTGAAAAATCATTATTAATTAACAAAAGTTTTTATTTCGAAATTTTCGCCATCAAAAACGCCATAAGTAAAATATGTAATCCAATCGCCCAGATTTATATATTCTGAGTTTTCGCCAAGAGACAAAACCATTGGCAAATGTCTATGACCAAATATTAAGTAATTATAGTGTTTGGTTTTTAGTTTTCGCTTGGCATACAAAATGAGCCATTCGTTATCTTCGCCAAGAAATTTCACATCATTATCGCCAGAAATCAATTTGTTTTTTACCGAAAAATATTGCGCCAATCGCACACCAATATCTGGGTGCAACCAACGATACAACCATTTTGAAAACGGATTGGTAAATACTTTTTTCATCCGTTTGTAACCTAAATCACCTGGCCCTTTGCCATCTCCATGACCAATTAAAAATGTTTTGTTACTAAAAGTAAATTCTTGATTGTCGTAAAAAACGGGTATGTTTAATTCTTTCTGGAAATAATCGTTCATCCAAAGATCGTGATTTCCTACAAAAAAATAAATCGGAATGCCACTGTCTCGAATTTCTGCCAATTTTCCTAAAATACGAACAAAACCTTTTGGCACAACGGTTTTATATTCGAACCAGAAATCGAATAAATCGCCAAGAAGAAAAATAGATTCTGCATCTTTTTTAATTTCGTCAAGCCATGCTACGAATTTTTTTTCTCTCGGAAAACTATCCTCAGGAGTTGGTGCACCAAAATGTTGGTCAGATGCAAAATAAATTTTTTTGTGGGTTAACATCAAAATAAATATAAATAGTTTCAAAAATAATCAAAAAGCTTATCTAATACTAATTTTAATAAAAAATATTAATCTTATCGATTTAATATGTTTTTAAACCGATTTTTAATTCTAAATTTTGCAAAATGTTAATAAGTTTAATTTAAAATTGTTAATAACATTTTTATTTGATGTTTAAAATTTAGCATAAACTTAACAATAATTTTAATTTTAGTTAAGTTTAATTGATTTTTTATATATATTTGATGCAAAATTAATTTTTACCAGAACTTTTATGAAAAATTTTTTATTAACAATTGTAGGTTTTCTTATAACTTTTACCTCTCTGGCACAAATAACTACACCAGCGGGAGAAAATTTTGATAGTGGCACTTTTCCACCAACAAATTGGGCAGTTTTTGATAATGGTGTTGGTGGTATTCCAAATTTTGATTGGGCAGAAAATTTAACATTTGTCCGGTCTGCACCCGCATCAGCATATATAGACAGGCAAAATTTACTTGCTACAGTCGGAAATCCTAAAATTTCTCAAGATTTTCTTGTAACTCCATCGTTGACATTACCACAAAATGCCCAAATAAGATTTTGGACAACAAATTCAGCATTTAGCACAGTTTCTGGAATGCGATATCAAGTTAGAATTAAATTGGTATCAGATGGTGCGCAAAATAATCCAAGCGGGTATACAACTGTAAGAGAATGGGGCGGTAATAATGATCCTTTAATTACGGTTGCTGCAGGAACATTTCAAGAAAAAACTGTAGCAACCATTCCTGCTATATATATTGGTGTTCCGGTTTATATTGCATTTTGTGCTCAAAATACGCAACCAACATCTGCATTGACAAGCGAAGAGTGGTATATTGATGATGTAAAAATACAACAACAATGTTTTTCTCCTACTTCGTCATCACTTTCAGCAATAGCTTTATTTAATCAAGCAACATTTACTTGGGGTACTGTGGCTGGAGCAATTGGTTATGAAATAGAAAATGTTGTCGGATCAAGTTCATTTAACAATATTGCAAATACAATTCCAGCATTAACAACTGGTAATTCTTATATTTTTACTGGATTAAATCAATCTACACAATATAAATATCAAATTCGTTCGGTTTGTGGATCTGGGAATTTTGGACCTTGGATAGGTCCATATAATTACCTAACACCTATTACTCCGCCAATTTGTGGTGGAATTTTTACTGATTCTGGCGGAATATCGGGCAATTATTCTGATAATGAGTTTAATACATCCTCTGTAATTACTCCTGACATACCAACCAATCAAGTTAAAGTTACTTTTACATCATTTAACACTGAAGCAAATTTTGATTTTTTAAAAGTATATGATGGACAAATAGCAACTCCTGCAACTTTATTAGGCACTTATTCCGGAACGGACAATCCTGGAACGTTTACTGGTTCAACAGCTTCTGGTGCGCTTACTTTTGTTTTTAATTCGGATGGTTCTGGAACAAAACCGGGTTGGATAGCCAACGTTACTTGCGCACCACCACCGCCATGTGCCAAACCTACATTATTGATAGCAAGCGCAATTGCACCAACCACAGCTACAATAAATTGGACACAAATTGCAAATCCAAATGGGACAACGGCAACTAATTTTGAATATTTAGTTTTACCTTTTCCTTCGACTGAACCTTTAACAAGTGCAACTGGTTTACCAACAACCAAACCATTGCAATTAACAGGTTTGGCTCAAGGCACTTGTTTCGATGTATATATTAGAGCAGTTTGCTCGGCAACCGAAAAAAGCATTTGGTCCAAAGCAGTAAAATTTTGTACGACAATTGCACCACCAGAATGTGGTGGGATTTTTGTAGATGCAGGAGGAATTGGAGGTAGCAATACTATATCTAACGCTACTGGTAACTATCCAAATAGTTTTAATAATACTTCAACACCATACAAAATCTGTCCTAATCCAGCTAATCCATTAGATAAAGTAACTGTTACTTTTACATCATTTTATCTTAATGATTTTTTGGGAGAATTAGGTTATGATGGTTTGTATGTTTACAACGGAAGTGCAGTTAGTGCTACTCAACTAATATCGAGTGGAAATCCAATTGGTGTTGGACCATTAACAACACTAGGCGCATTTTGGGGAACAGAAATTCCTGGTCCTTTTACATCAGAAAGTCCTGACGGTTGTTTGACATTTGTTTTTAAAAGTGATAGCTCAGAAAATTATTCTGGTTGGGTTGCCAATGTAACGTGTGCACCACCGCCAACATGCAAAAAGCCAACTGCTTTGGTGACTTCTTTAGCAACTGTTAACTCGATGCAAGTAGCTTGGACACCAAGTCCAATAACTCCGGGAGTTTCTTTCGATGTATTGGCATTGCCTTGTGGTTCGCCAATACCCAATGATACCACAATAGGGTTTATTAATGATTTAGCTAGTCCATATATTGTAACTGGTTTGACATCAGGAACATGTTATGATTTTTATGTAAGAACTGTATGTTCTGCAACCGATAAAAGCCCTTGGTCGATTAAGAAATCGGCTTATACATTAACAAAACCAGCTGTTTGCGGCGGAAATTTAGTTGATTCTGGCGGGGCTGGTTTTGGAACTGCATTTAATTATGCTAATAATGCAACTTTTGTTAGAACAATTTGTCCGACAGTTGGTTCCCAAGATAGAGTAATAGTAACATTTACAGAATTCAATACAGATTTAAATTTTAATGGCACTTTAGGAGAAGATGGCCTGTATGTTTATGATGGAAATTCTGCCGCAGCTCCATTAATTTCTAGTGGTAATCCTGCAGGTGCTAGTGCTGCACTTGCAACTCCAGGCGCCTATTGGGGATCTACAATTCCTGGTCCTTTCACATCAGAAAGTCCTGATGGATGTTTGCATTTTGTATTTAAAAGTGATGGTTTTGGAACAGATAAAGGTTTTCTTGCAAATATAACTTGTACACCAAAACCGTTTTGTAAAAAACCTACGCAATTAACAGTAACCAATACCACTCTTGCATCATCGGTAATTTTAGGTTGGACACAATTGGCAAATCTTGATGGTTCATTTGCAAATACTTGGAAAGTTATTGCAGTACCTTGCTCAGAAACAACTGTGCCATTAACAACAGATTCTCGTTGGATAAATACTTCATTTAGACCTTATACTTTTACAGGATTAAACGCAGGAACATGTTATAATTTTTATGCTCAAGCAATATGTTCAGGAACAGAAATTAGTGAAATATCACTTCCAATAAAAGCAGACACACAACTTTCTTGCGGACAAGTTTATTCGGATAATGGTGGTACAGCAGCAAATTATACTGCCAATGCAGATAAAACAACAACAATTTGCCCTACGAATGCTGGCGAAATTGTTACTGTAAACTTTACTTCATTTGACACAATTGCACAAGAAGATGGATTGTATGTATACGACGGTGCAACAACTTCTGGAACATTAATTTCGAGCGGAAATCCAATTGGTACTGGTTTTGGAAATGTATTGTTAACGCCAGGTGCATTTTGGGGACAAGCAACACCTGAACCATTCGAAGCATCAAATCCCAGTGGTTGTTTGACTTTCAGGTTTAAAAGTGATGGTTTTGATCAATCGTCAGGTTGGGCAGCCAATATTAATTGTGCGCCTGCACCAACTTGTGCAAGACCTTATGGAACTGCAGCAATTCCGCAATCTACGATAGCATTGATTAGTTGGTTGCAAGCACCAAATTTCGGCACAACAAGCACTGCAACTGAATGGGAAGTTATTGTGCAAGCCGCTAATTTACCTGCTCCAACATCAACAACAAATGGTATTTTAACAACAAACAACATTAATTTCGAAGCAATAAACCTAAATCCTGACAGCCCATATAAAGTATATGTTCGCGCAATTTGTTCTAATTCAGACAGCAGTGCTTGGTCGGCACCTTTTAATTTTGATACTTATCCCATTAATGATGAGTGCTCTGTTGCATTACCAGCATTTGTTAATCAAGATTTAGATTGCGAAATACAAACGCCAGTAAAAATAAAAGGAGCATCATTATCGACAAATTCGACTACTTGCAATAATACTGCTACAAAAGATATTTGGTTTACATTCGTTGCAAATTCTCCTGTTCAAGTAATCTCTGTTGCAAATGATGCAATTTCTCAATTTGATGTCGAAAAATTGAATTTTGCAGTTTATTCTGGAACTTGCAATGCATTAACTCAAGTTTTGTGTGCAGCCACTCAAACCAATATTGGTGCTGCAGGTAGAACAAATAATTTAACTGTCGGTCAAACTTATTATGTACGAGTTTTTGCTGATGCAAGTACAGACTTTTCGTTAGATTACAAATTATGTATTGGTAAAATTCCTAAAGCTACTGAGTCAACAGTTTTTTGTGACCAGTCGATTATTTTTCCAAATAAAACAGGAGGAAAAAGAAGAGATTTAGGAACAGTAGGTTGTTTGATTACAACACCAAATCCTGCATTTTTTAAACTTGTTGTTCAAACTACTGGCCCATTACAATACCTTATTACTCAAGGAAGCCAGCCATCCGGTGATGAAGAGCCAGGTTATGACGTTGATTATGCGGCTTGGGGACCATTTACGTCTGATGCTGCTGCAACTGCTGCTGTTTCAAGTTTGGTCGCACCTTTGCCAGATAATCCTGATGCTTGTCCTTTACTACATGGTTGTAGCTGGAGTGGAGCACCTACAGAGGATTTTTGTATTCCGAATGCTCTTGCTTGTCAAATTTATATTGTTATGGTAAATAATTTTAGCGATAGAACAGGTTATATAAAATTTACACAACAAAACTTCGGCACAGGTGGCGAGACCATTTGTACAGAACCTGTTTCATTTTCATATTCTAAAACTTCATATTGCAAAGATGAAGTTGTCGTTCCAATTATAATTTTAGATCCTGGAAATCCTTTAGCAGTACCTGTGGTTCCTCCATCAAGAAAGGGTATTTATAGTATTGAACCACCCGCACCTGCTTCTTTTGATACCGAAACTGGCGAAATTGATTTAGCAACTATTGCCCCAGGAACTTATTTTGTAACTAACACGTTGGCAGTTCAAGTACCTAATGGAATTTGCCCATTGCCATTTGATACAGCTGTAACAGTAACAGTTATAATCACTGAACCAGCAAATGCAGCAATTAACTATGCAACTACATCATTTTGCGCTAATGTTTCGACAGCTACTTTGCCTACTTTAACAGGAACACTTGGTGGTACATATAGCGCAACGCCTGCTGGACTTGCAATTGACCCACTTTCTGGTGCGATATTGCCAATTTCTAGTGTATCACAAAGCTATCAAGTCACCTACAAAGTACCTGCAACTGGTGGTTGTCCTGCTTTTGAAACTGCACCAGTTTCAATAGAAATTTTACCTGAAATAGTTGTTAACGCTCCTGATTCACAAGTGATTTGTGGCAGCAGACTTTTACCAGCATTGACTGGTGGAAATCAATATTTCACAGGAGCAAATGGTACCGGAACGATAGTTGCGGCTGGAACGAATTTTGCTTTCCCATCGCCACCAGTAACACTATACGTTTATGAAACCAATGGTGGTTGCTTTAATCAAAAAGACTTTACTTGGACGTTCAAAGAAATTGTTACTGCCAACACCTACATTGAATATAATAATGATTCTGGACAGCCAATATTTTGTAAAAATGCTAGCAATCCATTACCTTTCACAGGAGGTGGTGGTAATCCTGCACCATTTACAGGCGGTGGAGTTTATACATCATCAGCTTCTGGACTTGTGGTAAACCCTGTTACAGGTCAAGTCGATTTGTTTGGAAGTACTGCTGGGAATTATACTGTTACTTATACTGTAGTAGCAAATCCCAATACTTGCCTTTTAGCAAGTTTTACACCAACACCAATAACAATTCTTGTTGCGCCACTTGCAGTGACTGATTTTACTTATGCAAGTGCCACTTTTTGTAAAAATGAAACTAATCCAAGTCCTGAGCCTTCAGGAACTAGAACAACTGGTGGCGTTTATTCATCAACAAGTGGTTTAGTTATTAATGGAACATCTGGCGAAATAAATTTAATAGCTTCAACAATAGGAACTTATGTTGTGAAATATAAAGTTTTGGGCAATTCTATTGCAGATTTCCCTTGTTTGGTTCAATCAGAAAAAACTTTTACAATCACAATTAAACCAGTAATCACAGTTACTAACACATTGTCTTATGGTGCTGCTGGTGCAAATTCTTTAGAAGTTTGTAATAACGAAAGTAATTTAACAGCAATTAGAACCTCAACGACATTCACAAATGGTTCGGCTACTGGTGTTAATGAAACAGCAACTATTACTGGAACATATAGCGCAACGCCTGCAGGTTTGGTTTTTGTAAGCAACACAACTGGAGAAATTAACGTTGCTGGTAGTTCATCAGGAACATACAACATTATTTTCACAAGCGATGCGGCAAATACTGATTGTAGAGCAACATTTGCATCGGCGCCATTTAGTTTAAAAATCAATGCCAACTCCCAATCGATAGCGAATTTTAATTATGCTAAAACGGTCTATTGTGCCAATGAACTAAATCCTTTTCCAGAAGTTTTATTAACTAGAACTTTGGGTGGAACTTACTCATCAACCACAGGATTACTAATTAATTCATCAACTGGAGAAATCAATTTAAGTGGAAGTACTGCAGGAACTTATACCGTAAAATATGAAGTTGCAGCAACAGGAACACCATCATGTGTAATTGCAGACTCAAAAACATTTGACGTAACGATAAATTCAAATATTGCATCAGTAACTGATTTTACTTATGGTCAAACATTGTATTATAAAAATCAAACTAATCCGAGTCCATTACCAAATAATACTTTGTTATTTACAACTGGTGGAACTTATTCGTCAAACCCTGCATCAGGAATTGTGTTTAACAGTACAACAGGTTTAATCGATTTATTGGCAAGTACACCAAGTACTTACACAATAACTTACAGCATTGCCCAAAATTTTACGCCGTGTTTATTGGCAAATAGTTCGCCATTTACATTAGAAATTAAAGATACGTTTCCAGCAATTACAACATTAAGCTATTCTAATGCGGTTTATTGTGCCAATGAAAGTAACCCAAGTCCAACAATTGCTACACCAGCAAGAACTGTGGGTGGAATTTATTCTGCAACTCCAACTGGACTGTCAATAAATGCTTCGACTGGAGCAATCAATTTAACAGCAAGTACAGCTGGAACTTATGATGTTATATATACTGTTTTGAGTGACATTACTACTGGATTAATTGGAGGTGTAACAACACCACCAGTTTCGGTAAAAATTACCGCAGTTGCTGTGCCAACATTTGCTCCTCAAGAAATTTGTCAAAATGAAGTATTGACTTTACCGTTAGAATCTAACAATGTTGGAAATAAAATTCCTGGAACATGGTTGCCTGCAATAACAAGCACAACAACTGCAACACCAGCAAACTTAACTTTCACATTCTCTCCTGAGGCAGGTCAATGTGCAGTAAGTACCTCGACAATAACTGTAAAAGTTAAACCTTTACCAGGAAATGGATTAGCTGGTTATGGAATTACAGGTGCCTGTCAAGAAGGAGATTATACATTAGAAATTGCTTTTGAAATTCCAAATTCGACATACAAATGGTATAATAATGCTGCTCCAACAGTTCAACTAACAGGTTCGGAATCTAAATTGATTGTTACCGAATTGGGCAACTATTTCTGTGACGTAACTGTAGATGGTTGTACAACCAGAGTGCTATTCACGGTAACAGATATAGTTTGTCAAATTCAAAAAGGAATTTCGCCAAATGGTGATAATAGGAATGATGAATTTGATTTATCTACATTAGATGTAAAAGAGTTAGAAATTTTTAGTCGTCTTGGAACAAAAGTTTATTCGAAAACCAATTACAAAAAAGAATGGTTTGGACAATCGGATGCTGGAGATATTTTGCCTGATGGTACTTATTTCTATGTAATTAATTTGAAAAACGGTGATTCTAAAACAGGTTGGATTTACATTAATAAATAAGCATTAAATTAAAAATTAAGCTTTCCCCATTTATAAATTTAAAACTGAAACATGAAATTAAAATTTTTATTATTAATCGCATTATTAGCTAGCATTGCAACATTTTCACAAGATTTTGGTACAATTGCAAGCGGTATTAAAATACAAAATACAATTTATAATATAAATTCAAATTCGGCTATAAATGCAATAAATCCGAATATAACAGCCCAAAATTTTGAGGGTTTAAATCTAGGAACTTTTGGACAGAATTCGAATTGCGCATTGATAACTGGTGCAGAAATAAAAACTTTTAAAAATGCATCGAGCAATGTTTGTTCAGCAGTTTTAAACTGGAGAGTTTACACAACTGGCGCACCAAGCGGCATTTATAATGCAATTTCATTAACAACAATTTCTAATTGTAATTTAGGAACCAACACCTATTTAGATGGTCTTGGGCCTTGTGCTGCTGGAAATCAAAAATGGAAAGATTATAGTTTAACAACTAATTTTGCTACTGGATTGTCGGCAGGAAGTTATGTTTTAG
Organism: Bacteroidota bacterium; assembly: GCA_043778105.1. Taxonomy (GTDB): domain Bacteria; phylum Bacteroidota; class Bacteroidia; order Flavobacteriales; family Flavobacteriaceae; genus Flavobacterium. Next base: position 14,538 of record JAYWGV010000133.1, read on the forward strand.
AAACTTATTTTAGTTTTACAGGATCTAATGTAAACACCAATACTTGCGAAACGACCAAGATTCTGGATAATGCAGGATTGTTTTACAAAGCCAATTTCACGATTGCAAACCCAACGGTTATGCTAGCATCAGCTTTGCCAGCATCAGTTTGCGAAGGTAGTAATTTAACACTTAGCGCAACAGTTTCAGGTGGCGTTGCGCCATATAATTATGCTTGGACAGGACCAAACGGATTTAATTCAGCATTGGCAAGTCCAGTTATTGTGGCAAATTTATTAACAACTGGCGGAATTTATTCGGTAATCGTGACCGATGCTTGTGGCGTTTCGACATTATCTGTTAATACAAATATTGTGAATGTTATGCCAAGAGCTATACCAACATTTGAAACTTTATTGCTAACTTATTGTAGAAAAGTTCAACCACCAGTTCCACCAGTTTTACCAATCTTGCCAGTTCCACTCTTGATTCCGCCAGTACAATTACCAAATACATCAACCGAAGGAATTGATGGTGCGTGGTCATTAAACGGATTAATAAACGATAATCCTACAGCAAACCCTTTGTTTGTTGAAACCGATCCGTTACCTAATGGAAGTTTAGCACCGCTATTATCCACTACAAGATATTATTTTTACCCAAATGCTTCAGAATGTGGAAGTCCTATATTCGTAGACATTGTTATTAGAAGAAATACTTTACCAACCTTTAATTTTCCGTTGAATTATTGCATTGGAGATGTAGTGGCAAATTTACCTTTAAATTCTTCTAATAGTGTTGGTGGAACTTGGTCAAATGTACTAGGTGCACCTGTTACAAAAATTGACACGACTGTTGCTGGAACATTTCAATATAATTTTAGTCCAAACCCAGGATTATGTGCTTTACAAAGAGCCTATATTGTAACAATTACACCTAAAAAAGTTCCAACTTTTACTTTGCCAACTTTTTTATGTGTTGGTGGTACAGTTCCTGTTTTATTAAATAATAGTGAAGATTCACCACCAATTTCTGGAACTTGGACACCAGCAATTGTTAGTAATACTACAACACAAACCTACACTTTTAATGCCGTTGGAGTTTGTGTTGCCAACAAGCAAATAACAATCACAGTTAACCAAGTAATTACTCCAACATTTGACCCAATTGCCGATATTTGTAAAAACAGAGTCGCAACAGCATTGCCTACTCAATCAACAAATGTTCCTCCGATTTTTGGAAATTGGTCTGGCAGCATTAACACATCAGTTTCGGGATTACAAACATTTACTTTTACGCCAACATCCAATCCTTGCGCAACAACTGCAACAATTTCTGTAAATATTAAAGAACCATTAGAACCTATTTTTGCTCCAATAGCAACAATTTGTAAAGGAACAGCCACAGCAGAAACGCCAGTTTTACCAGAAAGTTCGAATAATGTTCCGCCAATTACTGGAACTTGGTTCCCATTAGGACCAATAAATACTGCAACGGCGGGAACATTTACATATACATTTACACCAACCGGCGGACAATGTGCAATCCCTAAAGACATTGTCATTACTATTAAAAATATATTTCCTACGATTATTTCGCCATTAGCAGATATTTGTATTGGAACTACTCCGGCTCCTGCATTGCCTCAACCTACAAATGTTCCAACAGTCACAGGCATATGGAATCCATCGTCAATTGATACATCTGTAGCGGGAATATTTACTTATACATTTACGCCAAACGGCGCAACTTGTGCCGATATTCAAACCATACAAATAAAAATTGTCAATCCAATAATTCCGTCATTTGCGCCTTTTAGCCAAATTTGTCAGTTTGGTGTTGCGCCAGTTTTACCAAGCCAGTCAACAAATATTCCGCCAATTTCTGGAGAATGGACTCCAGCTATAAACACATCTATAATTGGAATTACAGAATATACATTTGCACCATTTGCAGGTCAATGTGCGAAAGATTTAAAAGTAAATATAACAGTTAAACCAAATATTATTCCGACTTTTAATATAATAACAGCTGTTTGTTTTTCTACGACACCACCAGAATTACCATTAAGCTCGACAAACACGCCTCCAATAACAGGTACTTGGTTTCCTGCAACAATAAACACCAGTGTTTTGGGTAGCAGCGATTATATTTTTACACCAACTGATGGACAATGCGCCATTATAACAACGATGGCTGTTAATGTTGTTACATCAGGAATTGTTCCATTATTTAGCCAAATATCTAATATTTGTAAAGGTACAATAGCACCAAGTTTGCCACAATCTTCTTATAATTCTGTGCCAATTTTTGGATCATGGTTTCCCGCAATAATAAATACATCACAAGTAGGATCAAGCAATTATACTTTTACACCAAGAGCTGAGTTTTGCGCTATACCTATTATAATACAAATAACAATTGATGAGCCAATTGTAACAACATTTGACCCAATTACTAACACAAGCATTTGTAAAAATGGAATTGTGCCGGTTTTGCCAACTATTTCTACAAATGGATTTAATGGAACTTGGACGCCAACAGCAATAGTTTCAAACACTTTAATTGGAACAACAGTTTATACATTTAATCCAGCAAGCGGAATTTGTGCAACCAAACCAACGGTTTCTATAAATGTTTATGATCCAACTGACGAACCAACTTTTGACAGTGTTAGTTTATCGATTTGTTCAGGAAAAGCTACTCCAATATTGCCACTAATATCTACAAATGGATTTACTGGAACTTGGACACCAAATGTTGTTAATGTTATGCAAACTGGAACTTATAAATTTGAACCAACAACTGGACTTTGTGCGAAAGACAAGATTATTACAATTACTTATGTTCCAGAAATTCAAGCAGAAATAAAATCGGAATGTGTCAATGCCAATTATATTTTATTTTTAACTGCAGTTGGAAATGCATTTAATGCAAACAATACTTTTGTTTGGAAAGACGAAACTGGAACAGTCATTCAAGGAGAAAATTCTGCAACTTTAGATGTATCAACTTATATGGGAAGTTCAACTCAAGTTAAAAGTTTTCCATTAAATTATTCAGTAGAAATAAAAACTCTGGAAGGTTGCATCACTACAAAAACATTTACAATCGAAAGTGCTTATTGCAATATTCAAAATGGAATTTCTCCGAATGGTGATAATAAAAATGATTATTTCGATTTGAGTAATTTTGATATTAATCAATTCTCGATTTTTAATAGATATGGTATGAAAGTTTATACCAAAATTGATTATAAAACCGAATGGATTGGTCAAACCGATTCTGGAGAAACACTACCAGACGGAACTTATTTTTATAATATTGAATTTGGTAATAACGAAATTAAAACAGGTTGGGTTTACATCAACAAATAAAATAAATAACACTAAAACGAAAAACCACAATTATGAACAAAATATATTTAGCATTAACCATCAGTTTACTGAGTTTTTCAGCTGTAAATGCCCAACAAGATCCACATTACACACAGTACATGTACAACATGAACATTATTAATCCGGCCTATGCAGGAAGTAAAGAAAGCTTGTCAATAGGAATGTTATATAGAAAACAATGGGTAAATATTCAAGATGCGCCAAATACTTTCACATTATCTGGAAGTGAGCCAATTGGCAAAAACTTAGGTCTTGGACTTTCAGCAATTTCTGATGTAATCGGACCAGTTGAAGAGAAAAATATCTATGCTGATGTATCATATACTTTGAATTTAGGTGGCGAAAAACGTTTGGCATTTGGTATAAAAGCCGGTGGAACTTTTCATAATGTAAGTTTGTTAGATAAAGTAAATCCCACATTGAAGTTTAAAGATGATCCAGCGTTAAATTACAATCAAAATAGTATTTTCTTTAATGCAGGAACAGGAGTATTTTATTATACAGATAAATATTATGTGGCTTTATCGGTTCCAAATTTTGTAAGATCGGTTCATTTGAATGATAATGGAGCAAAGTTTGGTGTAGAATCTCCACATTATTTTTTAACAGGTGGCTATGTGTTTGATTTGAACGATCAATGGGAATTTAAACCATTTGCAATGTTAAAATCATCTTTTAATGCGCCTGCATCATTTGACTTTTCTACCAATTTCAGATACATTAAAAAGTTCGAGTTAGGAGCAACTTACAGATTAGAAGACAGTTTTGGAGCTATGGTCAATTTTGCAATTACTCCGTCATTAAGAATAGGATATGCTTATGATCATATAGTATCGGATTTGAAAATAGCAACTCCAGCATCGCACGAGATAATTTTATTATTCGACTTGAATTTTCCTACAAAGGTATCACGTTCGCCTAGATATTTTTAATCTAAAAACCTGTTAATCATAGTAATATCCAAAAAAGATAAAAGCAATTAAGATGAAAAAAATATATATAGCCCTAAGTTTTGTAATAGCAAGCGCAAGTACAAATCTAAATGCACAAAATAAAGCAACGGTTAAAGCCGACAAACTTTTTAATCAATTTGAATATGTAAAAGCAGCCGAACAATATTTAAAACTTACAGCAAGTAACATCAAGGTTGATCCGTATGTTTACAAGCAACTTGGCGATACTTATTATAACATGTTTAATAGTGTCGAAGCTGTTAAATGGTATGAAAAAGCAACAATTTTTCCGCAAAATGCAGAAACTTATTTTAAGTATGCAGAAATGTTAAGAGCCACTGGAAATAATGAGCAAGCTGCAAAAGAAATGCAGAATTTTGCTAGCAAAGCACCAAACGATGCTCGAGCAAAAGCATTTTTGGCTAACCCAAATTTTTTAAATAAGTTAGAAACATTAGATAAAAATTATGATGTTAAAAAACTTGATGTAAACAGCGATCAATCAGATTTTGGAGCAGTTTTTAACAACAACAGCCTTTATTTTGCAACAGCAAGAAATATGGCAAGAAAAACTTATGGTTGGATTGCCGAACCATTTTTAGATTTATACCAATCGAACATGAATACTGATGGAACATTTGCTAAAGCAACTGGAATTGAAAGTTTAAATTCACAATATCATGATGGTCCAGCAACCTTGAGTGCAGATGGCAACACAATGTTTTTTGCCAGCGAAAGTTACAAGCAAAATAATTACGAAAAAGATAAATCTGGAAAAGTAAAAATGGGTCAAGTTAGCTTGTTCAAAGCTACTAAAACTGGAACTGGTTGGGGAAATGTAACACCATTACCTTTAAACAGCAAAAATTATTCAACAAGTAACCCAAGTTTGAGCAACGACGGAAAAACATTGTATTTTTCGTCAAATATGCCAGGTGGTTTAGGCGGAAATGATGTTTGGAAAATATCTTTAAATTCTGATTCTACTTATGGAAAACCAGAAAATTTAGGATCAAAAGTAAATACCGAAGGCAATGAGAGTTTCCCATTTATTGCAGAAGACAATAACACATTGTTTTTCGCATCGAGTGGAAAACAAGGTTTTGGCGGATTGGATGTTTTCGAAGTTAATCAAAGTGCTGGAACCGAAGCTGTGAATTTAGGAAAACCAGTAAATAGCGAAAAAGATGATTTCGCATTCACATTCAACCAAGATAAAAACTTTGGTTTCTTGTCAAGTAATCGCGAAAACAGCGATGATATTTATCAATTGTCACCAGTTTGTGGTTTGACAGCTGTTGCAATGGTTACCAACAAAACAACTGGCGCACCAATAAACAATGCAAAAGTTACGATTTTAGATGCAGAGAAAAACATTGTTGCAACCGAAATGACCAATCAAAACGGAGAAGTTAAATTTAAACTTGATTGCGAAAAAGAATATATATTAAATGCAGAAAAGTCTGGTTATGACACTAACTCATTTGCAATAGCGAAAACAAGCAAAACAACATCTGTGAAAATTCCTGCAAGTTTAGTGCCAACAGAAGTAATTATTACTGCAAAAGAAATTATTTTATCGCCAATTTATTTTGAATATAATAAAAGTAATATAACGCAAGATGGCGCATTCGAACTTGATAAACTGGTTGCTGTAATGAATGAGAACCCAAAATTTGTAATTTTCGCAAAATCGCATACTGACAATCGTGGAAGCGATGCATTCAACAACAGTTTATCTGATAAAAGAGCAAAAGCAACAGTTCAATATGTAATTTCTAAAGGAATTTCGCAAGACAGAATTTCTGGAAAAGGAATGGGAAAAACCGAACTTAAAGTTGATTGTGCAGCCGTTTGTACCGAAGAAGAACATGCAAGTAACAGGCGATCAGAATTTTTATTGGTAAAATAATAATCGTTAAACCACTTTAATAGTATAAAATTAAAACCTCAAATTGATTTTGAGGTTTTTTTTGTGTTATATTTGAATAAATCAATTAGTGTAAAATGAATTTAAAACGAAATAATATACCAATAAAAGTTGTGATAAGTTATTTGGCACTTGCAGTTTTGGTAATTGTTTTTGGATGGCTTTTATACAACCAGAATTTAATTTTTTCGAAAACAGAATCAAAAATTTCTTTAGAAAAAAGTAAAATATTAAAAGTTAGTAACTTGTTTTCTAATATTTACAAAACAGAAAGCTTAGCAAGAAAAACAATTCAGTCGAATGATTCGGTCGATTTTCAAAAATACAACAACCAAAAAGAAAATTTAAATTTAGAAATTGATTCATTAAAACTAATAATTAAAAACAATTATCAAATAAAATTATTGGATAGTGTAAAAGTTTTACTGTCAGAAAAATCTGAAAATATTAAGCAATTAAAACTTATTAAAACCAAACAAAACGAAGCCAAAGAAGTTAAAGTCGCTATAAATAACCTGTCGCAAATGGAAGTTTCTTTAGGTAAACTTCGGCTTGAAGATTTTGCAAAATCGCCCGAAAAAATGGGAAGTTATCAACGGAATGTGCTTTCTAAATATATTGCTTATTTAAATCAAAACATTCCAAATGACAGCACAAACACTTTGTCTAAAAAATCTGGCGATTCGATATTGGTCGCTTCCAAAAAATTATTAAACAAAGTTAAATCAGAAACCTCTAAACGCAACATAGAAAGTGATTTAGAGGAAAATAAATTACTTCAAAACGACTTGTCAATTTCTGAACAATTGGGCAAAATTCTAAATATTATTGAACGTGAAATAATTTTAAACACAAACCAAAACAATATTTTAAAAGAAAATTCATTAAAAAAAACAAATACAATTGTGACAATTTCGTCGATTGTAGGTTTAATTTTGACTGTATTTTTCTCAGTTTTAATTATAAAAGATTTTGCTAAAACCGAGAAATACAAACTTAAACTCGAAGAAGCCAACTCAAAAACCCAAAGTTTATTAAAAAATAGAGAACAACTTATTGCAACGGTAAGTCATGATTTAAAAACGCCATTAAGTACAATTTTTGGATACACCGAGTTGCTGACTAATTCTGAATTGGATAAAAAACAACAATATTTTACTAAAAACATTAAAAGTTCGTCTGAATACATATCGAATTTGGTTCAAGATTTATTAGATTTTACTCAAATTGAAGCTGGAAAAATCACGATTGAGAATACTTCATTTTCATTAAATGATTTAATAATCGAAGTTTCGAGAAATATCCAATCAATTTATGTGCAAAAATCAATAGAGCTAATTATAAATATTAACCAAAAACTAAATAATAATATTCTTGGCGATTCATACAGATTAAAACAAATTTTATCGAACATAATCGGAAATGCCTATAAATTCACAACAAATGGTTTAATAAAAATCGATGCAGAAATTTCTAAATCGAATAAATTAATAATTACAATCGAAGATACTGGAATAGGAATCGCCAAAAATAAACAACAATTAATATTCGAAGAATTTACTCAGGCTGATGATTCGATTGAAAAAAAATATGGAGGAACAGGTTTGGGTTTAACAATTTCAAAAAAAATAATCGAAATTTTGGGCGGAAACTTAAATTTAAAAAGTGAACTTGAAAAAGGAAGCAAATTCGAAATAATTTTGCCATTAAAATTCGATAATCAATTAAAAAAAGAACCAGCGACCAAAAAATTTACAGCTATTGTTATTGATGATGATCTAAGTTTATTGAACTTGACTTCGGAGGTTTTGAAAATTAATAATTTTGATGTTCATTCGTTTTTAAATGCTTACGAAGCTTTAAATAATATTAAAAACATCGATTTTGATTTTGTTATTACAGACATTCAAATGCCCGAAATCGATGGATTTGAATTTATTGCAAAATTAAAACAATTGGATTATTACAAAAATCAACACATTTTCGCATTGACCGGAAGAACAGATTTGGAACCTAAAATTTATGAAAATTTCGGATTTACCAAAGTGTTTTCGAAACCCTATTTGCCCAATAAATTAATAGAAAACATCAATTCGATATTAAATAATGAAGACAATATAGAATTTACAAATCAAGAAATTGAAAACGATAATTCGAATAAAAATTATTCTTTATTGACTTTAAAACAGTTTTTGCCAGAAAATAAAAATGCTTTGAAAGAATTTATTGATTTATTAATTAAAAATACTCAAAACAACATTTCATTATTAGATAATGCAATTCAAGAAGAAAATTTTCAAGAAATTAAAGTTATTTCACACAGAATGAATCCTGTTTTTAAACAAATTCAAGCAATAGAAATTTCAAATATTTTAGATGAATTAGAAAACCAATCACTGCAAAAAACAGAAATTATTACAAAAATAGAAGAATTAAAATCAAAAACCAATAGTTTATTTGAAGATATTATTACAACAAATTAAATTTCGAGTTAGTTAATTCAAATTAAATCAGCCAATTCTGTTCCAACAATTCCACCAATTGCTACACCCATTCCGCCTAGTCTAACACCACAAAAAACATTTTCGGTCAATTGCGAAACGATTGGTTTCTTGGAATTTCCCATTCCCATTATGCCACTCCATCGATATTCTATTTTAAAATCTCGGTTTGGCAGAATTACTTCTTTTAAAAGTTCTTCCAAGCGATTTTGAATAATATTTGTTTGACCGAATTCTGTTGTATTTTCTGTTTCAAAATCTAGGTTTCTTGCGCCTCCAATCAAAATTCTATTGTCGATATTCCTGAAATAACAATACCCTTTATCGATATGAAAAGTGCCATTAATATCCAAATTCTCGATTGGCTCGGTAATAATTACTTGTGCTCTGGCTGGTTTTACTTGACCATTAGTTAACTGCGACGCAAAACCATTAGTAGCAAAAAGAAGTTTTTTGGTCTTGAAACTAAAATCAGATAAAGCCACATCAACATCAATTTTATTTTCATTATATGAAGTAACTGTTTGGTTGTTTAAAATTAAAATATTTTCAGAAATTGCCAATTTCAACAAATTATTCATCATTAAACCAGTATCTATTTGACCTTCGAATGGATTAAAAATCGAATATTCGTGAATGCTCGAAAACCCAAAACGGTCAATTTGTCTAGCAAATGTGTCGGTTTTGAAAATTGATTTTAGAAATTCGTTAATGAAAGGTAATTTTTGCAAACATTCATTATAAGTATTTTCATCATGCTGCAAAAAAAGTTCATATCCACCAAATGGTTTATAATCAATTTTGTCATCGCCTAATAATTTTCGGAGTAATTCAATTCCATTTTTCCTTTTTTGAATCAATTGAATTACATCATCTTCGGTATGCGTTTTTAAATCATCAATAATTTCAGAAATGCTTCCAAAACAAGCAAAACCAGCATTTTTGGTGCTTGCGCCTTGTGGCAAAACACCTTTTTCAAGTATTAATATTTTACTTTCAGGAAAACGTTCACGCAATCGCAGTGCACAATTTAGACCAACAATTCCGCTGCCAACAATTGTAAAGTCTACATTGCTAAACCAGTTTTTTATTTCCCAATAGCTTAAATTCATATATTAATTATTTTTATAAAATTAATCATTTCTAAATCGATTAACAAAAACATTATAAAAATTGATATATTATACGATTTGAATGTTAAAGTTTAAATATTTGATAAATTTTTGCGGTAAATATTCGATAAATTGACAAAAAAGCAATTATATTTGAAATCTACAAACCAACCAAAAAAATTATTCTAACATAATTTATAAAGCTTTCTCTATTCGAGGAAGCTTTTTTTTATGGACATCAAAATAAATATTTGTAATTTAGCCTAGTAAAAATCTATAAAATGAAAAAAATATTAATCATTATTTTATCAATAATAAGTCTAAACGTTATGACACAGAATGTTATGTCGCCAGAATTACTGTGGAAATTAGGCAGAGTTTCTGTTCTTGGAATTTCTAATGACAATAAAAATATTGTCTATAAAGTTTCTTATCCATCAGTCGAAGAAAATAAATCGAATTCGAAATTTTTTACGATTCCAGTTTCAGGTGGCAATGCAATCGAAGTTACATCGACAAAAGAGCTTTTAAATGACAAAAACATTTCGCCCGACGGCAAATATATATTGTATAACGAAGAAGTAAAAATCGATAAAGTTCACGGAAAAGATTATTATCCAGAGCTCGAAAAATCGAATGTTCAAATCTATAACGGATTGGATTACAGACATTGGGACACGTGGAATGAAGGAAAATTCAATCACGTATTTTACAAAGAAAACAAAGAAAACGCTGTTGGAATAGATATTCTTGGAACAGAAAATTTCGATTCGCCTCAAAAACCATTTGGTGGCGACGAAGATTATATTTGGTCACCAAACAGTAAATCAATTTTATATGTATGTAAGAAAAAAGCGGGAACACAATATGCAATTTCTACAAATACTGACATTTATGAATACAATCTTGAAACCAAAAAAACAATAAATAGAACTGAAAAAAACTTGGGTTATGACATGAATCCTGCGTTTTCAGTAAACGGCGAATTGGCTTATTTGCAAATGAAACGTGATGGCTACGAAGCCGATAAAAACGATATTATTGTCGATTTTAAAGGAATAAAACTTAATCTGACCGCAGCTTGGGACGGAACTGTAGATAGTTTTTTATGGAGCAACGATGGAAAGAAAATCTATTTCGTTGCGCCAATTGGTGGCACAAAACAAGTTTTTGAAATTGCGTTTAATAATATGACAAAAATTGTTTCGAAAGTTATTCAATTAACTGATGGCGATTTTGATGTAAATGATTTAATAGGTTTTTCTGGCGATAATATTATTGTCACAAGAACAGATATGAATCATGCAGCCGAGATTTACTCATTTGCCTTGAGCGAAAAAAAATGGAATCAAATTTCGAATATTAATACCGAAATCTATTCGAAACTGTCATTATCTAGAACAGAAAAAAGATTTGTAACCACAACCGATGGCAAAAAAATGCTGGTTTGGGTAATTTATCCGCCCAATTTCGATGCCAATAAAAAATATCCAACATTGCTGTTTTGCCAAGGTGGACCGCAATCGCCATTGACTCAAAGTTATTCTTTTAGATGGAATTTTTCGCTCATGGCATCGCAAGGATATATTGTCGTAGCACCAAATCGCCGTGGAATGGCAGGTCATGGTGTTGCTTGGAATGAGCAAATTTCTAAAGATTGGGGCGGACAAGTTATGAAAGATTATTTATCGGCGATTGACGATGTTGCTAAAGAAAAATATGTCGATAAATCAAGACTTGGTTGCGTTGGTGCTAGTTATGGCGGTTATTCGGTGTTTTATTTAGCAGGAATTCACAACAACCGTTTCAAGAGTTTTATTGCTCACGATGGCGTTTTCAATACTCAAAGTATGTTTGGCACAACCGAAGAAGTTTTCTTTAACAATTGGGATTTTGGTGGCGCTTATTGGGAAAAATCGAACAAAGTTGCTCAGAAAACCTATACTACTTTTAATCCAGCCAATTTTGTCGAAAAATGGAATACGCCAATTTTAATAATTCAAGGCGGCAATGATTTTCGTGTGCCAATTGGGCAATCACAAGAAGCTTTTCAGGCAGCAAAATTGCGTGGCGTGAAATCTAGATTCTTGTATTTTCCTGAGGAAAATCATTGGGTTTTAAAACCGCAAAACGCACAAGTTTGGCAAAAAGAATTTTATAAATGGTTGACAGAAACTTTGTAATTCTCCATCAGAATTGAATGTTTTTCTCGTATAAATCTTAAATAAACCTTTTAAAATTTCGCAAATGAATTATATTTGCAAATATTAAATCCCATTCTAAATTTAAAAATCTAAAATCTAAAATTTTAAGATGAAACATACAAGAGTTAAAAGCTTGCTAAACAGCGTATCGACAATATCAGAAGTAAACGCAAAAGGTTGGGTTCGCACATTTAGAAACAACCAATTTATCGCTTTGAATGACGGTTCGACACTAGAAAATATTCAATGTGTAGTCGATTTTGAAAATACGCCAGAAGAAACTTTAAAAAGAATTACAACTGGAGCAGCAATTTCAGTAACAGGTTCATTGATCGAAAGCCAAGGCGCAGGACAAAAATTCGAAATTCAAGTTAAAAATCTAGAAATTCTAGGCGATTCTGATGCTGAAAAATTTCCAATACAACCCAAAAACAAACCAAGTTTAGATTTCTTGCGAGAAAATGCACATTTGCGTGTGCGAACCAATATGTTCCAAGCAATTATGCGTGTTCGTTCGGTTTTGTCATTTGCAGTGCACAGTTATTTTCAAGAAAAAGGATTTGTATATGTCAACACGCCAATTATAACAGGAAGCGATGCAGAAGGTGCTGGCGAAATGTTCAAAGTTACCGCTTTGCCATTTGACAATACACCAAGAACCGAAGATGGAAAAGTAAATTATAAAGAAGATTTTTTTGGAAAAGAAACCAATTTAACGGTTTCTGGACAATTAGAAGGCGAAACATTTGCAATGGCTTTAGGTCAAATTTATACTTTTGGTCCAACTTTTAGAGCAGAAAATTCGAACACTTCTCGCCATTTGGCCGAATTTTGGATGATTGAACCCGAAGTTGCTTTTAATGACCTTACGGCAAATATGGATTTGGCAGAAGATTTTATAAAATATGTTATAGAATTTACCGTTAATAAATGTCAAGAAGACATTAGATTTTTAGACCAAAGACTAAAAGACGAGGAAAAAGTTAAACCAATGGCAGAAAGAAGTGAATTGAGTTTAACAGAAAAGCTAGATTTTGTCTTGAATAATGATTTCAAGCGAGTTTCATATACCGAAGCTATTGATATTTTAAGAGATTGTACGCCTAATAAAAAGAAAAAATTTAATTACATTATTAACGAATGGGGCGCAGATTTACAATCTGAACACGAGCGTTTCCTTGTAGAAAAACATTTTAAATGTCCAGTAATTTTGTTTGATTATCCTGCCAATATCAAAGCTTTTTACATGCGATTAAACGAAGACGGAAAAACAGTTCGGGCAATGGATATTCTTTTTCCAGGAATTGGCGAAATAGTTGGCGGGTCGCAACGTGAAGAGCGTTTCGATGTATTATTAGAAAAAATGAAAGCACTCGGAATTGATGAAGAAGAATTGTGGTGGTATCTTGACACAAGACGTTTCGGAAGCGCAGTTCATTCTGGTTTTGGGCTAGGTTTCGAAAGACTTGTTTTATTTGTAACGGGAATGACCAATATTCGTGATGTAATTCCTTTTCCAAGAACACCAATGAACGCAGAGTTCTAAAAAGTTTAATGTTGTTTAAAAAAGTTTAATGTTGTTTAACCACAACAACCTTAAACCTTTAAACTTTTAAACCTTTAAACAAAACAATAATGTTAAAACAATTTCTAAATTTCAAATTATCACAAAAATTATCTCCACAGCAAATCCAGTTGATGAAGTTAATTCAATTGCCAACGCAAGCATTCGAGCAACGTTTGTTAGAAGAAATGAACGAAAATCCAGCGCTTGAAGGCACAACCGATCAAGAAGAAGTTTTTGAAAAAGACGAATTTGACAATAATGATGATTATGACGATGATGATTATGGCAATGAATCAATAGATTCTGGTGATGTCAATATCGACGAATATCTAAGTAACGACGAAACACCAGATTATAAAACCCAATCGAATAATTATAGCGATGACGACGAAGAGCGAGAATCACCACTATCGGCTGGAGTTAGTTTTCATCAAGATTTAATCAATCAATTGAATACTTTTATATTGAATGATTCAGAGCGAGAAATTGCAGAATTTCTTGTTGGTAGCATAGACGATATGGGATATATTCGAAGAAGTATTAGCGATATTGTTGACGATATGGCGTTTACACAAGCCATTTATACCGATGAAAAAGCTGTCGAAAAAATGTTGCATGTCATTCACGAACTCGAACCATCAGGCGTTGGCGCACGTGACTTGCAAGAGTGTTTGTTGTTGCAATTGAAACACAAAACGCCAACTGAATATGTAGCTTTAGCAATATCAATCATCGACGATCAATTCGAAGCTTTTAGCAAAAAACACTACGATAAATTGACTGCAAAATTCAATGTTTCGAACGAACAATTAAAATCGGCAATTCACGAAATCGAAAAACTAAACCCAAAACCTGGTGGTGCATATACTGGAAATAATAGAATTACCGAAAATGTTGTTCCTGATTTTGCCATAAGAATTATCGATGATGAACTTGAATTGACATTAAATGGTCGAAATGCTCCTGCCCTGCACGTTTCTAAAGATTATCAAGAAATGATGCAGACTTATAAAGATTCTCGTGACAAATCTTCTGCTCAAAAAGATGCTGTTCAATTCATTAAACAAAAATTAGATTCTGCAAAATGGTTTATTGATGCCATCCGTCAACGCCAAGAAACTTTGTTTGTAACGATGAATGCGATAATGCATTTCCAACAAGAATTTTTCCTTGATGGCGACGAAACCAAGATGAAACCAATGATTCTCAAAGACATTGCCGATATGGTTGGACTTGATATTTCGACCGTTTCGCGAGTTGCCAATAGCAAATATGTCGAAACGCCTTATGGCACCAAATTGATTAAAGAATTTTTCTCGGAAGCAATGACCAACGACCAAGGCGAAGAAGTTTCGACGTTAGAAATCAAAAAAATATTGAAAGATGTTATCAACGAGGAAGATAAAAATAAACCATTGCCAGACGATCAATTAGCAGATATTCTAAAAGAACGTGGTTATCCAATTGCCAGACGAACGATTGCTAAATATAGAGAATTGTTGGATATTCCAGTAGCTAGGATGAGGAAAAAGATGTAGAAAATTTAAATCTTTTAATAACAATTAAATTGATTTCAGAATGTTGATTAACGATTTTTGAGTGCTGATTTTGTGATAAATGAAAAAAATCCTTCCAATATTCTCCTATATTTTTCATCCAATATTCATTCCGATTTTGGCTTGTTTGTTTTACTTTTTTGTGAATGATAGTTATTTTAGCTATTCTAAATTCGAGGTTTATTTGGTTTTAATGCAAGTTACAATCTTGACTTTTCTAATTCCGATTTCTTTTTTTTATTTGTTAAGATCTTTAGGGAAAATAGATTCAATAATGGTTTCTGAACTTTCGCAACGCAAATTTCCGTTGTTTATTCAAATCGTCTTATTGTTGGTTTTAATAAATAAAGGCACAACCGAAGATCGCATTCCTGAATTATATTATTATTTTCTAGCTGGATTGATAAGTACAATTTTAGCGTTGATATTTTTATTTGCTAAAATTAAAGCCAGTTTACACATGGTTGGCATTGCTTCTTTATTGTTTTTTGTGATAGGAATTAGTCTTCATAATCATACTAATTTTTTAATTTCAATAGCGGTTTTAACTTTATTAACTGGGATTGTTGCATCATCAAGGCTCGAAATGAAAG
Source organism: Bacteroidota bacterium (assembly GCA_043778105.1). Taxonomy (GTDB): domain Bacteria; phylum Bacteroidota; class Bacteroidia; order Flavobacteriales; family Flavobacteriaceae; genus Flavobacterium. The sequence goes on from JAYWGV010000133.1 coordinate 30,331, forward strand.
CCCACGATTTCAAAGAGTTGACTTTGGGTTTTTTAATTGGAATTATCCCGCAAATTGCATTGTGGCATTTTTGGTTATAATATGTAAAACATAAGTCCAAAATTTAAAGTAGTTATTTCTAGCTTATTATTATTAAACAATGCGTTTTTATAAATAGTATTCAATCCTTTATAAACATAAAAATTAATAGTATTATTGCCAACACACAAATAAGTTCCGAATTGCAATTTATTAAAATCATTGTTTCCTTCTTCAATAAACGATGTGTTTCCATCTACGAATTTGGTTCTGTTAAAAACCAAGTAACTTGCTTTAAATCCGCCATAAATTCTCCAAAAATCTAAATTTATTGGTGTCGATGTTCGCCATCTAATTTCTAATGGCAAATCGATGTAATGTAAAATTAATTTATTTTTTTCGACCGATTTATCTATTTGACTGTATTCGAACTTGTCATTAACAATTTTGGATAATAAATTGTGGTTGTAATTGTTAATCGAATAGCCTAAACCAATTGCAATTGCAATATCTCTTTTTTTATTTATTGGCATATCACGCAAGAAACCAGCCGAAAAACTTGGTGTAAATCGCCCTTGAGTTATTCCGTTTGGTCGATTTTGCAAATCATTATAAAATACGCCTAAATAAAACTGGTCTTCTCTATATAAAGAATCAATTGCTTCGAAATTTGGTTTTTCTTGAGCAAATGCATTAATCGAAAAAATTAATATTAAAATTTGTAAAAGGTTCTTCATCAAATATTGGATTGTACACAAAAATACAAAAAATTCAATTAACAAATTTTAATATTTTATATTTGGTATGATATAACAAAACGGTCAACATTTATCACTAAATTTGCATTAGAAATTAATATATGCTAGAAGTAGAAACAATAAAATTTGAAAAAACAGTTATAGTCGGAATTATAACTCAAAAACAAGACGAAATTAAGCTAAAAGAATATCTTGATGAACTTGAGTTTTTGACATTTACCGCAGGCGGACATGTCGTGAAAAGATTTTTTCAGAAAATGGAACGCCCAAATCCTAAAACTTTTTTAGGAACTGGTAAAATGGACGAAATCGCACATTATGTAAAAGAATTTGGAATTTCGACCGTTATTTTTGACGATGAATTATCGCCATCGCAACAAAAAAATATTTCAAAAATAATTGAATGTAAAGTTCTTGATAGAACTAACCTAATTCTAGATATTTTCGCCCAAAGAGCCGAAACTTCATATGCACGAACGCAAGTCGAATTGGCACAATGCATTTATATTTTGCCAAGATTAGCAGGAATGTGGACACATCTTGAACGTCAAAAAGGTGGAATCGGAATGCGTGGTCCAGGCGAAACCGAAATCGAAACCGACCGACGAATTGTTCGTGACCGAATTGCATTACTCAAAGAAAAAATAAAGGTTATTGATAAACAAATGTCGGTTCAACGTGGCAATCGTGGCGCAATGGTTCGTGTTGCACTTGTTGGATACACCAATGTCGGAAAATCTACTTTGATGAATGCTGTTGGCAAAAGCGATGTTTTTGTTGAAAATAAATTATTTGCAACTTTAGATACAACGGTTCGAAAAGTCGTTATCAAAAATCTGCCGTTTTTATTGTCTGATACAGTAGGATTTATCAGAAAATTGCCAACTCAATTAATCGATTCTTTTAAAAGTACGCTCGACGAAGTTCGTGAAGCTGACTTGCTCTTGCATGTTGTTGATATTTCGCATCCTGATTTTGAAGATCATATTGAGTCGGTAAATCAAACTTTATTAGATATAAAAAGTAATGACAAACCAATTATTATGGTTTTCAATAAAATTGATGCTTACAAACATTTAACAATCGAATTTGATGATTTGATTACCGAAAAAACCAAAAAACATTACAATTTGCAAGAATGGAAAAAAACTTGGATGGATAATGTTGGGCAGCAAAACGCCTTGTTTATATCGGCAACCGAAAAAGAAAATTTCGAAGAATTTCGGGCTAGAGTTTATGAAGCTGTAAGACAAATTCATATTTCTAGATTTCCATACAATAAATTTCTTTATCCAGATTATGAAGATGCGATTGAAAAGGAAGAAACAATTGTTGAATAAAACTTAAAACTCTAATTTTCCAACATATTTTATCAGCTTAGCAATCTTAGCTTTTCGACGATTAATGTATGAAGACGAGTCGGTTGCTTTATATTTTCTAGGATTTGGCAAAATTGCCGCTATTCCTGCAGCTTGTTGCACCGATAAGTTTATTGCATCTTTCTTGTACCAATGGATCGAAGCTGCTTGAGCGCCATAAACACCATTGCCCATTTCAATAGAATTCAAGTAAACTTCTAAAATGCGTTCTTTACCCCAAATGAATTCTATTAAAAACGTAAAATAAGCTTCGAAAATTTTACGAATGTAACTTCGTCCCTGCCACAAGAAAACATTTTTGGCAGTTTGTTGACTAATTGTGCTGCCACCTTTTATTTTTTTGCCTTTATTATTACTTTTAAAAGCTTTTTGCATTGCTGTAAAATCGAAACCATGGTGCTGCATAAAAGTGCCATCTTCGCTAGCAATTACTGCTTTTTGGAGATTTGGCGAAATTTGATCTAATGAAACCCAATCATGGCTGCATTTCATTTCTTTGCCGTCGAGTTTCTGTTCGATTGCACGTGTAATCATTAATGGAGTAAATGGTACAGGAACAAATTTATAAACAATTACCAACAAAATTGAAATTGCAAAAAAATACAATACAGCTTTTTTTAGAAATCTAAATATTTTTGATTTTAAGCTGTTGTTTTGCGGTAACTTTTTTCCAGATGTCGATTTTATTTTAACTGCCATGATAATTTTTAAATGTTCTGAAAAAAATACTAATTTACAAGATTAGATTGGATTTTAATTGCCAAAGCTTCAAATTCTTCTTTGCTTAATGATACTTTGTTTTGAAAACGCATTTCATCCATTTCGTTTAACGGAATCAGGTGAATGTGAGCATGAGGCACTTCTAGACCAATTGCTGCCACGCCGATTCTTTTGCAAGAAACAGATTTTTCTAATGAAATTGCGATTTTCTTAGCAAATAACATTAAACCAATATATAAATCGTCTTCGATGTCGAATAATTTATTGATTTCTTGTTTTGGTATGCACAATGTATGACCAATTGCATTTGGATTTACATCGAGAAAAGCCAAAAAATCATCTGTTTCGGCAATTTTATAACACGGGATTTCGCCGTTTATTATTTTAGAAAAAACTGTCATTTGAAAAATTATTAATTAGAATTCTGCAATCTGAACACTGTCAACTGAATACTGCAGCCTGAAAACTGCTAACAAAATATTAATCTCTCCAAATTTCTAAAATATCAAATTTTAAAACGCCATTTGGAACAGTAATTTCTGCAATATCGCCAACCGATTTGCCTAATAACCCTTTGCCAATTGGCGAAGTTACTGAAATTTTTCCAGTTTTTAAATCGGCTTCGCTTTCAGCAACTAGCAAATATTTCATTTCCATTCCGTTTGCCTGATTTTTTATTTTGACATTAGATAAAACCAATGCTTTCGAAAAATCCAAAGTCGATTCGTCGATTAATCTTGCGTTAGAATGCACTTCTTCGAGTTTGGCAATTCTCATTTCAAGCATGCCTTGTGCTTCTTTAGCAGCATCATATTCTGCATTTTCTGACAAATCGCCTTTGTCTCGTGCTTCTGCAATATCGGCCGATGCTTTTGGACGCATCACTCCTTTCAAATGATCCAATTCGTCTCGTAATTTTTTTAATCCTTCTGCTGTGTAATAAGATACTGCGCTCATAATTCTCGTTGTTATAAAATAGAAAAAATCCCACACGTGTTGGGATTTCTTTTACAAAGATATTAATTTTTTTTTATTGACTAATTAAATGTTAATAATAATTATTTCAAATTTAAATAAATTAATTTTGTTTAGATGTTTTTAATTGATTTTTTATGAAATATATTTTGTTTTTAATTGTCATATTTTGTTTTTCTTGCGATAAAAACACGGTCGTTAATAATAATTCATTCCTGCCAAATTATACTTTTTCATTTGATGTAAACTTGAATTTGCCAGATTATAATAATCTAGAATTTGCAGGAAACTCAGTTTTTATAAATGCGCCAGGTGTTGGTGTTCGTGGCGTTTTTTTATTTAACACTGGTAGCGGTTTTTTGGCTTATGATGCTGCTTGTCCAAACCAGCAATTAACCGATTGTTCAACAATGACTTTGTCACAAATAAGTGCAACTTGTCCTTGCGACTCAAAAAAATACAGTCTTTACACAGGTTTGTCAAACGGTGAAAAATTTCCAATGAAAGCCTATAGAATTGAAATTTTAGATAAAACTATCAGAATTTACAATTAATTTTATTTATAACTTATTTTTATTCATTTTTAATTTTATACAAATCAACTCATGCTAAATTTCGAATTATACAATCCGACAAATTATGTTTTTGGCAAAGACCAAATGCAAAAACTATCAACATTAGTTCCAGCAAAATCAAAAATTCTTTTGGTTTATGGTGGAGGCAGCATTTTTAAAAACGGTGTTCACGAGCAAGTTATCAAAAATCTTGAAGGTTTCGAAATAATTGAATTTGGCGGTGTCGAACCCAACCCAAGATTCGAAACTTTAATGAAAGCTGTCGAAATTATCAAAAAAGAAAATATCACTTTCATGCTTGCGGTTGGCGGCGGAAGCGTTATCGACGGTGTGAAATTTCTTTCTGGAGCAACCAATTATGACGGTGATCCGGTTGATATTCTTAAAAAGCGAATTTTGTTTACCGATTTAACTAAAATGATTCCGTTTGGAGTAGTTTTGACTTTGCCTGCAACTGGTTCCGAAATGAATTCTGGTTCGGTTGTTACAATCGATGCAACAAAAGAAAAACTGGTACTTGGCGGTAGCGCATTGTTTCCAAAATTCTCAATTTGTGACCCAACAGTCATTGCTTCTTTACCAAAAAGACAATTACAAAACGGTGTTGTCGATGCTTTTACGCACGTTATGGAACAATATTTAACTTATCCGCATGATGCGATTTTACAAGATCGAATTGCCGAAAGTATTCTGCAAACATTAGTAGAAATTGGTCCAAGTGTTGTCGAAAATCCAACCGATTATAAATTAGCGTCCAATTTTATGTGGAGCGCAACAATGGCTTTGAATGGTTTAATTCAAAAAGGTGTTCCAAGTGATTGGGCGACGCACATGATTGGTCACGAATTAACAGCTTTATACGACATTGATCATGCAAGAACATTGGCAATTATTGCTCCGAATTTATATAAAGTAATGTTCGAAACCAAAAAAGAAAAATTGGCGCAATATGGCGAACGAATATTCAATATTCAAGGCGAATCAATTGATGAAAAAGCTAATAAAGCCATCGAAAAAACAATAGAATTCTTTCATAAAATGGGAATGGAATCTAAAATATCTGAATTTACCGACGATTATTCTGCAACAGCCGATTTTATTGTTAAGCGTTTTGAAGACAGAAAATGGTTAGCATTGGGCGAAAAACAAAATATTACTCCAGAAAAAGTCAAAGAAATTGTGGAAATGAGTTATTAATTTATTGTAACTTTTTATATTCAAAATATACCAAAAACTATTTTTTTGTATATTAAAAGTTACATGATTTATTTATATTATAGATTTAATTTATTTAGTAAATCTTTTTTTTATGATTTACATCAAATGAAAAAACAATTGCCAATTCTAGTTTATATCAATACATTTGCAAAAACAATTCTAACTAATTAAAAATGTCAACAATAGCACAACAATTCGGAATGACCGAAGCTTTTAAACAACTCGGAATTTCTGAAATAAATTTAGGAACATCAACAGGACTAAATAATTTTTCGAACGGAGAAATTCTTGAAAGTTACTCGCCAGTCGATGGAAAACTAATCGCATCAGTAAAAACATCAACGCCAGAAGATTACGAGAAAGTAATGCAATCAGCAACCGAAGCATTCAAAACTTTTAGAGTAATGCCTGCGCCACAACGCGGAGAAATTGTGCGTCAGTTTGGCGAAAAACTTCGTAAAAATAAAGAAGCTTTAGGTAAATTGGTTTCTTATGAAATGGGGAAATCTTTACAAGAAGGTTATGGCGAAGTTCAAGAAATGATAGATATTTGCGATTTTGCAGTAGGTCTTTCTAGACAATTGCACGGATTAACAATGCATTCTGAAAGACCTGGACACAGAATGTATGAACAATATCACCCAATGGGAATTGTTGGAATTATTTCGGCGTTTAATTTTCCTGTTGCAGTTTGGGCATGGAATACAGCATTGGCGTGGATTTGTGGAGATGTTTGTGTTTGGAAACCATCAGAAAAAACACCACTTTGCGGCATTGCTTGTCAAAACATTATTGCCGAAGTCATCAAAGAAAATAATCTTCCAGAAGGAATTTCGTGTTTAATTAACGGCGATTACAAAATTGGCGAATTAATGACCAATGACAAACGAGTTCCATTAATTTCTGCTACTGGTTCAACTAGAATGGGTAAAATTGTTGCACAAGCTGTTGCTGGTCGTTTAGGAAAGTCGTTATTAGAATTAGGTGGAAACAATGCTATTATTGTGACACCAGATGCAGATATAAAAATGACAGTTATTGGTGCAGTTTTTGGAGCAGTTGGAACAGCTGGACAACGTTGTACCTCAACAAGAAGATTAATTATTCACGAAAGTATTTATGATAAAGTTAAAGATGCTGTAGTTTCGGCTTATGGACAATTAAAAATAGGAAATCCGCTTGACGAAAAAAATCATGTTGGACCATTGATTGATGTTCACGCAGTCGAAATGTACAAAAATGCATTAACCAAAGTTGTTGCTGAAGGCGGAAAAATATTAGTTGCAGGTGGCGTACTTTCTGGCGAAGGTTACGAAAGTGGTTGCTATGTAAAACCAGCAATTGCTGAAGCTAAAAACGAATTCGAAATCGTGCAACACGAAACATTTGCACCAGTTTTATATTTATTGAAATATTCAGGAAGTGTCGAAAATGCATTAGAATCACAAAACGGAGTAGCACAAGGTTTATCATCGGCAATTATGACCAATAATTTGCGTGAAGCAGAGCTTTTCTTATCAGTTCAAGGATCAGATTGTGGAATTGCAAATGTAAACATCGGAACATCTGGAGCAGAAATTGGTGGCGCATTTGGTGGCGAAAAAGAAACGGGTGGTGGACGTGAGTCTGGATCTGATGCTTGGAAAATTTATATGAGAAGACAAACAAATACAATCAATTATACAACAAGTTTGCCATTGGCACAAGGAATTAAGTTTGATTTGGAATAGGTTTTAGACTAATAGACTTTGGACGCCAGACTTTAAGATGCTAGAATTTGAGACATTAGAATTTGAGATTGTATGCGCTAGAATTTTTGCTCAAATTAATAATATGATCCACAAAAAAAAGCCGATTTGAAAGTTTTCAAATCGGCTTTTTTATTATTAAGAAAAAGATTTACAAATTGAAAGAAGCGCCAAAAACAAACACAAATTGATCGTTAAATCCTCCATTATTTGAACTTTCATAAGATGCAATTGGAAAACCAAGTTCTGTGAATAAACCAAAACCATCAGAGAAGAAATATCTTCCACCTAAATGAGCACCAAAGGCTTTTGTGCCTAAATTTAAACCAGGATAGATATCAACTTCGTCGCCCAAAGTTAAAACTTTACCAATATTTGCATTAAATCTTGCTTTAATATCTGCACGGTCTTTAAATGCAACATCTGTTGCACCGCCAGAAAATCCCAATAAATAAGATCCAACAAAACCATAAGACATGTTTTCGCCAATTCCGAAGTCGCCAGAAACTTGAATTCCGTTAGCTCCTTTTTGAAAAGTTGCACCAACTTGTGCTTTAACATCGCCTTTTCCTTTAAAAGCCTGAGCATTTATCAAAAATACCGATGCTAACATTAATAAAGTAATTATTTTTTTCATTTTGTTTTATTTTTAAATTAATTCAATACAAATAAAAGTAAAAAATTTGGGAAAACAAATATCAAATACAAAAACTGTTAATAATTTAATTTATATAAAACAAAAAACCTCAAGAAATTCTTGAGGTCTTAAACATTTTAGGCAACTTAAATATATATATTTTAGTCTTCTAAAGCAACTACTTGAGCAGCAACTTTACCTTTTCTTCCTTCTTCTTCTTCGTAAGAAACTCTATCTCCTTCTCTTAATTCTTCAGATTTAATTCCTGAAGCGTGAACGAAGATGTCTTTTCCTGTTTCTTCGTCTGTAATAAATCCATAACCTTTAGATTCATTAAAAAATTTTACTGTTCCTGTGCGCATTGTAATTGTAATAAATAATTAATATTAATGCAAATGTAATCTAATATTCAATACAAAAATGATTAATGTTAAATATTTTTAAAAATAATTATTATTAAACTTTTAATCGTTAAAATTTGAATTTCAGCGATTTAATGTCTGTATTACTTTTAAAAATTAAATGTTAGATACTATTTAAATCAAACAAAATCATTATTGTTTAAAAAATTAAAGCCATAAAACAAATACAATTTTTTAATATTCTATAAACAATCAATATAATTAATTCAATTTAATTTTTAGAATTTATTCAAAAACATCAAATTATATATGTTTATATTTGCGTAAATTATTTTAGAACCATCACAAATCTAAAATCTAAAATCGTTAATCTACATTCTAAAATCAAATGTCCAGAGATATACAACTCAAGGAACGTTGGGAAAACCTCGTTCAAATATTGTCCAATCAATTTTCGCAAGGCGAAGATCTTGATTTAGATGCCATAATTTATTTAATTGGCGTTCAAGAACTCGGAAAAGTGCATAAAGAATTCAAAAAAGACCACAAACTAGACTTAATGCACATTGCAATTTGCAGATTATTAGAGCCTTATGGCTTTTACGAATTCGAATATTACGATTCTGAAGGTTGGCCACATTATATTGTAAAAGAAGAGTTGCCAGCATTAAAAGCAGGTGAACAATCAGTTTTAATGAAAGAAGCAATTGTGAATTATTTTCTAGAAAAAGAAGTTTTGGAATAGTTTTTCAGTCGCAGTCGCAGTTATCAGAACCAAACATCTGAAAAACTGTGACTGAGACTGAAAACTTTTTCTTATTTTTGCAATCCTATTTATTATAAAATGACAAACAGAATTAAAGAATACATAGCCGAAGCCAAAGATTTTTCGACTAATAATAAAGAAAAACTTGAAGCATTTAGAATTAAATTCCTAGGCAGCAAAGGACTTTTAAAAGAAGTTTTTGCCGAATTTAAAAATGTACCCAACGAACATAAAAAAGAATTTGGACAAGTTATAAATTTGCTAAAAACAATTGCCGAAGAAAAAGTAAAAACGATTCAAGAAGCATTAGAAAGCAAAGAAGAAATTAAAGGGTTTTATGGAGATTTAACACGACCATCAGAGCCGTTAACTATTGGTTCTCGTCACCCAATTTCGTTAGTAAAAAATCAAATTATTGATATATTTTCGAGCGTTGGATTCAATGTTTCCGAAGGACCAGAAATCGAAGACGATTGGCACAATTTCACCGCATTGAACTTGCCAGAATATCATCCGGCACGCGACATGCAAGATACTTTTTTTATTCAAACCAATCCAGATATCTTGTTACGAACGCACACATCATCGGTGCAAGTTCGCTATATGGAAAACAACAAACCGCCAATTCGAACCATTTCGCCAGGTCGCGTTTTCCGTAACGAAGCCGTTTCTAGCCGTTCGCATTGCATTTTTCACCAAGTCGAAGGTTTGTATATAGACAAAGACGTTTCGTTTGCCGATTTAAAGCAAACATTGTTGTATTTCACTAAAGAAATGTTCGGAAAATCGAAAATTCGACTAAGACCAAGTTATTTCCCTTTTACCGAGCCAAGCGCCGAAGTAGATATTTATTGGGGTTTAAAAACCGAAACCGATTATCGAATTACAAAAGGAACTGGTTGGTTAGAAATAATGGGCTGCGGTATGATTGACCCAAATGTCTTGAAAAATTGTGGAATAAACCCAGATGAATACAATGGTTTTGCATTCGGAATGGGCATCGAACGCATTGCAATGTTACTTTATCAAATTGGCGATATCAGAATGTTTTATGAAAATGACGTTCGGTTTTTAGAGCAATTTAAATCATCAATATGATTTGAAGCTATTCCAGCTATTCATTTCAATCTTTCTCAATAATTGCTTTTTTTCTAAATCATTGCAGGAACTTCCTTTGGTCGTTCTGCAACGATAAGAAAAAACAGCAATTATTTTCAAAAGGATTTCCATTGCTATCTGGGCTAGGGCAAATCACTACGATTAAAAATTTATTTTCAAAAAATCAAATCTGTTACAGTCTAAAATCTTTAAATCTAGCATCTAAAAGTCTAAAATCATGAAAAAAGACATCATAATTCCAATTGTAGAAAACGTTTTTCTAGCTGCAGTTCAAGAATGGAGCGACGATTTTATGGAAAAAGTTTGGTTTGCTTACTTAGTCAACGATTCCGATTTTAAACTTGATGGCGTTATGGTTGTTTCAAAAGCATTTGGCACTATCGATGGCGAAATGAAAAAAACTTCACTTTTACGACATGCTTTTATTGAAATAGAACCAGTTTCTGTTAGAAAAATCGAAATGTTTTATGACAACGTTTTGACTTTGAATAACGAGTTTATGGTTACTTTTTTTATTGGCGAAACTTTGTATGATCGAAAATTCATTTTCAAAGCCAATTCCATAACTCCAGATTATGTCGAAGAAGTTCCAATTTTGTTTGTCGATGGAGTAATTGTTAGATAAAAGTCATCATTTGATAAAAAATTATAACATCTCGACTGCGCACGATGAGACAAAGAAATAAACCTAAAATAAAAAAATTATTTTAAGTTTTCTACAAATACCTCAACTCCAACTCCATTTTCAACATCAAAATCGCCAATTTTAGTGCGTCGCAAAGCAATTAAATGCGAACCAGAATTCATTGCTTTTCCAAAATCGAATGCTATTGATCGAATATAAGTTCCTTTGCTACATTTTATTCTGAAATCAATTTCTGGAAGTTCGATTCTTGTAATTTCGAATTCGTATATTGTAGTTTTCCTCGATGCAATCTCGACAATTTCTCCAGCTCGTGCGTGTTCATAAAGTCGAACGCCATCTTTTTTTATTGCAGAAAAAATGGGTGGTATTTGGTCAATTTCGCCTAAAAATTGTTTTACTGTTTCATAAATTAAATCATTATTTATATGAATGGTAGGAAAAGCAAAATCGATTTCGGTTTCTAAATCATACGAAGGCGTAGTTGCACCGATAAAAAAAGTTCCAGTATATTCTTTTGCCTGACTTTGAAATTCTGCAATTCTTTTGGTGAATTTTCCTGTGCAAATAAGTAAAAGTCCTGTTGCTAATGGATCTAAAGTTCCAGCGTGACCAATCTTGAATTTTTTAGGCAATCCAACATGGTTGGTTAAGGCATATTTAATTTTATTAACCGCTTGAAACGATGTCCAATTTAGCGGTTTATCAATCAATAAAACTTGACCTTCTTGGTATTGTTCAATAGTCAACATTAAATTATTGTTAGTTTTTGAATAAAAAAATGAATCAGTAAAAGAATAATTCCAGCAACAATTCTATAATATCCAAAAATTTTGAATCCGTTTTTTGTCAAAAATCCAATGAATGATTTTATAGCTAATAATGCTACTGCAAATGCCACAATATTACCAATTATCAATAAATTAATTTGGTCTGATGATAAAACGAATCCATCTTTGTAATAATCATAACATTTTTTGGCAGTTGCGCCCAACATTGTTGGAACCGCTAAGAAAAATGAAAATTCTGCTGCCGAAGTTCTTGATAATCCTTGTGACATGCCGCCAACAATACTAGCGCCGCTTCGTGAAACGCCTGGAACCATAGCTAAACATTGAAACATTCCGATTTTAAATGCTTGAAAATAAGTAATTGGTTTTTCAGTTTCAGAATTTTCAATTTTATTGAACCAATCATCAACTTTCAGTAAAATTATTCCACCAATTAAAAGTGAAACCGCAACCGTAACTGGGTTTTCAAGCAAAGTATCGATGTAATCGCCAAGCAATAATCCTAAAACAACAGCTGGAATAAATGCTACTAATAATTTAAAATAAAAATCTAATGTTTGAAAAAACCTTTTAAAATAAAGAATCACAACAGATAAAATCGCTCCAAGCTGAATTACAATCGTGAAAAGTTTGGTGAAATCGTCTTTGGCAATTCCAAAAAATGAACTGGCAATTATCATATGTCCAGTTGACGAAACTGGCAAAAACTCGGTAATTCCTTCAATAATTGCAAGGATTATGGCTTGTAATGTGTTCATTTAATTTTAGATTTTAGATTTCAGATTTCAGATTTCAAAAGTACAACTGAAATCCAAAATTCTAAAATCTACTTTTTATTTAGAATCTCTGAAGTTCCCCCTTTGGGGGTTAGGGGGCTTTTAAATATCGAATAAATAGTTATACCAAAACCTATTAAAACAGTTGTTGGAGCAATTCGAATTCTTGTGAAACTAAATAATTCGGCTTCGTTAAAAACTTTTGGGTCGTCGCTTCCGCCACCCATCATTAATATAAAACCAAGAGCAATTACTGCAATTCCTATTAATAGAAATTTGTAATTTATGTCGTTGAAGAGAAAATCTGGTTTTGGGTTATTTTCTTGTTTCATTTTATCCACTTCTAAATTTAAAATTTAATATCTAAAATCTAATTTTTCTCTAATACAAATCATCAGTTCGTAAATTCAAAAATCGTTGTGTTGCGAAATAAGTACTGATCCAAGTTATTAAAACTCCGGTTACTAAAACTGCTAGTAATACTAACCCAGTCATTAATTGGTCTTTCAAAATTCCTAATCCTGGATATGTTGTTTCAAGATAAATTAAAACTCCGACCAATGCTAAAATAGCAAATGCTGAGCCCATTAATCCAAGTTTGATGCTTCGCAAAACAAATGGTTTTCTAATAAAAGCTTTAGTTGCGCCAACCATTTGCATTGTTTTTATGATAAATCTATTAGAATGAATTGACAATCTTAAAGAACTATTAATCAATAAAACGGCAATTACAGTCAATAATCCGCTAATTAGCAATATCCAGAAACTTACGTTTTTAACGTTATCGTTAACCAAATTAATTAATTGTTTATCATAAACAATATCGGCAACCATTGGATTTTCTCGCAATTTATTTTCTATGCTATTGACTTTTGATTTCTCGACATAATCGGCTTTCAAATGAATATCATAAGAATTTTGCAGAGGATTTTCGCCCAAAAACTTCATGAAATCGTCGCCAATAATGTCTTTGTGTTGCTTGGCAGCATCATCTTTTGACACATAAGCAAAACTTTTTGTGAACCGAGATGTTTTTAATTCATCACCAAACGATTTTAAGATGCTGTCATTGGCTTCGGCTTTAAAAAACACTGTCATTACAATTTCTTCCTTGAAATCGTTGGACAATCTTTTGGAATTTATTACAAATATGCCCAACATGCCAAGCAAAAAAAGCACTAGAAAAACGCTTAAAACCACCGAAAAATAAGAAGAAAGTAATCTGCGTTTTTGAAAATTGTCGTATGAAGAACTCATGATTTGTTAAATTATGGTGTAAAAATAATAAAGTATTTCATTATATAAACTTAAATAACGTTCAAAGTTTCGATTTTCGTACAATAAATGTATTTTTGCCAATAAATTTTCTTAAAATAAAGACTTAGGTTTATGAAAAAGGTTACAGTTTTAATGCTTTTGGTGTTTTTCGCATCTGCGGAAGCGCAAATAATTGACAGCATAAAAACCAAATTGCCATTAATAATCGAGAAAACAGCGCAAACATATAATTTCGATAATGGAAATTCAAGAACTTATCGAAAAACTAAGTTTTGGGAAATGGTAACCAATGTTCCAAAAGATTTTATTGCAACGAGCAAAGATTTTGTAGCAAAAGATCATGCATATTATTTGGGTGGCGCAATTGCATCGACAGCATTATTAGTGCCACTTGATCAACGAATTACAGACCAATCTCGTGCATTTGCCGAAAGGCAAGGTTTAAGTTCAAGCAATAAATATGGAAAATTTGGACCTTTGACCAATATTCCGCAAAACATTGGCGCTGGATTTTATTTAATAGGAAATGGCACAACTGTTATTTTATTGAGCGCAGGTTTATTAAGCTATGGATTGCTCGAAAAAGATTATCGTGCGCAAGCAACAGCTTCTGGATTAATGGAAAGTTTGTTGGTTTCGGGCATTTATGTTCAAACAATTAAGCGAATTACAGGTCGAGAAAGTCCATTTATAGCTATAAAAAACGGAAATTCTGGTGGCGATTGGAATCCTTTTCCTAGTTTTGATGCTTATGCTAACAATACACCAAGTTATGATGCGGTTCCATCGGGACATTTAACGACAATTATGGCTGGATTGACAGTAATTACGACGAATTATCCTGAATACAAATGGATAAAACCTGTTGGTTACACATTAATCGCCGGAATGTGTTTCCAGATGACGCAAAGCGAAGTGCATTGGGTTTCTGATTATCCGTTGGCGATTTTAATGGGGTATTTTGTCGGAAAAACGATCGCCAAAAACCACTTTACAGAAACAAAAAATGACGATGGAACTATTAAAAAATATTCATTGAATTTTTCGGCATCAAGAAATAATGATTATAATATGGTTGGTGCAACTTTAAAATTTTAGTTATTTGCCACGAAGACACAAAATTTCTAAGTTTTTATCAATAAATCATTTTATGATTATAAAATAGGTATATTATAATAACCAAAAAAATAAATTCTTGTCTTTGATACTACAAGGTAAGAAACCTTATTAATATGAAAAAACTTTTAGCAATTTTTCTAGCATTTGCAACAGCTAATAATTTATTGGCTCAAGACACGTTAGTTAAAAAAGAAGAAAAGCTAGATTACAAATGTTTTATAGTTCCAGCAGCGTTAATAACTACAGGATTTATTTTAAAGTCGAACCCAATTCAAAAAAAATTACAAAATGAATCAAAAACAACATTTGGAAGAGATTTTCATACCAAAATTGACGATTATACTCAGTTTGTTCCTGTTGCGCAAATGTTAACAGGTAATTTATTGGGTTTTCAATCCAATCATGGTTACAAACAAATGATAGCAAACCTTGCAGTATCAAATTTATTGGTTGGTGGCGTTACATTTATAGCAAAAAAATCTGCAAATGACTTGCGTCCAGATGGTTCTGCGAATAATTCATTTCCGTCGGGACATACCGCAACAGCTTTTAACAATGCTACTTTATTATTTTTAGAATATCGAAAAAGTAACATTTGGTACGCAAGTTCTGGGTTTTTATTTGCTGCAGCAACAGGAGCATTGCGAGTTGCCAATAACCGCCATTGGTCTGGCGATGTTGCAACTGGAGCGGGAATTGGAATGTCAATTGGACTAATTGTTCACTATTGGTGTCCTTTTAAATTTGACAATAAAAACAATGAAAAAATCGGCTTTATAGGTTATCCAATAATTAATGATGAATCAGTAGGAATTGGTTTATTGTGCCGAATTAATTAGGAACGAATGTTTGGCGCATTTTCAATAATGGCATTTCCCGCTTTTCATTCCAATCTTTTTTCAATTACCACGGATTTAAATCCGTGGCAATTGAAAAAAGGATTTTCCCTTTAATCGGGGTTATTTGGCAATGATTTTGGCATTTTAGGAAATATTCAAAAAAAAAACCTATAAGGTTTCCAAAACCTTATAGATTTGGCATTAATAAAATAAACTTTGTGACTTTGAGCCTTTGTGGCAAATTATAATTATTATGAAATACAATCCAATAGAAATCGAAGCCAATTGGCAAAAATACTGGGCAGAAAATAAACCATTTGCTGCCAGCAACACATCGGAAAAACCAAAATACTACGTTTTGGATATGTTCCCGTATCCATCGGGCGCAGGTTTACACGTTGGACATCCGTTAGGTTACATTGCATCGGATATTGTTGCAAGATACAAACGCCACAAGGGTTTCAATGTTTTGCATCCGCAAGGTTACGACAGTTTTGGACTTCCAGCCGAACAATATGCTATACAAACTGGTCAACATCCAGATAAAACCACCAAAGAAAACATTGCACGCTACCGCCAACAACTAGACAAAATTGGCTTTTCGTTCGATTGGGATCGAGAAGTTCGCACCTCAAACGCAGATTATTACAAACACACACAATGGATTTTCATTCAATTATTCAACTCGTGGTACAATAAAAATTCGGATAAAGCAGAGGATGTATCTACATTGGTTTCCGAATTCGAAAAAACAGGAAATTCTAATATTAAAGCAGTTTGCGACGATAATATTATTCCGTTTTCAGCATCAGATTGGGATGCTTTTTCATCAGATGAAAAACAAAAAATATTATTACAATACAGATTGACTTATCTTGCAGAAACCGAAGTCAATTGGTGTCCAGGTTTAGGAACGGTTTTAGCAAATGACGAAATTGTTAACGGCGTTTCCGAACGTGGTGGACATCAAGTTGTTCGCAAGAAAATGACACAATGGTCAATGCGAATTTCTGCTTATGCCGAAAGGCTCTTGCAAGGTTTGGATACTATTGATTGGTCAGAAAGTATCAAAGAATCGCAACGCAATTGGATTGGGAAAAGCGTTGGGGCGATGGTAAAGTTCCCCCTCATAGCCTCCCCCGAAGGGGGAGGAACCAAAAATTCTAAAAAAGAATTTGGTTATATGACTGGCAATTCTCAAAATGCATCAATTTTATTGCAAAATGCAAAATCTATGAGAAAAGAACCAACTCTTGAAGAAGCAATTTTATGGAATGAACTGCGTGGACAAAAATTAGATTCTAAATTTAGAAGACAACATTTAATTGGCAATTACATTGTAGATTTTGTTTGTCTAGATAAAAAATTGATTATTGAGGTTGATGGTGGTTACCATAATTCTACGGAACAAAAAGAGTTAGATGAAAATAGAACTTTAGAATTAGAACAAAAACACTTGTTTAAAGTAATTCGGTTTAACAACGAAGAAGTAAAGTTCAAAATTTCGGAGGTTTTAAATAAAATTGTAGAAGAATTACGATCAAGAAATTCATCAAAAGAATTTGAACAAACAAATTCCATTTCTGCTCCCTCTCCTTCGGGGAGGGCTGGGGTGGGGATTGAAGTTTTCACAACAAGACCCGACACCATTTTCGGAGTAACGTTTATGACTTTGGCTCCAGAACACGAATTGGTTGCTCAAATTACAACATCAGGACAAAAACAAGCTGTTGAAGCTTATATCGAAAAAACTGCAAAACGATCAGAACGCGAACGAATGGCAGATGTAAAAACCATTTCGGGCGTTTTTACAGGTGCTTATGCTGAACATCCATTTACGAAAGAGCCAATTCCGATTTGGATAGGCGATTATGTTCTTGCTGGATACGGAACAGGAGCGGTTATGGCAGTGCCTTGTGGCGATGAGCGAGATTATGCTTTTGCGAATTTCTTTAAAGGTCAAAACGGAATGCCAGCAATCAAAAATATTTTCGCTATTCCTAACTCCCCTCCTTCGGAGGGTTTGGGGGAGGTTGAAGCTTTTACTTCTAAAGAAGGATTTGTTTTGCAAGATTCTGATTTTTTGAATGGATTGAATTACAAACAAGCCACCAAAAAAGTCATTGAAGAACTTGAAGAAATTGGTCAAGGTTCGGGAAAAACCAATTATCGTTTGCGTGATGCGGTTTTTTCACGCCAAAGATATTGGGGCGAACCTTTCCCAGTTTATTATGTGAATGGCTTACCACAAATGATTGACACTAAACATTTACCAATAAAACTTCCCGAAGTCGAGAAATATTTGCCAACCGAAGATGGGCAACCGCCATTAGCAAACGCAAAAGAATGGTACTGGAGCCCCCCGACCCCCGAAGGGGGAGGCGGAATAGTTTCTAAAGAAGTTTGGGAAAGTTCCCCCTTTGGGGGCGGAGGGGGCTTGGAACTAAACACCATGCCAGGTTGGGCTGGTTCTTCTTGGTATTGGTTGCGTTATATGGATGCTAAAAACGAAAACGAATTTGCCAGCCAAGAAGCTATAAAATATTGGGAAAGTGTCGATTTGTACATTGGCGGAAGCGAACACGCCACAGGACATTTATTGTATTCTCGTTTTTGGAACAAATTTTTGAAAGACAAAGGTTATGCACCAACCGAAGAACCTTTCAAAAAATTGATTAATCAAGGAATGATTTTGGGTGAGAGTGCATTTGTTCATCGAGTAGGATTTGTTTTGGCTCAAAAACTTGATATGAAAGATTTAAAAAATTCAATGTTTACTGATAATGAACTTACTAATTTAAAAACTCTTCAAGAAAAATATGCTCTTATAAAAGATATATATATTTCAGAAGATTTAATGGAAAGTTTAAGAATTTCGAATACAAATCCTCAAACAGAAATTGAAAAAAATAGAGAAGACCTAAGAAGTAACATTATTGATATTTTGACTGAACCATTAATTGATGACTTAATTGAATTTAACATTATCAACAAAGTAATGATTAATACTTCCACTTTACAAATATATAAAACTCATATACCAGTTGGGTATGTGAATATTAAAAATGAATTAGATATTAATCAACTTGAATTAAATGATTTTCAATATAAGGATTCAAAATTTTTAACTTTGGATAATAAAACTTTTTATGTTTCTCGAGAAGTCGAAAAAATGTCAAAATCCAAGTACAACGTTGTAACGCCAGACACGATTTGCGAGGAATATGGTGCCGATACCTTACGTTTGTACGAAATGTTTCTTGGTCCACTCGAGCAATCTAAACCTTGGAATACCGCTGGAATATCCGGAGTTTTTGGGTTTTTAAAGAAATTATGGCGACTTTATCACGATGAAAATGGTTTGATTGTAACTAATAACGAACCATCAAAAGAAAGTTTAAAATCATTACACAAAACCATCAAAAAATGCACAGAAGATATCGAGAATTTCTCATTCAATACATCGGTTTCGCAGTTTATGATTTGCGTGAACGAATTGCAAACTCAAAATTGTCACGAACGAGCAATTCTTGAACCATTAGCGATTTTAATTTCGCCTTATGCACCACATATTGCTGAGGAATTATGGAAACAATTATCCTCACCCAACCCCTCCGAAGGAGGGGAGAATGAACTTCCGAAAAACTATGTTGGAATTTCAGAGCAACCATTTCCGATTTGTGATGAGAAATATTTGGTAGAATCAGAGAAAGAATATCCAGTTTCGTTTAACGGAAAAATGCGATTTACTATTACTTTACCTCTAGATTTATCAGTTGCTGCAATCGAAGAGATTATCTTGAAAGATGAACGAACTATTATTCAATTGGCTGGAAACGCTCCTAAAAAGGTAATTATTGTTTCTGGGAAAGTTATAAATTTGGTTTTGTAGAGATTTATAGTTTTGGTAATAAAAAACCCTTCTCAAAATTAAATTTTTTGGAAGGGTTTTTTATTGGTTTGAAATGAAATTTAATTAATTACGATGTCGTCAATCTGGATTGTGGTTGTAATGCCACTTGAACTTCCGTTATATTCGAAGACAAAATAACCATCACCTTGCAAATCACTTGGAATATTATAGACACCAGAACTTGTAAAATTACTTTCAGATAAGGAAATTTCTGGATAGACCAAGTTAAATTTAGAAGTTATATTTTTCATTAGTAAAGTATTAAGAAAACCTGGAACGTAATCTGACGTTTTAGTGTAATATATCTTTAAAGGAGCTCCGAAAAAAAATCTTGCTTTCTTTTTAAATTTAAAACTATTAGCTGCTGTGAAATTTACTGGAACCATAAAATAAGATTTAACAGCACCTCCAGAAGCAAAAGCACCTAAATCAAGATATTTATTATTTGAAAATTCTTTAACATTCCAATATCTATTGCCAAGTAATTTGTCATTTACGTATGTGGGAAAATTTTCGGTAGCGACGCTATAACTTGTAAAAGGTTCATTTAATTTATCATTGAAAATTATTGCATTTCCTCCTAAAGGATTTGATGGAGTTAGTTTTCTAGGGTTTTTCATATTAACATCTCTTTCGGTTCTTAAAATTAATTGATATGACCCTGAAAATTTTGTTAAAACTCCTCGAATTGTACCATTTAATATTGGGGTTGCAAAACCAGAAAAATTCGAGAAACGACTTGTTCTGACTGGGATTTCTACATTGTTATCAGTTAGGATTGCGTTACCATCAGACTCGTCGTTTATATTAGGATCAAAAGTACCGCCAGCGCTATCATTAGAGAATTGAACATTGTCAAATTCTACTAGAGTATTTAAATATTTATCATCTGCTTTGGCTTCTGCTATTGTTATTTTATTGACCAATAAATCTTCATTTACAACATCGCAAGTTGGAAAAATGAAATTTTCATAACTTGTTAATCGATTAACCGCAAATCGATCAGTTGGCTTAGCACCAAAAATCAATCCCGAAGCGAAATTAGTAGGGTTTGCAAACGCTAGTCCATTAATTTTTAAAAATATTTTTTTTCCCGGTTGTAATTTTTTTATATATGCTGATTTAATATCAACCGAAATATTAAAACCTTTCGATTTGTCTAATGGTTGTATATACATGGACTGGTAAAAGTTGCCGCCTTCATCGCTAGAAACAACATATCCTTCTATTATATCTGTAGCGGCATTATTCACATAAACAGGAGAATTAGCTGGTGTTCCAGATGGATTTATTGCAATGGCATACATGTCTGAAATTGTTTTTGTCGCAATTAATCCAGGATCAGTGCAATCGTCTAACGGCGGCGCAAATGACTCACTTACGCAACCAAATATTACAAACAATCCAAAACAAATCATTAAAAATTTTAATATATAATTTTTCATAATCTTTCTTATTAAAAAGTGAAACTTAAATTTACTGAATAGGTTCTGCCATAACCATTAAAATATCTTGGACCAAACGAACCAGCCGTTCCTGCAACTCGATCTTCTTTAATATCTCTAAAAGTAGCACTTCGTGCTTGCTCGAAACCACCAGTTCTGTATTTATAGTCTAGTACATTATTAACATTGGCGAACAATCCAACATTGTATTTTTTAGCAATTCTCCATGATTTTCCGCCTACAAGATTAAGTAACCTAATTGGATCAAATTTTTGTTGACTCAAAAATTCATCTGCGGTGGCTTGATCAAAAATTATGTTTTCGTTTCTATCTGAATTTTTAAATTCTTGAGTTCTACTCAATGCTGCAATATCTAAGTAATTATCGGCTAAATAATTTCCATTGACACCTATCCACCAAAATTTAGGATCTCTGTATTCAAGTCCAATTGAATAAGCTTTCTGTGGAGTGCCCGATTGTTTGTATCCTTCTAAATTTGCAGTTTGAGTCGGAAATTCTGAAAGACCTGCGTCGTCATTCAAATCTACTAACGGACTATTTGTAAAAGTAAATTCTCCTATAGCTGCAGCACCGGTAATTTTAAATGTCGATGTTAATTGGTATTCTATTCCAGCTTCTAGACCTTTATTTCTTCTATTAATTCCAGTAACAATTTCGTTAACAAATGCACCCGCTGTTGCTGTTCCACCACCATCAGAATAATAAAAATTAATATCTGTCGAATTTAATGTTTCGTTAAAATATCCTGTAAATCTTGCCTTTAATGTTGGTAGTCTTATAATATAACTTAAATCAAATCCTTTTATAGTTTCGTTAATTGCACCAACAGTAACTTGGTTATTGGCTCTTGCATTAGCGAAAATATCTTTTGAATTTGGTGCTTTAGACATATAAATGCTATTGAAATCTATATAATTACGTCCATTTATTTTATATGTCAATCCAGCCTTAAAACCGAAATTGTCGAAATTAACTAAATCACTTTTGCCGTATGAATTTTCAGGAAAAAAACCATTTTTATACAAACCTTCTCTTTCATAGGTCAATCTAGTAAAAGATTGAGCTGTATAAAAATCTATTTTTTTATAAACAAATTTGAATTGAGTAAATGCTTCTAATTTTGTTGTGTTAATATCATAATTATAGCCATATTTATCGCCTACTACCGCTCTTCGCAATGGGTTATTTAAATCAGATTGTTGCTTATCAAATGTTTTTCCGAAGGCATTAATATCAATAAAATTATTGCCCCCCAACAAATCTAGAAGATTTTTAAAGTTTTTGGTTTTCGAGTCCAAGTAGTTTGCACCAGCGTTTAAAAGAATATTGTCAGATAATTTTGATGTTAAATTCAAAGTTAATGCAGCAATATTTTCATCATTTCGATCTTCATATAAAACGAATTTACTACCGTTTAAGCGATTAGATCGATTAGCGTCATACAATGCTTGCCAATTTAATTGCGGATTTTTTACAAACGCATCCCTTAAAACTTCCGCTTTCGCTAAATCTTGTTCAAAAA
>JAYWGV010000134.1:0-12077 GCA_043778105.1 Bacteroidota bacterium
CGCTCAAACTGGAGAAATGGCAGAGCGGTCGAATGCGGCAGTCTTGAAAACTGTTGACTGTCACAGGTCCGGGGGTTCGAATCCCTCTTTCTCCGCCAGTAGAAATACAAAAAAGGCTAAAACGCTGTAAAACTTATGTTTTACAGCGTTTTTTGCTTGTTGGCTATACCAATAAAGTTCATTAAATGGTATCCTTTCAGTGACCTATTTAGTGACCTATTTGAATAATCCCAAATAGGTCACTAGAAATCACTGAAACACTTGTATAATAAGGTGTTCACGTTTTGAACATCTTGTAGGAAGTGTTTAAGATGTATAATTTTATCAAACTTAAAGTCGCCACATTATGAACAAAACATTCAACCTACTTTTCTTTGTTAAGAAAAGCAAAATCAAAGCCAACGGCACCGCTCCAATTTATTTGAGAATTACTATTGATGGAAAGCCTAAAGAAATTGCTTCCAAAAGATACATTCAACCAGATAAGTGGGAGAGCAAACTCCAAAAGGTTTCAGGTTCTTCAGACGAAGTAAAATCTTTAAACTTGTATCTGAAAACATTAGAACAACAAGTTTACGATGCACATCATACTTTGATGAAAGACAAAACCATTGCAACAGCATCAAGTTTAAAAACCAAATTGCAAGGCACGGAACAAAGAGCCAGAATGTTGGTTCCTATTTTTCAAGAGCATAACGATAAAGTTGAAACTTTAGTTGGCCAAGAATTTGCACCAGGAACATTAGAGCGTTATAAAACTTCCTTGAAACATACAATCGAATTTATTCAATGGAAATATTCTGTTTCTGATATTGATATAAAAGATATTGACCACGCTTTTATAACTGAATATGAATTCTTTTTGCGAAGCGTTCGCAAATGTGCAAATAACACGGCAGTCAAGTACATTAAAAACTTTAAGAAAATCGTAAAACTTAGTATTTCTAATGGCTGGTTAGACAAAGATCCTTTCGTAAATTACAAAGCCAAAATCCGTGAAGTCGAAAGAGAGTTTTTATCTCAAGAAGAAATCCAAACCATTTATGAAAAAGTATTTGTAACCGAAAGATTGAATCAAGTAAAAGACATTTTCGTTTTTGCTTGCTTTACTGGCTTGGCATATATTGATGTAAAACAGTTAACGCTTTCAAATATCAGTATTGGAATTGATGGCGGAAAATGGATTTTTACGCACCGTCAAAAAACAGAAACCGCTTCGCGAATTCCTTTGCTTCCTATTCCGCAGGAATTAATTCAAAAATATGCAGAACATCCACAATGTGTAAATGAAAATAAATTACTTCCAGTTTTGAGTAATCAAAAAATGAATAGTTATTTAAAGGAAATTGCAGACGTTTGCGGCATTCAAAAAGATTTAACCTTTCATATTGCCCGGCATACTTTTGCAACTACTGTAACACTTACAAATGGCGTTCCCATTGAAACGGTTAGTAAAATGCTTGGACATACCAACATTAAAACTACACAACATTATGCAAAAATATTGGATAAAAAAGTCAGTGATGATATGCAGGTTTTGAGGGATAAGTTTGCAATGGTTGAAAAAAAACTTTCACAAGTAAATTAATTTTTATCTTATCTTTGACTTTTCTTAATTAAGATACTTTGAAAAAAATTCCAATCCTAAACCCGCAACTTTTTGTGAAAGACTATTTTGACCATAATCTAATGGCAAAGGATGGTTTTAACGTTGGTGCGATTACGCCACAAGAACCAAATTGTTTTTTTGTGATTTCTGCAATTGAAGCAGCAAGTAAATACATAAATTTTCCAAAAGAAAGTGTGAAAACTAATTTTTATGAAATAATTTTCATTACAAATGGTTTCAATATTGTAACTGACAATCTCAACGATTTCCAACAAGAAAAAAATCAAATACGTTTTATAGCACCAGGGAAAATAACTTCTGTAAAAGAATTATCCAATGATATTAAAGGATATTATCTATTATTCGACCAATCATTTATCGATAACTTTTCGGGAATTTCAAATTTATTAAACTCATTTCGTTTTTTTGATTTAGATGCACTTTCAATATTTAACCTTTCTGAACGACAGACTAGTTTTTTTAATGTAGTTTTCGAAAAAATCAATCAAGATTTCTCTTCTAGTTACGAAACATCAAAACAGATAATTTGTCAGTATCTAATTGCAATTCTTAAAGAATGCAGTTTGCAATACGAAAAAATTAGTATCGAAAACAAAAAACTCACATCGGCAGACCGAATCACCCAAGAATTTACAAGATTGGTCAACAAGTTTTATCTTTCAAAACGAACCTTAACCGAATATGCCGATTTATTAAACATTACAACCAAACACTTAACTAAATGCGTGAAACAAGCCTCTGGCGAAACACCAATGGATTTTATTCAAAAAATGTTGGTGCTGGAAGCAAAAGTTTTACTCAAAGAAACTACGCAATCAGTTGCAGAAATTGCTTACCAATTAAGTTTTGATGATGCTGCATATTTTAATCGATTTTTTAAGCAACACACTGGCGTTGCACCTGCAAGTTTTAGGAATACAAAATAACAACAGTGTATTTGATATTTGTGAAATGTAAAAATTGTAACGAACATCTTTGTAAATTAAAAAAAATGGAATCTCTAATAAATTATTTACTTCAATTTGGGCAATTAAATCAACAACAAATTAATTTGGTAAAAAGTAAAGCATTAGAAATTGCATTAAAAAAAGACGATTATTTTTCAGAAGTAGGAAAAGTCGCTAACCAAGTTGGATTCGTAACGAGTGGCGTTTTGAGTGTTTCTTACTTTAATAATAAAGGTGAAGAAATTACAAGATATTTTATAGATGAAAATAATTTTGCAGTCGATTTATATAGTTTTTCAACCAAAATCCCATCTTCAGAATACATTCGAGCAGTTACAAATTGTGAAATTATTATTTTTTCTGCGAATGATTTAGAAGAATTGTCACTTACTATAATTGGTTGGGATAAAATTATAAGCCAAATAACATCAAAAGCATTTATGGAAAAAGTAAACCGCATTGGTCCAATGGTGGCAGAAGATGCAAAAGTTAGATACAACAATTTTCTTGAAAAATTTCCAGGCCTCGCTAATCGAATACCTCTTTCATTATTGGCTTCTTATTTAGGAATTACTCAATCTTCGTTGAGTAGAATTCGAAGAAATAAATAATTCATTTTTTGCCATTTGACAAATGTTTTTATAATTTTTATTTAGAAGTTTGTTTCTAAATTTAAAATAAGTAACAGATGACAGCATTTTTAGTAACCATCGGATTAACAATAGGTATAGTTGGTTTTTCTTATTCTCAAACAAATAGAAAATATCCAGAAACAAAAATAATAATGACAATTAACGCACCTATTGACAGTGCTTTTAATTACATTGTCCCTGTGAATTTATCACACATTTTTAAACGTTACAAAAACTTGCCAGCAATAGTCAAGACTAATGAAACTGAAAAATGGAATAAAGCAGGATTAACGAGAACAGTCTTTTTTGAAGATGGTTCAACTTCATCAGAAAATCTTTTGACTGTTGTACCCCATAGTTCATTTTCATACAAAATAAAAATTTCACTTCTCAATTGCGCTTTTTAGCAAAAAGAATTGAGGGAAATTGGATTTTTAATGATCTAGGTAATGGGCAAACTAAAATAGAATGGACTTATAAAATTATTCCAAAAAATTTCATCACTCGTGGATTAATTAAATTATTTCTTCTAAAAAATGTAACAGTACTTTTAAATAATGCTTTAACAATTTTAAAAGACGATTTAGAAAGTGGAAATTATAAAAGTGAAAAATAATAACTTCATATTTAGTCTTAAATTTTCAAATTTTAAGTAAATTCTTTATTATGGAAACAAACTGCTTTCAAAACTAAATAAGGCGTGTTTTATTCAACTAAAAGCGTGAAAAATCCAACAATGCAATCTTTTTTGCTTCTAATTTTGTACTATAAAATATCTAAAAAAATGAAAAAAGTAAATTTAATAATTTTAGCAGGAGTAACATTGTTATTGCTTGCTTTTACAGTAAATCAAGCCATTAATTGGCAAATAAAAGACGGTTATGCTTTGAATTTTTCTGGCACGAAAATAGAAGGAAATTTCGAAAAAATAAATGGCGATATTTCATTTGATGAAAATAATCTTTCAACATCAAAATTTGATTTGAGTATTGAAGTAGCATCTATCGCAACCGGAAATTGGTTAAAAAACCGACACGCAAAAGGCAACGATTGGTTTGATGCGGAAAAATATCCAAATATAAAATTTGTATCAAGCAAATTTTCAAAAACTACAACTGGATATTTAGTAAACGGAATGCTAATTATGCACGGAGTTCAAAAAGAAATTGCAATACCATTTACTTTTTCAAATGCTATTTTCAAAGGTAATTTTTCTATTAACAGAATGGATTACAAAATTGGCACAATGGAAGGAATGTCTAAAAAGGTATCAAACGAAATTAAACTTGTTATTTCAATTCCTGTAAGAAAAAAGTAAAATTAAAATATAATCAAAAAAAGGCTCTAATCTAAAAAATTAGAGCCTTTTTTTGGCGTGTTTTATCCAACTTTAAGCGTTAAAAAGTCAATTCAAAAACTGTTTTATGTTCGCATTTTTGCATTATAAATTTAACCGCAAAATGAATAAAACAAATAACGCATCCACCAAGTTCAAAATTTTAGTAATGTTACTTCTATTTTCAGTAACAAAACCAGTCTTTTCTCAAACCATCGATACATTAAGTATTTCAAAATGTATTGAACTGGCAACCAAAAACAATCAAAACTTCAAGAATAAAAAACTTGACGAAAGAATCAATCAAGCAAAGATTAAAGAGACAAGAGCCGATTTATACCCACAAGTCAAACTAAAAGGCAGTTATCAATATTACATAGATGTACCAAAATCATTGGTTTCTAGTCAATTGTTTGGTGGTCCTGTAGGACAATATTCTTTCGCAGAATTTCAAGTGCCACAAAACATCAATGCTTCTGCAGATGTTTCTTGGCAGGTTTACAATCCGTCAATTTTAGCGGCGTTGAAAATCAATAAGTTTACGCAATCAATGAATGTTTTATCGACCAAAGACCAACAAGAAATGATGGTTTATGATGTTACGGCAACCTATCTAAATATTCAAATCAACGAATTGCAAGCCGATTTAACGCGATCAAACATCAAAAATCTTCAGAAAAATTTGGAATTGACCAACCAATTATTCACACAAGGATTTGTTTTGAAATCTGACGTTGATAATCTTCGAATTAGCATTGTAAATCTAGAAACTGTTTTAAGCAACCAATTAAATGGTTTGCAGCAATTATATAATTTGCTGAAAGTCTATATGGGTTTGTCGCCAACAACACCAATAAGTATTGATAAATTTAAAAAAGAAGATATTGTTTTCAATCCAATTACCGAAATAGATTCTAACGTTCAAGATAAACGAACAGGATATAATTCTGTAAAACAATCAGGTGCATTATTGCAATTGGAACGCAAAACTATTAAATCGGGCTATTTGCCAACAGTTAACTTGATTGGTTCTTTTGGATATGGTGGAGCCAACCCAGAATTTAATTTTTTGAAAAGTTACAACAACAAATGGAATCCAACCAATTTAGTACAACTCAATATCGAGATTCCTGTTTTTGATGGTCTCAAAAAAAGAAATCAATTGGTTAAAAATAAATTTCAACAAGAGCAAAATCAAAATACATTAGAAAATCTGAAAAATACGTATCAAATGGAATTGATAAATGCAACAAATAGCTACAATCATTATATAAAAGATTTGGATTATCAGAGTAAGAATTTAGCATTAGCCAACAGATTATATACGCAAAAACAACTGGAATACAAAAACAATACTGCCTCATTAACTGATATTATATCGGTTGATAATACGGTTAAAACGGCTCAAGCCAATTATTTAAACACACTAATTCAATTAAAAATTGCTGCACTAAATCTAAAAAAAACAAACGGACAATTACTTAACAATTAATAAACTAAAAATGAAAAAATCATCTATAATATTTACTATTTCTATCATTGTTGCCTTTATATTATTCACGGTTTTTAAACTGGTAAACAATAAAAAAGAACTAAACGAAGAAATTTACAAAGCCGATACATCAAAAGAAATTTCAATTACTTGGGAAGCAGTAAAAAACGAAAAAATATTGCCTTCTTATACATTTTCTGGATCTTTTGAACCTTTGAAAGAAGTGCAAATTTTGCCAGAACGCAGCGGAAAAGTAACCAAAATAAATATTGATTTGGGCGATTATGTTTGCAAAGGTTCATTAATCGCAACTTTAGACAGTGAAGAAATGCGATTGTCGTTAGCCGATAATCAAACCATTTATAACGATGCATTGGTAACTTTTGAAAGAAACAAAGCATTATCTGCAGGAGAAGCCATCACCAAAAACGCATTTGAGAAATCAGAATTAGCCTTAAAAGGAGCAAAAAATAGAATTGATATTATTAAAAAACAATTGAGTTATTTGAGCATTTATGCGCCATCAAATGGTTACATAACTTCTAAAACTTTTGAATTTGGTTCTATTGTTTCGCCAGGAATGCCAATTGCGATGATAACTGATATTAGTTCTGTAAAACTAAACATTCAAGTACCAGAAAACACAGTAACACAATTCAAATCAGGTAGTGCGATAGAAGTTTCTTGCGATGCTTTGCTCGACAGAAAGTTTAAAGGAATTATCGATTATGTTTCAGTAAAAGCGGATGATTCTAAAAACTTTATGGTCAAAATTAAAGTACCAAATACAACTTCAAATCCTATTCGGGCTGGAATGTTTGGAAACGCCTATTTCAAAGCAAGTCAATCAATTACTACATTAATCGTAAACCGAAATTCAATTATTGGATCTACAAAAAATCCACAAGTTTATGTTATTAAAAACGGAAATGCCATTTTAACAAATATAGGTCTTGGAAGAATTCTTGACGATAAAATTGAAGTAACAAAAGGTTTAACAGAAGGCGATTTGGTAGCCAACAGTGGATTGGTCAATATATCAAACGGAGTTAAAGTAAGTCAAGCAAAATAATCATTAATAGTAAAAAAAAACAATTATGACACTCACAGAACTCGCCATAAAAAGACCGTCTTTCATTATAGTTATTTTCCTTGCTTTAACATTAGGCGGAATTATGTCTTATAATCAATTAGGATATGAAATTCTACCAAGATTTACACCTCAAATTTTAACCATTTCAACAATTTATCCAGGTGCCGCACCAAATGAAATTGAAAGTCAAGTTACCAAAAAAATCGAAGACCAGTTGTCGAATCAAAGCGGTATTTCGGCTATAAATTCATCGTCTTATGAAGGATTATCGTTGGTAACTTTAGAATTAGATACTGATGCTTCTCTAAAAATTGTCAAGCAGGATGTTATTGCAAAAATGAACAGTATTCAAAGTTTACTGCCTTCAGATTCAAAAACACCATCGGTTTCGGAACTTTCGTTTAATGATTTGCCTGTACTTCGAATTAGTTCAACGTCAAATCTGCCTTCTACAAAGTTTTATGCCGAATTAAAAAACAGAATTATTCCTCAAATATCACAATTGGACGGCGTTGGTGGTGTGCAATTGCTTGGTGGCGAAGAACGAGAAATTAAAGTAAACATCAACCAAGAAAAATTAACAACTTATGGTTTGTCTATTTTGCAAGTCAATCAATCTATTGCAAATGCCAATCTTGATTTTCCAACGGGTCGAATCGAAGAAGGAAACAATCAAACCGTAGTGAGATTAACAGGTAAATTTACAACTGTTGAGCAACTAAAAAATCTAATTGTTTCAACTTCAAGAGATGGAAGTTCAGTAAAATTGCAGGACATTGCTGAAGTTATTGACAGTAAAAGAGACATCAATAACATCAATCGTTTGGACGGAAAAGAAGCCGTTGGTGTACAAGTCCGTAAAAGATCTGATGCAAATGCGGTTGCCGTCAGTACAGCCGTTCGAGCCAAAATTGTAGAACTCGAAAAAAAATACAGCAACATAAAACTCAAATTTAATATTGCAGTAGATACCAGCACATTTTCATTAGATGCAGCAAAAGCAGTACAACACGATTTGCTAATTGCCATTTTATTAGTTGCTGGCGTAATGTTGGTTTTCTTACACAGTATCAAAAATTCATTTATCGTAATGGTCGCCGTGCCTTGTTCGTTAGTATCGGCTTTTATTGTGATGTATTTGGCAGGTTATACATTAAATCTAATGACTTTACTCGCAATGTCGTTAGTAATTGGTATTCTGGTCGATGACTCGATTGTAGTTCTCGAGAATATTTATAGGCACCTCGAAATGGGAAAAGACAAAGTAACCGCTGCAATTGACGGCAGAAATGAAATTGGATTTACCGCAATATCAATAACATTGGTCGATGTAGTAGTTTTTGTTCCTTTTCTTTTAATAACCAGCACTACGGGAAAATTATTAGCACCATTTGCTGCCGTGGTTATCGTTTCTACTTTAATGAGTTTGTTTGTTTCATTTACTGTAACACCTTGGTTGGCATCAAGATATGCCAAGCACGAAGATATTTCTACCAAAAAAGGAATTTGGGGCTGGTTTATTCGTGGTCTCGAAAAAGGAGTTGATAATTTGAGTAATTTTTATTCTAAAGCATTGCAATGGAGTTTGAATCACAAACTAATTGTTATCGGTTCGATAATCGTAATGTTTATGGCATCGGGACAATTGGCAAACTTCGGATTTATTGGAGGCGAATTCGTAAAACAAGGCGACCAACGCGAATTCATTCTAAAATTAGAATATGATAAGAGCATCACATTCGAGAAAAATAATACGACAAGCAAGCAAGTAGAAGATTTCTTACGTTCTAAAAAATATGTGAAATCAGTATTTTCTAACATTGGTGGTTCGAGCGATTTGGTTAGTTTGGGAAATAATGCCAATTTATCTGAACTGAATGTAAAACTTTTTTCAACTGACCAAGTGGCAACAGAAACCGATGATGCAGCAAAAGAATGCAGAAGTGAACTGCAAAGTCAGTTTCCACAAATAAAAATCACAACTGCAAAACCTTCTTTTCTTGGTGGAAATGAAGATGATCCAATTCAAATTGTTTTTTCAGGTGAAAATCCTGATGAAGTTTTAGCATTAGTTAGAAAAATCGAAAGACGTGTGCAAAACATTCCAGGTGTAATTGATACTAAAATATCGGTTAAGGAAGGTTTTCCTGAACTAAAAGTGGCATTGGACAGAGATAAAATGGCAAAACTTGGTTTAGACATCAGCATTGTGGGTGCTACAATGCAAAATGCTTTTGCAGGAAACGACAAAGCCAAATTCAAAGATGGAAACGACGAATATGACATCAAAGTGCAGTTGGATAAATTTGACCGAAAAAATGACAAAGATGTTGCGGCACTAAGTTTCATTAACAACAAAGGTCAAATGATTCGTTTAGAACAATTTGCTAATCTTTCATACAGCGTTGGAGCATCAAAGTTAGAACGCAGAAACCGCCGAAGTTCAGTTACATTTTTCAGTCAAGTTTTGGGAACGCCAAGCGGAAATGTAGCCGATGCCATTCTAGCAGAAATGGATAAAATGAATTTGCCAAAAACAATTGATTACAGTTGGGATGGCGAAGTAAAAAGACAAAAAGACTCAACAGGTGTATTATTGAGTGTTTTGAGTATCGCTATTTTATTGATTTATTTGATTATGGTAATGCTTTACGATTCCTTTGTTTATCCATTTGTGGTATTGTTTTCAATTCCAGTGGCAATGATTGGAGCCTTGCTGGCATTAGCATTGGCAAAGTCAAGTTTTAGTTTATTTACTGGTTTAGGAATTATTATGATGCTCGGATTGGTAGCCAAAAACGGAATTTTAATAGTCGATTTTACTAATCAACTCAAAGCACAAGGACGTTCCACCTTGGAAGCATTACTCGAAGCAGGAAAAACCAGACTTCGCCCAATTTTGATGACAACACTTGCCTTGGTTTTTGGAATGATACCAATTGCAATATCAAAAGGTGCTGGTGCCGAATGGAAAAGCGGATTGGGTTGGGTTTTGATTGGTGGATTAACATCGTCAATGTTGTTGACCTTATTTATTGTACCAATTATTTATTCGACAGTCGATAAAATAAAAGATAAATTTCATTCTAAAAAATAATTAAAACCACCTAATTTAAAATAAATAGTATGCAAAAAGTAATAATAACAGTAGTAATTCTGATGTTTACAAAATTATCGATTGGACAAACCGTTTCAATAAAAATAAATGATTTAAAAAATGAAAAAGGCATTTGTTATGTTTGTTTATTCAGTAAATCAGATGGTTTTCCAGATAATGCTAAAAGTGGAGTTATTTGTATAAAATCTAAAATTAATGGCACGTTTGCAAAGACGACTTTTATCGATGTAACAGCAGGAACTTATGCAATTTCTGTATTTCACGACGAAAACAGCAACGGCAAACTGGATACCAATTTTTTAGGAATTCCAAAAGAAGGTTATGGTGTTTCGAACAACAATCTTCCAAAAATGAGCAAACCAAAATTTGAAGACGCAAAGTTTATACTAAATGCAGATAAAAGTTTAATCATAAATATTAAATATTAGAAAAATAATTAAATTTTTTTAAATGCAACTAGAAATAGAAAAGAAAAATATCGTTCAAAAAGTACATTATAAAATTATTCAAGAAAATTATACTATTGATACTATTGATGAATTGTGCAGTTTGATTGGTATTTCCAAAAAAACTTTTTACAAAGAATATCCATCAAAAGAGCAATTCATAATGGATTTATTATCGCTTTTTAATGAAGAAACAGCAAATGATTTAGAAAAACTTATTGATAGCGAGAATGAATCAGTAATTAAAGTTATCCTAACTTTTCAAATATTAGTTTTCAAAACATATCAAAGAAATAAAATTCAAAATTGTTATAAAAAAAAAATCAATTGACTGAATTTCTTGAAGAAGAATTCGAGATAATTTTCACAAACACAGTTACAAAATTATTGGAAAAAATGAATGATGCATCGATCCTCAATATCAAAACTAATTATTTTTTATTTTCTGAAGTTCTGATTAAATTCACAATAGATGCTTTAAAAAATAATCATTATAAATACAATCCAGAAAACAATAATCTATTAGTAAAATATTTATTAATCAATGCTTTAAAAGGAATATGTGTTATTTTGGAACATAAAAAAATAGATGATTATTTAATAGATTTAAAATTATAAATGAAACAAAAGTACATTTTAGAAACCTACGACCAGATTCTAAGTGAAATCAAAAACCCGAAAATTGTTTTTGAAAATGATTTCGTCAATTTTCTTGAAAATTGTTGCGAAGAGAGTTATTTGATTTACAAGATTAATTTTGTCAAGCAAAACGGAAAAATCAATTATACAATTAAAAGTCCATTACATAATTTGCACCCAAAAGTTGCAGAAAAAGATTGTATTGAGTGCAATCCAATTTTAGAATTTGAAAAATATATTCCCGAAATAGTAAATGAATTAGAATTAAATCAGCAAAATATACAGTTACGTTGGTACTCAAAAAATGATACTATTTCGTTGTACATTTTTAAAGAAATTGATATAAATAACTTATCGAATGAACATCGATTTTTTCTCTATT
This sequence comes from Bacteroidota bacterium, assembly GCA_043778105.1. Classification (GTDB taxonomy): domain Bacteria; phylum Bacteroidota; class Bacteroidia; order Flavobacteriales; family Flavobacteriaceae; genus Flavobacterium. The sequence continues at coordinate 11,716 of JAYWGV010000134.1, forward strand.
GTTACCATTCGTTAAAAAACGAAAATGATAAAATCAAGAAAATAAATAAAGAGAAGATTTTTAATTTCAAATCAAAACAGCGAGTTGAACAGTATATTCATAAAAAGCAATATGCGCTTGAAAATTTAGCAAATAGATTAATCAAGGATATTAATCCAATCAATCCAACTGATATTTATCGCTTTTCTTCCAATTATGATAAAATAGATTGTTTAAAAATCACATATATTTATCTTGAAAAATTGTTGAGGTTTATTGAAAAAGAGTTTAGTACATGACAAAAAATAAAAAATGATTAAATTTCGTCAAAAATAAGTTCTTATAAATTAGTATATTAAACTGATATTCAGTACATTAAAAGA
>JAYWGV010000135.1:0-52562 GCA_043778105.1 Bacteroidota bacterium
ATATTTTATTACAATAATCTTTGACAAAGTTTAAAACTTTGTCAAAGTTGTTCAGGAAAACTTTTCAGGATGTAAGGATATTTATTCGGTTTAATATAAGATAAACAATTTCACATATTTCATTCAAAATTCCCAAATTTGTGAAATTATGATAATAAAATTTTGGTGGCAATTTGTGAAATTCGTGGCAAACTTTATTAATAATCTACAAAAAAGGTTCGGTCAATTTGTGTTTATATGAAAAAAGCACCAATCCTACTTTAGATTTTATGTCGAATTTAGTAAACAAAGTTGCTCGATAAGACTCGATTGTTTTGGTCGAAAGCCCCATGATTTTGCCCATTTGTTCATAGGTCAATTCGTTTTCATTGCAAACCAATTTCAAGAATTGCAGTTCACGATTAGTTAAAACAATTTTTTTATTTCCCGATTCGTTTTCATCGGTGTTTTTTATTCTTTTTAGAATTTCAGAAATATTGTTGTATCCAATTTTGGCAATGTTGTCGATGGCGAATTTCAAATCGTGTGCGGTACAATTTTTATTCAGAAATCCACGTGCGCCGTGTTTGTATGCATCGTCGATAATTGTCTCGTCGAATTGTTGGGTTAATAGCAAAACTTTGAATTCTTCTTCAAGAATTTCGAGTTGTTTCAAGACTTCTATTCCGTTCATTTGGGTTAACGAATAGTCAAGAATATATAAATCTGGTGCTTCTGCGAGTGGCAATGCGGCTAGAAATTCTTCACCGCTTTCGAATTCGGAAATAATGTGATAATTGCCCATTTTTTCGAGTAAATCTCTTAATCCTTGTCGTACAATTTTGTGATCATCTATAAGGCAAATAGTAATTTTTTGCATAATGGAGAATTTATATCTTTATTGATATTATTGATTGTTAAAATATTTAGCAATAATACAAATGATATATTGAAATAAATATAGGCAAAACACTAATTCGTTCAAGGATTTTACCTAAGTTCAGAAATTGTTATAATTGTTCCTTTATTTATTTTCGAAAAAATTTGCGCTTCGAAATTTATAATTTTTGCACGTTCAATAATATTTTTTATGCCTAACGAATGGTTTTTATTAGTAATATTTTCTAAATCAAATCCTTGACCATTATCTGATACTTTTAATTCGAATTTTGGGTTGGTTTTTATTTCAATATCAATCGCATTTGCTTTAGCATGTTTCAAGATGTTGTTGATTATTTCTTGAAAAATGCGGTATAGAACTATTTTTTCGTTGGTCGAGAAAATTTTCTCATTCGATGCATCGTGAACAAAATTAATGGTTAATGATTTGTTTTCTTTTAGTCGATTGATTTCAATTTCAATAGCTTTGACCAAGTTTTGTTGCGATAACAATTGGTTATTTAAAGAATGACTAATACTGCGAATGGATTTAGAAAGCGCATTGACCGATTTAGAAATTGGTGATAAAGCCGAGTCGAATTCTTGCGAATCGAACTTTAGATTTTCTAACTGAAAGTTAATAACTGTGAGTTGTTGCCCTGCATCGTCGTGCAATTCTTGCGAAATGTTTTGCAAAACTTGTTCTTGTGTTTCGATAATGGTGTTGTTGATTGTTTTTTGGAAATCGATATCTTTTTGGAAAATAATTTGGTTGTGTTTGGTGATTTTTTGGATGTATAGCCGAATGATTATGACACAAAAAATCACAACAATCGTGACGAACAAAAGCGCAATTATTATTCCGAAAGCAATGTCTTTAAGCATTTTTTAGTTTTCGTTCGCGGTATATGTATATATTTATTATTGTGTAATAAATTATGTTGACTGAATAGGAAATGAAAGTATATAAATCAATATTTTTAAACAAAATCAAATTTCTAATTTCAGAGTTTCTAAACCCAAAAACGAAACTAAATCCTATGAAAAATAGAACTGGTGCAAAAATCAACAAAAATGGATTTGATTTAAAAAAAATTAAATTTTCTGAGTTTAAAATTATTATGCATTCGTTTAAAAACAAAATTAAATAAATTATTGAACCAAAAATGAACGTATTATAATTCAAGTTTAATTTTTCTAAAAATAAAATATTTAGTAAACAAAAACAATAAAAAAGAATAATTAAGATTTTAGTTTTTTTATTAATTTCAAAAATTTTATCGAGCAAAATTAACCAAATTGATTGATGCAAAATAAAACTAATCGAATACAATAATGTTATTTCTTTGGAAATTGATAAAATAACAGCTGATAATATTTCTGTTAAAAAATTAACATTTAAAATAAAAAAAAACCAAAAATTTCTTTTCTGTTTATTTAAAGCTACTAATCCATAAAAATAAGTGACAATTACTAAAACTCCAATAAAATTAATGTGTTCAATAAATTTAAACATTTTAATTTTCTTTTAAAATGAGTTTTTTCTAATATTTATGGGAAAATTCCAAGATCTACCATTTGGTGGATTATGAGAATAATCATAATGAATCGGGAGTTTATTATCTGAAAAATCTACTCTAATGGCAATAGTTTTTCCATTAATATCTGTTTCTACAAAGTGAAAAATGCATCTATCAAGATTTGTTTCATTGTTGTTAATTAATATGCTTTTAAAAAAAGGAAAAGAAAAACAGTCTTTTTTTTCATCGTATAAATCTACAATATTTATGTTGAGTTTTTTATCAATAATTTCGAAAACTAAATATTTTTCATAATTATATGAATCTAAATTATAATTATACATTATTGCAAGTAATTCTGAAACGCTTAACGAAACTTTGTCATTTTTAGTAATTTTATCATTTATAATTTTTATCTGTGCTGGATTGTTTTCAATTTTATGTACTTTTTCAATATTAGGATATGATTTGGAAAAACAAATAAATTTAGAGTTTTTTTGAAGCCAAATAGACTGTTCAGCTGCTGTTTGAAGGTCAGACAAATTTATCAGTTGATGATTTCTCGTACAGAGTGGTTTTGGCAATGACCCAACTCTTAATCGAATTGAATTAATTAAAAACCATTCTGATAATTCAGGCGAATTTGGAATACCAATTTTATCAATATCAATTACCAAAACTTCATCTAAATTTTCTATAAATTTAAGTTCCATAAATATTTTGTTTGAGGAGTTATTTTAAATACCAATTTCAAAACTACAAATAATTTCTTAAAAAAATAGCAATTAATCTAAAAATTTTATAAATATAGGCAAAACCCTAAATAAATAGTGTTTTGTCTAGTGATGAAAAATACCAATAACTATTTTTAAAATTCCATTTTTTAAAGTTTTTATAGCGATTAATTTGTTGAAATAAATTATTTGCAAATTATTTTAAAATTTTAGCTTTTAAAACTGGAATAATCAACGATAAAACGTAAAATTTTATCGATAAAAAGCTGTTTTATTAACAATGTGGGTAAAATCCTCAAACCGATTAGGGGTTTCACTATTGTGGGTTGAATTTCAATGTTTTAGGTTTGTAGTGTTAATTAAATGTAAAAGGATTATTTGATAATACAAAACTCTAAATAAATTTTTTATTGACAATTTTGCAAAACCAAACTAAATCTAGTGATTCTTAATTATTTAGCAAAAATTTCCAAAATAGTTTAAGTTGTTGAAAATAAATATTTTATGTTGGAATCAAGTTTTTGGTTGTTGTATTTCAAGATTTTATTAACACAAAAAATCACTAGTTCTAGTGATATGATATTGAAATTATGTTTTTGATATTTGTAAGATGATTAAAGTTCTAGAAATGAATAAAATAAAATCTAAATAAATCTCCCTTATTATGAAAAAAATTAAAATTTTACTTGTATGCTTCTTAGCAGCATTTTTTTCTTGTTCTAAAAGCGAAGAAGAAACACCAATAAGCCAAGACCCAAATGGCAATAACCCAACTGCACCAAACCCTTATGCAGGTTATGATATTTATGCAAGTGGTACTCAAGCAAACAATGGTGTATTATGGAAAAACGGAAAAATTCTATATAAAGATCCTGCTGATTATTCTGTTGTTAGAACTGGACAATTTTTTATTTCTGGAAATGATATTTATGAAGGAGCATATAAAAAATATAGAAATACTGGAAACAATGAAAATGACCGAGGCGGATGCATCATAAAAAATGGTGTTGTTTTGTTTGAAGATACAGGAGCGAATACTCAAATTTATGATTTGGTTGCTTCGGGAAATGATGTTTATTACTTGACCAGTAATTTTGGATTACATTCAATTGATTCTGGAAGACCAAAAATCTGGAAAAATGGTCAATTATTGTATGACCTACATTCAATTGCTAGTACTAATAATAGTGGTGTAGTGGCATTTTCACTACAAGTAGTAAATAATAATGTTTATATAGGAGCCGAGATAGGATCAAAAAGAGGATATATAAAGAACGGCGTTTTCATACAAATTGTTCCACCTAATTTATATAACACTCTTGGTTATTTTTTTCGAGATGTATTGTATGTTACCCCAACTAACGATGTATATTTTTTAATGACTTACAGTTCTTTCACTGGACCATATACCAATAACATTAAAGTATTTAAAAATGGTGTTGCATTATCTAATTTCCAGTCAACAGTAAATAAAAGTTATGCGTCGAAGTTATTGTGCAAGGCAACGATGTTTACTTATTAGGAGCTGATGACCAAAAAAATGTTATTTGGAAAAATGGTGTTAGAAATTATTTACCTGATGACAATGCAACACTACCTACTCTTACTGATAAAATTTTCGATTTTGATATTATGGATAATAAAATTTTTATTGCTGGCAAAGAAGTTAAAAGTTTTCCAAGCGGTGGTGTTGCAATACCCTATCCGCAAATTTGGGAATTGAGTAGTGTAAACACTAATACGATTATTAGTGAAGCAGAAGTTACATCTACAATTTATAGTGATGATAGGTATTATATTGACAAACTAATTGTGATTAAAAAATAAATATTAACCAAATAAAAATATAGAGATTATGAGTATATTCATCGTAAGCAATCGCAGAATATCAGATGATAGAAAATCATTTAGTAGCAAAAATGGCGAATCAGCACAAACTAATTTTAGAATTGCAAAATGTTCTGATGCAAAAGCACAAAAAACGCTTAGCTACAAAATTTTAGAGGACACTACCGATCCTGATTACGACAAAGTTATAAATGTTATAGAGAATAGAGCAGAAATTGAAACGCTTCAAGGTACTGAATCGATGTTTTATGAATTGTATAAAAACATGAAAGATGACACCAAAAAACATTCGGATACTTTGTTTTTTATTCATGGATTTGCAACTTCTCATGAAGATGAAAAATTACATATCTTAGAATTGCAACATTTGTACATAGATAACGATAAATCTCCAATTGAACATTTAGTTTACATCAGTTGGCCTACCGCCAATAATTACGTGCTTTCTTATTGGAGCGACAAGAATGATGCAATGCTAACTGGACAAGCACTGCAGCGAATTTATTATAAATTAAGCAGTTTTATGTATGTGCTGTTTAGAAAATATCAAAATCCAAATTGCGGAAATAAAATTCATTTAATGGCTCATTCTATGGGAAATCAAGTACTTGGCCAAATGCTTAATTGTTTAGATGATGAAATGATAATACCTTTTTTAGGTCAAATATTTATATTGCACGCTGATGTCGATGCTGATATTTTTGAGAATGATAAAGCATTCTCTAAATTAAAAAAATTGGGACAACGAACTCACATTTATGTTCATAAAAGTGATGATGCGCTAACAATTTCAACAACTACCAAAAACTTTAAAAATCGACTTGGTAAGTCTGGACCAACAAATATAAAAGATTTCGTTTTGGAATTGTTTGTTGTTGATGTTACTGATGTGAAATTTGAAGCAATAAAAAATAAAAGTTTTTTCGAAAACTTAAAATTAAAAACATTAGACCACTGGGGATATTTATATTCAAAGGCAGAAATAAATGACATCATTGCGGTTTTAAATGGAACTGATGAACGGCGAATAGTTGGTAGAAAGCGTCATGATATTTATACTAATTATTTTTATTTAGAAAGCGAACATGTTGTAGAGGTAATCTCTTAGCTATGAAAGATATAACAGCTAAATTAGGAATACTTACAGTAATTTTTTCATTAATTACAGCAAGTTACGGGTGGATAAATTCATTAAAACTTAATGGTTTAAAAGAAAAGCAAGAAAAAAGAGATTCTATAAATTTTGTCAACGAATGTAAATTTAAAGTGTTTGATTATGTTAGTAAATCATTCGATAAAGATGAAAAAACTCAAAAAGCAACTATTATTCTTGTACAAAACATTATAGAAGATTCAATTTTTAAGTCTAATTTAATTAAATCTATCTTAGGAAACATTAACAATGAAACTCTTAAAAATGAAATAGAAAAAACATTAGTAGCAACCGATTACGAAGAAAAAGCATTTAGATTTTTATTAAAAAAAAACATTATAAGCGCAAAAGAAAATTTTAAAAAAAGTTATGACCAGTTTCCTACATTACACTATGTAGATGAAATCAATAAACTTTTAAAAGTTTATAATTATGAAAACTTGACAACTAACGAAAATTGGATTAAGTTGTATAAACAAATTTATTCCGAATTTCGATGGGGTATGAGTACAGAAATAAAAAATGAATTTATAATTAAAACCCAAACACAATGAAAAAAAAATTACAATTTTAGCAATATTTTTTTGTGTTTATAGCGTTCGCGTAAACTAGATGAATATTCGAAAACAATTTATAAAATTAAAAACTAATATTTAAAAACAAACACTATGAAAAATCTTTACACAATAATTCTAATTCTAATTGCTCTAAATTCCAACGCACAATGCTGGTCAAAGATTGGTGCAGGTGCCTTTCACTCTGTCGGAATAAAATCAGATGGCACATTATGGACTTGGGGATATAACAATAATGGCGTTTTAGGTGATGGTACAAATATTCCAAAAAAAATTCCAAATCAAATTGGCACATCTAATGATTGGGCTAAAATTAGTGTTGGTTACGCTCATACGATAGCTATAAAAACTAATGGAACCCTATGGGGATGGGGCAATAACAACCAAGGACAAGTTGATGATGGGACTTTCAGTGATAAAAATATTCCTACGCAAATAGGAACATCATCAGATTGGAGTTCTATAAGTTCTGGAGGAGTTAGTAATTTAGCTTTAAAAACAAATGGTACACTATGGGCGTGGGGTGATAATAGCTATGGACAATGTGCTAACAGTAATTTATTTACAGATGTACTTATTCCAACGCAAATTGGTATTGCAACTAACTGGACCAAAATTAGTGCTAGCGGAACTTCTTTAGCAATAAAAAACGACGGCACTTTGTGGGGTTGGGGCAACAATGAAGGAGCGAGTCTTGGCAACAATACTTTTACTTCAAGAAGTACAGTTGAGCAAATAGGTATTGCTAATGATTGGAGTTATTTGGCTGATGGTGGTGGAACATTTCTAATCAAAACAAATGGCACTCTATGGGCTTGCGGCGTTAATGTTGGTCAATTGGGCGACGGAACAACTACAACAAGAAAATTACTCATCCAAATAGGAACAGATACAAATTGGAGTACAGTCAATTGTAAAGATGGTAGCACATTAGCCATAAAAACAAATGGTACACTATGGGGTTGGGGCATAAATAGTGCCAATCAGCTTGGTAATGGTAATACAATGACTAGTCTATTTCCAATTCAGATTGGTATTCATACAAATTGGTCTACAGCACAATCAACGTCACATTCTGTTGCCATAAAAAACAATGGAACGCTTTGGACTTGGGGCGAAAATTTTTATGGTCAAGTAGGTGACAATTCAACTGTTAATAAATCAGTTCCAACTGCAATTAATTGCCCTGTATCACTATCATCAAATAACTTTTCAAAATCCCTAAATTTCTCAATCTCCCCAAACCCAACCAATTCAATCTTAAACATCGAAACCCAAGAAACCTTAAAATCAATAAAAATAATCGACATTCTTGGCAGAAAAACCAACATAACCAACTTCGAAAACAATAAAATCGATGTCAGCAACCTGCAAAACGGCGTTTATTTCTTAGAAATTGATGCCGAAAACGGTAGTCAAATTGAAAAATTTATTAAAAACTAACTAGTGGTTTTTTTCTTTTTTTTTTAAAACAGCTCTCCGAAGCTGTTTTTTTGGTTATAAACTATCTACCCCATATTTGTTACAAAAAAACATAAAATCTACCCTTTAACTGTTGGAAACAGCAACAAAATAATTACTTTTTATTCGAAAAACAACAAAATAACATAATTTATCAATTCGTTTTCTTAATAATAAAGTAAATATTGAAAAATCTCAAAGCCGAAAAAGGCAAAACTTTTACACTAATAAACTTGCCTTATTTTACAATTTCAGAAATTGAAAAGTATATCGAATGGGCAATAAAAATTGAGAATGTTGATTGAAAAAACATTTCGAAAATTAAACCCAAATTACACATTAGGATTCGTTACGAAAACGATTTATACAATGAAATTTGGAGCTCACGGAGCTTTTTAGAACGAAAGTATATGTTATATATTAAGGTATGAAAAATGAGTAAGTGCCAAATTTTGCAGTAGAAATTGTTTGTAGTAGATTTCTAATGCGTAATCTGGGTTAAACCGAATAAAATAATTTTTTATCTTGCTGAAAAGTTTAAAAAACAAACTCCTTTCAAAACATTAGTCTAATAATGTTTTACCTAGTAGCTAAAAACACTAAATCCAACCTTCATTAATTGATTTAAAAACAAGTTCGGTTGGTGTTTTGGTATTGGTTTTGTTCAAAATTTTTTTTCGGTGTGAATTTACGGTGTGAATGCTAATGCACAATTCCTTCGATATTTCGTCGCTTTTTTTGCCTTCGACTATAAATCTGAGAATTTCGCGCTCGCGTTTGCTGAGAACCTCAACAGATTTCTGGAAAAAAATTTCGGGTTGAATGTTATAAAACGATGGTTGATTCTCGAGTCCAATCATCGAAAAAAGCGGAATTCCATCGGGTTTAATGTGCGAAATGTCGGTGTGCAAACCAAACGAACGCTCTAGAATATTGCCGTTGTGCTGCAAAACAACAAGTTGGTGCAAAATTCGAACATAATTGTTGTTGGCATTTTTTATTCTAAAATCATATTGAACTTTGTATTTGCTAATTTCTTCGGGCAAAATAGAATCGTAGAATTCGACAACGGTTTTCTCGAAATTCAAAAAATAAGGCTGGTCTTGCGGATGAATGCAACTCAAGAAAAATCCAACATTCATTTCTGACGGTTTATAGCCCAAAACCTTATATAAATCGTCGCTAATATGTTCGAAATCGCCTTGATAAACATTAAAAACAAAATGATAAAAATCGCCAGCCTGAAAAATATTGAGCAACTTTTTATTGATTTCTATTTGCAATTGCAATTCGTTGGGTTCGCTAAAATCAGATTTAGAAACTGTTCGCCACAATTTTTTGGCTTCTAAATAAAAGTTTGGTTTCATAGATGGGGAAATTTATTAATGTTGCAATTTGCTGATTTTAAATTTGAATATTCTAAAATGGTTTAAGTAAAATAAATTATGAGTTAAAAATTAAAAAAAATTGATATAAAACTTGTTAAAAAAAATCGAAAAATCACTACTTCTAGGTATATGATTTAAATAAAATAATTACAATCTTTGTACAAAATATTCATACTAATACTATTAACAAAAAAATATTTACTGCTAAATTAATTAAATAGTTAATAACCACAGTGTTTTTATATTAAAAATTAATATTCTTTATAAAAATAGGTAAAATCCTTTTAATAATTAGTGATTTACCTATTGCAAGTTGAATTTCAATGTTTTAAGTTTGTAATGTTAAAAAGTTATTAAAAAGTCTAAGCAAATACAGCGGTTCATTTAGTAAGAAGTTTCTAAATAAAAATATTTGTGGTTTACATAATAATAAGAATGCATTAGAATTTTAAGAAAAAAATTTTATATATATGAAAATAGTCAATCACAGATTAGTTTCTGAACAGATTTCAGAAAAAATAATTCAAGAAAATACCCCAAACGAAGGCGGAATTATTGTGCCGCAATTTGTGATTATCCATTTCACAGCTGGTCGCGAAGCAGAATCGTCGGTTAGTTGGTTTAAGAATCCGAATGCCAAAGCATCGGCACATTTAGTAATTGGTCGTGACGGAAAAATTTTTCAATTGATAGATTTTAATAAAAAAGCTTGGCATGCTGGCGAAAGTCAATGGGCAAGTTGGAATGGTTTCAATAATTTTTCAATCGGAATAGAACTCGAAAATCCTGGAAGATTGCGCAAAAGAAATGAAAAATATTATTCATGGTTCGAAAAAGAATTTCCAAGAATCGAAGTAGTAGAAAGGATTCATAAACACGAAGACCAATCTTCGTTTTGGTTGTCCTATACCGAAAAACAATTGGAATCTTGCCTTGAAGTATGCATACAATTAAAAGAAAAGTATCCTATTATTGATGTTTTGGGTCACGACGATATTGCACCGTTTCGAAAAAATGATCCTGGACCTATTTTTCCAATGGAAAGTTTCAGGTCAAGACTACTTGGAAGACAAGACGATACTGGCGATATTTATAAAACAAATGCCAATAATGTAAACATAAGAAAAGGCGCAGGAACACAATTCGAAGTGATTGCAAAACTGCAAAAAGACACCGAAGTTGCTTTCATAAAAAGTAACAATGGTTGGTTTTATGTTTTTGTAGCCGAAAAACCGAAGTCGGGCGAAGAGGTGATTTACGGCTGGATTCACAATTCGCTATTGATTAAGTAATAATGAATAAAATAAACAATTCAATAAAAAATTTAATCCTCTAAACAATAAATATCATGAACAAAATCTACAAAATTCTAGTCGCTTTTATTTTGGTTTTCTCGTTTGCGGGCAGTTGCTCTAACGATGACAGCCCTTTAGAAAATATTCCTGCTGTTGCAGCAGTTATTGTTAATTTCAAAGTCGATGGCGTTGACTACAAGGGTGTTATAGGTCCAGAAGCCGCCTCGCCAGACGCAAAATGCACCAATGGAAAAACCACAGCTTTTGTAACTACCGATACCAAAAGAATTGTTAACTTACTAAACTTTGTGCGCGAAAACACAATACTTGTTGATCCATCAACTCCAGAAAATTTACCAAAATGTAATTTTGTTGTTTCATTAGTAATTAAAGGTGCAGATAATTCTGAAGAAGTATTAAATTCAAAATCAGGTACTTGGACTTATAGTTCAGACAAGAAATTTAGTTTCAATGCCAGCCTCGTTAGTTCAAAAGACCAAACTGTGCACACAATTGAAGCCTCTGGCACTTTAAAATAAATAGTTTGTTTTTTTGTTTTTTTTTTAAAATCCCTCTCCGAAGGGATTTTTTTTGTAAAATTAACCGAATAGCTGTTTTGCAAAAAATTATTGGAAAATTATCTTTATTTTTGATGAAAATTATTTAGGTTTGAAAAACTACAATTACATTTTTGCAGGCGCAGGATTGGCATCGTTAATGACGGTTTATAAAATGATATTATCAAATAAATTTCAAGATAAAACAATTTTATTAATCGATTTTGACGCCAAAAAAACCAATGATAGAACTTGGTGCTTTTGGGAAAAACCAAATCACGAGTGGCAAAAAATTGTTTCCAAAAAATGGAAAACTGCACTTTTCGCAAATCAAAAATATAGTCGAAACATTGATTTATCGCCTTATGAATACAACATGATTCGAGGTTTAGATTTCTATAATTTGGTTTTTGATTTAATTTCAAGTCAAGCAAATATTACTTTTATAAATGATAAAGTTGTAGACTTTAATGATGATTTGAATAAAGTTCAGGTCATTTGCGAAAGCGAAAAATACAGTTGCGATAAACTTTTTAATTCAATCCATGACAGAACAGTATCCGAAAGTCAAACCAAGTTTGCAGTTTTGCAGCAACATTTTATTGGTTGGTTTATAAAATCTGAGCAAGAAGTTTTTAATCCAGAAGTTGCGACTTTTATGGATTTTTCGTTACAACAAAACGGCAATACCAGATTTATGTATGTTTTGCCAACATCAAAAACCGAAGCTTTGCTTGAACCAACTTTGTTCTCGCACAAACATTTAAAACTCGAGGAATACGAGAACGAAATTAAAAATTATGCCGAAAAACTTGGCATAAAAAACTACGAAATTGTCGATAAAGAACGTGGCAGCATTCCAATGACTTGTTATCCTTTTTGGAAAAATAACACCAAAAATATTATTAATATTGGCACAGCTGGCGGTTGGTCAAAAGCAAGTACGGGTTTTACTTTTTATCATACCAATAAAAAAACTAATGAGTTGATTAGTTTTCTAATTAGCAATACCTCGACTGAGCTCGATGAGACAAACCTTGAAATTGATTTTACAAAATTTCATAAAAAAACAAAATTTTGGTTTTATGACTTGATTTTTCTTGATGTTTTAGACAAACACAACGAGTTGGGTTCGCAAGTTTTTTCTTCATTATTATTAAAAGGAAATTCAGAACTGGTTTTTAAGTTTTTGAATGAAGAAACAACTTTTCTTGAAGATTTAAAAGTTATGTTAAAATGTCCAACTTTTCCGTTTTTAAAAGCTTTCTTGCGAGTAGTTTTTAAATTTTAGTCTTTATATAGCTTAATTTTTTAAAAAATAAATGTGCTTTTTAAATTATTTTTAATTCAATATGAAATACATTCTATTAATACTTATTTTTTCAAGTTTCGGTTTTTCTCAAGTTTCGACCAATAAAGTCCAAGATGCAATTATTGACGAGTTTTCAAAAAACTGCGCTAAAAAAATTAGTTATACAACGAGAATGACAGACTATCAAAACTGCTTGGATCAAGGTTTAAAAAAAGACAGCACAATTGCCTATTTGTGGCAACAAAAAGCAATGCCATATTACAAAGCCAGAAAATACGAAGTTGGCGCACCTTTTCTAGATAAAGCCGTGAAGTATAATGCTGCAAGATACCAACCTTATCGTGCTTTTATGAAATGTATTTTTACCAAACAATATCGTGACGCAATTGCCGATTTCGAAGATTGTAAAAAGAAATTTGGAAATGGTTATGAGATGGATCATTCGTATGATTTTTATATTGGAATATCGTATTTGCAATTGAATGAATATGAAAAAGCACATCAATATTTAAAAAGTTACAACGACGAGATTTATGAAAAACGAGATAAATTAGAACATCCAACAGCTTTGTTTTATTTAGGAATTGCCGAATATGAACTTCGAAATCACGAAGCAGCAATTATTCAATTTGATAAAGCGCTAAAAATTTATCCGCAATTCTCGGAAGTAAAATATTATAAAGGAGTTTGCGAATCACGTTTGGGAAGAATTGAAAATTATGAAAAATTATATGCCGAAGCTGCAGAAGATGATAAAAATGGTTTCCGATTAAACGAAGACAACACAATTTATGAAACCTATCCATATCAAATAAAATTCAGGAGATAATAACTATAACAAAAATTTATAATCAATATTGTTTTAAAATTACAAATCTACTTATCTTTGCAAAAGGTTTTTGACATTCAAAACAATCTGAAATCAAAAATCGTTAATCCTAAATCTAAAATCTAATGTATCCAGAAGAAATGGTAAAACCAATGCGAGCAGAATTATCTGACGCTGGTTTTCAAGAATTACATACTACCGAAGCTGTTGAAAACGCAATGAAACTTGATGGAACAACGCTTGTAATCGTTAATTCGGTTTGTGGTTGTGCTGCTAGAAATGCTCGTCCAGGCGCAAAAATGAGTCTTGACAACGCTAAAAAACCAAACAATTTAGTAACCGTTTTCGCAGGTGTAGATACTGATGCGGTAACTTCGGCACGCGGATTTATGTTTCCGTTTCCGCCATCGTCACCAAGTATTGCTTTGTTTAAAAATGGCGAATTGGTTCACATGCTAGAAAGACACCATATAGAAGGTCGCCCAGCAGAATTAATTGCCGATAATTTAAAAGACGCTTTTAACGAATATTGTTAAATAATAAAAATCCCGAAAAAATTAATTTTCGGGATTTTTTTTTATAATAAATTTGAAAATTGATAGTTTAAAAGTTTCTCGACTTTCAAACTAGAAACTATTTTTCCGAATGATGGTTTCGATTCGTCGAATTCTGGAATTTCTAATCCCATTTTGGCAGCTTTCATTGTATAATAATCTTTTCGGGTTGGATGAAAAGGTGCCACACCATTGTAGATTTGATTCCAAGAATTGGTTTCGATTATTTTTTCTATAATGCCAATGCAATCAATTTGATGAATAAAATTTATTGGCGATAACGGATTGTCGATGTTTTTTCGACCAGCCAAAAACTTAGTAGGATTTCTATCTTCGCCAATTAATCCGCCGAAACGAATAATGGTTGTTTCGAAATTTTTATTGGCTTGTAAAATTTTTTCTGATGCCAAAAGTTGCTTTCCCGATTCGTTTTCTGGAACTGCAATTGTAGTTTCGTAAACCTTGAATTGTTCTTCGGTTACAAAATCTGTAGATAAATTAAAACCGCTATAAACCGATGTCGAACTCACAAAAATAATTTTTTTGATAGAAGATTTTTCCAAAAACGGAATACTTTGTTTCATTTTTTCGATAAAACTTTCGGTATTGCCGCTGCGCAAATCTGGTGGAATATCGATAATTAAAATATCCGATTCATTCAAAAAATTGACAACATCGCCAACAACTTTATCGAATTTTATAGAAATTAAAAATGGCTGAATTCCTGCATTTTGCAAAACTTGTAATTTCTCTTCGGATGTTGTTGAACCTTTTATCGAAAAACCTTTTTCGATTAAACTTTTTGCCAATGGCAATCCTAACCAACCGCAACCCAATATTGATATTTTTTTCATTAAATTATATTTTTCCATTTTGCCACAAAGACGCAAAGTCTCAAAGTTTTTTTTTATCCTAAATAGATTTAAACAAAGTTTATTTAAATTTGACTTTGTTACTTCGAGTCTTTGTGGCGAATATTTTTTTATTTTACAATAGAATCTTTTTTGACCAACAATTTCTCGTCTAATTTTTGTTTTTTAAAATCGTCAGATAATTTGGAATCGTTTTTTACGCTTTCTTTTATATGTTGCTTTATGACAATCGCATTGTTCAAGACAAAAGGCGTTGGCATCATCCAAGACTTTCTCTTCTCGATATCGAATTCTGGATTGGTCATTAAATCGAATGATGATTCTAGTAAATCCATATCAAGAACTGACTTACTATTTATTGCAAATTCTATTTCTAGCGGTAAATTGTCAACAACATAATAACTAAGAATTTTCTTTCCGTTTCTAGCTAATAATTTTTCTTTTTGTTCAATATTCTGAACATTATTTGCTTTGAAATAAAAGAAATTCATTTTTTCGTTAGCAAAAATATCGTATCGATTGACTTTTCTAGTTGGAGTAATTTTGATTTTAAAAAACCTAAAATTTCCAGAAATGCTATCTCGCAAATATTCGATTATTGGACTTGATATTGCTTTTATTTCGGCTTCATTCGCAAATGTAAATCCAGAATTATATTTGCTGTAAAGCGGAAAATCATTTAAAACAGTTGATGGTTTTGGATTTTCGCCTAGATATTTTTTTGTGAATTCGTCTAGATTTTTATCATAGGTTGCCCAATTGGCTTTGTTTGAATCGGCATCATAAACATATAAAAGACTGTTAGGTTTTGCTTTTCCAAATTCATATCCTGAATTGAAATGCGCTTTGGCAAAAAATCCTAATGCAAGTATAAAAAACACGAAACTCCATAGCAATTTTTTTGCAAATGAACCAAAGATTGGCAATAACAATCCGAAAACTAAAACCAATAAAATTGAACTTCCAAACATGATTTTTAATCCTAAGCCCACTGGAAATAATTGCAAAAACGGAACAATAATTACTAAAGTCGGAATTGCTAAAATAAATTGCAATAGCCAATAATTTTTTTGTGTAAAAATATAAAATCCAAAAAGCAACAAACTCGAAAACAACGGAATTATCAAAAATCCTGCACCTTGCAAATTAAAAGCTATTCCAAAATTAATAATTATCCATAAGAATAATGGAGCAACAAAATAGTTATTTACGTTTCTTGAATCTATAAACTTACTGTAAATCAAAAAACAAATTGACAGTGTCAATAACATAAAAAATACTATATAATCGTGACCGTTATATGTAAAACCGTTAACTAAATCGTTGTATTGTGGATAAATTTTCAGCAATAAATTCCATCCAAAAAAAGTTACAGAACCAGCAATTCCGATAGTAATTATCAATAATAAAAATCCTTTTGCAACATCTAATAAATTAATAACTCGTTTACCAATTCCTAGGAAAATTAAAAATCCAAACAAGAAAAATACTAAAATGCAGCTTGGTAAAACCCACGAAAACGGATAATTAAAAAATCCAAATGGAGAAGAAAAGTAAACAAAATCATCATCGGAATTAAGGTTTTTTAAATCGGCATTTGCAAAATATTTTAACATCGGCATGCAATAACTGCCTTGGTGCGTTAATGAATTTTGGTTTAAATGTGCAAAATCGTCTTGAGCCGTGTGGTAATTAAAATGGTCATCGATAAAAGCAAAATTAAAACCTTGCACCTTGCCGTGTTCTCTAAAAACTGTCAAATCAGTATCGTTGGGCAACATTTTATAAATGCTGTACATCAAAGAGTTAGATGCTGCAAATTGCGGATTGGCGTTCGCAAAACCTTCGACCATTTTCGAGTTGCCTTCGTTGACTTCCATCAACATAAAACTTGGTCCCGATGTGCCACGAGCCTCAAAATTGATTGCCAAACCAACTTCTTGGCACAATTTATTTTTAGTTACAAATAATGCTGCGCCATTTAAACCCAATTCTTCGGCATCGGTAAATAGAATTATAATGTCATTTTTTCTGGGTAAATTGCTGCTTAACATTGCTCGAACCGATTCTAAAATCGTCGCAATTCCAACAGCATCGTCACTTGCTCCGTGCGAAAAACTGTGTGGAGCCGAGTCATAATGTGATAATAAAAGCAAGGCTTTGCTTGAATTCGATCCTTTTATTTTGGCGATTATATTTTTTGATTTGGTAAGATTTCCCCATTCGGTTAGTGTGAAACCTTCTTCGAAAGTTGTTTCTAAACCTAATTTTTTAAGTTCATTAAACAAATAATTCGCAACATTTTCATGATAATTGGATCCAATAAAATGTGGTTTCGCCGAAACGGTTTTCACGATTTGTAGCGCACGATTTGTAGAAAATTCAGATAATTTTTCTGAACCAGAAATCGTTCGTGGCATCATCGAGTAGAAAGTCCAAAACACAATTCCGATTATGAATAAAGTTGCAATTATTGAAGGGTATTTTTTTTTCATATTTTTTGTTATTTGCCACAAAGGCACGAATTCATAAGGTATTTATTATAGTTTGTCACTAAGGCACTAAAGCACAAAGTTTTTAACGAAATGGATAAAATTATTAGACACTAATATTTTATCCATAAAATTGGAGTTCCCCCTTCGGGGGTTAGGGGGATTCTTTTTTAACCAACATATAATAATCGTCTTCAAGAATTCGATAACCTTGGTCGTATAAAAAATAATAGGTATTGCCAGTTTTGGTATTATATATTGATGTAAAAAACTCAAAATCAAACCCTTTGCTCATTAATTTTGATCGAGTTGTTTTCGATTTTCCTTCGACATTTAATTCTGACAAAATTCGATAATTTTTTCGTAATTTGTTGTTTACATTGCGCATAAAATTGGTCGAATCTTTATTTATTTTGTTGTTGTAGGCGTTTCGGCAACCATCACTACAAAACTTTTTGTCTTCGCGACCAACGATTTTTTCGTTACATTCTAAGCAGTTTTTCATAGATTATTGAAATATTTTTATTGGGCGTGACCTCGAAGAAAAATCGAGGTCGTGCTGTCATTCCAATCTTTTTCTTGAAAAAAAATCAAGAAAAAGGATTTTCCCTTCCATCACTCACGCATTTTATTATTAATTTAAATCTCTTTCATTCATAACCAAATTTTGTCATTTGAATATTGAACCAAACAATTATTGAAATAACCGAAATTACCATAAACACAATTGCACCAACAAATATTTTTTTGTCTTTTGGTTGTAAATCTTTAAAGTGTCCGTCATTATTAATTCTAAAAAACAAAAAACACAATCCCATCGATAAACTTATAGGCGATAAGGCAATTGCTTTGTATGAATACTCGATTTTTTGATAAATAAAAAAATAACCTAAAATTAAACCAATTGAAATCATCAAAAAGCAATATAGAATTATTTTCGATTTAGGTTTTTTATCAAAATTCGAAACTGGTTTAATGTTTTTCATAAAAAAATTCATTTTTTATTTTATGTTTCGATTTTAATATAAATGTAATAAAACCGTGCAAATATAAATAAAATTTTCCAATTACAAACGGTTACAAACATTTACAACCGATTTTAAATGTTTTGCAACCGAATAAAGTTTGCAGGTCTCCACATCTTTGCACTGTCGAAATGAAACAACTATTGTTCACGACAAAAACTAAATAAATATAAACAATCTAAATTTAAAAGCCATGTCAACATTAAGAAATAGAGTACAATTAGTAGGTAATGTAGGTCAAGATCCAGAAATTAAAAATCTTGAAGGAGGAAAAAAATTAGCCAACATTTCATTGGCAACCAAAGAAGTTTATTACAAAGAAAACGGCGACAAAGTCGAAGATACACAATGGCATCGATTGACTGCTTGGGGCAAAACTGCCGAAATAATTGAAAAATATGTTGTTAAAGGAAAACAAATTAGCGTTGAAGGAAAATTATCTTACAGAAATTATGAAGATAAAAATGGAGAAAAACGTTACGTAACCGAAATAACAATATCTGATTTGCAAATGTTTGGAAAAAACTAAAAAAAATTGAGTAAAATAGAAGTCGCAGTTTTCGAATTGCGACTTTTTTTATTAACATTTGTTTTTGTTAATAAATTTTTAATACATTTACATCTAACAAAAAAACTAAATTATTATGATTGAGAATTTCAAAAATGTAGTTTTAAATAATTACGCAAATTTTAATGGTCGTGCTAGACGAAGTGAATATTGGTATTTTATTTTAGTACAAATTATTTTAGCAATTATAGCAATGATAATTGATAGTGCATTAGGATTAACTATTGCACCTTTACCTTATGGCGCTTTTTACATAATTGTAACATTGGGTTTATTTATTCCGGCACTTGCTGTCTTTGTAAGGCGACTTCATGATGTGGGCAAAAGTGGTTGGTGGATTTTAATTTATTTTACAATTATCGGAGTTTTTTATCTGTTATACTTACTGGTAATTGACGGTGACAATGGTCAAAACGAATATGGCCCAAACCCAAAAGGAATTGGCAACGACGAAATTGCCGAAATAGGAAGATTTCAAGAATAAATTTCATAAAAAATCTCGAAGAAATTCGAGATTTTTTGATTTTATTTCCAAATAGATTCAGCGATTATTTGGTCTAAAGAATTATTTTTAATGAAAATAATAATTCTTACTAAATGATAACTTGCTAAAAAATAACCTAAACCATAAGCTAGTTTTTTATTATATAAATATTGATTCAAATATTCTTTTTTGTTAATAATTTCGATTATTAAGACAACAATTGTTACCAAACAAAATAAAATTACAAAAGGTCCAAGAATGTGATAATGTAAAGATTTAGGTAAATTTCCTTCATAGAAATATACCAAAGATTTAGTAATTCCGCAACCAGCACAAGGAAAACCAGTCAACATTTTAAACGGACAAAATGATTGTTCGGATTCTAAATTCTGGTTTTGATTAAAAATTATTAAAAAAAACGGAACCATTAGCGTAACAAATGCGCCAATAATTCCGTAAATTTTTCTTTGAGTTTTAATTTTATTCGCTGTATAATCTATTAACATCTCCTTGAACAATCATTGCGGCAGCAATCGGGAAAAAGAAACCTAAAACAATTAACAGTGTAGATTCGTCTTTTTGAGGAAAACCAATTCTGTTATAAATTTGTGGCAAACCTTCTTTTCCTGCCAAATAGAAAAAATAGATATTTACTGGAAAACAACAACCCGCAAATATTGCAATTGGTTGCGAAATCACTTCTTTTTCGGCAACTGCATTTAGAACTTCTGCAATTTTAATATTCCAATAAATTAAATACAAGCCACAACTTAATAATCCAAAAACCAAAACCATTACTGGATCGACTTTAAAATAAGGAATTGGTGGCTGAAAATTGTCTGTTGGTTCGTTGGTTTTGGTTAGTTCCATTTTAGTTTGTTTTAATTAATTGATAAAAATAATAAATAATTTCGAAAAATTTAACTCTAGTTTGATGATTTTTAAATTAGTCAATCACTTATAAGATTTGTTACAAGTTTATTTCGAAAATTTAATTTTAATTTTATCGACAATTACTTGTGCCAACTTTCTGTGGCTTTCGAATGTCCAACCAGCAATGTGCGGCGACAATAATACATTTTTTGCTTGTAGCAAATATCGAAATGCTTCAGGGATATTTTCCCTTGACTGCACTCGTGATGACATATCTTGAAACAAATTTTCGAATGATGATTTTTCATATTCCAAAACGTCAAGTCCTGCACCAAGAATTTTTCCAGATTTTAAAGCTATAACCAAATCTGATGTTACAACGTTATTACCACGCGAAGTATTAATCAACCAAAATGGTTTTGCAAATGAATTTATGAAATCGGAATTGACAAGTTTATCGGTTACGATTGTCAATGGAATATGCAAACTAACAACATCTGCATTTTTTTGTAAATCTTTTAATGAAGCTTGTTTAGCATTTGCATCAGCAATATTTTCGAGAATGTCATAAAAAATTACATTGCAATCAAAACCTGAAAGTTTCTTGGCAAATGATTTTCCCATGTTCCCATAACCAATAATTCCGATTGTTTTGCCTTTAATTTCGTGACCACGATTGGCTTCTCGATTCCAATTTCCAGATTTTATTTCTGTATTGGCAATGTTTAATTTATTGAATAATGACAGTAACATTCCAATTGCATGTTCGCCAACAGCATTGGCATTGCCTTCGGGCGCGGCAATAAGTTCGATATTTTTTAACTTTGCATAATCGCAATCTATACTTTCTAGTCCTGCGCCTACTCTAGCAATAAACTTTAAATTTATAGCTTTGTCTAAAAATATTTTATCGATTTTGAAACGACTGCGAATGACAATTCCTTGATAATTTTGAATTTTGCTTTCGATTTCATGTTTTGATGATGTAAAATCTGTATGATTTGTAAAACCAAGTTGCTGCAATTGTTCCATCATTATTGGATTGTTGCTATCTAAATGTAAGATTTTGATTAATGGTTTCAATTTTATTTTATTTTAAAGCTATAAGGTTTTTAAAACCTTATAGGTCTGTTGAGTTTATTGATATTAACCTTTTATTTTTTTCAAAGAAGTTTTTATACCTTTAATTAATGACGAGCTAAAACCTTCGTGTTCCATTTCGTTCAAGCCAACAATCGTGCAACCTTGCGGCGTTGTTACTCTATCAATTAATTGTTCAGGATGAATTTTTTCTTCCAAAGCCATTGTTGCAGCGCCTTTTGCAGTTTGCGATGCTATTGAAAGTGCAGTTGCAGCATCGAAACCAATTTCGATTCCGGCTTGCATCGATGCACGAATGTATCTCAAGGCATAAGCCGTTCCGCAGGCGCCAAGTACGGTTGCTGCGTCCATTAATTTTTCGTCGATTATTGCAACTGTTCCAAGATTATTGAACAAATCGATGACTTTTTGAGCTTCATTATTATCGCTTTCAGCAAATGAAATGCAAGTTGCCGATTGTCCAAAACGTATTGCAATATTCGGCATTATGTGAATTATCGAATGTTTTGAAGCGGTTTTTTGTTGCAATTCTTCGATTGATAAACCCGAAACTGCCGATGCAATTGTGGTTTTAATTTTTAGAAACGGCAAAATCTCTTCTAAAACCAAATCGACTTGATAAGGTTTTATGGTTAGAATAATCAAATCGGCATTTTCGATATTTTTGGTATTGATAGAAGAAACTACAACGCCATCTTTTTCAAGATATTGAATGCTTTCAATATTTCTACGCGTAATTGTTACCGAATTGTTGGTCGTATATTTTGTGATTCCGATTGCAATTGCAACTCCAAGATTGCCACCGCCGATGATGTGAATGTTCATAAGCCTCTCCCCAGCCCTCTCCGAAGGAGAGGAAGCCAAGATATTTAAAAGTTATTAAATAAAATTTTTATTTTTTAATGATTTTAATTTTAAAAAATGGTTTTGTCATAAAATTGATTTTGCATTAGGGATAGAAGCGGAAATCTTTTTTCAATTACCACGGGTTTAAACCCGTGGTAATTGAAAAAAATTGGGAGCAAATAGCCCGACCCGCCTTTTCGGCGAGGTAATGCCCAAAATCATATAATTCTAAAACCCTAAAATCAATTTTGCAATCGAAAAATAAATTAATATTCCGCAAATGTCGTTGCTTGTTGTTATAAATGGTCCAGTTGCCAGTGCTGGATCTATGCCATATTTTTCTAGTAATAATGGTACAAATGTTCCTATTAAAGAAGCAATAATTATTACCGAAATTAATGATATTGAGACTGTTATGCAAACTTCTAACGCTACACCTAAAAGAAAATAACTTCCTAAAAAAAGTATGGTTGCTAAAATAAATCCGTTTAATAATGTTAATAATACTTCTTTTATTAATCGATTAAATAATGTTCCACTCAAAGTATTGTTGGCTAAACCTTGCACAATAATTGCCGATGATTGCACGCCAACATTACCAGCCATAGCAGCAATTAGTGGTGTAAAAAAGAATAAATAACCGTGTTCTTGCATTGCAGGTTCAAAAAGTCCAAGTACTTTTACTGATATAAATCCTCCTAAAAGTGCCAAAACTAACCAAGGTAAACGTGCTTTTGTTAGTTCAAGAATACTATCATCGGCTTCGACGTCTTGCGAGATTCCTGCTGCTAATTGATAATCTTGATCGGCTTCGTCCTTGATTACATCAATAATATCGTCGATGGTAATTCTACCAACCAATCTGCCTAGTTCGTCTACAACCGGAATGGCTTCTAGGTCATATTTTTGCATAATTCTGGCAACCTCGACGTCTTCGGTATCGACTTTTACAAAATTTAGTTTTTTTATGTAAACTTCGCTAATTGGCGTTCTTGCTGATGTTGTCAATAAATCTTTGAGCGATAAGCGACCAATTAATTTATCTTGATCATCAACTACATATATAGAATGTACTCTTGAAATATTTTCGGCTTGAATGCGCATTTCTTTAATGCAAGTCAAAACATTCCAGTTTTCATTTACTTTAACGAGTTCTTTATGCATTAATCCGCCAGCTGTGTCTTCGTCAAATCGCAACAATTCGACAATATCTTTGGCATGTTCTACATCAAGAATTTCTGATATTACTTCTTGTTTTTTTTCTTGAGAAAGTTCACCAATAATATCGGCTGCATCATTGGTTTCAAGCTCATCTAACTCTTCGGCAATTTCTTTTGGCGATAATCTGCTAAGGATATTTTCTCGCAAATCGTCTTCGAGTTCCAGCAAAATTTCGGCTGTTTTCTCGGAATCAAGAACTTTAAAAATATAGGTTGCTTCGTCAAAATCGAGTTCGTCGAGAATTTCGGCAATATCAGCGTGGTGCAAATCGTTTAATAAAATTTCGAGTTGCTCGTCGTTTTTATTAAGAATGAGTTGCTCTAATTCTTTGATTAGATCTTTGCTGATTTTAAATTCCATCGGCTTCTATTTTTTGAGTCAATTCTATAAACTGATTGTAATCAAGCTGTTCTGGTCGAAGATTAAAAACTACGTCTTCTCGCAAATTATCCGACAAATTTAAGGTTTTTAAACTGTTTCGCAAAGTTTTTCTTCGTTGTTGAAAAGCAGTTTTTACGACCGTAAAAAACAATTTTTCGGAACAAGGCAAAGTGAAATTTTCTTTTCGGCGCAATCTTAATACGCCCGATTTTACTTTTGGTGGCGGAATAAAAACTGTTTCATCGACTGTAAATAAATATTCGGCTTCGTAAAATGCTTGTACCAAAACCGAAAGAATTCCATATGCTTTTGTTCCTTTTTTTTCGCAAATGCGTTGTGCAACTTCTTTTTGAAACATTCCTGCAAATTCTGGAACTTGCGAACGCATTTCGAGACACTTGAAAACTATTTGTGTAGAAATATTATAAGGAAAATTGCCAATTATCGCAAACTGTTTTCCATCGAATATTTCGTTAATATTGTATTTTAAGAAATCTTTAGAGATGATTTTGTCTTTTAGTTTCGGATAATTCTCATCTAGATAAGTTACCGATTCGGTATCGATTTCTATGACATAAACATTGGTTTCTTTCTCTAAAAGATATTTAGTCAAAACACCCATTCCTGGTCCAATTTCTAGAACATCATTGTAACCTTCAAGATTTAATGTATAGGCAATTGCTTTGGCAATGCTTTCGTCTTTCAAGAAATGTTGTCCGAGATGTTTTTTGGCTTTTACTGCTTCCATAATTTTTAATTCAGGATCTAGGAATTGGGATTATTTACCACAAAGGTATAAAGTTAAAGGTTATCGGGAATATTATTTCTTGTATCCAATTTTTGGTCTTTCTGGTGGAGTTTCTTTTTTGTCCATTAATTCATCGACATATTGAAAAACAAGTTCTAAGTTTTTTCCTTGATTATCGATTTTCTTTTTCATTATTTCGAAATCTATTTTTAAATCTGAATTGTCAATCAACATTTGTCGGGTTTTGGTAATCCCGATAGCTATCGGGACTCATAATTTGAATATTTGTTTGAATTGCTTTTTCGCTGCTCAAAATGCTTGACAACATTAAAACA
Organism: Bacteroidota bacterium; assembly: GCA_043778105.1. Lineage (GTDB taxonomy): Bacteria > Bacteroidota > Bacteroidia > Flavobacteriales > Flavobacteriaceae > Flavobacterium. The sequence goes on from JAYWGV010000135.1 coordinate 25,031, forward strand.
CGGTGTTCGGTAAAAGCCATTGGAGCATAACGCAAACTCATTTTTTCTGAATTGGAGGTCGCAATTTGCGACCTCCAATTTTGGAATTCTTCTTTAGATAAAACGAACATAAAATCTTCGGGAAATCTTTCTAAATTTCTTTTAACTTGTTCTTTCAAACGTTTGGTTTCAACGCCGTAAAGCATTGCCAAATCTCGATCTATCATTACTTTTTGGTTTCTGATAAAGTAAATTTTATTGATTACTGTATCGTCAGGAATTATAGAAATTTTGTCTTTCATAAACTAAAAGTTTTGTCTTTTTATAAATTGGAGGTCACAATTTGCGACCTCCAATTTATTTAATTTTTTTAATCAAACTCTAAAAATGTTCAGAAACCAACTCCAATTCAGTTCTAAAAGCCAACATTTTATCTCCAAAAAGTTTTTGACCTTCTTCTCTAAAAGCAGGCGCATCTTCGTCGTAATATTTTTGTAATGTGGCTTTGCTATCGGTTGTATATTGAACCGAATAGGTTGTTCCGCCCATTTCTTCTTCGATAAGAACCTTGACAATTCTTGCTGATGAAAATTTTTTGGTTGCTAAAATCTCTGGAACATGTTTGGTTTGCATCCAAGTAAGCCATTGGCTGTGAACACTTTCGTGGATGTTTATGGTGACGTTGTATATAATCATAAAAGCCCCCTAACCCCCAAAGGGGGAATTCCTATTGGGGTAAATAGGATTTTAAAGTTATTGTTTGATTTTAAATATTTGATAAATATTTAATACTATTTTTATTTACAAAGTTGAGAGTTCCCCCTTCGGGGGTTAGGGGGCTTGTTCTTTATCGCCACGAATTGCTCTATATTTTCGTCTTGCATCGGTAAAATAAATGCTGTCTTCGTGCTTAAAAATTATTTCTTCATAATGTTTTTTGGCTTTTTCAACATCTTTTATTTGTAAATTATAAATTTCTGCTGCAAAATAATTGGCTTCGTCAACATAAATACATTCTTTGAAACCATCAATAATCATTTGATAATTAGACAATGCCGCAGCATAATCTCCTTGATTTTCAAATATTTTACCAATTCTATATAATGTGACTGGCTCTATTTCTTGACCTTTGTGATCCTTCAATATTTTTTGATATTCTGCCAAAGCATCTTTAGGTTTGTTTTGGTATAATAAAAAATCGGCGTGAGCGAATTTTTTTAATGCAGTTTGAGTTGAATCGGCAACTGTATTGTCGTTTATTAAAAGAAATAAATCTATTGCATCGTTGGCGATTAATTGTGTCGATGCCGATTTTAGTGCTTTTAATTGTTTGGAAGCCCAAACAAAATCAGTTTGAAAATAACTTGTTTTGGCAATCTTTAAACTTGCATCGTGACCAACAGAATCATTTTTTAAATCGTCTTCTATTTGAGTATAAATAATTGTTGCTTGATTAAATCGTTCTTGAAACAGCAAAATGTCGGCCATTTCCATCTTAATATCTGCAATCTGATATTGGTTTAAGGGTAAATTTAGTGCGGTTTTCAAAATTTCTTTTCCAGCTTCAGGATTGTTTAAATTAAATGCCGTGAAATGTGCTTGCAGTTTTTGAAGCGCTAAAGAATAAGGCGAAACTCCGAATTGTTTTACTAAATTTTCTAAATCCTGGGAAATTATTAAATGGTCAATTTCGGTTGCTTTTTCGATTTTTAATTTTTGAATAAAATAATTCGCTTTAATTTTTAAACCTTGATCTAAAGTATTTTCAAGTATAAAACTATAAATTTCGTTAGCAGTTTCTCTGTCATTTTCTTCGACTGATAATTGCGCTAGATTTACAATATTTGCAAATGATTCTGGGTTGCGTTTATAGATTGATTTTTCTTGAATAAATGCTTTTCCAAATTCTTTTTGCTGGACAAAATACCAGCTTAAATATTGATTCCAAAATACATCTTGACTTTGTTGACTTCTTAACAAAAGTGCTTTTTTTAGTTGCGGTTTGAACAATTCCTGAGTGTCTTCGGCAATAAATCTTGACAATTGATTTTGAATCGACAACAACATATTTGGGTTTGTAAACGATTCGCTCAAGAAAGTTTCTATCATTAAATCGGTGTTGCCAATTTGACCGTGAAGCAATGCCATTTGATAATTAAAATTCATTTTCGAATCGGTCAAACTTGCTGTTTGATAAGCCAAAAGTGCATAATCTAGAATTATTTTTTTCTCGAAACAATTTGCAATTCCATAAACTTCGCTTGGAACTTTTTTGATTTTGTCTATTGCAAAATCAAAATATTTCTTGGCTTTAACTTCGTCTTTTTTTAATCGAAAATTATAACCTAGTTCGACTAATAAGTTGCCTTGTTTGTATTTTTCGATTCGATCTAAAATTACTTTTTCTGATTTATCAAGTTGTTTAGTTTGTTGCAAACATTCAATATATTTTATAAAATAATTAGAATTCGAAGGTTGGTTTTTCAGTAATTCTTCATAAGAAATGATTGCTTTTTCGAAATCGCCCTTGTCAAAATAATTTTGCGCCAATTGGTCTTGCGAGAATGCAATTGATGAAAATAAAAACGATATAATTAATGTTATTTTTTTCATTTTCTAGAAAACCTCTGAATTATCACATTTAAAACAAATTTTATTTTTCTCAACGTCCAAAAAAACCTCTTGAACATTGTTGTCTTTTATATTTTCTAGAAGTTCTTTTATGATTGCAATTTCTTCATTTGCCTTGAGCGAACTTTGTCCAAATTTTCCTGTTTTTGGGTACAAGTATGCAAAATATAGCTTTTCGTTTTTAATAATTGCAAAAACATATAATCTAAATGATGAACTTTTTCCAGAATTATAACTTATTCGTAATTTAGCAATTGGATTTTGTGCTGATGGATTTAATCTTTGAGCAACACAATTTACAAAAACTTGTTCAATTGATAAATTAAAAACACATTCAATAATGGCTAACTCGCAAAATTTGTAGGAATTGTTTTTGAGAAGGTTTTTTACCTTTGATATGAAAGTTTCTTGAAAAAAATATTGCATTACAAAATCTTTAATTCTTTATTCAAAAACTGAAATTCTTGGTTTTTTCTTAAATCAAAAATAATATGTTCTAAATCTTTAATTGTATCCAAATGAAAATTGATTGCCGCTTTAAGCGTATTAAATTCTGACTTAAACCAACCTTTTGGAGCATAAATTTTTTTTTGAATCAAATAGAATTTTTTAAATTGTTTGTCAGCTTCTTTGCCAATGGTTAAAATTCCTTTAATAATTATTTCATCAGAAACTGTTAAATCATCAATCCAAGTAATTTTAATTAGTAATTTGCTTAATTTGTCTAAATTTTTTGAAATTAAAACATATTCTTGTTTTTTGTCGTTAATATGATCAAGAATATTATTGATTCGTTCATTTTCATTTAATGAATGAGAGTAAGATTCGACAATTTTTGTTGTAATATTTTCTAGTGTTGCTGTCATAATATCCAAATATAATCATTAAAAATTAAAAATTTTCCCAAATATTTGTAAAAAATTAATCAATAATATCAAATCCGCAATACTTTCGCAAAACTTCTGGAATAACAATTCCTTCGGGCGTTTGATAGTTTTCTAAAATTCCGGCCAAAACTCTTGGTAATGCTAGTGAACTTCCGTTCAAAGTGTGTGCCAATTGTATTTTCCCTTCCTTATTTTTAAATCTTAATTTTAATCGGTTAGATTGAAAAGTTTCAAAATTAGAAACTGATGAGATTTCTAACCAACGATCTTGCGCTGTCGAAAAAACCTCGAAATCGTAAGTCATTGCTGCTGCAAAACCCATATCGCCACCACAAAGTCGTAAAATTCTGTATGGCAATTTTAATTCTTGTAAAATGTTTTTGACATGTTCGACCATTCCTTCTAAAGCTTCGTAAGATTTTTCAGGATGCTCTATTCTCACGATTTCGACTTTGTCAAATTGGTGCAAACGGTTCAATCCACGAACGTGTGCGCCCCAAGAACCTGCCTCGCGACGAAAACACGGTGTGTAACCTGTTGCTAAAACTGGTAATTCGGCTTCTTGCAAAATTACATCGCGAAAAATATTGGTTATTGGCACCTCGGCAGTCGGAATTAAATATAAATCATCTTTTGCATCATGGTACATTTGCCCTTCTTTGTCGGGCAATTGCCCAGTTCCATAAGCCGAAGCTTCGTTCACCAAATGCGGCACTTGGTATTCTAAATAACCTGCATCGGTATTTTTATCTAAAAAATAAGAAATTAATGCACGTTGCAATTTGGCTCCTTTACCTTTATATACAGGGAAACCTGGAGCTGTAATTTTAGTTCCCAATTCGAAATCGACAATGTCATATTTTTTTATTAAATCCCAATGTGGCACTGCGCCGTCGTGCAATTTTGGAATTGCGCCTTCTTCGAAAATATTTAGGTTTTCTTCGGGAGTTTTTCCTTCGGGAACCAAGTCGGCTGGCGTGTTTGGTAAAGTATATAATTTTTCAAGCAATTCTTTTGCAAGAATGTCGGTTTTTTCAGATAAATCTTTACTTTTTTCTTTTAATAAATGTACTTTTTGTTTTAAAATTTCGGCTTTTGATTTTTCTCCAGATTTCATTAAATCGCCAATATCTTTAGATAATTTATTGGTTTCTGCCAAGATATTGTCCATTTCAAGTTGAGTAGCGCGACGGTTTTCATCGATTGCAACAACTTCGTGAACGGTTTGTGTAGCATCGATATTTCGCTTGGCTAATGCTTTTATGACTTTTTCTTGGTTTTCTCTAATAAACGCTATTTGTAACATGCTTTCTTTTTAAAATAAGTTAGCAAATTTAGGAAAATAGTTTTTATTAAAAGCTAGTTTTATTTTGAATAAATGTAAGGAATTTAAATTATTATAGTCTTTAATTAATATTTATTACATTATTAGTTACATTTGCATAAAAACCAACCATTATGAAAAATATTTACTTGTTTTTTGGCGTTATATTTGCATTATCTGCAAATTCACAAGAAAATAAAGATTTCGAAAATATGGTCGAAGCCGAAAGAAAATCGGCATCGAAAACCATAAACTTAGCTGTAAATCCCAATACTTTAAATTACGATATTACTTATCATAAATTAGAGTTGACAGTTAATCCAGCAATTGCGTCAATAGCAGGTAAAGTTACAACTACTTACACTGCGACTGCTAATATGTCAACATTAACTTTCGATTTGTACGATACGATGATAGTTAGTTCGGTCAAAATAAATGGTGAAAATTTATTTTTTGCACAAGCAGGAACTAATGAATTGGTAATTACTTTGCCTTCAATTCAAATGTCAGGAACTTCGGCAACTGTAGAAATTACCTATGCTGGCGATCCGCCACAAGGGCAAGGATTTGGATCATTTGCATCTGAATTGCACAACAATATTCCCGTAATGTGGACATTATCAGAACCTTATGGCGCAAGAGATTGGTGGCCTTGCAAACAAGATTTGAATGATAAAATTGACACAATAGATATTTATATTACAGCGCCAAGCGAATTTGTTGCTGTTGCAAATGGTGTAGAACCAGAAGCCCCAATTGTAAATGGTGCATTAAAAACAACACATTTTCGTCATCAATATCCAATTCCTGCTTATTTAATTGCATTTGCAGTAACAAATTATCAGGTATATAATCAACAAGGTGGATTAGGCACACCAGCAAGTCCTTATTTTCCGATAGTAAATTATTTGTATCCAGAAACTGCTGCCGCAAGTATTACAAGTTTGGTTCCAACACCATCAATAATCAATTTTTACGAAACAAAATTTGGAACTTATCCTTTTAGAAATGAAAAATATGGACATTGCGAATTTGGTTGGGGCGGAGGAATGGAACATTCGACAGTTTCATTTATGGGCGGTTTTAGCCGAAGTTTGATAGCTCACGAAATGGGTCACCAATGGTTTGGCGATAAAATAACTTGTGGCACTTGGAAAGACATTTGGTTAAACGAAGGAATTACGGAATATTTAAGTGGTTTGGTTGTTGAACATCTTGACGGAAACACAGCTTTTAGAACTTGGAAAACAGGAAAAATAACAACCATAACCAATATTGGACCTGCGCCAAGCACCAGCAATTTGTATTTGACCGAAGCACAATTGACGAACACAAATAGAATTTTTAGTAGTTCTGTAACCTATAGCAAAGGTTCGATGGTAACCAATATGTTGCGATATAAATTGGGCGATGCAATGTTTTGGCAAGTAATGAATACATATATTAACAACCCGCAATTTACTTATAAATATGCAATTACAACCGATTTTAAAACTCAAATCCAGACAGTTTCTAGTGTTGATATGACTGAGTTTTTCAATGATTGGGTTTATGGACAAGGTTATCCAAAATACACAATTACTGTTCAAAATTTAACTGGAAATCTAGCCAAAATTAATATTTCTCAAACTCAAGTAAACTCTAATGTTTCTTATTTCGAAATGCCTTTAGAAATAAAAATTAATGGTGCAGCTGGCGCAACTCAAGTTTTGCGAGTTGATAACACATCGAACAATCAAGAGTTTATTGTGCCAACCAATTTTTTAATTAGCAGCGTTTCATTTGACCCAGAAAAAAATATTATTTCTAAAGGCAACATTATTACATTAAATCCAGTTTTAGGAACATTGGCCAATGATTCTTTTGAATTATCAAATGCAATTTTATTATCGCCAAATCCTGCAAATGATTATTTGAAGATTGAAATGCCATCGAATATAGAATTCGAAAACGCACAAATTTTTAATTTATTAGGTCAAAAAATTTTAGAAAGTAATGCTAATATTGTTTCGATTTCTAGTTTATCAAATGGAATTTATTCTATTTCTATAAAAACTTCTGAAGGAAATATTTCTAAAAAATTTATTAAAAATTAATATTTCTTAGAAAAAGTATTTAAAAAACCTACTAAATGTAATAAGTTTTAGTAGGTTTTTTTATTATTCATGGCGCAGGATCTGGAACTAATTCTTGAATTTTATTAATTTCTGTTAAAATTTCATTTGACAAAATAATATTGAGTGTTTTAATGTTTTCATCAAGTTGTTGTAAACTTGTAGCACCAATTATTGTTGATGTTACCAATTGTTGCTGCTGCACGAATGCAAGTGCCATTTGGGTTAATGTCAAGTCATTTTCTAAAGCAAGTTTTTGATATAAATGAGTAGCTTTTTTTGAATTTTCGTTATTATATCTTACAAATTGCGGAAACAAATCGATTCTTGAATTTGGCGAAATTCCATTTAAATGTTTGCCAGAAAGCATGCCAAAACCAAGTGGCGAATAGGCCAATAAACCAACATTTTCTCGGTAACACATTTCGGCTAAACCAACTTCGAACAATCTGTTTAATAAAGAATATGGATTTTGAATTGTTGCAATTCTTGGCAAATTATTTTTATCTGATTCTTGTAAAAAACGCATCATTCCAAACGGAGTTTCATTCGAAATGCCAATTTGATTTATTTTTCCAGCTTTTATTAATTCATCAAAAATTTCTAGAATTGCTGCAAAATTATCTTGCCAATCGTCATTGGTTATCGAAAAACCACGTTGACCAAAAAAGTTCATTTTTCGTTCTGGCCAATGCAATTGATACAAATCTAAATAATCGGTTTTTAAATTTAACAACGATTTTTCGACTGCTTGAACAATACTTTTTTTAGAAAAATTTAAGTGGTCACGAATGTATTCCATGCCTCGATTTGGTCCAGCAATTTTAGACGCAAGAACAATTTGATCTCTTTTTCCAGAATTTTTTATCCATGAACCAATATATTTTTCGGTCAAACCCAAAGTTTCTTTTCTGGCCGCAATAGGATACATTTCGGCTGTATCGATAAAATTTATACCGTTTTCAAAAGCAAAATCAAGCTGTTCATGCGCTTCTTTTTCTGAGTTTTGTTCGCCAAAAGTCATTGTTCCAAGACAAATCTTGCTTATTTTTTTATCAGAATTTGGTAATAATGTGTAGTTCATTCGTACTATTTATTTTGAAAAATTTTACCTGAATTTTTATTACAAATGTAAAATATTGATATTATAAAAAATAATAATTAGGAACTCAATTTCTAAATAGTTTTTAGTATTTTCGTTAAAATTTTTTCTTATGAAAACTACTATTCATGCTGACCAATTATATATCAACGGGTTAATCAATAACGATTCTGCGATTATTAATTCGATTTATAAAAAATTTGTACCAAAAGTCATCAATTACATAAAAAACAATTCTGGCAACCATGATCAAGCTCAAGATGTGGTTCAAGATATTTTAATTTTGCTTTTTAATCAAGCGCAAACAAAAAAATTGCAACTCATTTGCCCGTTCGACGCCTACTTTTTTTTGTTATGCAAACGCAAATGGATTAATGAGTTAAAGAAAAATTCGAATAAAAAGGTAACAATCTCTGATGATTTTACATCTACTAATGAATCAGAGTTACAAATGGCAGAACAGACCGAAGTTTTCGAAGAACAACAATCTTTATTTAACGAAATGTTCGAAAAACTTGGAGAAAAGTGCAAAGAGTTATTGAAATTGAGTTTCTCTATAAAATCGCTTGAGGAAGTTGCCGAAAAACTCAATGTAACCTACGGATATGTTCGCAAAAAAAAATCTATTTGTACAGGACAACTGACAGATATGATTCAAGAAACAAATCGTTACAAAAATATTAAAACACAATAGTCATGAACGAAGAAAAATACATATTATTCGACAAATATTTAAATAACGAATTAAATTCAGAAGAAATCATTGAATTCGAAAACGAGTTGACATCTAATTCTGAAATGGCAACTTCATTCGATATTTTTAAAGATTTGAATGGACATCTGGATAATAAATTTGGAAATGAAAACGATTTAAATCAATTTAAAAATAATTTAAAAATCGCTTCGCAAACAGTTTCTGAAAAATCTAAAACCAAAGTTTTCTCAATAAAGCCAATTTATTATGCCGTTGCAGCATGTTTTGCTTTAATAATTGGATTAACAATTTTTAACAATTCTGGTGTGCCAACCTATCAAGATTTTAATCAACATCCCGCAGCGCAAATGACCGAACGAGGCGATATTATTAAAAATATAAAATTGGCTCAAGACGCATTTAATAAGAAAGATTATAAAACCGCAATCATTAATTTCGAAATCGTTCTAAAATCTTATCCGCAACCCGAAGTGAAATATTTTTATGCCATTTCGCTACTTGAAGAAAATCGTTTTCTGGAATCAGAAAAAGTACTTTATGAATTGATTCAAAAAAACACAATTTATAAAAACACTGCAACTTGGTATTTGGCATTGTCAAAATTAAAACAAGGAAAACCAGAAAACTGCAAAGACATTTTACTAACAATTCCATCTGATTATGAAGATTATGACCGAGTTTTAGAATTATTAAAAGAAATTGATTAAAAAATATAATCATCTAATTTTAATGTTAAAAAACAAATAAAAAAATTCCGACGATTGGTTAATTTCGTTACTTTGTAGAAATTCTATACCTATTGAAAACCCTTTTGCTATTTAGTATTTATTGTATCGTTTTTTTGATTATCGAGATTTATGCTTACCAAGCATTTAAAACAATTATCAAAAACAAAACCTATTTAATTGTTTACAAAATCATTAGTTTGGTTTTATTTTTATTGATTTTGTATTTTTTTACAAAATTTGATAAAAGTTTAGGCATGACAAGGCAAAACATGTACACAATGGGTGCGTTTTTACTTGTTTTCGTTCCAAAATTGGTTCTGACTTTTGTAATGTTTAGCGAAGATTTAGTTAGAATTTTGACTGGAGCTGTAAATTTTTTTATTACATCAGATGAGAAAATTCCGTTTTTAGCTGATAGAAGAAAATTTATTTCACAAATAGGTTTGGGTTTGGCAGCGATTCCGTTTTTATCATTAATTTATGGAATAACAATTGGTCGATACAATTATAAAGTTATCAAACAACGATTGTTTTTTGAAGATTTACCAACAGAATTTGATGGTTTTACAATAACGCAAATATCTGATGTTCACAGTGGAAGTTTCGATAATCCAGAAAAAATAAATTATGCAATCGATTTGGTCAACGAACAAAATTCTGATTTAATTCTTTTTACAGGCGATATTGTCAATAACAAAGCCGAAGAAATGCATCCGTGGATTGATGTTTTTAATAAAATTCAAGACCATAAATTTGGCAAATTCGCAGTTCTAGGCAATCACGATTATGGCGAATATATAGATTTTCCAACTGCAAAAGCCAAACAAGAAAATTTCGAGGCAATTAAAAATCTTTATGGACAAATAGGATTTAAACTGCTGTTAAACGAACATAAATTCATTGAAAAAAACAATGTAAAATTAGCAATTGTTGGTGTAGAAAACTGGGGAAAAGGTTTTAAACAAGCAGGCGATTTAAATAAAGCAGCAACACATTTGTCGAAAGACGATTTCAAGATATTAATGTCGCACGACCCAAGTCACTGGGAATATGAAGTCAAAAATCATGATAAAAATTTTCAATTAACACTTTCGGGTCACACACACGGCATGCAATTCGGGATAGAAATTCCTGGAATAATAAAATGGAGTTTGGCACAATTTGCCTATAAACAATGGGCAGGATTGTACGAAAATGTAGGTCGATATATTTATGTAAATAGAGGTTTTGGTTTCCACGCATTTCCTGGAAGAGTCGGAATTATGCCCGAAATAACGGTTATTGAACTAAAAAAAGGCAAAAACCTAGCTTAGAATGTTAATTTTATTATATTTGTAATATTATTGTTTTTATTGAAAACTATTTATTAAGTAATTTTTGTCGTTTTATGTCAAAATTCGGAGAACTTATTAGCGCACAAACTCCCGTTTTAATCGATTTTTATACCGATTGGAATGAGCCATCAATAGCAATGCACCCAGTTATTAGAGACGTTGCAGCAGCACTTGGCGATAGAGCAAAAGTCATAAAAATCGATGTCGATAAAAATCAAGAACTTGCCGAAGCATTAAGAATAAAAGGATTGCCAACTTTAATGATTTATAAAGATGGACAAATGATGTGGCGGCAATCTGGCGAACTCGATGCCAACACAATTATTAGTTTGGTTCAAGAACAAATTTAGTTTTTTTAAATATATAAAATCCAAGCTTTAAAAATATAAAATGTTTTTAAACATTTAGAAATTAAGATACATTAAGTTTTACATCATCTTAATTTCTAAATGTTTAAAATAAAAAAGATTTTTATAATTTTCAATATTTTTTTCATAACATGTTAGACATTTTTTCCGACGAATATTTTATGAGAAAAGCGTTAATCGAAGCGCAAAGTGCATTCGAAAAAGACGAAATTCCAGTTGGTGCAATAATCGTTATCGATAATAAAATAATCGCCCGAAGCCACAATCTAACTGAATTATTAAACGATGTAACCGCTCACGCCGAAATGCAATCTATCACTGCGGCAGCCAATTTTTTAGGCGGCAAATATTTAATAAACTGCACGCTTTATGTAACTCTCGAACCATGCCAAATGTGTGCTGGTGCATTATATTGGTCACAAATTTCTAAAATTGTTTTTGGTGCAACCGATAAAAATCGTGGTTTCACAATTCTTGGCGCAAAATTACATCCAAAAACCGAAGTTGTTTCTGGCGTTTTAGAAAAAGAATGTGCAGCATTGATGAAAAGTTTTTTTGCTGGAAAGAGGAAATGAGGAATTTATGAGATATTAAATCTTGAAGCAATTTAGCAAATCATTGAAGCTTTGCGACAAGAAAATAAAACTTTCAGGACTAGATAAGATTAATTGAATCAAAAAATTTTGGCTTACTAATATTCAATTGGTTCTCTCTTGTATGACACACTCTTAAAATTCTAATTTGTTTTTCGGTAATTTTATAGGCAATTCTATATTTAAATGTTTCAAAAGCTCTAAAACTGGAATCATTGTCAAACTTAAATCTATCTTGCTCGAAAATAAAAGGGTTTTTAATCAAATCTTGAGTTGTTTTGATAATGGAATTTTTAACTTCATTTGCATGCGCCAAATCATCTCCTTTTTTAAGAAAATCGTAAATTTCTTTTAAATGACTTAAAGCTTCTTTATCCCAAACTAAATCTCTATTTTCTACCATTGACTAGTAATTTTTCGTACTTCTTCAACAGTGTAAAATTCTCCTTTTTCAATTCTTAAATCTGCTTGGTTCAATTCATTATTATATTGCTTCAAATTTATTGTTTTTGAGGTTTCTTTTGATGCAAGTAACAATTCTAATTTATCTAATAAATTTTCATCAACATCAAGCAAACGTTCAATAAAATTATATTTTCTAATTGCTAAATCCATAATGTTTTTTAAGTTAATGAACAACAAATATACTAATTCTATTCTAGAATTTACTTGTAAATGTTTATTCAATAATTACTCCAACAAAAAAAATGAACTAAAACGTTTTAAATAATAAATTATTGATGCTTTTCGACAAGAAAATAAAATGTTGTGTTCGAAATAAAATAATAATTTTCTAAAATTCAATATAACATCAAATTATTTCATTATTTTTACAAAAAATAAGATTTTCATAAAATGAAGGAAAAAGAAAAACCAGATTCTGAAAAAGAAGCAAAATTAAAAGCATTACAACTCACTTTAGATAAATTAGATAAGACTTACGGCAAAGGAACCGTAATGAAAATGGGTGATAAAGCCATTGTCGAAGTAGAAACAATTTCGTCTGGATCGTTAGGATTAGATTTGGCCCTTGGCGTAAATGGTTATCCGCGTGGACGTGTAATCGAGATTTATGGTCCAGAATCTTCAGGAAAAACAACTTTAACTTTACACGCAATTGCCGAAGCTCAAAAAGCTGGTGGAATAGCAGCTTTTATAGATGCTGAACATGCATTTGATAGAAATTATGCCGAAAAATTGGGCGTAGATATAGAAAATTTAATCATATCACAACCCGATAATGGCGAACAAGCTCTTGAAATTGCCGAAAACCTTATTCGTTCTGGAGCAATTGATATTGTAGTAATTGATTCGGTTGCAGCGTTAACGCCAAAGTCAGAAATTGAAGGCGAAATGGGCGATTCTAAAATGGGGCTTCACGCAAGATTAATGTCACAAGCTTTAAGAAAATTAACTGGAACAATTTCTAAAACCAATTGTACTGTTTTCTTTATCAACCAGTTGAGAGAGAAAATTGGTGTAATGTTCGGAAATCCAGAAACCACAACTGGTGGAAATGCATTGAAATTTTATGCATCAATCCGATTAGACATTCGTCGCTCATCGCAAATAAAAGATGGCGACAACGTTATTGGAAACCGCACAAAAGTAAAAGTTGTAAAAAACAAAGTAGCGCCACCATTCAAAGTTGCCGAATTTGACATTATGTATGGCGAAGGCGTATCTAAATGTGGCGAAATTCTTGATCTTGCCGTAGAATTCGAAATCGTGAAAAAAGCAGGTTCTTGGTTCAGTTATGGCGAAACAAAATTAGGTCAAGGTCGCGATGCCGTGAAACAACTAATAAAAGACAATCCAGAAATGGCAGACGAATTGGAAGTGAAAATCAAAGCGCATATTAAAGCTTTGGCTGACGCATAGGATTTTAGATTGCAGAATTCAGATTGCAGATTTTAGATTTTAGATTTATGAAAAATTTAAATCCCAAAACTTAATTGTTTTGGGATTTTTTTTGTTTATGACGCAACCTTTTTTATCATTTTCGCATCTTATAATAAACCCAAATTACGCAATAGAACTATTTAAAATTTTGACCTTTGTCAAAGTTCAATTTCCTTTTGTTAAAAAACTTTGACAAAGGTTTATAAATCTAAAAAAATTCTTTAATGCGTAATTTAGGATAAACGAAAATAAAATGAAAAATTTAAAATTACTTTTAGTGCTTTTAACAATACTGTTTTTATCAAATTGTTCAAAAAATGATGATAATATTATAGAAAAACCTCAAGAAAAAATTATAGTTTATGAATCAACTGGAAAAATAACGGGTCGAGATATGGCTTTGTGTGCTTGTTGTGGCGATTGGAAAATTATTATTGACAATATGGTTTATCCAGCTAATATACTTTTGCCGTTTGTTCATCAATTCAAATTTTTGCCAGCCAATTCGAATATTAATTTAGAAACAGCAACATTTCCATTGAATGTAAAAATAAATTGGACTGTCGATGACAATACTTTTAATGGTGAAAATGGTAGAATAATTATTGATAATATAGCTTTTAATTAGTTTAGAATATTTATCATACTTTTATAGAAGTTGTTGAAATATTCTAAATCACGAAAATATGAAAAAATTAGTCTATGTGCTAGCTTTTATAAGTTTACAGTCTTGCTCTGTATTCAATTCTAAATCAATTTTGATAAACGGATATGTGGAAAATAACAGTGCCTATTTAGGTGGAACTCCACCACGAGATGGAATGGAAGAAAATTTAGCAGTTTATCGGCAATCGTCAAATCAAGATTTTTATATCCGCAAAGACAGTATCATCGATTTGAAAAAACCAATACTAATGCAATTCAAAACCGATGAAAATGGCAAATACACCATTTCGTTGCCAAAAGGAATTTACTCGGTTTTTATGAATGAAAAAATACAATATGCAAAATATGCAAAAAAAAATGAAGATTGCGAATGGTTAGAAAAACCAGATTTTATTTTAATAATCAATGAAAACAAAAATTACCGAAGCAAATATTCGATAGGTAGAAACCCTTGTGGACCTCAAATTCAATAATAACAATTTATAAATATTGACCTTAGAACATACTATATCAGCTTGTAAAAAAAAAGACATTAATGCTCAAGAACAATTATATAAAATGTTTTCGAGTAAATTGTTTACGGTTTGCTTGAAATATTCTCGCAATTTCGAAGAAGCACAAGACAATATGCAAGATGGATTTTTATTGATTTTAGATAAAATAAAAAAATTTGACAACAAAGGTTCGTTCGAAGGTTGGGCAAAAAGAGTCATTATTAACCATGTTTTGCAACAATATAGAAAAACATCGGTGCTCGAAATTGTTTCAGATGAAATTCCCGATGAAGCCGATATTGAAGTAGAAATCGACGAAGTTTCATTAGATTTTTTAAATCAAATTATTGCAGAATTACCTGAAAGATATCGCATGGTTTTTAATCTATATGCCGTTGATGATTATTCGCACAAGGAAATTGCTGAGCTTTTAAAAATTTCGGTTGGAACGTCCAAGTCGAATTTGTCAAGAGCAAGAAACATTTTGAAACAAAAAATCGAATCACAAAATAAAAATAAAGTTTCAATAAAATGAAAAAAAGTATAGACAAACTTTTTAAAGAAAACCAAAACAATCAAGAAATTGCACCACCAGAATTGGTTTGGACAAACATTGAACGCGAATTAAAAAAGAAAAATGAAAAGAAAATATTTCCGATTTGGTGGAAATATTCTGGCGTTGCAGCAGTTTTATTAATTGGAATTTTTATTGGTAAAGAATTTTCAAATAATTCTCAGAAGACTATTGTCCCAATGAAAGCAGTCGAAGTACAATCTGCTTCAAATGAAAATACTATAAACCAAGAATTAAGAAATAAAAATAATGAAGTTTTAGTTTCGAATGATAAAAACGAACAATCAAATGAAAAGTCAACTTCAATTAAAGATAAAAAAAATATTATTCCAGAAAATGAAGTTTTAGTTTCGAAAAATGAAAAAATATCAAGAATAAAAAGTAATCAAATAATTGTCAATGAAAACCAAGTTTTAGTTTCGAATGATAAAAATGAATTTTTAAACGAAAAAAAATCTGAAAAATCATTATCTGATAAAAGAAAATTAAATTTTAATAAAACCAATTCGATTACAACCAATTCATTTGCAAATAATTCGAATATTTCATATAAAAACGAACAAAATAAAATTATTGCGGATTCGAATAATCTAGTTTCATCATCAAATAAAAACATTAATAAAGATGAAAAAATAGTAGAAAATAATTCAAATAATAAAATCGATAAAGAATCAGTTAATAATAAAGAAAACAATTTCAATAAATTAGAAGTTGAAAACAAGTTATTTGAACAAAAAAATCAGTTAACAGCAATCGAAAATCAATCAATAAAAACTGATTCAATAGCAAAAAAAATAAATGCCCTTGAAACTTTATTAGCCGAAAAAACCAAGAAGAAAACCAAAGAAAATAAAATCAATAAATGGCAAATAACACCTAATTTTGCTCCTATATTTGCCAATTCGACATCAAATAATTCAACATTCGATTCTAAATTTGATAATAATGCTAAATCTAATGAAAGAAATATTAGTCTAGGTTTAGCGGTAAATTATGCGATTTCTGAAAAAATAAGCATTCGCTCTGGTATTAATAAATTCAATGTTGGAACCAATACCAACAACATTGGTTATTATAAAAACACAACAACAGCCAATGGCGCCAATGATGCAACTGCAATTGTATCAAATGATTACGCAATTTCTAATAATTTACAACAATTGCCAGAAATAGAAATAATTGGTGCATCAACTGCTAATTTTCCAAATTTTACATTGATTCCAAATCCAGTTACGAAAACCGAAGGAACAATAAATCAAAAATCAAGTTATATCGAAATTCCTTTAGAGATTTCTTATAATATAATTAATAAAAAAGTTGGTGTGAATTTAATAACTGGTTTTAGCACACTTTTTCTAAATAAAAATCAAGTTTCACTTATTTCTAATATTGAAAATATCAATTTAGGTCAGTCCGAAAATCTGAATAAAATTCATTACAGCACCAACATTGGTTTAGGCTTTACTTACAAATTTGCAAAATCATTTCAGTTCAATATCGAGCCAATGCTAAAATATCAAATCAATGCTTTCAAGAATGATTTTCAAGACAATAAGCCTTATTTTGTAGGTGTTTATTCTGGAATAAGTTTTGAGTTTTGAAATTAGCGTGTTTTATTATTCGTTAAAAGTGTAAATTGTCGTATAAAAAAATTACAAATTATTAGGCTGTAGTTTTAAGATTTAATTATTATTAGTTTGTTATAAATATGTTTGTTATTAAAATGAATAGCCAACTTTTACTGCAACCTTTACAAAAGTATTGTCTACTGCGTCATTAGCCGAATCATTTTTATTGAGTTCAATATTCCATTGCCAACCAATTGCTGGGTCAATGCTAAATCTGCCAAGAACAAATTTATGACCTACTTCTGGTTGAAAAAGAGAAATAAAACTAAATGAATAATCATAATTGTATGTTCTATTTTTGAAAACATTCGAACCTTTAAATGCAATATATCCCGCCGAAACGGAATTTTGAATGTACCAACGAGTAGTTTTTTGTTTGTTTAAATAAAATCGATAACCATATTGCCCAACAATACCTTTGCCGTTTTCTATTATTTCAGGAAAAGCAATGTAGTACAAATCGATATAGCCAATTGTTAAATTAGAAATTTGCGAAGTATTGAATCCAAAAAATTCAGTTTCTTTTTGACGTTCGTAAGAAAGTCCAATTTGGTCACCAAGTCCGGAGTTTAGTAACCCTGAAATTGTGTGTTTTCTTTGGGCGAAAATGCTAAAACTAAATATTATTAAAACTAATATTAACGCTTTTTTCATTTTTTAATATTCTATATTGTTTATTAAAGTTGTGAAATCTAGGGTAAATCTTGCTAAATCAAAGTCTTTGAACTTATATTTAGCAATTATTTCAGGAACTTCTTTAATTAGTTTATCAAAAACAATTTTATTTCGTTCGGGTTGTGTTATTTTTAAAAACAAATCGAAATCGAGCATTATATCCATATACAATGCTTTCTCTTTTTTAACTAAACGAATTCGTTGTTTGAAATTGTATTCTGTATCTCGACACATTAAAATAATGAAAATAGAATTTAAGTCAGATCCATAATCTTTTGAATAAAAAAAATCAAAAAATTCTCTATTAGGAATTAACTCTAATGTTTCTCTCACTCCACTTTCCCAGTTCATATCTGCTAATATTCCAAAATCTTTCATAATTTTTATTTTGCAATTTTATTACCCCAAGGTAAAAATCCATTTTGTTCGAAAAAATTCATTATTTTCATTTTTTCTAACTTTAGGGCTTCACTTAAAGTTCCTTCGAATTCTCTAAAATAATATAATCCTTTTTCTCCTCTATTTGATAAATATTTTTGAGTATATCTTGTAAAAGGGTTTCTTGTTGTTCCAAATTTCCAAACTTCGCCTTTTTCTAGCCAAACTAAAGATTGTGCTTTTGCAAAACCTCTTTTCATTACGGGATAAAAACCACTTTCAACAGCTCTTAAAGAATATTGTTCGACTTTAAAAATATTTTTTAAATAACTAATACCTTTAATTGATCCGCCACCACCCATGAACATTGATGCCTGATTGATGTCTACACTTGCAGAAATCATATTTGGATCATTATATCCAAACAATAAATCATGCCCAAAATCTTTCCATAATTCTGGATTTGAATAGCGTTCTTTAAATGTGCTACCATAATAAGAACCAGAAACCAAACTACTCGTTCTACTGTCAAACATTCCAATTTGCTTTGGCAAACTAATGTTGTATGCTGGTGCTGGTGGTACTTTCTCGCTGTTGCCAAAACCTAACCAATTCATAGCCTTATCCCAGCTATTACCAATATCATTTCCAATAGATGTTGAGTTACGGTCTATGAAATTATTAAATGAATTAATATTTTTCTTTCCCCATCTTCGAAGTGAACTTACGTTTTTATTTATCCATGCATCTGATACTTCTTTGCCTCTTGGATCGTAAGGAATTGAGTTTAAATTATTCCAATTTGGTGTATTCCAACCAGGTGGACATTCAACACAATCTTCGCCACTTGGGTCTGTATTATTTAAAGGATTATTTAAAACATAACTATACCTATTATAATTCTGCGTGTTTAACGGGTCTTGCAAATTATTGTCTGGAGACAAAAACCTGTGCATTGCTGGGTCATACAACCTGCCGTTCATGTTTATTAATCCAACACCAACCAAATGTTCGTGACCTGTATAACCGCGGTCAATTAACATTTGACCTTCTATTGTTGGGATATTACTGCTTGTTGCATTCCAATATTTTATCAAAGAACCCCATGCGTCAAAAAGTCTTTTTTCTTTTACAACACCAGTATTGTCAGTAATTGCCAAAATACTGCCTTGGTAATCACGGTGCAAATATAGATAATTTTGCAATGTGCTAATTGTTCCATCAGTTTTTAATAAAAGTGGTGCACCGTAAGCATCGCCACCAATATAGGTTATAAACTCTATTGTATTGGTTAAATTGTTTCGACGAATTTCCATAGAACCATCGGCAGCATAGGATTTTATGAATGGTCTTGCTAATTTATTGGCATTGCTGTCGCCATAATACATGGTTGATCGCTGCCCATTTAAATTGTAATCAAAATCTATAATTTCTTGATTGTTTTCAGAAATTCTTATTGGTTTTTTAACCGCATTGTACAAAATATTTTGTTCTCTATTTTGATAAAAACTCAATAGGGCTGGTGTTGCAGCCGTAAATGCCGATGCTTGAAACGGTTTTGGTGGATTTGAGTTTTCATATTCAAATGTTCCAATATCATTGATATTAATATTGCCATTGGTTGTATAGCTTTGGGTTACATATGCTGCGTTTTGGTTTTTGTAACTTGTTAATCGATCATTAGAGTCGTATTTGTTAGAAAAATCTTCGCTCCACAAGTTGACTCCTGTTCCAAAAATGTTGTTGTTTCTAGAAAATAATAATCCTCTATTTGGGTCAAAAGTATTGTTTAATGTCATGACATTGGTAACAGTTTTATCATGCTTATATTGGGTAGGTCGACCAAAATTATCATATTGATTGGCAATAATAACGCCATTGCCAAGTGTTGCTGTTAATACTTGTTCATACTTGTTAACAGTGTCCAATTGCCATAAAGTAGCTCCCGTTCCATTTAAACCATCTTTAATTTGATAGGTAAAACCATTTTTATAGTTGTAATTTACCCATTTATCTGATCTTTGAGAGCTGTTTCCAGCATTTATGGCACTTGAAAGTTCATTAGATACTCTTCCAAAATCATCGTACTTTATTGCTTTTTGGAAGTAAGCAATTGTTCCACTTTCGTCAGAAAAATTTGGCCGTTTGTACTGATCGTAATCAAATGTATAATTAGTAGTTAAACCAGCTGTTACATCTTGAAAAGAAGTAGCTATTAAAAGTTTTGAACCAGCATCATCATATGTATTAGTTGTAACTGACGAATCGCCGTTTATGCCTGAAATTGTTTTTTTTAAAAGTTTGCCAAATCCATCATATTTATAAAAAGTACTTCCGTTTGGATTGGACTCTTTTGTCATTTCTCCATACAAATTATATTCGTAAGTAAATAACCCAGCCGAAGGATCGTTTAAAGATGTTTTGCGTCCCCAAATGTCTTGTGTAATTGTTGTGGTTGCACCGTTGTCATAGGTTGAGGATTTTAAATTTCCGTTAGCAAAATATTTATTGGTTATGGTGCCACCAGGCGTATCGGTTGAACTAACAATATTGCCCATTGCATTTTTAGTTATTGACTGGGTTTTTATGCCCTCGAAAGTTTCGATTGTCAAATTTTGATTTCCGTAAGTTATTGTTGTTTCTTTCCCCGATGAAGCTATAGTTTTTTCTACCCTAGTATAGGAATCGTAAACTGTTTCGTTCCATTGTGTTGGACTTGTACCAGTATAGGGTTCGCTAGTTTTTACTACTTGTTCATGAATATTGTATTGATTATCAAAATAAATCCAATTGTTATTAATATTTTGTCTTCCAGATCTAATTTTTTGACCAAATTCATTGAATAAATCTTCTGTAGTTGCATTACCACCAATTGACGAAGTAGTCGTAACTTTACTATTGACACCATCTCTAACATAGCTTATTGTTTTGCTCTTGCCTAAATAATCAGTAATTGATTTTGGTTTGAAAAATAAATCGTAAGTATAACTTGTAGTAAGATTATAAGGGTTGGTTGTAGATTTTAAAGTTCCAACTCCTGCATTATAAGCATAAGTTGTTGAAAGACCTTCAATATCCGTACTTTTGGTTAAATATCTGCCAAAATATGGCCATGCTGGATTGAACTCAAAACTTGTAATTCTTGGAGCTAATGAATTAATTGGAGCTGCAGCCGATTCTTGGTCATTATTTGTAAAGGTCCTTGCAGATCCTCTTTGAGCAATTACTCCTTCGCCGTCGTGAATAGTCTTTTTTATAATATTCCCAAATATATCATATTCATTTTCTTCATAAATAGATTTTGTTCCGTTACCTCTTTTTCTTATTTTAGTTAGAAGATTATTTGTGTAAGAATAAAATTCTCCTGTTTTAAAAATGTCTTGATCTGGAGTTGATGGATAAATTGTTGCGTTTTCAATTTTAGACAACGGTCGACCAATTATGTATGTTGATCCAGCAACATTCGTGTTTTGATAAGTTAGCGTTGTTAAATTGGTTTTTTGAATAACTGTACCGCTTTTAATATTTGTCGTTACTTGTGTTGGATTATTAAAAACATCAAAAGTAGATTTGGTTTCTGAGTTAGTACCTTGTAGTCCATTAAAGTTTTCTATTTTGTTTGCAAAAAGTTTAAAAACTTTATTATTTTGCAAAGGTGCAACGGCAACACCCGTTGCGTTAATAATGTTATATGTAGTTATATCCCTAGATACATAATTGGTCATACTAGAAAGTGTTTTTGTTGGATTCCACCAATTTATTGCGGAGTAATTTTCTACATTGGCTCCACGCAATGAAATATCGTTTCTAGAAACATTGGAAATCATAGTATGAGGCGCATCGCCTGTGTGCCAATTGGTTTGAGTAGTTCCTCGAAAACCAAAAAAACCTAAACCTTCTAAATTGGAAACCGCACCATAATAAGAGAAATATTTTTTCTTATATGAATTATAATCGGCACCTTGTTTTTCTATTTTCTTTACTACTTGAAATGTTGGAGCGATTTGTATGTCAAAATTTGGATAGTTTTCAAAATTACTTACTTCAGGAAAATAAACATTCGGATTGTCATAATTATCATTATTTATAGAGTCTTCAATTAGTGGTTTATAGGTTATAACTTCAATATTTTCGTTACCATCAGTTATACTTCGCAGTAATTTGTCTTCATTGAAATCTTTATTTGATTGAAAGTAATGAATTTTATTGTTTAAAATAAATCCGACTTCTAACTTGCGATTAACTTGTTTTGAATTATAAAAAATTGGTAAAGCCCATTTATTTAATCCTGATAAAAATCCTGTATCTGCTATATAAGAGTTGACTGTTCCACTAGTTATGTCACCATTTATATTAGGCATGCATTTTACTGTTAATTTACCATAATTTGGATCATCATGTTTAGTAAGAGCTTTTAAACTCAATAAATCACTTTTTCCATCATTGTCTATATCTTGTGCAACAAAGGTTGTGTAATTGTTTAGATAATTTGGAACAGAGTAAAAAACATCACTCCAAGAGTGAAAAGTACGTAAAAAAGTGGTTCCTGTTGCTGTAAATTTACGCCAATAAACACTATTGTGTCCGTGTGGAATAAGAAAGTCAGTTTTTCCATCGCCATTAAAATCTCCAAGTAAAATTGTTTTGTAAGTGCTAATTGAAATTTCAGAATCACCATAAGATGCAATTAGTTCAATTTGTTTATCAGCAACTCTTAAACTATATATATTGACTGATCCTTCATAAAAAACCATTAAATCGGTTTTTCCATCGCCATTAAAATCTCCTGTTTTAATATTATTTGCAACAGAAACATTTATATTTATTGTAGAATAATCAAAAGTTGATGTATCTCGCATGTCTAAATTCACAAATGCGACACTTCCATTGTTGCCAATTGAGACTAAATCGGTAATTCCATCACCATTAAAATCACCGTCAATCCAACGATTATTTATAGATAATCCAATATTTTTAACATTTTGGGGGAAAAGACCAATTGATGCAGAACTATAATAATAATTTGTAATTATACTACCTCCAGACGCTGTTGGTTGTATTATTGTTATACCATCACTACTTGAAAGTTTATTTTGATAAGTTATATAATTAGTTGGGAAAACAGTTACGAATGGCGTAGTTAAATTCAGAGTTGCTCCAATATTTACAGCTGAACCATCAATATTGGTTATTGCTGAAATCCATTTATTAGTATCAGGACCAAAAATGGGGTAAAGTGCTGCATCTATTTTTCCATCACCATTAAAATCGCCTGCAACATTTGCAGTCTTACGTATTTCGACATCATTAAATGGAATTCCAGTTGTTGTTGTGGTATTGTAATTTATTGTTGTAGCAGAATCGTCGTAATTAAAAGTCGTTGGATTTAAGGAGCCTAAATTCCAAACAGCATTTTCAGTAATAGATATTAGTCTTTGGTAATTTAATGTGTTTTTATTATGAATTAATTGATATGATTTATCATACGCATTTATATCACTACCAATAGAAATACGTTCTAACAAGTTTTCTTCTTTAAAAAATTGCCCGCCAATATACATTTCTTCTGGTCTTAAACGCGAAACATATTGAAAACTAATATTGTTTATTGGTTCAGTGTCATATGTCGAGCCATAAGTTATTCTTAATATGCTCAAAACATTATTTGTCAAAGTATATGTATAATTTATTCTAACACCTTGTGCATTTTGCCAATAGGTAATAGCCCATTCAGTCAAACTTGTAGTTGCATAATTAGCTATTGAGCCATCAGTATATTCTACAAGAAAAGAAGCTGGTCCATAATTTGATCCATTTGGATGAGTACCAACTGAAGTTATTTTTACATTAGAAAAATTTTCAGTTTCATAAACATTTTCTGCTGCACCATAAACTGTTCCTGTTTTTAACATTAATCTTTGTCCGTCAAAAGCATACCGGTCAGATGCATCGAAATCGACTGGGTCTATTAAATCATCATGAAATTTAGTTGATGCTATTTTTGTAATAGATGATAATCCCCCAATATTCCAACCATATCCAGCAATGCCATTACCACCTTGACTGTTGTAATTTAAACTTATTTGCGGAACAACTCCATTAATACCAGGTGGCACTTTTAATGGAATATTATAAGTTGCAGCACCAGTCAAGTTAACGTTTAATTCTCCTTGAGTGAAGCCAACTTCGGTGCTCATTGGCTGTCTTGCGAAAGTAGGCATTGGTGCAACTTCACTAATTTTTGCCACAAGTGCAATAGTATCAAGTGTGGTTTCGAGACGTTTGATTGGTTTGCTTAGATAATTTACTTTCGATTCATTTATTTGTGAAAAACAATTTGAAAAAAGTATTATAAAAATGTTTGTACAAAGTATTTTTTTCATTTTTCTTATTTTTTAATAATTTTTAAATTTTTAGATTCTCCATTTACATAATTAAGTTTCAAATTATATACCCCAACTGGATAATTTTGAAAGCTAATAGTGGTAAATTCAATGGTTTTCAAATCTAAATACTCTTTTATAAGCTGTCCATTAAAGTTACTAACTTGGATAGAAAATGTTATTTTTTCAGGTTCATTTTTCCAAGTTAAATACAATTCTTCACGAACTGGATTTGGATAATAAGACAATTTATTATCAATGATATAATCGCTATTTAATAAATCTTCTGGTGTTTTATAAGAAACTCCTTTTGCTACGACCAATACTATTGCTCTTTTTATTTGATTGCCAGCAGCATCATAATTTAACGTAACTTTTTGAGCATTGAGGCATGTAGCGCAAAACAACATGAAATACATAATTTTAATTTTCATCGAATTCTAATTTTAACATTAATTTTTGCAAACATAATAAAATTCGGAGATAACTCCGTTTAAATTTTAAATTTTTTTTAACAATGTTGTTTTTATTTGTTTTGTGCAAAATGAACTTGACGATTTAAAAGAAAAATTAACCAAAAGAATTCATATTCTCTTTATTGAGCAATATGAAGGCAATAAATCGCAATTTGCAAAAGCTGTTGGTTGTGATGAAAAAACTTTGAGATTAATTTTTGATTTTGATCAAGGCATGACAATAAATTTATTCTTTAAAATAGCAAAAGCATTAAAAATAACTCCATCTGAATTACTTAAAGATTTAGAATTAAAATAATAAATCGTTTGATTCCAACTGAAAGGAAACTTGTTGTTAAAACAAATTGCACGAATTATCAACAAATTTTTAGTGAGATTAATTCCTACATTTAATTAATTTGTACTAAAATAAAAAACCAAAGTTCATTCAAGAATTAGTTGTGGGTTTTGATTTCAGATTTCTGCCCAAAAACTCCAATTTGCTCCAAAATTACATTACGAACCTCATCACGAATCAGCTTTTTATCATCAAGAGTTTTGTCTTTCGTTTCTACAAATTTATGAACTTTAACACGCATTAAACCTGGCGAACCACTCAAAAATTTAAACGAAAATCGCTTTTTATTATCGGCAAATGTTATTGGCACAATTGGCAAATGGTGTTCAATTGCCAACCTAAAAGCACCATCTTTAAACTCGTCCAAAACAACGTCATAATGTGGCACGCCACCTTCAGGAAAAATACAAATACTCAAACCTTGATTAATCCGTTTCTGCGCACGATCAAAAACTTCCATTCGGCTGCGTGTCGAACTTCTATCGACCAAAATGCAAGTTCGTTTATAGAAAAATCCAAATAATGGAATCTTTACCAATTCTTTTTTTCCTACAAAAACAAATGGATTTCGAGTAATTGCCAACATTAACATAATATCGGTCATCGACTGGTGATTGGCAGTCAACATATAACTTTTTGCAGGGTCAAGTTCTTGGTCTTTTTCGACTTTGTAATAAAAACCCATTCCAAACAAAATAATTTTGGCCCAAATTCTCGCCATTACAAAAAAATATGGATACCATTTTTCTTTCAAAATCGAAATTACCAAAAACGGAAACATAGCCAAAATAGGCAACGCCATCATTATGTAAAACCAAACTCGCCAAATGCACCAGAAAATAATTTTAAAAAATCGCATTCATTATATATTTAAGAAACCAATGATTTGGAATTTTGATTATGGCAATTGCTTCGCCAGTTCGCACTTTCAGGCTCGTGTCCCGCTTTTCGCTACAATCTTTTAAAAAATTGAAGTAAAATCAATTTTTTAAAAGGATTTTCACTGCAATCGGGGTTAAAACTGGATTAATTTCGCATTTCGGGAATGTTTTTTAAAATTCAAATATAACAAATCAAACTGTACTATTTATAAAAATATTATATTTGCACGAACAAAAAACTTTGCGCCTTTGTGCCTTAGTGGCAAAAAAACATCAAATGTCAAAAATTCTCACAGGCGTACAAAGCACTGGAACACCACATTTAGGCAACCTTTTGGGTGCAATTATTCCAGCTATAAATCTATCAAATCAACCCGAAAACGAATCTTTTTTATTCATTGCCGATTTGCATTCCATTACCCAAATAAAAGACGGCGAAACCTTACGCAGCAACACCTACAGCACAGCCGCAGCTTGGTTAGCCTGCGGATTAGATGTAAATAAAGTTGTTTTTTACCGCCAGTCAGATGTGCCACAAACAGCCGAATTATCTTGGTATTTGAGCTGTTTTTTTCCGTTTCAACGCTTGACATTAGCGCATTCATTCAAAGATAAATCCGATAGATTAGACGATGTAAATGCTGGACTATTTAGTTATCCAATGCTTATGGCTGCTGATATTTTGTTATATGATGCCAATGTTGTTCCTGTTGGAAAAGATCAATTGCAACACATAGAAATTACTCGAGATGTTGCATCGAGATTCAACCATCAAATGGGAGAAACATTTGTAATTCCTGAAGCCAAAATTCAAGAAGAAACAATGTACATTCCTGGAACCGACGGAAATAAAATGAGCAAATCTCGTGGCAATATCATTAATATTTTTCTCGATGACAAAGCTTTAAGAAAACAGATAATGTCTATAGAAACCGATAGCACGCCTCTAGAAGAACCAAAAAACACACAAACTTGCAAGATTTTTGCAATCTATAAATTATTGGGGAGTGAAACCGAACTTGAAATTTTATCAGAAAAATATAAAAATCTAAATCGTGATTTTGGTTATGGTCATGCCAAACAATTATTGTTCGAACTAATTCTTGAAAAATTCAAAACCGAACGAGAAAAATATAACTTCTATATGAATAATCTTTTTCAAATTGACACGTTATTAAAACTCGGCGCCGAAAAAGCAGGAAAACAAGCAAATGAGGTTTTGAATAGAGTTCGTGAAAAATTGGGGTTTAATTAATAATTTTTATGGTTTTACTACGAATTGAATGGGTTTATTAATTTACAATAAAAATAAAGCCACAAATTACACTAATTTTCACTAATGAAAGTTCTATATTAATTTCAA
>JAYWGV010000136.1:0-52389 GCA_043778105.1 Bacteroidota bacterium
GTTTTTAAATATGGTTTAGATAACTTGTCGAAATTTCTTTTCACAAAAAAAAATCCTTTTGAAAACTGCTTATTTAATTTTTTGTCATGTACTTAAATGATTTTTATTTATACAAATTATCTAATATGTTAAATTAAATAACATGAATATAGAGTCTTCCTGAATTTGACGTTTGTTAAATAAGGCTAAAATTTGTTTTTATACTTTTCATAATTTTAAAGATTTAAGGTATCCATGCCACTACTTTTTCAGTAATAGTTGCAATCCAATTGTTAGAAGTTGCATGACCTGAGCAACTGTTGTCTGTAAGTCCAAAACTCTTGGTTTTTATTGTCGTGTTAGTAATTTCTTGCACGATGCTATTGCCATAATTGGTTCCAAATGGTTCGCCATTGCATGCAAAAACTAAGATTGGTGATTTTTGGTTTTTGGCTGTATCTAGTGCGCAAGAACCCATAATTGCAATGATTCCTTTAATATCTAACATACTGTTTCCCCAAGCATTTTGCGATACTAAACAGTTGGCTGAATAAGACGAACCACCAAAAATTATTTTGTCTCTACTCAAGTTATACTCTGAGCGAAGTGAATTGGCAACAGCATTAAAATCGTCAACTAGCATTTGAGTGTTTGAGTTGAAGTTTTCAAAATTATTGCCCACAAACGGTTGGTCTCGATATTGCACAATGGCACAGGCAAAACCTTTGACGGCTAAACTTTTACTCATTTCTACTAAATAACTTTCGTTAATATCGCCAGGCGTTGGATCTTGCGGATTGTTGCCTGAACCCAAAATAATAATTCCTTTTATAGCTCCAGTTTTTGGTTTAAAAAAATTAGTTAATAAATTGGCAATAGTTCGTTGCGAATTGTCAACTTCGGCTGAAGAATTGTTTGGAATTGTGGGCTGAGGTTCGTCTTTGTTACAAGAAAAAATCAATACACTTACAAGTAACAAACAACTTATTTTTAAAATTAGATTTTTCATGATTTAATTTTTTGGAAGGTTAATTGTACCGTTTAATACTTGTTCTTCGATTCCGATTTTCACTTTAAAATTTGTAAATTCAATAGTTTGGTTTCCTGTTGTATTTCTTTTTATTTTTACTTGACCAGCGATTGTTTTATATGTTTTATCTTCATAATTTATATAGCCGCGAACGGTAGTATTTGGATAATTATTAACAGGAAAATAATCTACGGCATCTGCTGTAAAAGTTTGTTCGCCCATTTCATTGGTTTGTCTTACGCCAGGTAATAATTTGCAATAGAAAACCATGCTTAAATTAGATACTGTTGTAAAAATATATTGAGTAGTAAAATTATTAGAATCATCATCAATAGACAATCCGTTAAAAGTAATTGGGTTTCCTTTGAAGTTCAAGGTGTTTGCAACTGGTGCTGTTGGTGCTGGTGTTTCATCATCTTTACTACAAGACATCATAAAAATTAATACTGCTAAAATGGCGATAGTTGATTTGATTGTTTTCATGATTTATCCTTTTAAATTTAATGTTGTAAAAAGTTCTTCGTAACCCATTTTTTTGTAAATTATACTTGCATTTATTTTTCCTGCATTTGTATTTGGAATAAATACATATCTATACAATGCATTGTTTGATATACCTAGCATTACTGGTTCCCCAGGATAATTAAGAATAGTTGCAGAAGTTCGTCTACAAGAATTAAAAGTATGACGAGAAATTATTATTTTTCCAAGCTTAAAAACACAACCAATTTGACTATCCGAATCGCCTGCGTTTGAAGTATACGGTAATTGATATGGTCCAAAATTAGTTCCAACCTTGAAATACACAATCATTACACCACTATCTATAATATTCTGAGTTAACTCTGGAACAACTAAGTCTTTTATTTTTAAACATGTACCATCAATTAGAGTATCCTTTAAAATAGTGCTAGCAGAT
Source organism: Bacteroidota bacterium (assembly GCA_043778105.1). Classification (GTDB taxonomy): domain Bacteria; phylum Bacteroidota; class Bacteroidia; order Flavobacteriales; family Flavobacteriaceae; genus Flavobacterium. The sequence continues at coordinate 1,929 of JAYWGV010000136.1, forward strand.
TTCCACTCAGAAGCAAATACATTAGCATTTCCAGTAACGCCATCTTTTCCAGTAGCCCCATCTTTACCATTATCAGGTTTACTACATGATAGTACAAATATTGTTATAATTAAAATTGCGATGGTTGATTTAATTGTTTTCATGATTATTTTATTATTGATTTAATGCGCCTGCTTCAAAAATTAATTTCCAAGATTTTATTTTGCCTGTTATTGTATTTCGGCTATCGGTGGCTTTTAATTTCCAAGTACCAGTAATATTACTGTCCCGAAATGTTGAGAAAATTGGTAATAATAATGGTGTTGCAAACGCACCTATTCCTTGCGACTCTTTGTAATTACCTGCAATTATCGATGAACCACTAGGCAAAACATCTGAAAATGAGGCACTAAATCGAAGTTTTCTATTTGCAAAATACCAAAAATCTCCAACGCCAACTCTTTTCACAAATAAAGATTCCGTTCCATCTGGCGCAACCAAAGTAAAACTTAAATCACTTGGTTTATTATGTTGAATATTCATTTCTAAAACTAGTTTTTTTAAATCTAAAATGGTTCCGGTAGCTGTAACTTCAATATTAGATTCTGTAGATTTAGGTGTTGTAACAACATTTATATTACCTCCAGAAATTGTTGCATCAAGAATATTTACTTCTGTTATATTTTCAAAACTTGCTTCGGCAGAAGTTGGCTTTACTGTTGTTGGTTCATCATCTTTAGTACAAGACATTGCGAAAATTGATAATGCTACAATGGCAATGATTATTCTAATTGTTTTCATGATTATTATTTTAATTATTTTATTTTAAAATTGTTTCAAAAACTATGTTTTTTAGTTAACCACATATATTGTTTATTTAACTAACAGGTCTGCAAAAAGCAATCAATTTATAGTCAATGAGTATAAAGCAAAATTTCTATTAGCACTCACACCTGTAATAAGTAGCGTATTGTCGTTTTGACGAAAAAGATTTAAAGCTTTTGTTGAAGCTGGTATTGGTATCGCAATTGGGTCTTTTTTCCAGATGTCCTTCATCGTATCATAGACATAAATTTTATTTTCTTCAAAAACAAAAAGGTATCGTTCCTTTGTGCTGGTAACTTTATTGACTATTTCATTTGGAGAAAGAGTGAAATTCAAATCTGATTTTGCAGTCCAAGAATTAGATGGAATATCAAAATAGGAGAAGTTTTTATCGGTTGCGTTTCCACCCAATAAATAAATTTTATTTGCAATAGTTATCATTTCTGAAGTTGTAATGTTTTCAAGATAGTTAAGTTCATTTTGCCAAACGTTTCCATCGATATTGTAAGACACAAATCTTTTTGATGGACTTCTTCCGCCACATACATATATTTTCCCATTGGTATATGACATGCCAGTCTCGCCGCTATTTTCCTTAATAATGGTAGGATAAAAAATTTCACTCCAAGCGTTTGTAGCTAATGTATATTTCAATGCTTCATTTGCTATCATAAATGCATTTGTTCCATCGGTAATAAATCCATTCATATATCCACAGGCACAAACCTCAATATTTGGCGTAATAGTTGAAAAAGTGTTCGATTGTAAATTATATTTTAACATAAATTGAGGATTGCCGAGACCAATATTTGAGGCGCAGGTATATAGAATATCATTACCAACTAATTGAAACCATGAACTACTTTCATATCCTTGATAAGCAAGTTTAGGCGTTACTGGTGTTGAAATTTTTTGAGTAACTATTGTAAATTCCTCTAAAGGTTTATCTATTATTGCTTTTGCTTCATCATCTTTACTACAAGACATTGCGAAAATTGATAATGCTAAAATTGCGATGATTAATTTGATTGTTTTCATGATTTTTTTTATTGATTTAATGCACCAGCTTCAAAAATTAATTTCCATGATTTTATTGTTCCAGTTCTTGTGTTATTGTGATCAGTTGCTTTAAGTTTCCAAGTTCCTTTTACAGATTTATCTTGTAATGTTGAAAAAATTGGTAATAAAATAGGTGTTGCAAATGCACCTAGTCCTTGTGATTCTTTGTAATTTCCAGCTAATAAAGTTACATTATCATTGGACAATGTGTTTGTAAAAGCAGCACTAAATCTTAATTTGTTTGCATTAACATAATTCGCTGAACTACCAATTCTTTTAATAAATAAAGATTCAGTACCATCTGGAGCAACTAATGTAAAACTTAAGTCACTTTGAAAGCCGTGAAATATATTCATCTCAAGAACTAATTTTTTTAGGTCTAAAATGGTTCCTGTAGCTGTAACTTCAATATTAGATTCTGTAGATTTAGCGATTGAGATATTGTTTACACCAATAGTTATAAAAGTTGCATCAGCAATATCTACCTCTGTCGTATTTTCGAAATTTGCTTCAGCAGAAGTCGGTTTTATTGATGTTGGCGTTTCATCGTCTTTACTACAAGACAATGCTAAAATTGATAATGCTAAAATTGCGATTGTTGTTGTGATTGTTTTCATGATTGAATTTTGTTTGAAATAATATTAAAAATTGATTAAGAATGGATAATTTATTTAGTTCACATTGTGTAATTTTACTGACAGATTATAAATTTTTTATGTAATTTTTTTTTTGATAAACATTATTCTGCTATTTTCAAATACTTACAAACTTCGCTATAAGACATTTTTGTAAAATCTAGGTTTGAGCTGCTTCTTGCCAAATTAACATTCGATGAAACTGGAATTATAATTACTCTAAAATTAGCCCAAGTTACGGCGGTAGTATAAATACTTCCTGATAATGTAAATAACTGATTGCTACATCGTAAATTATTAGTACTAATGTCGAAAAAAGTTCGTACTTGAAAGTTGCCACTTATTCCAATTCCTGGAGCTGAATACCAAAAGTTGCCCATTTTATAATAACATAAAATAACGCTATTGTCCAATTCTGCTTGTGTTACACTTGAAACTTCATAATCAATAAGACTATTAAAAGTGCGGGTTCCAAATGTGAATTGCTTTACATTGGCATTTCCATTTGTTCCTGATGTTCCAGTTGCTCCTGTTGCTCCGTTTGTGCCATCAATGCCGTTTGTGCCATTCTCGGGTTTACTGCACGATATTATAATGACAGATAAAGCTAAAAAAAATGTAAAAATCGAGCCTGTTAAAACCTTTTTTGTGTTTTGAATTGTTTTCATAATTGTTTGTGTTTAAATTTTAATATTCTAATAAAATAAATGTAATAATGGCAATAATAATAATGGCAATCAAGATGATTATAAAATTTATTACAGTATGCAGTTTTATAGTTTTCATCTCTCATTTTTAAAATCTTAGTCAAATGTAAATTCAATTAGCCTATAAAAAACTTGGCAATACACCAACAACAATTTTAAAGGACAGATAACATCTTTCTCATATAAAAATCCTAAATTTGCTTTAATTCAATGCTTTAAAATGAATAAATTAAAGTGTATTATAGTTGATGATGTAGAAATTGACCGGTTAATGGTGGTTTCGTATGTCAATAAGTTTTCTACATTCGAGGTTGTAGGTGTTTTTGATAATGCCTCAAAAGCCATTGATGCAATTGAAAATAACAAAATCGACATCTTGTTTTTAGACATCGATATGCCTAATATTAGCGGTATCGAATTAAGAAAAAAAGCATCAGAAATTCCCGTATGCGTTTTCATAACATCACACCCAGAATATGCTGTAGAAAGTTTTGAACTCGAAGCTTTAGATTATATTGTAAAACCTATAACTTCTTTACGATTTTTGCATACCATAAAACGTATTGAAGATTATTTAGACATCAAAAACAAAGCATCGCTATTCGAAGCTACTATTGGTGGTGGATCTATTTATATAAAAGAAGGTACAAACGAAACTAAAATTAATCTTGCTGATGTTTTGTATCTCGAAGCATTAAAAAATTATACTATTATCAATACAAAAAACACTAAACACCGTGTTTTGCTCAATATTGGAATGCTTTTGAAAGATGACAATTTTCAATCTTTTATTCGAGTGCATCGTGGTTATGCGGTTCAAAAACATTTTATAGAGCAAATTTCTTCACAAGAAGTCATTTTAAATAATAATTTTTCTATTCCTATTGGACGAAATTATAAAGAGAATTTAAATTTTAATTGATGAAAATTACTTCAATATTTTTCTTTTTTTCGATTGTTTCTTTTGCACAACTGGTCAATCAAAAAAAAATTGATTCGTTGCAAAATGCCATTCCATTTGCTGAGAACGACACTGTAAAAGCTCGAATTTATATCAAACTAGAAAACGAATTGCGCAGTTCAGACCCAAAAAAAGCGGTGCAATATGCATTAAAAAGTTTATCGATTGTAAAAAAAATGAACTGGACTAAAGGTTTAGCGGTTTGCTATAACGACATTGGAAACAACTACAGCGATAGAGGTTTGCATGAATTAAGTTTAGCGAATTTTTTAGAGTCACTAAAACATTCCCAAGACTTACCACAAGTTAGAGTAATGACTTTTAGTAATATCGCCAATTTGTATCTTAAACAAGAAAATTATGATTTGGTTCTAAAATATAACGGCGAGGCTTTGAAAATTGCAACAAAGGAAAACTTTTTAGAGTCCAAAGCCTCGGCTTTTCAAAAATCTGGTTTTGTATATGAGAAAAAAAATAATTTGCAAAAAGCAACTCAAGAGTTCGGAAAAAGTTTAGCCATATATCAGCAAAGCGGCAACAAATATAAAGAAGCCAACCTATTTATGAATTTGGGTGATGTTGTGCCAAATACAAAACAAAAAATTTCTTATTTTTTGCTCGCTAAAAAGAATTTGGATGCCATTAATCCTGAAGATTTATTAGCTGTTTCTAATGCTTTAGGTTTGGCAGCAGCTTACATTGATTTTTCAAAAATTGTAAATAATACTCAATATTTAAACAACGCCGAGAAATTGCTGAAAGAATGCATTTTGTATTCAAAAAAATCAGAAGTTATAGAAAATTTAATTGATGCTTATTCCAAAATGAGCGAATTGAAAAAGCTGCAAAACAAATTCAAAGAAGCGCTCTTTTATGAAACAGAAAGCCACAGATTAAATGATTCAGTTTTTTCGCAAGAAAATAAAAACAAAATCGCTACTTTAGAGAATCAAAAAGAAATTGCACTTCGCGACAATCAAATTCAAATTAACAAAATTGATTTAAAAGCCAAAGAAAAACAAAAATGGTTTCTAATTTCGGGAATTATTTTGCTTGGAATTATTGGAGGATTACTGTTTTATCAAAACAAAAATCGCCAAAAAACAAATAAAAAATTACAGAATTTAAATAACAATCTAGATCAAGCCAATAAAATTAAACTGCAATTTTTAAATATTTTAAATCATGATTTGAAAAGTCCAGTAAACAGTTTTATACATTTTATTCAATATCAAAAAGAAAATCCAGAAGTTTTGGATAACGAAACAAAATCTAGAATTGAAAACGACACCATAGAATCGGCCAAAAACCTCTTACATTCTATGGAAGATATTTTAATATGGAGTAAAAACCAAATGGAGAATTTTGTCCCCAAATTCGAAAATGTTTTGGTTTTGAAAATATTCAATGACACAAGAAACCATTTTTATAGCGAAAAAGATGTTTTAATCGTATTTGAAAATCCCGAAAACATCGAAATTCATACTGATGAAAATTACTTGAAAACCATAATTAGAAATTTAACTAGTAATGCAATAAAAGCAGTTTCTCTCGACACCGCTCGAGATGACAAAAAAGCAGTTATAATTTGGAAAGCTTGGCAAGAACAAAATATTGTTTATTTATCTATATCTGATAACGGGAAAGGGGCAGAAAACGAGCAATTCCAAGCTCTTTACGACGACTCTGCGGTTATTGGCGTTGAATCTGGTTTGGGTTTACATCTAATTCGAGATTTGGCAAATGCTATTGATTGTAAGATTTCGGTTGATTCTAAAATTAGAATTGGAACTCAGTTTGTCCTGAAATTCGAAGTGAATATGTAAAAATTCGATTTAAATAATTCTTAAACAAGTAATTAAGTTTTTTATTGCATTTTTTAAAAAAAATAGTTGTGAAATCGAATTAAAGTACTAAATTTGCACTCGCAATAAAATATTATTGCAACGTTTTTTATTGTAATGCGAAAATAGCTCAGTTGGTAGAGCGCGACCTTGCCAAGGTCGAGGTCGCGGGTTCGAGCCCCGTTTTTCGCTCAAGTCAATCATTTCAAATGATTTGATTTTTAGCTTGGGTGGTTTGTCTTTATTTAATTTTTTATAAAAATTCTTTAGAAACAATAATCCCAATGCTAAAACCGCTTGGGTGGATTGTCTTTATTTAATTTTTTATAAAAATTCTTTATAAACAATAAGCTTTTAGCAAAAACCACTTGCTTGGGTGGTGAAATTGGTAGACACGCTGGACTTAAAATCCAGTGACTGTAATGGTCGTACGGGTTCAAGTCCCGTCCCGAGTACTAAAAAGCCTCATAATCTATTGATTATGAGGCTTTTTTAATTTATTGGGTGGCTAAAAGGGTGGCTTAATTTTATTTATACTTAATTCATTATTAAAATGAATCAATTTCAATAATGTTAATATTAGTCAAATAAAATATATAAATAGAAATGTTTTGTATATTTATACTTCAAATGGAACGTTTTGGACGTTTGTGCGACAGGTTAATTAACTTATTACGTAACGCCATTTTTAAAGCAATTGAATTTATAATTCTGTTGCTTTTTTTCTTTTAAACATATTTTCAATATAAATTTTTTTGCCGTGTTTGTTTATCCGCACTCCTTCAATAATAAATATGATACCGTTTTCTTCTGTAGTATATTGGAAATTGAACAGTCAAGATTAATTTTCCCTAAAATTATTTCTTTTTAAGAAAACAAAAAAATCTGAAATTGGAAATCAATCAAAACTAAATTCGCAAACATCAATGAATGAGCTTAAAATTTTAAATTGGTAAGGAACAGAATTAGAAATTACTGAATTATTTAAAGCACTAATAGAGGCAAAAAGAATTGGGTTGGATTGAGCCAAATAGAAGTTTTTAATCGATTAAAATTGTTTTTTGAAGTTGATGATTTTAACGAAAGTGATAAAATCAGAGAAATAACAGATGTAATAAATACGCCAACACTCTTTTTGAACAATTTAGAAATTTCATTAAATAATTATTCGAAAAAGCTTGTAAAATGGTGTAAAAATTTATCACAAAAATTAAATTGAAATTTTTTTTAATTCAAGATAACTCGAGTAGAGATAGCAGCGATAGCCCACATTCTCGTCTTTCGGGACTAGAAGATGACTTTAGCGAATAACCCAGCAATCCCGCCAAAGACTAAAACTTTTTGTAATTTACAGTATATTTATTTTCAAGAATTTCTGATAATACTTTGGGATTAGCATTAGTATAAAAAATGTGTTCTGCGAGTTTTATTCCGTCATTTAAGCTTGATTTTTGAATTAATATATTTTTGGTTTGGTTAGCAACTGCTTCGCCAGAATCAATAATTTGAATGTTTTTAGGCAATATTTTCTTGATTTGAGGTATCAAGTATGGATAATGACTGCAACCCAAAACCAAATAATCAATATTTTTTTCGATCATCGGTTGCAAATACTCGTTTAACAATTGATTCATTTCTTTCGAATTAATTTTGCCTTCTTCGATTAAATTGACCAAATTGTGACCTATTTGTTCTATGATTTTGGTTTCATTAAATTGCTCTAAATTTTTGTTGAAAAGTTCGCTGTTCAATGTTCCAGCAGTTGCAAGAATGCCAATTGTTTGGGTTTTTGAGTTATTGGCTGCTGGTTTTATTGCTGGTTCAATGCCAATAAACGGAATGTCATAACTTGCTCGAAGTGTTGCAATTGCATTGGTTGTTGCTGTATTGCAAGCTACTACAATTATTTTACAATTTAAATCGAGTAATAATTGTGTATTTTTCTTACTAAGTGCAATTATTTCGTTTTTGGATTTTTGACCATAAGGCGCATTGATGCTGTCGGCGAGATAAATTGTGTTTTCGTTAGGCAATAAATTGTTTATTGCCGACCATATTGATGTGCCCCCAATGCCAGAATCGAAAAGTCCAATTGGATTATTGTTTGTCATGAAACAAAGGTAAAAAAAATGCTCAATCGAAATTTTAGATTGAGCATTTATATTTTTTTAAAATAGATTTTTTTAGAAACCTAAATCTTTTTTAACATCAGCAGTTAAGTCTGGACCATCTGCAACAAGCAAACCTTCGGCATTCAGAACGTAAGCAAAACCTTTTAGTTTAGCAACTTTCTTAATAGATAATTTTACTTTTTCGAAGATTGGTTTTGTCAAATCACCTTCTTTAGTTTGCAATTCTTTTTGCGCATTTTCTCTATAATCGGTAATATTTTTTTGCATTCCTTGCACTTCTTTACCTCTTTCTTCATTTACTTTATCGCCAGCTGTTGCTGCTTCTTTGTCATAAAGTGCCAATTTAGTTTGATATTCGGTAGTCATTGTTTTGAAAGCATCTTCATAGGTCTTTCCTATTGTTTGCAATTGTTTTTGTGCGTCTAACATTGCTGGCATTTTAGACATAATTTCGTTGGTGTCAACGTGTGCTACTTTTGCTTGAGCAGATATTGTTTGGTTTGCTCCGAAAACGAATACTGCAGCAATTAATAAAGATTTCAAATTGTTCATTGTTCTAGGTTTTAAAGGTAATTATTGATTATTAATATTTAATTATGGTTTTTTGTTTGCTTCTTCTCTGGCTTTTTTTGCGGCTTCTCTATCGGCAAGAGTTTTTAATCTTTTTTCTTCTAATGCTTTTTTTCTAGCTTCGAATTCTGCCTTTTTGGCTTCTTGTCTTTCTAAAGCTAATCTTCTTGCTTCGTCTTTGGCAGATGTATCTGCTGTTTCGACTACTGGTTTTGGCGTTATTGTGCTTGTTGTTGGAGTTGTTATGTTTCCAATTGTTGGTGTTGTAACATCATTACCAGAAACCGTGCCATTTTTTTTGGCTTCTCTTTCTGCAAGCAATTTTAATCGATTAGTTTCTATTTCTTGACGTCGCAATTCGTTAGCTGTTTTTTTATCAGCAAGCAATTTTTCTCGAGCTGCACGTTTTTCATCAAGAATTTTTTGCCTTTCGGTTAGTCCAGGATTTGCTTCTTGTTCTTCGAGTTTTTTCTCTTTTTCGTCTTCAATTTTAAGTTGCTTTTTGCTTAATTGACTTCTTTTGGACGAACGTGTAATAATTTTCAAAACTTGATCACTTACATCGTATTTTTTCGCTGCAAACAATATAGTTAAATCTGATGATTTATCAAAAATAAAATCATATTTTTTCGCATCAGCCATATCTTGAATAGCCGTAAAAACTTGGTCTTGAATTGGTTGAACTAATAATGTTTTTTGAACAATCAAATCGCCATTTGACCCAAAACGTTTTTGTTGAATTTCTTGCAATTCATTTTCTTGAAATTTAATATCTTCTTCTCTTTCTTCAATTAATTCTTTGGTCAATAAAACTTTTTCTGATTTTAAAGTTGCAATTAATTTATCAATATCGTTTCGTTTGGTTTCAAGTTCAGATTTCCAACCTTGTGCTTTTTGTTCTAACTGATTTTTAGATTCAATATAATCTGGCACGTTTTGAAGAATATATTCCATGTCAATATATCCAATTCTAACACCTTTTGATTGACTTTTAACGGTCACTACAAAGGTTAATATTGCTAATAATGTAATAAATTGCTTCTTCATAATATTGTTATTTAATTATCAAAAAATATTTAATTTTTTAAAATTGTTGTCCAATAATAAAATGTGTTTCCCAGCCATGAGCACCAGTTTCGCCTGTTCCAGGAGTTGGGTCAAATCCATGTGCAAAATCTATTCCAAGTAATCCAAAAGCAGGCATAAAAATTCTTAAACCAATTCCAGCTGAGCGTTGCACTGCAAATGGGTTATAATCTTTGAAACTTCTGTAAGATGCTCCTGCTTCTGCAAATGTCAATGCATATATTGATGCTGCTGCTTTTAATGTAATTGGATATCTTAATTCTAATGAATATTTGTTATAAATTGTTCCTCCAATTGCCGAACCTTGAGCGTTTGTTGGCGTTAACGATTGGTTCTGGTAACCACGCATTCCGACAATTTCACGTCCATCGAGTGCAAAATTGGCTAATCCATCGCCACCTAAATAAAATCTTTCGAAAGGAACTTCACTTAATTTCGAATCATATCGTCCAAGAAATCCAAATTCGCCTAGCGAACGAAAAACTAAATTACCATAAATTTTTGTAAACCAATCGGCTTTGAACTTTACTTTGTAATATTCTAACCAATTGAATTGTTTTTGGTCAATTTTTGATTGATCAACATCAGCATCAGCGGCGGTTGCTTTTACAAAACCAGTTTGACCATTAGAATTTGTTATAGTTTTTATAAAGTCGCCATTTTGAACTGTTATCCCGTCTAGAGTAGCAGTCTGTGTTGCGCCAGTATATCTTTGTTTATATTCCGGTTGTTTTCCTAATTCTGTTAAATTTAATTTAGTAAATAACGAAAATGGTGGCGTAAATTTAGCCGAAACACTAAATTCTGAACCATAAATTGGAAAAATAGGGTTGATACCTTTATTATTTCGTCTTAATTCGGTTGTAAATGATAAATTTCGAGATGATCCGTTACCAAATGTAAATAATCCTACGTTATAATTATTTAAATCATAATATTGAAATGACAATGTATTCGATAATACAAAATAATCATCTGGAACCGATAATCTTTTGGCTAAACCAATAGACAACGAAGTAATATTAAAACTTCTATCTTTATTTACGCCATTTCCTTCGAATGAAAATTGTTTACTTTGCGATAATGATGAGCTGAATTGAATTGGTTTTTTGCCTCCAAACCAAGGTTCAGAAAACGACAAACTGAAGGTCTGAAAAAACTGACTGGCTTGCAATCTTAATGCCAATTTTTGTCCATCGCCCATTGGTAACGGCTTGTAAGCTTCTTTTTTAAACAAGTTTCTGACCGAAAAGTTATTAAAAGACAATCCTAATGTTCCAACAAATCCGCTGCCGCCATAACCACCTTGCAATTCAATCTGGCTTGCACCTTTTTCTACAAGATTGTATTGAATATCGACTGTTCCATTGTTTGCATCGACATTTTTAAAATCGGGTTTAATGGCTTCTGGATCAAAAAATCCAAGTTGACCAAGTTCCCGAATTGTTCTAACGAGTTGTTCTTTACTGTACTTCTGTCCTGGTTTGGTTCTTAATTCTCTATAAATTATTTCGTCGTTGGTTTTGTCATTTCCAACAACCGTAATTTTATTAAAATAGGCAATTGGACCTTCATTTATTCTAATTTCGAAATCTATAGAATCATTGGCAGTTTTTACTTCGACTGGGTTAATATTCGAAAATAAATATCCTGTATTTTGGTATAAATTGGTAATGTCATCGCCGTCTGGCTTAGATTTATCTGCAATTCTTTTGGCAAGTTCGACGCCATTATATGTATCGCCTTTTTGCAAACCTATCATTCTTTGCAAATCTCGGTCAGAATAAACTGTGTTTCCAATAAATTTTATATTTCCAAAATAATATTTTCGACCTTCATCGACTTTTATATCTATGGCTAATTTTTTAGTCGCTTGATTAAGATATACCGAATCAGAAATTATTCTTGCATCGCGATAACCTTTAGATTTATATTCATCTACGATTTTAATTAAATCTTCGTTGTATTTTTCTTTAATAAATTTAGATGATTTCCAAAATCTTATTGGATTTATTTGTTTGGTATCGCTCATTGCGCTTCGGACTTTTTTTGCCGAAAGCATTTGGTTTCCCGAAATATTTATGTTGCTAATTTTTATTTTTTCACCTTTGTCAATATTAATCAACATTTTAACATCATTGACAGATGCTGTATCGATTTTGGTTGAAATAGTTACTTTAGTATTAAAAAAACCATCTTTTTTGTATTTATTTTCTAAATAATATTTGGTCGTTGTTATCAAGTTTTCGTTTACAACTTTGCCAGCTGTAAGATTATTTTCTTTAATTAATTCATCTATTTTACCTTTTTTGACGCCTACGAATTTTACTTCGCCAAGTTTAGGTAGTTCATTTATATTTAATTCCAAGAAAATACTATCGCCTACAACCTTGTTAGTATAAAAATCTATGTCTTTGAATAATCCAAGTTTTGCTAATTTTTTTATTGCGTTGCTAATTTCTTCACCAGGAACTGTTATTTGTTGCCCTTTTTCAAGTCCTGCGAACGTAACTACGGTTTGAGCATTAAAATTTAATTTTCCAGTTACATCTACATTCGCCAGAAAATATTTGGTTCCTTGATCGAATGGAACTCTGTCTTGAGCATTAATATTATTTATAAATCCTAAAATTAAAAACGCAATAAATGGTAATATTTTTTTTTGTAACACTAAAATCTTATTTAATTTGTTCACTTGTTTTTCCGAACCTTCGTTCTCTTTTTTGATAGCTAATTATCGCTTCATATAAATGTTGTTCATTGAAATCTGGCCATAAAACATCTGTAAAATATAGTTCGGCATAGGCAATTTGCCATAGTAAAAAATTACTTATTCGATGCTCACCGCTTGTTCTTATTAGCAAATCGACCGCTGGTAAATTGTGCGTGTAAAGATGCTCATTAATAATTGAACCGTCAATACTATCTATTGAAATTATATTATTTTTAACTTTATTACTAATGATTTTAACAGCATTTATGATTTCTTCTTGCGAACTATAACTCAATGCTAATGTTAAAGTCATTCTTGAATTCGATGCTGTTTTTTCTATAACCTGCATCAATTCTTTTTGAGCCGTTTTTGGTAATTTTTCTAGATTTCCAATAAAATTGAGTTTGATATTATTTTCTTGAAGAGTGTTTAGTTCTTTTTTTAATGAGTTGACTAACAAATTCATTAAAAGTTGCACTTCATGTTGCGGTCGGTTCCAGTTTTCGGTCGAAAACGCATATAGAGTAAGGTTCTGAATACCTAATTTTGCACAAGTTTCGATGGTCAATCTTACCGATTTTGTTCCATTTTCGTGACCAATTGCTCTTAAAAAACCTTTTTGTTTTGCCCAACGACCGTTTCCGTCCATGATTATGGCCAAATGTTTGGGTAGATTTTCTAGATTAATTTCCTGTAACAAATTCATAAATTTTATTGACAATAACAAGGTTTGGTTCCAAATGTATAACTCAATGTAAAACCAGTAAACACATACCAATCATTGCTTTCTTGATTGCCAATTCTAAAACTTTCTAATGCATTGTTTTTTGGATTTGTTCCATCAATATTATCAGTAAAACTATATCTTGCTCCAGCTTCTAATCCTAAAATTAAACTTTTTGACAATTTTGTTTTTAATCCTAAAACTATCGGAATCGCTAATATTGATGCTTCGCTGTCGAGTTTTAAATTTTTTCCAACAAAATAATTTTCTGAATAAAAAAAGTAACTTATTCCACTATATATATAAGGTGTAAATTGTCTATCGCTAGAAAACAAGTCAAATTCATTAAAATTGAATTCTAAACCAGCCGAAAATTCTTTTAAATTATTATTAAAACTCAGGTTTCTTAATTTTTTTACATCATTTTGAGATTCACTATCACTGCCAATTATTGACGATTGCACGTATGAAAATCGCCAAGCATGTCTTTCACTTTTGTTCCACTTATATACAATACCATAAGCAGGTTCACTTGGGTTTATGTATTGAGTATTGCCAATATCGCCTATATAATTGCTGCCGCCAACAAAAACACCTATCTCATGAATTTGAGAAAATGTGTATTGTGTCGTCCAGAAAAGCATTAAAAGAATGATTATTCTATTCATAATTTGAAAATAGCGTGCAAATATAACAATTCTGACTCATAAACAGACAAGAAATTTATATTTATACAATTAATAAAACGTAAGATTTAAATTTATAAACGCAGAAACAATGCTTTTTAGTATTGAAGTGATTTAAACTTTTTTTATTGCAGGTGAATTTGCAAATATTTTATTTTAATATTTGTTTGTAATTTTCTATCCTACAAAATAAAAAACCGTTGTCAAAATTAATTGACAACGGCTAAAAAATAAAACTACTACTATCTTAATTTTTATAGAATAAATATTTTTATTCCAAAACAAACTTACAGCAATATTATCTTATTCAAACTTCATTTTTTTTAGAAAATAAAAAAATCTATTAAAGACATATATTATCGGTTAAAATCATTTTTTTATGAAATATTACAAAAAAACCATGTTTTTAATTCAAAAATTTATTAAAATATCGTTAAAAATTTTTTATTTAATAAAAAAAATATCCATAAAAAACTTGTACTTTTTATGGATATTTATTATTTCAATTTTAAATTTTTCTTAGTAATTAAAATTACTTCTATTGTCTTCAATATCAGCATCTGATTTTAAAGCAGCCATAACTCCATTTGCAGCATTGGCATTTTGTTGTTTGACTTTGGCTATAAATGGTTTCAAATCTAGCGATGCTGGTGCTTTAACAACAGTTTTAGTTCTTACTACAAATATTCCAGAATTACCTTCGATAATATCTGATAATTTATTTACTGCTGTTGCAAATGCCATTCCAACAACTTTATACTCTTGTCCAGCAGCAGGAATAGATGGGTTTGCCATTGTCAAATCGGTAGCTGTTTGAACAGTTGTTTCGTTAGCTTTGGCCATTGCCTCTAACGAACCCTTCATTTTAGCTTTGATCATTTCGGTTTTTTTCTTATTTCTAACTATTGGTTCCACTTGAATTTTTGCATCTTCGATAGACAATAACCCTTTAGGATTTGTTTTTTTGAGTGTTGCAATTACTTGACCAACATTAGCAATATCGAATCTTTTAATTTCGCCAATTTTTGCATCTTTGCTAAATGCCCAACGAACAATTTGTCTTTGATTTCCCAAAGCACCAACGTTTTCGTCTAATGCTTTGAATTTTACAACTGGCGGAACAGTCATTTTCATTTCTTTAGCAACAGCATCAAATGATTTTTCGTTGGCTTTCATTTCGAAAGTTGTTGCTTGTGTGTAAATACTTTCGGTTGTTTTTTCCGAAGCTCCAATTTTTCTTGATAATGTTGCTAAACGAACACCATCTTGTTTATCGGTAATGTTAATAATGTGAAATCCAAAATCAGTTTCTACTAAACCAATTTTTCCAACACCATTATTAAATACAAAATCGTTGAAAGGTTTTACCATTTGTCCTGGAGAAAAATAACCTAAATCGCCACCTTGTTGCGATGACGAATCGTCTGAAGCGGTAAAAGCCGACATCATAAAACTAGAAGGATTTGCTTGAACTTGAGCAAAAATTTGTTCTGCTTTGGCCTTGGCTTCTTCTTTGGTTCTTTTTTCTTTTTTGTTTGGAACGCTTGTCCCTTCATAACTAATTAAAACGTGGCTCGCTTTGGCTGAAATTCCAGATTTTTTTCCTAATGATTTTGAAACACTATAAAATTTTCCGTTCATGTATGGTCCAAATGTTGAACCTGCTGGCAAATTATACAATTGCTCAGCAACTGCAGCTGGCAAATCTTTTTTAGCAACATAAGTTGAATCATAAGGTGTGTCTGAATTTTCGTTTACAAACGCTACTACATTTTTAGTTGTGTTAAATCCACCAGTTGAATCGCCAGGTTTACCAGACAATAACTGATTAACTTCTGCTTTCATATCTGTTTCGTCGGTTACTGATGGTTTATCTTCGATTAAAACATAATTAATTTCACGAGATTCTTCGGATTTATATTTTTTCTCGTTGGTTTTCATGAAAGCTATCAACTCATCATCAGTAACTTTTACTTTATCGTCTTTTATACTTGAAAAAGGCACAGTTACATAATCAAATGAAACTTTGTTCGATTCCATTTCATATTTCATTTTTCCATCAGCTTTGGTCGTATTGAAACCACCTTTTAGCAATGCAAAATAAATTTGAATTTTTGCATTGGTTGCAGCTTCGGTTTGTGCTGTTTTATATAACTCTTCGTTTCCTGGATTAGATTTGAAGTATTCTTGCAATTTAGCTAAACTAAAAACACCTTTATCGTCTTGAAAAGTCTTGTTTCCACCAATGTTTTGATTGTTTTTTAAACCATCAATAATTTGTTTTTCGCCTGCACGAATGCCTAGTTTCTTGATTTCGGCATTGATCAATGCAATCGAAACTTCTTGATCCCAAACTTGGTTTACAGCAGCGATGTTAGATGTTCCACGACCACTTTTTTCTATATTATTTACTTTTTCATTAAATGTTTGAAAAAGAATATTTTCTCCATTTACCGATCCAACATCTTTTGAGGCTTGAGTAAAGTTGCCTTTTGTAAATAAATCTTGTGCTACGAATGCGAATAAAGACAAGGCTATAACACCTATTAATAATGCCGAGCGTTGTCTAATTTTTGCTAAAATTGCCATTTTTATTGTTGTTAATTTTTATTCAGTTTGCGAAAATACAATTATCTATTAAATAATTACAATAGTTGGGTTTTATTTTTAAAAAAAATTTAAAATTTATGATTTATTGCTATAATTTCTTGTTTCTGTCTTCATATCGTTGTGCAAATCTTCGTTTGAAAATAAACATAAAAACTGCACAACCAGCTAAAAGTAAACTTATCCAGAAAACTTCTCCTTTTTGGAATTTCATAAATGCATCGACCAAAAAAAGTATTGCGATTAACAAATAAAAGTATTGAAAATATTTTATGTAACTTTTCATATTATTTTTTTTGAATTGTTTTTTGATATTAAATTATCATTGAAATTGACATTGATATTGAAATTGCTGTTTATTTTTCGCTTTGCACTTCGCCTGAAAGCTTTTGTGTGTTCATGATTTTGAAATCTTTACTAAAATCGACGCCTTCGCCATTTAATGATCCACTTGGCGAAGTAAAACTATATTTTTTATCGGTAAAAAACCATTCGGCTTTTTGGTCAAAATATAATTGTTCGGTAACCATTTTTTGGTTTTGTTCATTGGTAATTGTTACATTTCCAATCAAATCTATAACTTGTGTCCCTTTAAAACTAATTGCATTATTGGCTTTTACGAATGTTTTTTTGCCATTTGCATCATACATTGTTAAATCTATACCTTTCGGAAAACTTGTAAATGGATATTCGACTGTTGCATAATCAAGCATTTTGGGGCTTAATAAAACCGATTTTATTCTGCCAGAATCGGTATATTTTAAATTAAAATCTTCGGCCTCGCCACTTGGTACAAATTCTGAAAAATTTATTTTTTGAATTTCTTTAAAATTACTTTCGCAAGAAATTATTGGAACAATTATCAATAAAATCAATAAAATTTTAACGTTTTTCATTGTTTTATTTTTTAGGTATTAATATTGTTTCTCGAAACCAACAATCGAATGTTAGTTGTTTATCGCTCATTTTGGCTTTTTTAATTTCTAGTTTTGTCGGAATATTTTTTAATGATTCTGCAATTAAACCTTCTGTTTCACGAATTAAATTTGGGTCTGCAATATTGGCTTTATTATAGGTATTAATTATTATCCAGTTAAATGCTTTTTTTTCAAAATCGTTTTTCGTACATTCTTGAATGCTAGATTTATATAATTCTGATAAAAAAACATAAGGTTGTCCAAATTTTGAATCAGTTTCAATTGCTTTTTCTAAATATTCTTTACATTTCGATTTGTTATTTATTCCGAAAACTGTTGTTGCAATTGTATAATAAATTTTTGCTTTTTCTTCTAAATTAGTTTCTTTTTCGGCAGATTCATCAAAAAACTGAATTGCTTTTTCGTAATCATTTTTATACAAATAGCTAAATGCTAAATAATAACTAGATTTTGATGTTGCATTAATTTTATGAGATTGAATTGTCAGTTTATTAAAATTATCTTTGGCTGAACAATTTTTTTCGAACATTTTTTCGGTTAATGATTTCAACCAATAATCGTTAGAAACATTTTTCTCTTTATTTGATTCATAGTAACTCGAAAGATTATCGCAAGTTAGAAATCTTGCAATTTGTGCATTGATATTTTTTTTGGTAATATTGAATGCTAATATATTATTTTGAAGATTTTTTTTATCATTTGCAGATAAATTTTCTAAACTTAATTTTTCATTTAATTCAATTTGATTTTTATTTATCAATAAATTAATTTCGAAAAAGGTGTCTAACAAATCATTAATTTCATTATTTGTCTGAAAACTTTTTTTAATTTCTACAAATAATTTAAAGTACAAATTAATTTCTAATGCGTTTACAAAATCAGTTTTTTTGGTTTTGAATGTTTTGTCAAGAACATTAAAAATTTCTAAATTGGTTTTTGTTTTATTGTCATATAATAAAACTGATTTTTTTACAGCATTTCGATTGTTATTTTTTGGAAAATTCGCATCATACAAATCATAGGTTTCAACCAATTTATTAATATACTTTAATTTATCATCAGATTTTGAAGAAAGATTTAGATAATAAAAAGTTTTTTCGACATTTAGAAAAAAAATCTCGTCGAGATTTTTACAACTCAACGATGCATCGATAATTTTTTCTGACTCAAAGTACGATTCAGTTTTTATTAAATTATCTATTTTCTGCATTTTTTCGACGCAAATTTTGTTTAAATCTTGGCTTTGCAATGTTAAGCAACCAAAAATTATTAACGCTTGTAATAACTTTTTTATCATGATTTAAAATTTAATTGTTCGAATTCTATTATTCGTATCGAGTTCGTTTGAACCATAAATCGTTCAACGACAAGCCAATAGTAAGCGTTTTAAAATTTTCTTGAATCAAACCACCCATTTTTGTACCACGTTTCCCGATTTCAAATCCAATATTTATATTCGAAAAAACACCATAAAGTGGCAATCCTAAACCAGCGGTTAATGTTTGCTCATTGTTAGACTTTCCATTGATAACCATTCCAAGATTTTTATAATTTATTCCTGCTTTGTAAACAATTCTTTTAAAATAATTGTCAAATGAGTTGTATTTTGGAATAAAATAACCACCAATTCTAATTTCGGTTGTATTTTCGAATTTTACATTTGCAATCGAAGAAAATTTTCCTCCAAAATTATTGGTGCCTTGAAGCACAACTTCTGAACCAAATTCCCATTTTTTTGATTTTCCTATTCCAAGCCCAAACGAAACTTTTGCTGGAACTTTATCGTCAACATCTGGAACCAAAACGGCAATTGTTTCCAAAAAGTCGGTTCCAAGAAAGGCTGGATTTTTTACAGTAAAAAAAGTTCTTTCGGTAACAAATGTTAAATTATGAGCTGGTGTAAAAGTTAATCCTGCCGAAACTTGAAGTTTAGATTTAAATTTAGATTCATACATTAATCCTGCCGTAAAATTAACGCCATTAATATTAATGTTGTTTACTTCGTTAGTGCCATATTCAATATTATTTAATATTCTTAAATTATTTGTCGAAATTTTACCAAAATTAAAATCAACATTTAATCCTGCACTCAATTCTGGAAAAATATTATAGGCTGCACCAATAAAAACCTTGTTTAAACCACCACTACCCGTCGATGTTTTAAAAGATGTTGTTGCATTTGGATCTGTGATATTTTGTGTGACATTAAAACCAACTGAACTGTAAGATATTAATCCAGTCGCAACGCCTAAATTTTTTGTAATTGGCAGTGCTAATGCCAAGTAATCAAGAGATGTTCTTTTGGTTTTGGCTTCTTGAACTTTAGATGACAATGTTGTTTCATTAGTGTTTCCTGCAACTGCAAAAACTATATTTTTTAAACCGCTGTAAGACGCAGGATTCGATAAATTAAGGTGAATACTATCTTTAAAAACGCTTAATCCGCCCATAGAACGGTTTTCGACAGCACCCTTGAATTTAATTTCACCAATTCCATAAAACGAATATGGCGACGAGGTTGCTTCTTGAGCGAAGCTATTTATAGCTAAAATAAATATTAAACTAACAACAATTTTTTTAAACATTTTGATTGGAATAGTGATAAATATGATTCAAACTTTCTAATAAAAAATTTGAATTGGCAAATATGGTATTTTTTAATCGTTTTGCCAAAAAATCGGCATCGCCACCAGTTAAAATTATTATAAAGTTTCGATTTTCTGACTGAAATTGTTCCATGAATCCATTTATTTCATTTGTCAAACCATTAATTACTCCCGAATGAATTGCTTGCGAAGTCGATTTTCCGATTGTTTTTTCAGGATTTTCGATTGTTAATAATGGCAAATTGGCTGTAAAATTATTCAAAGATTCATATCGAAGCCGAATGCCTGGCGAAATTGCTCCGCCTAAATATTGATTTTTGTCATTTATATAATCGTATGTTACACAAGTTCCAGCATCGATAACCAATCGATTTTTATTTGGAAATTGCAAAACTGCACCAGCTGCAAGCACCATTCTATCGATTCCTAGTGTTTTTGGTGTTGCATATAAATTTTCGAATGGAAAAATCGATTTATAGTCAATAAAAACAATTTCAATAGTGTTTTTTATTCCAAAAAAGTCATTTTTAGTCAAATTACTAACCGATGAAACAATAATTTTTTTTATATTTTTATGCTTTTCTAAAATTTTTTTCAAATTCTTTTCAAAATCTTTTTTTAAAAAAACATTCAATTCTATAAGTCTATATTGCTCGAATACAGCGCTTTTAATTCTGGTATTGCCGACGTCGATAGTTAAAATCATAATTAAAATTTAAATTGCGAAGTTACAAAATGATTTTTTTATAAAAATTGTTTTGTATAAATAAAAAACAATACTATATTTGCACCCGCAACGGAATTAAAGTTTTTTAATTTCAGCACGGTACCTTAGCTCAGATGGTAGAGCAATGGACTGAAAATCCATGTGTCCCTGGTTCGATCCCTGGAGGTACCACAAAATCCGAATAGCGATATTCGGATTTTTTGTTTTAAACAATTTACTTCTATGGTATTTTTCTATAATATAATTGTTCAAATAGCTAGTTTTTTTCTAAAAATCTTGGCAATTTTCATTCCCAAAATAAAACTTTTTGTCGATGGTAGAAAATCAGTTTTTGAAACTTTATCAATTAAAATAAAATCTAATGATAAAACAATTTGGTTTCATGCAGCTTCTTTAGGCGAATATGAACAAGGTTTGCCAGTTATTGAAAAAATAAAAATCAAATATCCAGATCATAAAATTGTATTAACTTTTTTCTCACCTTCGGGTTTCGAAGTTCGCAAAAATAATGAAATTGCCTATGTTACAGTTTATTTGCCATTAGATTCTGTATCAAATGCCAAGAAATTTTTAGAAATTGTTCATCCAGAAATGGTTTTCTTCATTAAATATGAATTTTGGCCAAATTATTTAAATGAACTAAAAAAACTGAAGATTAAAGCTTATTTGATTTCAGGAATTTTTCGAGAAAATCAAGCCTTTTTTAAATGGTTTGGCGGTTTTTATAGAAATGCCTTGAAATCATTCGAATATTTTTTCGTTCAAAACGAAAGTTCCAAAAATTTGTTACAATCGATTGGTTTTAATAATGTTAAAATTTCAGGTGATACGCGTTTTGATAGAGTTTTTTCAATTTTAGAACGTGACAATTCATTAGATTTTATTGATGAATTTAAAAATAACCATTTAACAATTGTTATTGGAAGTTCTTGGCCTAAAGACGAAAATTTTATTGTCAATTACATTAATAATTCATCAGACAATTTAAAATTTATTATTGCGCCACACAATATTAAAATAGAACAGATTCAAGAATTAAAAAATTCGATTTCCAAAAAAGTAGTTTTGTTTTCCGAAAAAGACAATCAAGATTTATCAAAATTTAATGTTTTAATTATTGACACAATCGGAATTTTAACCAAAATTTATTCTTATGCCGACATTGCTTATGTTGGTGGAGGTTTTGGAAATTCTGGAGTTCACAACATTTTGGAACCAGCAACATTTGGAGTTCCAATAATTATTGGTCCAAATTTCAATCATTTTGCCGAGGCAATTGCTTTGGTGCATCAAGAAGGCTGCATTTCGATTTCTAATCAAAATGAATTGAATGAAGCATTTGACAATTTAATATCTAACGAAGATGTAAGATTAGAAAAAGGTCACATTTGTAGTACTTTCGTACAAATGAATAAAGGAGCAACTGATTTGATTTTGAAAAATATTTAAATTTCAACCGATTTATAATCCGCCAAATTAGCTTCGTTTTCGACATATTCTTTTACAACTTGCAATGTTCCATCTTCTTTAGTATCGATAAACCATTTTATTAATGCAATTTTACCTTCGCAAATCTCGATTCCCGAAATACTTCTTGGGTGAACACAACTTCCATCATTAAAATAATTGAGTTCGTTGACTAATGGCTTGGGGAAATGTGGCCTGTGAGTATGTCCAACAATTGTAATTTTGTTGCCATTATCAGCAATCCATTTTTTAATTCTTCTTTCAACTTTTAATAATTCAATGTAATTTTTTGCTGGACTTGTTGGGTCTTTAATGCCCCAAATCTGCAAAGGTTTCCATAAAACTCGCACAAAAAAACGATTGAATTTCCAACCAACATAATTCATAAATTCCGCTTGATGACCGTGTGTTAAAAAAACTTCTTGCTTGGTTTCTAAATGTTCTAGAACAATTGCTTCATGATATTTCAAGTTTGGCATTAGCGGCAATTTCTTTGCTTCTTTAATATCGAAATATTCTGAATAATTTTTTTTAACCGTAGCAATTTTTTTATAAACCATGTCGTGATTACCAAAAATCATGTGCAATCGACCAGTATCATAAAATTTCTTGTTTAACAAAAAAATGCTTTTGTTGGCTTCGAAAATATCTTTAAAAAAAAGATTCTCCCAAAGTTCGTCGCCATCGCCAAGCTCGATATAAGTAAAATTATTGTCGAAATAATGTTTTAAAGCATGTTGATAAATATTGCGATTATTGGCAAAATCATCGGCAAAACTCGCATCGCCACGATGACAATCACTAAACAAGATGAATTTAGATTTATCGTCAAAATTTATTTTGAATGCTTCTTTGTAAGCTTTGGTTAATCGACTCTGTGAAGTAAACATTAATAATTTTATTTCAAAATTACATTTTTAATTTATACAATATTGAACTTGTGGCTAGTTTCTAAAAAAACAATCTTCTACCATTAATTAAAACCGATGGTTCAATCAATACGATACAAAAAACACCTGCAACTATCACAAATTTTAACGTGTTATGAAGAATTAAATAATCTTCTTTGGCTTTAGATTTCCAAAGTTTCAAGGCAAAGAAAATAAAAATTATAAAACATATATAAAAATAGCTGTCCATGTAACCAACATCATATATATTTATAAGATAATAAACTGGAATTGTGGTTATTATTAATAAAACTGAAATTATTATTTTTGATAAATTTTCGTTATAAACAATTGGAATTGTTCTATAATTATTGACCAAGTCGCCTTTTAGGTTTTCGAGATCTTTAATCATTTCTCTAATTAATATTAATAAAAATAAAAAAGAAGCGTGAAAGAAAATTACTTCATAAAAATTTTTGTAATAAAGTAATATTCCAAAAAAAGGCAAAACAGCCAAAAATGATGCTAATAAATTGCCAATAACAGGTCTTTTTTTTATTTTATGTGAATAAAACCAAATCAGAAAAATATATCCTGAAAAGAATATTACTGCTCTAAAAGAAATAAAAAAAGCAATTGTCGCAACAAAAAAATTAAGTCCAAAATAAACTTGCAATTTTGTACTTTGACTTACTAACCGATCCAATCGTGACTTGTTTGGTCGATTTATTAAATCTTTTTTTGAGTCATAAAAACTGTTTATAATATAACCCGAAGCAATGGTTAAACTCGAAGCCAAAACCAAAATAAATAAATTGAAATCAAGAATTACTGATAAAGCTCGTTTTTCTGGCGCAAGAATAAAAATTGCAGATAAATATTGTGCTAAAGCAATAACAGGAATGTTAAAGCCACGAATGACCGAGAACAAACTTGCGATTTTCATCAATAAAAGTTTGTTTTTACGAGTCAACATTTTTTAAATTAAGAATAAAAGACATTACAAATAATTCTTTAAAACTGATAAACTACTTCGAGTTTATAATCTTTTAATGATTTTCTAGCTTGCTCTAGATTTTCTGTAAAACCCAAAATATAACCACCACCACCAGATCCACATAGTTTTAAATAATAATCGTTGCTGTCAATTCCTTGTTGCCAAATGTTGTGAAATTGTTCGGGAATCATGGGTTTAAAATTACCCAAAACCACTTTAGATAATTGTTTAGTATTTGCAAATAGCGATTTTATATCGCCACCCAAGAAATTTTCTACACAAGCATCGGTATATTTTATGAATTGCGATTTTAGCATGGTTCTAAAACCTTGGTCTTTTAATTTTTCCATAAAAATATTGACCATTGGTGCTGTTTCGCCAACAATTCCTGAATCTAATAAAAAAACTGCACCAGTTCCATTAAGACTTTGTGTCGGAATTCCAGTTGCTTCGATATTATCTTTAGAATTTATAAGAATCGGAATGCTTAAATAACTGTTTAATGGGTCAAGTCCAGATGATTTTCCGTGGAAAAAAGATTCCATTTGCGAAAAAATATTTTTCAGTTTCAATAATTTATCTTTCGTTAAATTTTCAAGAACTGTAATTTTATTCTGAGCATATTTGTCGTAAATTGCAGCTACAAGCGCACCACTACTGCCAACACCATAACCTTGTGGTATTGATGAATCGAAATACATACCATTTTCGACATCGTTTTTTAAATTTTCTATATTAAATGTGACCAATTCTGGATTTTCTAATTCTAAATTTATCAAATAGATTACAAATCGTTTTAGATTTTCATTAGATTTTATGGCTTCTTTGGTTTGGTTGTCTTCGGTTTTTAATGCACCGTTATAAAAATTATACGGAATCGATAGACCTTTCGAATCTTGAATAATTCCATATTCTCCAAACAATAAAATTTTTGAGTAAAATAAAGGTCCTTTCATATTTAATAATATGTAAAATATTTAATTTACAAATGTAGTGATATTTAGAAACAAACTATCATTAATAGATATTAATTTTATGCAACATTACTCAATAAATTGAAAAATTATTACAACAGATAACTTACAAATTATGCGGTAGTGCAAAAATATTTCGATAAATTTTTAAAAAATCAAAAAATAATTTTATTTTTGTTTAATTATTTTAATCAATCAAAAAACTACTATCATGAAAAGAATTTTATTTATTGCAGCAATTTTTGCTTTTACGCAATTTGCGACAGCCCAAAAAAAGAACAGTACTAAGCCAACCGTTTCGTCATCTTCTAGCTCAAGTTCATCGTCTAAATCTTTTGGCGAAGGTTTCGGTCAAGGGGATTGGTTTGTTTCAGGACAATTCGGATATGGTTCTAAAGACAATGGTGCTGGTGGAAGCACAAGTACATTAGCCATTCTGCCAAGTATTGGTTATTTTCTAAAAGAAAATTTAGCACTTGTTGGAACTCTTGGGATTGAAAATGAAAGTACTGCGGGAGTTTCTAACGTCTTTGTTGTTGGTGCCGCTGTTAGATATTACATGACACCAGCATCTAAATTTTCATTATTTGGACAAGGCGGATTGGTATTTAGAAGTTTTGACGGTGGCACTAGAATAAATTTGGGAGTTCAACCAGGTTTAAATTATTTTGTTGCTAAAAATTTTAGTTTAGAAGCTACTTTTGGAAATGTTGGCATAGTGAACAACAGTCCTAAAGGCGGAAGTGGAAGCACCGATTTTGAATTTGGAATAGATATGACAGATATAGGTTTAGGTTTGAATTATAGATTTTAAAATCATAGAGAATTCAATATATAAAGGTTTAGCGAAAGTTAAACTTTTTTTTATTGTATGTTTATTATTTCCAAAATTATGATATTTCCCAAAAATAAATTTTTTTTATGGTTCTGCCACGAATTGAATGGGTTTATTAATTTATAATAAAAAAATAGACGAACTACAGTAGTTTTCAATTGTAAAAGGCGTATATTAATTTCACAAATCCAAAAATTAAACCTTAGAATTTGTGTCATTAAATCTATGAAATTAATAATTTGTGCAAATTTGTGTAATTTGTGGTAAAAATTTTAACCTACACAATTCGTAGTAGTACCTTTTTTATTACTTTTGAAAAATGAAAATCGAATCACAAATCGAAAAAATTTCTAGTTTTCAGAATCTAGAATTATTAGCCAATCAAATTGTCGAAGGATTCATTTCTGGAATGCACAAATCTCCATTTCATGGTTTCTCGGCCGAATTTGCCGAACACAAACTTTATAACGCAGGCGAAAGCACCAAGCACATTGACTGGAAATTATTTGCCAAAACCGATAGATTATATACCAAAAAATACGAAGAAGAAACCAATCTGCGTTGTCATTTAATAATCGACAATTCGTCTTCAATGCATTATCCAAAACTCAAAGATGGACAATCTTTTCACGAAAATAAAATAGGTTTTTCGATTTTGGCAAGTGCTGTTTTAATGAATTTATTAAAAAAACAACGCGACGCAGTTGGTTTAAGCGTTTATGCCGATGATTATGAATTTTATGCGCCCGAAAAAGGTTCAGATCGCCATCATCGAATGATTATCAATCAATTAGAAAATTTATTAGACGATCAAAAACAATTAAAATCGACTAATACAACAACATTTCTGCATCAAATAGCCGAAAAAATGCACCGTCGTTCGATGATTGTTTTGTTTACAGACATGTTTCAACCCGATTCATCTGATTCAAATAACGAAAAACTTTTTACCGCATTGCAACATTTAAAACACAACAAACACAAAGTAGTTTTGTTTCATGTTATCGATAAAAAAACCGAACTAAATTTTGATTTCGACAACACGCCAAGAAAATTTATAGATCTTGAATCGGGCGAAGAAATAAATATTTTTGCCGATAATGTAAAAGTTGAATATGAAAAACGAGTTGAATCATATTTCAAAAAACTAAGTTTGACTTGCGCTCAAAACAAAATTAAATATATTCCGGTTGCAGTTGACGAAAGTTTTGAAAAAATATTAACTACTTATTTAGCTGAAAAACAAAACTTTGGATAAGCTTTTTATCTTTTTTTAAATAAATTCGATAAATTATTTGCAATACACAAAATATGTGTTATATTTGCACTCGCAATAAGCAAATGGTCTGGTAGTTCAGTTGGTTAGAATGCCGCCCTGTCACGGCGGAGGTCGCGGGTTCGAGTCCCGTCCAGACCGCAAGATTTAAAATAATTTAAATCAAGCAAATTAAACAGGTTTCTAGAAATAGAAGCCTTTTTTGTTTAAAAACATTTCCTTTAATATTCACAAAGGATTAATGACAGTTGTGTTGTTTTCGCTACGAATTTATAACTCGTAGCTCGGTTTAGTAGTTAGACCAATGAAAAGCTTTTCACTTAATTGTGAATGGCTTTTTTGATTTAATTAAGCTATCATTAACTGTAACATTTATCTACTTTATTACGAAATTCTAGATGTTTATTACAAAGGTTTTTTATTAAATGTTGAAGAATGATTAATCAGTCATTTAAATTGCAAAAATGATTTAACTTCAAAAGCAAATGACTGGATAATAGTCTATATGAAAGTATTCGAAACTAAAAAAGAAGCTTTAATGGAAGAAAGGCGACTAACACAATTGAATAGAAATTCTTTAGAAAGAATTTTTGCATGTTAAAATACCAGTTTGCCATCTCGTCCTAAAAATTGAGATAGGTTTATATCCTCTCGTTACTAAAGAAGACCTCTCTAAAAGCAACAAAATTATAGAACACAACCAAGAAAATTAAATTTTTTTGAATTTTTAATCCAACAAAAACTCGCAAAAACTTCCTTATTAAATACAAGTCTCTTACCTTTGCAAGTCGATTCAAATCACTAAAAATGAACCAAAACAGCAAACGCAGAGAAGCATTACTATACCACGCCAAACCAAAACCGGGCAAAATCCAAGTCGTTCCAACCAAAAAATATGCCACACAAAGAGATTTATCTTTGGCCTATTCTCCAGGAGTTGCCGAACCTTGTCTAGAAATTGCCAAAGATGTAAATAACGTTTATAAATATACCGCCAAAGGCAATCTTGTAGCCGTAATTACCAATGGAACAGCCGTTTTGGGTCTTGGAGATATTGGTCCAGAAGCCTCAAAACCAGTTATGGAAGGCAAAGCACTTTTATTCAAAATTTTTGCCGACATTGATGTTTTTGACATAGAAGTCGATGCAACCGATATTGACAAATTCGTAGAAACCGTCAAAGCAATTGCACCAACCTTCGGAGGAATAAATCTCGAAGATATTAAAGCACCAGAATCTTTCGAAATCGAACGCCGATTGGTCGAAGAATTGAATATTCCAGTAATGCACGACGACCAACATGGAACCGCAATTATTTCATCTGCGGCATTATTAAATGCTTTAGAATTCGCTGATAAAAAAATCGAAAATGTAAAACTAGTAGTTTCTGGCGCTGGATCAGCTGCTTTGGCTTGTGCCAATTTATATGTTTTGTTAGGAATTAATCCGCAAAACATAATCATGTTCGATAAAGATGGCGTTTTGTCATCAGAAAGAAATGATCTATCCGATTTACAAAAAAAATATTCATTTGCCAATCCAAATACAACACTTCTAGAAGCACTTGATGGTGCCGATGTGTTTTTAGGATTATCAGCAGGAAATATTCTCACTCCAGAAATGTTGCTTGGCATGGCCGATGATCCAATTGTTTTTGCAATGGCAAATCCAGTTCCAGAAATCGATTATAACATAGCGATTGCAACTCGTGAAGATATAATTATGGCAACTGGTCGATCAGATTTTCCAAATCAGGTCAATAATGTTTTGGGTTTTCCATATATTTTTCGTGGCGCACTAGACGTTCGTGCTACCAAAATTAATGAAGCAATGAAAATGGCTGCTGTGAAAGCGTTAGCAAATTTGGCCAAAGAATCGGTTCCAGAACAAGTTAATATTGCTTATGGCGAAACCAAACTGAATTTTGGTCGAGATTACATCATACCAAAACCATTCGATCCAAGATTAATTACGACTGTTGCACCAGCAGTTGCATTGGCAGCAATGGAATCGGGCGTGGCGTTGAACCCTATTTCTGATTGGGAAAAATATCATGACGAATTGCAAGAACGTTTAGGAACTGATAATAAATTGCTGAGACTTTTAACAAACCGAGCCAGAACAGATAAAAAAAGAGTAGTTTTTGCCGAAGCCGATCATCTTGATGTGCTAAAAGCTGCACAAATTGCTTACGAAGAAGGAATTGCAATTCCAATTTTGCTAGGTAGTCGAGAATTAATAGAAGAACTAAAAGAAGAAATTGGATTTGATGCTAATGTAGAAATTATTGATCCAAAAACTAGTAGTGAAGACGCCAAACGTTTGCAATATGCCGATGTTTTTTGGAAACAACGACAACGAAGCGGCATTTCTTTACTTGACGCCCAAAAATGGATGCGGGAACGCAATTATTACGCAGCAATGATGGTCAAGTTAGGCGACGCAGATGCATTGGTTTCGGGTTATTCACGCAGTTATCCTAATGTTGTTAAACCAATGTTGCAATTAATTGGCAAAGCACCAGGAATAACACTTTGCGCCACAACCAACATGATGATGACCAATCGTGGGCCAATGTTTTTGTCCGATACAGCAATAAACCCAAACCCAACAGCCGATGAATTGGCAAAAATTGCATTAATGACAGCCAAAACCGCCAAACTGTTTGGTATTGAGCCTGTTATAGCAATGATTTCGTTTTCTAATTTTGGCTCATCAATAAATCCAAGTGCCGAAAAAGTACGAGAATCAGTTGCTTATTTGCACAAATATTATCCAGATTTAATTATTGATGGCGAACTGCAAGCCGATTTTGCCTTGAATCCAGAAATGCTAATGAAAAAATTTCCGTTTTCTAAATTAGCCGGAAAAAAAGTCAATACTTTGATTTTCCCGAATTTAGAAGCGGCAAATATTACCTATAAATTATTGAAAGAGTTATATAAAGTCGATTCTGTTGGACCAATAATGATGGGAATGGACAAACCAGTACATATTTTTCAGTTAGGCGCAAGTGTAGAAGAAATGGTCAATATGGTCGCCGTTGCTGTTGTAGATGCACAAGAAAAGCAGAAACGAAATTCACATTTGGTGGAGAATTAAGTTTTGAAAAAAGTTTAATTTGGTTTAAAAGTTTAATTTGGTTTAAAAGTTTAATGTTGTTTAATTTGGAATAAAAGATTAAATTTATTTAAATTAGCTTTACTAAAATTTTGTACGTCAATTGCTATTAGTACCTATTTGTGATTTCTCCTTCGTCGAAATGACAAAAAACTTATAAACAATAAAAAATTACAATGTTGCAGAACACAACTTATAAAATAAAGAATGTATGACAGAACCACTATTTAAATTTTTAATGTTTACTGGAATTATAGTTGGTTTTGTATTTCTGATTTATACTAATACTTCAAAAAACCGAAAAGACAAATCTATTATTTATTTAAATTTATTTGTTTTATTTTTTACAATAAATAATTTGCAAATTACATTGGCAGATTACAATTATGTTAATCTTAATTTCTTTGAAAGAAAACTGCTCATTCCATGGTATGCGTTAATTATTCCGTGCTTTTATACATTTGTAGTTCATTATCTTAGAGTCGAAAAAAAAATTAAATCTTTTGTTTTAATTTCAATTTTTTTGTTTTTAATCGAGATTATCATTCGAATTGTTTTGAGTCAATATTTTTATAATGATACCTCAAGTTTTATTGTTGCTCGATATGCACAATTCGAAGAAATTATTAATCTTGGCTTTACAATATTTTTATTTCTTAAGGTAGTTTATATTTTTTTAGATCAAACAAAATTACAAACTAAAATTTTTCAGTTTGATAACATGAGCTGGCTCAAACAATTTTTTACTTATGGTTTTATTATCATTATTTTATGGATAATTGCAATAGTATTTAATTTAAAAA
The DNA here is from genome assembly GCA_043778105.1 of Bacteroidota bacterium. Taxonomy (GTDB): domain Bacteria; phylum Bacteroidota; class Bacteroidia; order Flavobacteriales; family Flavobacteriaceae; genus Flavobacterium. The sequence goes on from JAYWGV010000136.1 coordinate 33,090, forward strand.
ACATAATTAGTCCAAATATTTCGATATATTATCCTTTAAGATTGTCGTCAACATTATTAATTTATTGGATTGGTTATTGCGGTTTTTTTAAATACAATTTATTAATAGAACGAATCGAGCTTCGCAAAGAAATTAATAATGACCAAAATCAAAAAGATGAAGTTATTCTAGAAACTGTTGATAGTCGTTTTTTATTGATTCAAAAAATTATTATTGAACATAAAATGTTTCTCGAACCAGACCTTGCAATCGAAGATGTTGCAAAAAAAGTAAAAAAATCTGCCAAAAATGTGTCCCAAATTCTGCAAGAAGCAACTAATTTTAATTTTCCAGACTATATTAATTCGTTAAGAATTCAAAAAGCTAAAAAATTTCTTGTAAGTGCACAATACTCAAAATATACAGTTGTATCAATTGGGTTAGAATGCGGGTTTAACTCAAAATCAACGTTTTACAGAGCATTCAAAAAAGCTACTGGCACAACTCCCACCGAATTTCGACTCGAAAACCATAAATAAAAACTGTCCCATTTTCTGCAAATGTGTCCCATTTTCTGCAAATTGCAGAAAATGGGACACATTAAATTTTGAAGTTACATAAATTTGTTCCAGATTAAGTTTTAAATAAAAAAGAATTATAAATTTTAAAATCATGAAAACAACAATCTTACTTTTTTTTCTTGCACTTGCAAGTTGCTCCAAAGACAGCGTAAAACAAGACCAAGTTGCACAATTACCACCTGAAACACAAACTGGTGCAAACACGTTTGGAGTTACAATTAACGGAAAGGTTTATATCCCACGTGACCCAACTGGAGTTAATGTTGGACCGTCTGGGCGTGGAATGAAGTTTAAAGGGAGTAGCACTTTACCTTGGAATGAAATCTATCTAAGCGATGGTGCAAGTGCAGTAGGTTTTCAAATGATAATTCATTTTAAAAATTTATTAACACAAGCAACAGGAATAATTAATTTTCAAACTAGTAATTTTAAAGATGGTTTAGATAGTAATTTAGTTGATCATTTGTTTTTTAAAATTTGGGACTCAAATATTAGTAATTACGCCTATTATGGATCTGTTGAAAACCAAGGAGAAATAAATATTAAAAAATTTGATGGAAGTCCGTCATGGATTTTATCTGGTACATTTCAAGGTAAATTCGTTCGATATGATAATTCTAACGAGTTTATTACTATTTCTGACGGTCGATTTGATTTAAATTTAAATACCCTACCTAATACAGATTACCCTTAAAAAAGGAGCGACTGGCATCGCTCCACAACAATTAAATAATAAATCTATCTCTAATCCATTAATTTAATCTTTACAAAAGTATGAAAAAACTGTCCCATTTTCTGCAAAAAACAATTTTTAACCAAAAAAAGTTTAAAAACCACAAGATTTAATATTACTAACTTTTTATTAATAAATACAATAATTACAAGCCGAATTAATAAATCTAAAACTGTCCCATTTTCTGCAAATGTGTCCCGTTTTCTGCAAATTGCAGAAAATGGGACACATTAAATTTTGAAGTTTTATAAATTTGCAGTAAAATAATTAACGTAATATTTAACTCATAATAAAAATAAAAATGAAAACAACAATCTTACTTTTTTTTCTTGCATTAGCAAGTTGCTCCAAAGACAGCGTAAAACAAGACCCAGTTGCACAATTACCACCCGAAACCCAGACTGGTGCAAACACGTTTGGTGTTACAATTAACGGGAAAGTTTACATACCGAGAGACCCGACTGGTATTAATGTTGGTGTATCGGGACGTGGAATGGTATTTCGAGGAGTATCAGACTTGTCATGGAATGAATTAGAAATTATTGATGGTGCTAGTGCAACTGGTTTTCAAATGTATATTCATATATCTGATTTTCAATTAATTGGTATAAATATTTACAATTTATTCCTAAGTAATTTTAAAAATGGAATAGACAGTGTAAAAAAAACACATATTTATTTTAAAATTTGGGATAGTAATATTTCAAATTACGCATACTATGGTTCAGTTGAAAATGAAGGAATATTAGATATAAAAAGAAGTTCAAATGACATTTATTCTGGAACTTTCAGTGGCAAATTTGTTCGTTATGATAATCCTGCCGAATTTATTACAATTACCGACGGTCGATTTGATATTGGTCCAGGACTAAACGCTAAAGTATTTCCATAAAAAATGGAGCGACTGGCATCGTTCCAAATAAAAAATAATATCTTAATTTTAAAAATCATGAAAACAACAATCTTACTCCTTTTTCTTGCATTAGCAAGTTGCTCTAAAGACAGCGTAAAACAAGATCCAGTAGCACAACTGCCACCCGAAACCCAGACTGGGGCAAACACGTTTGGCGTTACAATTAATGGAAAAGTTTATATCCCACGAGACCCAACTGGGGTTAATGTTGGAGGCACAACACCAAAAGGAGTAAAATTTTGGAGGTCTCCTGACAATGAACATATTTATGATGAATTAGTAGTTGTTGATGGTGCAAGTGCAGTTGGTTTTAAAATAATCATACATATTCAAAATTTATTTTTAAATGGTATTGGACTGTATGAACTGAAGCAGAGTAATTTTCAAGTTCAAGGAGATAGCATGCCATTTAATCATATTTTTTTTAAAACATGGGATTCAAAAATAAATAGTTATGCTTATTACGGATCTGTTGAAAATGAAGGTTTGATTAATGTAACAAGATATGATTTTACTAACAGAATTTTTTCAGGAAATTTTTCAGGTAAATTTGTTCGTTATGATAAGCCAGACGAATTTATTCAAATTATTGATGGAAGATTTGATATAAATTGGAATACAATACAAGACCACCCTTTTCCATAAAAAATGGAGCAACTGCAATCGCTCCAAATAATTAAAAACAATAACACTTCACAATTATTAATTTCTAATAAACAAATTTATGAAAAAAATTCTAATTTCAATTAGTTTGCTTTTATCAACATTAAATGTTGCCAATGCACAACAAGTGCAGGTTCTTGATTCTCCGCCCGATTGGACTTTTATGATGTCAAATTTAAACACCTCGCAAATAACATCGGGCGTTTTATACAACAAGGTCGCAATGTTCAATAATCTTTACGATTACAACCGTGGCAGATACAACATGTCGCATGCTGAACATTTTTTTCAAGGCATTAACGAATTGCATTATGCTTCTGACCAGACAAAATTTGTGAGTGCTGCGCAACTAAAATTAAGTTTGATTATTGCCCCTAGTGCACCAACCCAAGCAATGTCAACCCAAGCAATTGCCATTCCAATAGACACAGGCACAAGTGCAACAGTTAACATTGGCATAATAAACACCACTTTGTACATGCTCAATTTCAACGAAAAAAATCCAGCAACTGGCGGGTTAACATTCGTAAACGGAAAATTTGCCCCAATTACAGGACAACCTAATTTTTTGAGTAGAAAAATTCTATTGGCTTCACCCTTGCAAGAAATGGCATCTGGAACATCTGTAAAATATAGGTTTGCTAACAATCGCATCTATAATAATGCAACAACTATTATAAAAAAATTGGTGGTTTATTTTAATGACCAAACGCCAGTAACAATAATTAACAACAGCATTTTACTTCTAACTAGCAAAACAATATCTTATGCAACCTCTGGCGACAAAACATTAAAATTCGAAGCTACTTTTACTGACAATTCAGTTATAACAACAGTTGGTTATCACAATTTTGTTTACAAATCATCATCAATCGGTGCCACAACAACTTTTGCGCCCTGCGAAGATGCAATTATAGAAAGAGGCGTTTTTAAATCAACAATTGGTTTTCAAGGATATGACGAACCAACCGAATATTTAGGTAAGTTTGACTACACGGTTTTTTATCATACATTAAATAATGCTGCAATGGCTAGAACCATGTTAAAACCAATCTTGATTATTGACGGTTTTGACCCAAATGACAAGCGAAAAACAACTGACTGCGATTGCGAAAAAGAACTAACAGAAGGTGGGTGTTTTGAAAAGAACTCTGATAAAGTTTATACCTATACAGCGGGAATATCACTGCCAAGTGGTTCGGTAAAAGTTTTTAATCCAACAAATCATGAATCAATTTTTGATTTAATGCAATATCCAGTTAATGGACAACCAGTAAATTTGGTTACAAAACTAAGAGCAGAAGGTTACGACGTAATTATACTCAACATACCAAAATACAATACATCAGCCGTCGGCAGTACTATCGAAAATAAAACTATCGATGGAGGTGCAGATTATGTCGAACGCAACGGCAGAACTTTGGCCTCTTACATTCAAAATCTAAAAGCTACTTTATTACAAAATAATAGCACTCAAAATTTAGTAATTATGGGACCAAGCATGGGCGGTTTAATTTCTAGATATGCACTAGCCTATATGGAAAAAAAAGAAGCCGAAGCAACAACACAAATCGAGAAAGACAAATGGAAACACAATACAAGAATTTGGGTTAGTTTTGACAGTCCGCATCTTGGTGCCAATATCCCAATGGGCGCACAAGCCAATATTTGGTTTTTTGGCAACAAGTTACGTAATTCAAGTGCAGAAGAAAAATTTAATAATGAATTAAATTCTTATGCAGGACGCCAAATGATTATCGATCAATTTTCTAATACTTTAGCGACCATGTCTAACAATACAGGACAGTCAAATAATTCGCCTTACTTTGTACAATTCCAAAATAATTTGAATAGCAACGGTGTTGCTGGCTCTGGCGGTTTTCCTGTATCTAATGCTACATTTCGTAAAATTGCAATTGTAAATGGTTCACTTGCAGGAGTAAAAAATGGCGTTGAAGGAGGCGAATTTCTAAATATTAGAGGTTATAAAGATCCAACATTTGTAGAAGGTTTAATTGGTGGAGCAGTTGCTGGTAGCATCCTACCTGGTTTTGGAACAATTTCAGGAGCAATATTCGGAAGTCTTTTGGGTGCGAGTAATGCAAATGTTACCTTACTTAGATGTAGAGACAAATTTTATCCTGCCTATGGTCAAACTGACGATATCTTTAATGGAGATGGTCAAAATTTTACAATTGGTTGGAGTCAGTGGTACATAAATCACAAATGGTATAATTTACGTGGTACAAATAACAGTATAAAAGGTAGTTTGGACATTGTGCCAGCAGGAACATTCACAACAGGAAAAATTTTAAAAGATGAGATAATAAAAGGATTAAACGATGCAGGTTTAAGTCATGAATTAAGAGGAAGCACAGTTGATACGCATTCATTTATTCCTGCTTTTTCTGCATTAGCGCATTTGCAACCTAACCAAAGTTGGTCAAATCCACTGAATACTAATTTAACTTGTTCGTCTAATAAGCAAACGCCTTTCGATAGCTATTTTGGTGCGACATCCAACACACCACACATCACATTAACAAAAGATATGGTAGATTGGCTGATGAAAGAATTAGGCGATAGCAACAATCCGCCAACACCCCAAGCCCCATCGTTCCCAGTTGACACAAATTTATTGCTAGGTCCAGATAGAATATGTGCATTTACCCATCAGACCTATTATTTTGATAATATTTGTGATATACCAAGCACACCTGCATGGTCAATAAATAATATGTACATAGAAATAATAAGCTCAACAAATACTTCTATAACAATTATGGCTAATCGACAGACTTCATTCACAATAATCGCAACTTTTGAAAACGGTAATAGAGTTTTAAAATATGGTTGGGTTGGTGAGCCAGGTGCACCATTACTTGCTGGTTATAATTGTACTCCGGATAGTCCAAATTTTACTTGTTATCCTGCAACTGTACAAATTAGTTCAAATGCTTTCCCTCATAACAATTATGGAATTATAAATGCTTTGTCTTTACATACAATAATGGGTTATGATTCCACAACTGATGTTGATAGTTCGTGGGAATGGGTATCGGAAAGTGATAATATTCACTTTACTGGGTTTGGTCATCAAGACTATACTTCCAATCAACGTATTGGTTATCAAACTTTCATTAATTTTAAAAATCAAATTATCCCAAGTCAAATAAAATTTAAATGCAGATACAAAAATGATTGTGGTTGGTCTGTTTATAGACATTTTGTTATAAATTTTCCTGGTGGTTATACACCACCATCGACTATAAAATATTTTGTAATGAGTCCAAATCCTGCATCTACTTTTACAAATGTTATTTTACAAGATTCTAATGTTTTACCGAATAATACGGGACATATTATTGCTAAAATGTATAATAGCACAGGTCTATTAGTAAAGACTGAAGATGTTACAAGTTATCCAAGAGGGTTTGATTTGAATGGACTGCCTTTTGGTGTTTATATTATAAAAATAACTTTCGATAATCATGTAGAAACACATTCTATTTTTAAAAATATATAGCATATAATCCTGAAAATTGTATTATTGTTGACGAAAAAATTTTAAAAGTTAAAAATCAATAACATAAAAAAAGTCATCAGGTCACAATAGAATAAAAGTAAAAATTTTAAAAAATTAAAACCCCAGTTTTTGTCTATTCATTAACTGGGTTTTATTTTTTATTTTCAAAAATAATAGTATTGTAAATCTCTAAGAAATTATTACTTTTGAAACTTTTACAAATCCATAATAATGATAGCACATATTCAAGGAAAACTTACCGAAAAAACACCAACCGAAGTAATAATAGATTGCGGTGGCGTGGGTTATCAAATAAATATTTCATTACATACCTATTCATTATTACCAAATTCTGATCATATAAAATTGTTTACATACCTTCAAATAAAAGAAGATTCGCACACACTTTTTGGATTTGTAGAAAAATCAGAACGCGAAATTTTTAAAATGTTACTTTCAGTTTCTGGAATTGGTGCTAGCATTGCAAGAACAATGTTATCGTCTATCGATCCAAAACAAATAATTCAAGCAATTGGCAGTGGCGATGTCGGTACAATCCAGTCTATTAAAGGTATTGGAGTAAAAACAGCGCAACGAACAATTCTAGATTTAAAAGAAAAAGTGTTAAAGTTATATGATTTAGACGAAGTTTCTATGATTCAAAACAATACAAACCGAGATGAAGCGTTATCTGCTTTAGAGGTTTTGGGTTTTGTGCGCAAATCATCAGAAAAAGTAATGGACAGAATCGTCAAAGACAATCCCGATGCTAGTGTCGAACAGTTGATAAAACTAGCTTTAAAAAATTTATAATTCTTGAAAAAATTACCATACAATTCCGTTTTTAATTTTCAAAAAATCAGTGTTTTTTTAATATTGATTTTTTCTGGTTTTAATGTTTTTTCGCAAGAAGAAACAGACCAACCAATCGATTCTGTTGGGTTTAATAAAGGAAAAATTGAAATTAAAAATCCACCATCAATTGTAGATTTATATGTCTATGACCCAATTTCAGACAAATATATTTATACCAGCAAAATTGGTAAATTCGATGTTAATTATCCAATTTTATTAACCCGAGATGAATTCAATAAATTGGTATTGAAAGACAAAATGCGAAAGTATTTCAAATCAAAATCTGATGCAATCGAAGGAAAAAAAGAAGGCAGCGAAGAAGCCAAGAAAAATCTTTTGCCACGATATTATATTAATTCTGGATTATTCGAAACCATTTTCGGGAGCAATACAATCGACGTAAAACCAACCGGTTCGGTTGAAATAGATTTCGGAGTTAGATATACAGAACAAGACAATCCAGCGTTTTCTCCCGAAAACCGCAGTCAATTTAATTTCGATTTTAATCAGCGAATTAGTGTTGGTTTGCAAGGAAAAGTCGGAACTCGATTAAGCGTAAATGCCAATTATGATACACAATCTACATTTGCATTTCAAAATCTTATAAAACTAGAATTTGCTCCAAATGAAGACGATATTCTGCAAAAAATAGAAGTCGGAAACGTGAGCATGCCTTTGAGTGGTTCATTAATTCGAGGCGCACAAAGTCTTTTTGGAGTAAAAGCCGAATTGCAATTCGGACGAACAAGAGTAACAGGAATTTTTTCTGAACAAAAATCAGAAACCAAAACCGTAACCTCGCAAGGTGGCGGAACAGTTCAAGAATTCAATCTTTTTGGACTAGATTACGACGCTGATAGGCACTTTTTTTTATCGCAATATTTTAGAAAAAACTATGATGCATCGCTTAGAAGTTACCCCGTTATTGACAGTCGTGTGCACATAACCAGGCTAGAAGTTTGGGTTACTAATAGACAAAACAGAGTAAACACTGTAGAAAATAATACTCGAAATATTGTTGCTATTCAAGACATTGGCGAAGCACCTTTGACTGGTATAGACAATAATTTAATAATTGGTTCTAACACAATCAATAATTACATTGGTGGTTTACCTGCGTTTTTTGGTGGAACACAACCCGATTCGCCATCAGATAATAAAAATAATAAATTTGATCCTAAATTAATTCCAACCAATAACGGAATTTTAGGACAAGGCATTCGAGAAATCTCCACAATAGAAAATTTAGGTTTTCAAGGATTTAATGCAAGCACAAATAACCCAACCGAAGGACGTGATTATGCAAAACTAGAAAATGCAAGAAAATTAACTGCTAACGAATATACATTCAATTCTCAATTAGGATATCTTTCGCTGCAACAGCGACTTGCCAATGACGAAGTTCTTGGTGTTGCCTACCAATATACAATTGGAGACGATGTTTATCAAGTCGGAGAATTTGCCAATGATGGTTTAACCGCAACCAATGTTGACCCAAACGGTGTTCCATCTACTCAAAGTTTGGTTGTAAAAATGCTAAAAAGTAGTTTGACCAATGTAGCACAGCCAATTTGGAATTTAATGATGAAAAACATTTATCAAATTCCTGGTGCCTATCAATTACAACAACAAGATTTTAGATTTAATATTGTTTACAGCGATCCATCGCCATTAAATTATATTTCGCAAGCACCAGCAACGTTAACCCAACCATCTATTGAATTGCCAGAAAATATAAAGGATACGCCGCTTTTAAAAGTATTTGATCTCGATAAATTAAATTCTACAAACGATCCTGAAGTTGGTGGCGATGGTTTTTTTGACTTTATTCAAGGATTAACAGTCGATTCTCAAAACGGAAGAATAATTTTTACGACAGTCGAGCCATTTGGTCGCCGATTATTCGAAAAATTAAGAACAAATCCTAGCGAAAATTATGATGATATTGCTGCTGGAACACCAACATTCAACGCCAATCAGCAAAAATATGTTTACCGAAGCATGTACAAAAGTACACAAACTCAAGCTTTGCAAGACAGCGAAAAAAATAAATATCAATTAAAAGGTAAATTTAAATCGACTGGTGGCGATGGAATTTCATTGGGCGCAATCAACGTTCCAAAAGGTTCGGTTGTAGTTACTGCAGGCGGTCGTGTTTTAACCGAAGGCGCCGATTATACTGTAAATTATCAACAAGGACGAGTTCAAATTCTCGATCCAGCATTGCAAGCTTCTAATACTCCAATTCAGGTTTCGGTCGAAAACAATTCGGTTTTTGGTCAACAAACCCGTCGGTTTATGGGTGTAAATGTTGAACATAAATTTTCAGAAAAATTTAATCTTGGAGCTACTTTTCTTCGAATGACCGAAAGACCTTTTACAATCAAAACAACTTATGGTCAAGAATCGGTAAACAATACTATTTTCGGATTTAACTCACAATTTGCAACCGAAGTTCCATTTTTAACAAGAATGGTAAATATGTTACCTAATATGGATACTGATGTTCCATCGAATATTGCTGTCAAAGGCGAAATTGCTTTTTTGAAACCCGACACGCCCGAAACCGATAAATTCGATGGCGAATCGACAGTATATGTTGATGATTTCGAAGGATCGCAAAGCAATATCGATATGCGAGCACCAACAGCTTGGGTTTTATCGAGTATTCCAAAAAAAGAAGGCGTTTTTGGAACCTATCCAAGTTTTGATCTTAATCCAAACACTTTAAGTTCTGGTTTCAAACGTTCTAAATTGAGTTGGTATTCTATCGATCCTACATTCTATGCGCAAAGACCAGGCGGAATAACTGATAATGATTTATCGTTAAACAAAACCAGAAGAATTTTTAATTCCGAAATTTATCCGAATAGAGACATAGAAGTTGGTCAAACCACAGTTGTTAATACTTTAGATTTGACTTATTATCCGTCAGAACGAGGACCATATAACAACAGTACAACCGTTGCCACAAATCCCGATGAAAATTTTGGAGGAATCATGAGATCATTAAGTTCAACCAATTTTGAACAAGGAAACGTAGAATATATTCAGTTTTGGATGATGGATCCTTATGTCGATACTGGCGCAGGAAACCCAGTAGAAGCGCCTAATAGCGAAGGAAAACTCTATTTTAATTTAGGAGAAATTTCCGAAGATATTTTGCCTGATAGTAAAAAACAATACGAAAACGGTTTGCCAACCAATGGCGCAACCAATTTAGTAACGCCATCAGTTTGGGGAAAAGTACCAGCTACTCAATCATTAATTTATGCATTTGATACCGATCCAGCCAACAGATCAACTCAAGATGTTGGACTTGACGGATTAAAAGACAACGAAGAAGGAGCTATTTATAACAATTTTGCCAATACGCCCGATCCAGCTGCAGATAATTATCAGTTTTATCTAAATGCAACTGGAAATGTAACCGAAAGATATAAAAATTACAACAATGTTCAGAGCAATTCGCCTGTAGATGTTACCAATACCGATCGAGGAAATGGCACTTTACCTGATGTCGAAGATATAAATCGTGATAATACAATGAATACTGTAAATGCTTATTATGAATACAGCATTGACCTGCGACCAGGAATTTCATTTACCGATAGATATGTAACCGATATTAAAGAAACTGATATTCAACTTCAAAACGGAAAAACAATTAAATCTCGATGGATTCAATATAAAATTCCGATTGTAAATCCCGAAAGTAATATTGGTGGCATATCTGATTTTCGTTCAATAAGATTTATGAGAATGTTCATGACCGGATTTTCTGATAATGTAACTTTAAGATTCGGAGCTTTAGACTTAGTTCGTGGAGATTGGCGAAGATTTAACAATACCCTTGACGCAAGCGATGTTGATCCAGCCGATGATGATACAACTCTTGACGTACTTTCGGTAGATATTCAAGAAAACACAAACCGTTTGCCAATAAATTATGTTTCGCCACCAGATGTGCAACGAGAAGAGGTTTACAGCGGCAACACATTAATTCGTCAAAACGAAAGATCATTGTCTCTACGAGTTACAGGTCAAGGATTGGAAGGCGGAGATTCTCGTGGAGTTTTTAAAAATCTGAATGTTGATATGCGTCAATACAAAAATTTAAAAATGTTCATGCACGCCGAATCAATTTTCGATGAACTTTCGCCACCATTATTAGATGATGAAATGGTTGGATTTATAAGATTTGGAAATGATTTTTCACAAAATTTTTATCAGGTTGAATTACCACTGAAAGTTACTCAGAAAAACGAAAATGATCCACAACGGGTTTGGCCAGAAGAAAATAGAATTGATTTAAAACTTGATTTATTAACCAAATTAAAAATCAAAGCACTTGGCAATTCGATAACCGCAGATGGTGACGGAATTAAATTTCAAGATGAAGATGCACTCGATGGCGATGCGGCCGGAAAAGTCAATAAATTAAGACTTGGCATAAAAGGAAATCCGAATTTTGGATTGGTTAGAACATTGATGGTTGGTTTAAAAAACAAAACAACCAACCGGATTATTGGTGAAGTTTGGTACAACGAATTGCGACTTTCGGGAATTGACAATCAAGGCGGAATGGCAGCAATCATGAGTTTCGATGCCAATCTTGCCGATTTTGCAACTGTTGCCGCAACTGGAAAAATTAACACAATTGGTTTTGGAGCATTAGAACAAAACACCAATGAACGAAGTAGAGAAGATTTGCAATTGTATGATATTGTAACCAACCTTAATTTAGGTAAACTTTTGCCTAAAAAATGGGGTATAAATTTACCATTTAATTATGGTATTGGCGAACAAATAATTACACCGAAATTTGACCCATTTAATCTTGATATTGAACTAAAAAAATTAATAGATTTTTCTGATGATCAAGCTGTAAAAGATAATTTACTAAATCGTGCAATAGATTATACCAAACGACAAAGTATTAATTTTATTGGTGTTCGTAAAGAAAAAGTTGGCGAAAAGAAACCGCATTTATACGATCCAGAAAACCTGACATTGTCCTATTCATATAATAAAATGATTCATCATGATTTTGAATTAGAAAGTGTTTTGGATCAACAACTAAAAACTTCTGTTGATTATGCATTTGCATTTCAACCAAAACCAATCGAACCATTCAAAAATTCAAAAATTCTCAAGAAAAGTAGTTATTTAAAACTTTTGAGCGATTTTAATTTTAATTATTTGCCATCGACAATTAATTTTAGCACCAATTTTAACAGACAATTTAACCGCCAACAATTCAGACAATTAGATGTAGAAGGAATTGGTCTTGACCCATTGTACCGCAGAAATTATACCTTTAATTATCAATATGGGTTTAATTATAATTTAACCAAAGCCTTGAAATTCAATTTCACAGCATCATCTGCCAATATCGTTAGAAATTATTTAAACGAGAAAAATGAGGCTGACCCAAACAACACAATTTGGAGCGATTATTGGAATATTGGAGATCCAAATCAACACAATCAGCAATTGGTTGTAAATTATGAATTGCCAATAAACAAAATTCCGTTTTTGAGTTTCGTGAAATCAAATTATACTTATACAAGCACTTATGCTTGGCAACGTGCATCTGAAGCTTTGGCAAATTTTGAAGCAGCCGATGGCATAAAATACAATCTTGGAAACACAATCCAAAATTCAGGAATTCATAAATTGAATACTGTTTTTAATATGGATGGATTGTATAAATATATTGGCTTAACCAAAAAATCAGGTAATCAAAACAAACCAAAAACACCAAAAATTGCACCAAAACCAGGCGAAAAAATTGTTAATAATGATGCGCCAAAAACCAGCGAAGGCAATATTTTTATCAACGGATTAATTGGTTTGGCAACAAGCATAAAAAACATACAAATTGATTATACGCAAAACAGCGGAACAGTTTTGCCAGGATTCTTGCCAGGAATTGGGTTTTTTGGAACTTCAAGACCAACTTTAGGATTCACTTTTGGATCTCAAGACGACGTGCGTTTCGAAGCAGCGAAACGAGGTTGGTTGACCAATTATCCTAATTTTAATCAAAATGTAACAAAAGTTACTACCAAAACCTTGAACTTTACAGCTAATGTAGATTTGTTTCCAGATTTCAAGATTGATTTAATCGGAAATAGAACTTTTGCCGAAAATGCATCAGAACAATATGATGTACAAAACGGAATATATAACCCAAGAGCACCTTATTCATCTGGAAATTTTGCGATTTCGACAACAATGTTAAAATCGGCATTCAAAATTAGCGATGAAATACAATCGTCAACATTCGACGATTTTAGAAACAACAGAATAATTATTGCCAACAGACTTGCAGCAACAAGCGGAAAAATAATTAACGGTTTAGACACTGATGGTTTCCCAAAAGGATTTGGAAAAAACAGTCAATCAGTGTTAATTCCTTCCTTTCTAGCGGCTTACACAGGATTAATTGGTGGAAAAAAGGGCGAAGATGCAACGAGTGTTTCTACATCGATTTTTAGGAATATTCCTATTCCGAATTGGAATGTTAAATATACAGGTTTAATGCGTTTTAAATATTTCAAAGATACTTTCAAAAGGTTTTCTTTGCAACATTCTTACAAATCGTCATATACAATTAATGCTTTTAGATCAAATTTAGATTACAAACCAAGTAACTCAAATGCATTTGACACTGGTGGCAATTTCTTGAATGAAACTATTATATCTAACATCAATTTGGTAGAGCAATTTAACCCATTAGTTCGAATAGATTTCGAGACTAAAGGAGCAGTTAAAATTCTTGCCGAAATGAAAAAAGATCGAGCATTATCATTGAGTTTCGATAATAATTTATTGACCGAAGTTCAAGGATTAGAATATATTTTTGGATTTGGTTATCGAATAAAAGATGTTACCATAAACTCGAAATTTGCCGAAAGTGCTACTGGAATTATTAAAAGCGATATCAATCTAAGAACCGATTTTTCATACCGAAACAGCAAAACAATTGTGCGTCATTTAGATTACGAAGACAACCAATTGGCAGCAGGACAAAACATTTGGTCTGTAAAATTAACTGCCGATTATGCATTTAGTAAAAACTTGACTGCGATTTTCTTTTATGATCATTCATTTGCAAAAGCGGTTATATCGACAACTTTTCCTTTGACAAATATTCGATCAGGATTTACAATCAGGTACAGTTTTGGAAATTAAAAACAATTAACTAACAATAAATTTATATATAAAATGAACATTCCTAGCACATTAAAATACACTAAAGACCACGAATGGGTAAGCATTGACGGCGATATTGCAACAATTGGAATTACCGATTTTGCTCAAAAAGAATTGGGCGATATTGTCTATGTAGAAGTCGAAACGTTAGACCAAACGTTAGAAAAAGACGAAGTTTTTGGCACTGTCGAAGCCGTTAAAACAGTTTCTGATTTGTTTTTGCCGCTTTCTGGAGAAGTTATCGAATTTAACGAAGCGCTGGTAACCAAGCCCGAAGTTGTAAATTCTAATCCGTATGAAGGTGGTTGGATGATAAAAATGAAAATTTCAAATCCGTCAGAAATAGAATTATTATTATCAGCAGATGCTTATAAAGAACTTATTGGAGCCTAAAAAACCTTTTTTTTGGATTGCAACAATCTGGACAATCATTTTTACCTTTATGTTTTTACAAGGCGCATCGAGTTTGCCTAAAGTCAACATAAACCAAATTGATAAACTTTTTCATGCAGTATTTCATTGCATATTTACTTCAATTTGGTTTTTGAGTTTTAGAATCAGAAATATTGATAATCTAAAAAAAGCATTCTTTTTTTCAATATTTTATGGTATATTAATCGAAATATTACAGCAACTTTTAACGTCAACCAGAAAATCAGATTTATTAGATATTTTAGCAAATATTGTTGGTGCAATTTTTGCTTTTTTTGTTATTCGATATTTTCTTATCAATTCTAAAAATATCAAATCTATAAAAAGAACTTAATGAAATTTTAGGTTAATGCAAGTCAATTTTTTTTCTGCATGACTTTTTTATCTAACAATATTAATATGATAACATTTAAATTATTGCAATTTTCAGACGTTGATGTTGTCATAAAAATGATGAAAGAATTTTATGCAATCGATGAGTACAGCATGGAAATTGATTTATCAAAAAAATTATTCGAAGAGTTTTTAACAAATGGCAATTTAGGGAAATGTTGGCTAATTTATGATAATACCGAAATTGTTGGTTATGCAATAATGACATTTATTTTTAGTTTTGAATACAAAGGTCGAATGGCATTTTTCGAAGAATTATTTGTTCGGGAAACAGCTCGTGGATTAGGAATCGGAAATAAAGCTGTTGACTTTGTTAAAAAAGAAGCAGAGAAAGTAAACGTTAAAATGATGTATCTCGAAGTCGAAAACCATAACATAATTGCTCAAAAATTATATCTTGCGAACGATTTTGTAATTCACAATCGAAAAATTATGAAGTTTAAATTCTAAAAATGAAATAATAATTTTAAATTTGAATTTAATTCAAGAAATTATGGAATATATAGAAATAAATCCAAATGTAATGATTGGGAAACCAGTAATTAAAGGAACAAGAATTACAGTTGAAAATATTATTGCGATGTTAGGTCAAGGTATTTCAATTGAAGAAATTATGATAGAATATAAAGGATTAAAAAAAGTTGAAATTCTTGCTTGTTTGCAATATGCTGAAGGAATTTTAGAGAAAACCTCTATTTTTGATTTGGATAAAATTGCTTCCTAAATGAAATTTATTGTAGATGAATGTACAGGTTCTAATGTTGCAAATTTCTTAAATGAAAAAAAATTTGAAGTAATTTCGATATTCGACGAATATAGAGGCGCACCGATGATTTTATTTTAGATAAATGTTATGCAGAATCTTATGTTCTTATTACATCTGACAACGATTTTGGCGAAATGGTTTTTAGGCAAAACAGAAAACATAATGGAATAGTTTTAATTAGATGTGAGCCAAATAATTTTATAACAAGAATTGAAGTATTAAACAAATTTTTAGAAAATTTTAGTGAAGAAATTCAAAATAATTTTATTGTAGTGACCAATACAAAAGTTAGAATCTTAAAATAACAATTAAAATCAAAATGAAACACATAAAATTACTACTATTATTCGTCGTTATTCAAACCCAAGCCCAACAAGGCGGCATGTGGATTCCGAGTTTATTAAACGGAATGAATGCAACCGAAATGAAAAATCTAGGCATGAAAATGACCGTAAAAGATATTTACGATGTCAACAATGCCAGCCTGAAAGATGCAGTTCCGCAATTCGACGGAGGTTGTACAGCCGAAATGATTTCAGCCAAAGGGTTGCTTTTGACCAATCATCATTGTGGTTTCGATGCTATTCAAAATCTTTCATCAGTCCAGAATGATTATTTAACAAATGGTTTTTGGGCCTATAAAATGGACGAAGAATTGCCAGCCAAAGATGTCGATGTAATGTTTATTGTCAGCATTAACGACGTTTCAAAACAAGTTCTAGAAGGTACTGAAAACATTTCTATAGAAACTGATAGACAAAAGAAAATTCAAGAAAATATTACCAAAATAACAGCCAGTTTCAAGAAAGAAGCTTGGCAAGAAAACAAAGTTAGAACTTTTTTTGAAGGCAATCAATACATTTTATTTGTAACCGAAACTTTTGCAGATGTTCGTTTGGTTGGAACGCCACCAAGTTCTATTGGCAAGTTTGGTTCAGATACCGATAATTGGGTTTGGCCGCGACACACAGGCGATTTTTCTATGTTTAGGATTTATGCCGATGCCAATAATCGTCCTGCAAAATATTCCAAAGACAACAAACCTTATGTTCCAAAACACTTTTTGCCAATTTCATTAGATGGAGTAAAAGAAAACGATTTCACACTGGTAATGGGTTTTCCTGGTCGAACGCAAGAATATTTGCCATCATCGGCAATTCGTCAAATTCAAGATGATACCAATCCTGCGAAAATCGAAATTCGTGACAACACTTTGAAAGTTCTTGATGGATTTATGCGAAAAGACAACGCAATTAAAATTCAATATGCATCGAAATATGCAAGCATTGCTAATGCTTGGAAAAAATGGATTGGCGAAACACAAGGTCTAAAAAAATCGAATGCTGTTGACAAAAAATTAAACGAAGAAAAAGCATTTCAAGAAAAAGTCATTAAAGCAGGCAAACAAGCCGAATACGGAAATCTATTATCTGAATTTGCAAAAAATTATGGAGAAATTAAAGATTATACATTGGCAAGAGATTATTACTCAGAAATTGTTTTGCGCCACTCCGAATTGCTTGCTACTGCAAATAAATTATACCAATTAGAACAAATTTTAGCAACTAAAGGCGAACAATCATTTACCGATAGAAAAAATAATTTGGTAAACGGAATGAGCGATTTCTACAAAAATTTTAATGCCAACGTTGATGAAAAAGTTTTCGAAAAATTAATTGATTTATATGCCAATAAATCTCCAAAACAGTTTTTGCCAAGCAATTTATTGAATATTAATGCACAAACATTATCAGCAGATATTTATAAAAACTCAAAACTAACAACATTAGACGGATTGAAATATCTGCTTTCTGGCGATACCAAAACCATAATTGCCAATTTAAACGCTGATAAAGGTTATGTTTTCTTAAAAGAATTGACAGATAATTTCATAAAAAATGTAGCTCCAAAATTCGAAGAAATTAATTTAAAAAATATTGCGTTGCAACGCACTTATATGAAAGCACAATTAGAAATTAATAAAGGTGCAAGAATTTTCCCAGATGCCAATGGTACTTTGCGAGTAACTTATGGCAAAGTAAAAGGTTTTGCGCCAAGAGACGGAATTATTTATGACCAAGCAACTTATCTTGATGGTGTTATCGAAAAATTTGTTCCAGGCGATTACGAATTTGATGTTCCAAAAAAACTATTAGACCTATATAATAGTAAAGATTACGGTCAATATGCTGTAGATGGTAAAATTCCAGTTTGCTTTCTTGGAACCAATCATACAACTGGTGGCAATTCTGGAAGCCCAGCGGTCGATGCTTATGGAAATTTGGTAGGCTTGAATTTCGATAGAGTTTGGGAAGGAACGATGAGCGATATTAATTATGATCCATCAATTTGCAGAAATATTATGGTCGATGCAAGATACATTTTGTTTATTGTAGATAAATTTGCTGGAGCCAAAAACATAATAAATGAATTAAAATTGGTACATCCGAAGAGAAAGAAACCAACTAAAACGTTGTAGTAAAGCGTTTTGAACTATTTTTAAAATTATTTATAAATATTTCTTTAACAATTAGAGTTTGGCACGATACTTGAAGTGTATAATAAAGTTGTAAAGATGAAAATTAAAAAAATATTTTTAAATATTAAAAAAATGATTATCTTTGCTTCGAATTAATAATTAACCTTTTATATTTAAAAAAATGAAAAATTTATTTTTAAGCTTAGCTGTAATCGCTACATTAACTGTAGTATCTTGTAAAAAAACTGAAGAAGCTGCTGTAGAGCCTGCTGTTGAAGTTACTGAGCCTGCTGTTGAAACTATGGTTGATTCAGCTGCTGCTACTGCAACTGATGCTGCTGCTGTAGCTACTGATGCTGCTGCAACTGCTACTGATGCTGCTGCTGATGCTACTAAAGCTGCTGCTGCAACTGCTGTTGATGCTGCTGCTGCTGCTGTAAAAAAATAATTAGAATTATTAATTCTGATTTATTGGTAAAACCTAGCTTCGGCTAGGTTTTTTTGTTTTTAGAAGTAGTTTTGCTTTTACAGAAAGTATTTTAGCTAACTTTCAATAGAATTAAATCAAAAAAATTGATACTGTATTAAAAAAGTGTGTAAAGCTAAAAATTTGTAATTTTATATTACGAATAAAAAACGTACAACTTTATGAACTTTATACAAAAAAAATCCCAAAACCATTTCTAATTTTGGGATTATTAATGAATAAATTTTTCTTACATCGAAGTGATAATAAATTCGCTTCGGCGGTTCAATTGG
>JAYWGV010000137.1:0-11670 GCA_043778105.1 Bacteroidota bacterium
TTTGAAATTAATATAGAACTTTCATTAGTGAAAATTAGTGTAATTTGTGGCTTTATTTTTATTGTAAATTAATAAACCCATTCAATTCGTAGTAAAACCTTAAAAAAAATAGTAATGAGGTTTTGTAAATCAATATTTTCTAAATCTAATGTTTTTTTGGAGAAATTTCAAGCCCTAGCCCAGATTGCAACGAAAAGCAAAACGCTGTTAAAAACTAATTTTTCTTGATAAAAAACAACGACCAAAGGAAGTTCGTTTTTTATTTAGAAAAATGTTTTTAACAGCGTTTTCTTGAAGAGTAAAGCTGGAAGTAGCTTCTAATACCAAACACAAGTATAAAATAATCCAACAAATTTTTTATTTATTGCCAATCCTTCCTCTAAAAAAAATTCCGTAACAAAAGCTATGCAATATTTTTTTTCATTGTCTTGACAAAAACTAACTAAATTTCTTTAGACCATTTTATACTTGTGTTTGGTATAAAAAAACTACTCGAATGTCATAGATTGCAGTTGCTTGCGATAAGATTCTAGAACCAATGCTTTAGAAATGAAGCCATTGTACTTTCGATTGTTTACAACTGGTAAAAATGCCATTTTTGAGGTTTCGAATTTTTTCATGACAATATCCATTGCATCGTTCGGACTGATAATTGCAAGTGGTTGTGTCATAATTTCTTTCACCAAAGTATATTTTACTCGATAATTATTGAATATTATTTCACGAATATCATCGAAATGTACAATTCCTAAAAGATATTTTTTCTCATCAACAACCGCAAAAACAACTTGGTTAGAATGCGAGATTAAATCGACGAGTTTTTCAAGGTTTTCATTTGGAGTAATTGTCAAATAATCAGATGTAATAAGATTTTGTACATCAAGTGTTGCTAGCACATTCGAATCTTTATTATTGGTAAAAACATTTCCTTTTTTGGCTAGATTTTTTACGTCCATAGAATGTTTTTCGAAACGTTTAGAAATCGCAAAACTTATCGATGAAACAATCATTAGGGGAATCATTAAATTGTAGCCGCCAGTAATTTCTGCAATTAAGAAAATAGCTGTTAATGGCGCGTGAAAAAGTCCAGCCAAAATGCCCGACATGCCTACTAAAGTGAAATTGGCAACTGGCAAATGCGTTAATCCAATTGTATTCAATAATTTAGAAAAGAAAAAACCGACATACGAACCCAAAAATAGGCTAGGAGCGAAGTTGCCGCCGTTTCCGCCACTTCCAAGAGTAATTGATGTTGCAAAAACTTTCAAAAGCATTGTGAATCCTACAAATGCAAGCAAGACGAAATTGCTATTTTTGAAGTTTTCAAATAAAGAATTCTCGAGAATTTTACTCGGATTATTTTCTGATAATGTTTTGATGCTTTCGTAACCTTCGCCAAATAATGTTGGAAAAACAAAAATAATTATCGACAAAATCGATGCTCCAAAAATTGCTTTTTTGTATGGTTTTAATCTTAATCTTGAAAAAAAATTTTCGACTCGTTGAAAATTTCGAATGTAATAAATCGATATAAAACCAGTAAAAATGCCTAGTAGAATATAAAACGGAACATTGTGATAATTGAAACTTTGGGTTTGTTTGAAATTCAATAAAATGCTTTCGTCCAAAACAATAGCCGATGTTAGTGCGCCAGTTGCCGCCGCAATCATTATTGGTGTGAATGCCGATATACTGACATCGACCAACAAGACTTCGATTGCAAACAAAACGCCTGCAATTGGTGCGTTAAAAGCGGCTCCAATTCCTGCTGCAACGCCACAACCTATTAATAATGTTCGTTCTTTGTAACCTAATTTGTATTTTTGAGCATAATTCGAACCAAATGCTGCACCAGTAATTACAATTGGACTTTCTAAACCCGCAGAACCGCCTAAACCAACTGTCAATGAGCTTGTTACAATCTGTGCATACATTTGTTTTGCTGGAATAATACTTGCTTTTTTGGCAACTGCAAACAAAATTTGAGAAGTTCCCTTTTCTATTGTTCCTCCAAGAATTTTGTTAATTACAAAAACTGTAAGCACAATTCCGATTATTGGTAAAACGCTGGTTATAAATCCAATTTTTAAAATTCCTGTGACATAATTTGCAAATACAAAAACCGAATGTGCAAATGTTTTCAATATTATTACCGCAAATGCTGCTGAAATTCCAACCAAAACACTAGACAGAAAAATAAATTGTTTTGCCGTAAGTTTGCTTTGTGCAAAAACAATTAGGGTTTCTAGTTGATTGAATATTTTTTTGAGCATGAGATTTAATTGCTATGCAAAAATAGTTTTTTTTGTTGGTTTAAGGTTATTTTTAAATTAATTTCCGCTTTTTATTTCAAAAAAAATAATCATATATTTTCAATATTTTCAATACCTAACACTTGAAATCTAAAATCCAATATCTAAAATCTAATATTCGTTCCCAACCTTTTTACTTTATTTATACTCTTAACATTATAGACATTTCTGAACATAACTTAAAAAATTAAAACGATGAAAAAATTAGTAATTATCTTGATGTTATTCTTGGGGATTTTTACCCAAGCACAAAGTCCACAATTAAATGTAAAAGGCAAAGATTCATTGCAAGTAAAATTAAGCCAAATGTTGGTCAACGTAAAAATTGTTGGTAACATTGCCTATACAATTTCCGAAATGCATTTTACAAACAAAACCAATCGCCAAATGGAAGCCGAATTGTTGTTTCCGTTACCAGAAGGTGTTTCGGTTTCGAGATATGCAATTGATATAAACGGAAAAATGCGTGACGCAGTTCCTGTTGATAAAAATAAAGGCAAGCAAGTTTTCGAAGCAATTGAACACCGTCGAGTTGATCCAGGATTGCTAGAAAGAGTCGAAGGAAATAATTTCAAAACAAGAATTTACCCGATAATGCCAAATGGCGAACGAATTGTAATTATTGGTTATGAACAAGAGTTATCAAGTTTCGATAAAGGAAATTTAGCTTATCAAATGGTGAGTAAATATGCTTATAAACTTGAAAAATTCGAAATTACAGTCAATGTTATTGGTGCCAATTCGCAACCAAGTTTGGTTAATAATGCCAATGATACATCAGTTTTGGAATTGAATACATCAGAAAATTGGCAAAAATCTTTTCAAACATCTATTAAAAAAACCAATTATCAACCAGCAGAAAATATTTTAATAAAAATTCCGATTCAGCAAGAAATTCCGAATGTTGTGATGCAAAATGTTGGTGGCGAACATTATTTTTATGCCAACACATTCATAGAAAATAAAAAAATATTGAAAGCCATTCCAAAATCGATTGGTTTAATTTGGGATGTTTCCTTGAGTTGCAAATATCGTGATGTTAAAAAAGATTTGAATTTGTTGGATGAATATTTCAAAAACATTCGCAACACTTCGGTTAGTTTGTATTTAATAAGTTATAATTTCGAGAAAAAAGCAACATTTAATGTATCTAATGGCAATTGGTCAGACTTGCGATTGGCATTAGAAACAACAAAATATGATGGTGGAACACGCTTTTCGCAAATAAAATTACAAAATCACGACGAATATTTCTTTTTTACTGATGGATTATCGTCGTTGAGCAGTAATTTATTGCCAAAAACAACCAAACCAATTTACACAATTAGCTCATCGGTTTCATCAGATTTTGCTTTTTTGAATTACAATTCAATGAAAACTGGCGGAAGTTTTATCAACCTAAACGAAATTAAAGTCGAATTGGCATTGGATAAAATTTTATATCAAAACCTGAAATTTTTGGGAATAAAAGAAAACTTTTTGGTAACAGAAGTTTACCCATCAATTGGAACAGCAGTTTCTGGAAGTTTCTCGATTTCTGGAATTTCATTGAATCCAAAAAACGATTTAATTTTGCTTTTTGGATATGATAATTATGCGATTATTGAGAAAAAAGTCAATCTGAATGCAGAAACTCAATTATCTACCGAAGTGAATATCGAAAAACTTTGGGCACAAAAGAAAATTGCCGATTTGGATTTGCAATACAAAAAAAACGAGCAAGAAATTGAAACAATGGGTAAAAAATATGGAATTATTACCCAAAATACATCGTTAATTGTTCTAGAAAATATTGCCGATTACATTCAATATGACATTGTGCCACCAACCGAATTGCGTGAAGAATTTGATAGAATCTTGAAACAAAATCGTGCTAATGTGTTGGCACAACAACAAAGCGGCTGGAAAAATGTCGATAATTATTATGTAGAATTGCAACAATGGTGGAAAGCTGATTATATATACAAAGTACCAAAAAAAGTTGTAGTTGTTGATGATCGTGAACCAAGTAATTATCCAAGAATTCCTACTCGAAATGGATTTATTGTTGGCACAATTGTCGATGAGAATAATGAGCCAATTGCAGGTGCAAATATTTCTATAAAAAATAAAAATACTGGCGTTACTTCTAGTTTTGACGGATCTTATGCTATTAGAGCTGTTGCAAATGATGTTCTTGTTTTTGATTTTATTGGTATGCGAAAAAAATCTGTAATTGTTGGAAATAACAAAACGATAAATATAAGATTGCAAGATGATAATAATAGTTTACAAGAAGTTGTTGTAACTGGACAATCAGTTAGAAGAACTAGAAAAATGAGTTCTAGTTCAAGCGTTACAATAAGAAACAATGCAATCGAAGCCCCAGCAATGGGTAATTCTGACATGCCTGAAAGTCGCCCACAAGCGTCGCCTGCTGCAATTGAAGTTTATCGAGAAGAATCTAAATCAGATGATAAAGTAAATATAAGTGGAATGGCAAGTTTGAAAGAAAAAAAATCTGAAAATGATATTGACACAGAATCCGATGATTTAATCGAAGTTCAAAAACCAAAAATCGTAAAAGTAACCTCTTGGAATCCAGACAGAATTTACTTGAAAGCAATGAAATCGGCGCCAGAAGGCAAGAAATACGAAGCTTATTTGCAATTGCGTGACGCACAAGAAACAAACCCAAGTTTTTATTTTGATGTTGCCAATTATTTTTATGATAATAACGACAAACCAAAAGCATTGTTGGTTTTAAGTAATATTGCCGATTTAGGATTAGAAAATCATCAATTGTATAAATCGTTGACTTATGTTTTGCGCCAATGGCAAGCATTTGAAGATGCACTTTTTACGGCGAATCAAGTTGTAAAATGGCGCACACAAGAACCACAAGCGCATCGAGATTTAGCATTAGCACTCGAAGATAATAAAGAATATCAAGCCGCATTCGACGAATTAATAAAAGGTCTTGATGTGAATTATTATGGCGAAATGTCAGGACAATATTCTGGTGTAGAAGATATTATTTTGATGGATTTAAATCGATTAAAAGCCGAACATGCTAATTTAAAAACCGGAAAACTAGATAAAAAATATCTTGATAAAATGCCAGTTGCAGTTAGAATAATTATGAATTGGAACCAAATGGACGTCGATATTGATATGCACGTTATCGAACCAAATGGCGAAGAATGTTATTATGGGCACAAAACCACCCAGATTGGAGCAAGATTTTCAAAAGATTTTACGCAAGGTTATGGTCCAGAACAATATTTATTAAGAAACGAAATTAAAGGAAAATTTCAAATAAAAACCAATTTTTTTGGCGAACGAACTTTAACCGAAAGTGGTCCAACAACTGTAAATGTTGAAATTTATACCTATAAAAATGGCAAAACAGAACGCACTATGCAAACCGTTCAGTTGAGTTCAATTAAGGATAAACAGAATTTAGCTGAGATTGTTTTGTAAATAGTTGACGATTTTTTTAATGACAAGTTTGCATTACACAACCATTTTCAACACTGCTTTGTCATTCCGTAGGAATCTCAATTAAAATGAGCAAATATTAGTGTGATTACTTTAGATTCATTCGGAATGACAAAGTTGGGTTTATTGATTGTCATAAAAACGAGTAACAAGTTTTTGTCGAGATTCCTTCGGAATGACAAAAGAGCAACAAAAAAAGCCTTTCGAAAATCTCGAAAGGCTTTTTAAATTTAAACTGTGTCTTGCATTATTCAGCGGTAAATTCTGCAAATGTTTTTAGTACAAATGGAACTGCATTTGCAACAACTTGCTTTTGAATTGCAACTGCGTTTTTGGCTTTCAAAGTTTTGAATTCTGCAATTGAACCGTCAAATCGCTGTTTGATTAATTCAAAATTTTCTTTTTGTGAAGCTGATGGCGCAGTAAAATTTCCTGCAACATTCGAATATAATTCTCCTAGTTTTTCACGCAATTGTTTTTCTGCTGATCCAACATAATTATCTCCAGTTGTAACAACTAATTTTTCTTTTAGCGTGTTATAAGCAGTTTTAATTTTTGCACCATCTTTAGCAAAACCTTTGTTTTTTTCAATTAATAAATCAACAGTTTTTAAAGTTTCATCGATTTCATAAACCGTATATGCCAATTCTTCGCACATATTAAAAAGTGTTCTTGTAGTTTCTTTTTGCTTCAATCTATCAGCAGCAGAAATCGCACTTTTTGGATCATTTACAACTTTAAAATTGTGAGTATAAGTTTCTTTTCCTTTGGTAATAACTGCTTTATAAGTTCCTTCTTGAACTCTAGGAGCTGTAAATCCTGAAAAATCGTTGGTTTTTCCGACTGCAGTTTTCGGATTTTTCATTGCATAATACCAATTCACAATATTTATGCCTTTTTGTTTTCCAGCAATAACCGAAACTATTTTTTTTCCATTTTCATCTTGAATTTCCATATCCATTTTTCCTAACGTATGGCGTTTTTTCAAGTAGTAAATTATTTGAGCGTTCGCCGCAGGATTATCGCCTACAAATTCTAATTCAGTTGCAGTTCCACCAAAGTTCGATTGCTCTTCGATAACGGCTGGTTTCATCTCAAAAAAGTGCAAATCTTTATTTAAATTTTCCTGATTTATTTGTCGCAAAGGCGAAACGTCGTCAAGAATAATTATGCCACGACCATGAGTTGCCATGACCAAATCGTTGGTTTTTTTGTTCATTTCCATATAATAAATAGCAACATTAGGCATTTTATTTGTAAAATGAGACCAATTTGCACCACCATCAATCGTAATGTATAAACCTTTTTCTGTTCCAAGAAATAACAAGTTTTCATTGACAAAATCTTCCTGAATATTTTTTACAAATCCATCAACATCAGCTGTGATTATTGATTTCCAAGTTTTTCCGAAATCGGTTGTTTTATAGGTATAGGCGTTGTAATCATTTTTGGTATGACCTTCAAAAACTGCATAGGCAATTCCTGCACCAAAAACACTAGCTTCAATGTGATAGCACCAAGTATTTTTTGGTAAACCAGCAATATTTGCAACAACATTTGTCCAAGTTTTTCCGCCATCTTGCGTTACTTGAATATTTCCATCATCGGTTCCAGCCCAAATAACTTGCTCATTAACAGGCGATTCTGCAATTGTAAAAATCGTACAATGTTTTTCGGCACCAGAATTATCTTTAGACAAACCACCAGAATTTTCTTGATTTTGTTTAATTGGATCATTAGTAGTTAAATCTGGCGAAATTTTTGTCCAAGAAAGTCCCATATCTTCTGATTTATGAACGAATTGGCTTCCCATATAAAAACGATCAACTTGTTTTTTACTAATTTCCATTGGCGCATTCCAATTAAAACGCAATTTTGCTTCGCCTTTTACAGGAAGTGGCTGAATTGTAATGAGTTCCTCGGTATCAGTATTAAATCTCCAAACATTGTCTGCGCCTTGCATTTCGCTATAAATAATGTTTTTAGTCGGATGTTTTATAACCCGAAAACCATCGCCATATCCAATTCTTGTCCAATCGCTATTTTCTATTCCGCCAGCCGATTTTGTTGGGCCATACCAAGAACCATTGTCTTGCAAACCGCCATAAACGTTATATGGAGTTTTGTCATCAATACTCACATGATAAAATTGCGAAGTCGGCAGATTGCTGACCATTTCCATAGTACTTCCGCCATCCCAAGAACGATAAACGCCGCCATCGGTTGCGCAATACATTCTTTTTGAATCATTTATATCAAATGCGATATCGTGAATATCAGCATGCATATTACCTAAACCCTTGAAAGTTTTCCCCCCATCACGAGAAATTGAACCAAAAAGTCCAGCTTTAACAACAATATCTGGATTTTTAGGATCGACTGTAATTCGTGAAAAATAAAACGGACGAACGACCAATCCAAAATCTGCATTTAGATGTTTCCAGTTTGCACCGGCGTCGTCAGAGCGATACAAACCATTTTTCTCAGGCTTTTCGGTTTCAAGAACTGCATACAAAATTTTAGAATTTGATGGTGCAATAGTTACTGCAATTCGTCCTAATTTTCCAGCAGGAAAACCATTGTGAATTTTGTTCCACGTTTTTCCAGCATCAATAGATTTGTACAATGCCGATTGTGTTCCACCAGAACTAAATGACCAACCAGAACGTCGAAATTCCCAAAAACTTGCATACATAACATTTGAATCATTTTCGTCAAGAATCAAATCAGAACAACCTGTTTTATTGTCAACAAAAAAGGTTTTCGTCCAAGTTGTTCCGCCATCAATAGTTTTATAAATGCCACGTTCATCGCTATCGCCCCAAAGTGCGCCAAGAACACCAACCCAAACAATATCGCTGTTTTTCGGGTCAACAACAATCGAAGAAATTCTATCGGATTTTGGCAAACCCATATTTTTAAAGTTTTGTCCGCCATCAGTCGATTTGTAAATTCCGTCGCCAACCGATACGCTATTTCTTGTCCAAGTTTCGCCAGTACCAACCCAAATATTATTGTCAGGTTTCGACGGGTCGACGGCAACGCAACCAATAGATTGAATGTGTTCGTCGAAAATCGGGCTGAAACTTGCGCCACCATCGCTGCTTTTCCAAACGCCACCACCAGCTGCTGCTGCATAAACAATGCGATTGTTGGTTGGGTGCAATTCAAGATCGGTCATTCGACCTGACATTAATGCTGGACCAATATGTCTGGCTTTTAAATCGCCAAATAATTCTTTGCCTTTTAAAATAATTTTTTCTTGTGCAGATAAATTCATAAATGCCATTGAAAAAATTAATATAACTATAATTTTAAAATTTTTCATAATATATAAGTAAAAAAAATCCCCAACAATAGTCGAGGATTTTGTGAATGAATTTAGTTATTGAGCAGGAAAAGCAAAAGCTTTAGCATCGACAACTGGATTTAAAGTAATTTTTTTAACTTTTAAAGGTTGTCCAAATTGAGTTATTGAAAACGGAAAAAATATGCCATCAACTTCTTGATAATCACTTTTAGTTGAAGTTGCTTTTTGACCTTTCATTGGACCTTCTTTAATTTCAGATTCGGTTGCTATAACTAAATTGTTTTCGGTTTCGAAATAATAGAAAGATACTTCATCAGTTTTAATTCCAGCAATTGTTGAAGGTTTTTTGGTAAATTTTATTTTGTAACATTCTGCACCTTCTTTAGTTTCTTTACCTACAAATTCGGCTTTGTAACCTTTGGTTTTATAGTCTAACAATTCATCTGGAAAATCAGCATCATTTAATTTCATGTTTTCGGTTGCTTCGGCATCGCTTTTTTCGGCTTTCATTGTCATGAAACTTGTGTTCCACATTGTTGTTCCGTCATAGGCCATTTGAGTGATTTCTTTGCCTTGCAAATTAATTTTTACATACATTTTTCCAGCAGGCATTTGTACCACTTCAACAGGAATTTCCATTCCACCTTGATTGGTTGACATTTCCATTTTAACGCCTTTTAGTGCTTTTAATTTTTCTGCACCACCAATGGTTGTAATGTATTTGTTGATTACTTCGTCGGCAGTTTGAGCGTTAGAAGTTGCGCTAAACATTGAGAATAGTAAAGCAAAGATTGATAATTTTAATGATTTCATAATTAAAGGTTTTAGATTGTTTTTGTGATTTGACGCTAAAGATAAAATATTGTTACAAGAATAATTATTTTTTTTTATTTTTTTTAAGAATCAAAAACCTTTAGCAGTATCGTCACCAGACTTGGCTTTGTCAAGGTAGGGAATGATACAAAACCAACACCAAATTAAACCCAAACCATAAAAAGTAAAACCAACACCGCCAATGCCCCAAACCCCAAATTGCACAAAACCGACGTTGTGTGATGTTGTTTCATTTATTAGCACTTTTAATTTTTATTGGTTTTTCACTAATTTGCTTCGCCAGTCGCACTTTCAGGCTCGTGTCACGAATTTACACGAATAAAATTTTAATGAGTATTGTTTGTATTTGATTTTTATTGCACAAAGTGGGATTAAATTTTAATCAAGTATTGAAAAATAAGATTAGTATTGAAAAAATAAAATTTGTTATTTATTTGACATTAATTTCAATAATTAGTACAAATTACATATTATTGAGATTTAATTTTACTTTTGCCGAAAATTGTAAAATGACTGTTCCAATTTCCCGAATATCTTGGGACACATCTGTAAAACATTATATTCGTTTTGGTTTATTTGAAAATTTGCCATTAGAGATTCAAAAACAAATTCCTACGACAAACAAACATCGATGGAAAAATGAATCAGATAATAAATATTTGGGTTGCGAGGTTTCTAAATTTATTAAAGATGAATTAGAATTAATAAAACGAACTGGGAAAAGCAACAACGCAAAACTAGTTTTAGAATCTTATTTTGTTCTATCAGATGCTTATCAGGATATTATTGGCAAGGTTGATGGTTTGATGAAAAAACTTGCCAATCAAAAAGAAAAAATAGTCGATATTATTGAAAATATTAAAGATATAATTCCGATTGAGAATGCTTTAAAGATTTTTAATATTTCTCGAGCGACTTATCAGAATTATAAAAATTTGGTAATTAATAAATGTGAAAACTCATATTTTGAATGGTGTACCAAGAAATATCCTAATCAATTATTGAAGAACGAAGTGTCGAAAATTAAAGAATATCTTGAGAAGAAAGATTTTCAATATTGGTCAAAATCATCTGTTTATTTGTTGGCTTTGAGAAATAAAGATATTTCAATTTGTTTAACAACTTTTTACAAATATGCTAAACTTTTGGGTTTTAAAAGCAATCGACATTTACAAGTTCGAACAAAATATAGTTCCTTGAAAAGTTATTATCCAAACGAAATATGGTGCGCTGATGTCACGATTTTAAAAACTGCCGATGGTTGCAAACATTATATTCATTTTCTAATGGATCATTTCTCAAAAAAGATTTTGGGTTTTAGTGTTGAAGAAAGCTCCAAACCTATTACAATTCGAAATTTATTGCAAAATGCTTACGCAAAATATAAATGTGACCTACCAATACAATTTGTAACGGATGCTGGAATTGAAAATGTAAATCAAACTGTAAAAGATTTTATTGAAACCACCAATCTTGACATTAAACATTTGATAGCTCAAAAAGACATTCCGTTTTCGAATTCAAAAATCGAAGCATTCAATAAAATTATCAAACATCAATTCTTGTTACCACAAAATCTTGAAAGCCGAAAACAATTGCTTCTAGCTCTTGACATTGACGTTTTGACTTACAACAGCATTCGACCACAATTTTCACTTAAAGGCAATACTCCTAACGAAACTTTCGAAGGAAAAACCATTGATATTACAAACTATAAATCTCATTTTGAACAAC
>JAYWGV010000138.1:0-11615 GCA_043778105.1 Bacteroidota bacterium
AGTAAAAAGAGAATTTGCAGCGGGATTACCTTTGGTT
This sequence comes from Bacteroidota bacterium, assembly GCA_043778105.1. Classification (GTDB taxonomy): domain Bacteria; phylum Bacteroidota; class Bacteroidia; order Flavobacteriales; family Flavobacteriaceae; genus Flavobacterium. Next base: position 38 of record JAYWGV010000138.1, read on the forward strand.
TGGAAAGCCTTTACAAGAAGTGAAATTCTAGATAAATGGTGGGCACCAAGTCCTTGGAAAGCAAAAACTAAATCAATGGATTTTACTGAAGGTGGTCAATGGCTCTATGCAATGATTGGTCCCAAAGGCGAAGAACATTGGTCATTTTCAAAATATCTATCCATCAAAAACGAACAAGAATTTACTGCGACAGATGGCTTTTCAGATGAAAGTGGCAACATCAATAAAGAAATGCCACAATCAAAATGGAAAGTAAATTTTAGTAGTCTCGAAAAAAACACTTTAGTTAATATTGAAATCACATTTAATGATTTGGCACAATTAGAAAGTACAATCGAAATGGGTTTCAAAGAAGGATTCACTATGGGATTGAGCAATTTAGATGTGTATCTAGCATCGCAGAAATAAATATAACAACTTATAAACACAATCATGAAAGTACATCCTTATTTAAACTTTGACGGCAAAGCCGAAGAAGCATTTACGTTTTACAAATCCGTTTTTGGCGGAGAATTTTTGGCAAATATGAAGATGAGCGAAATGCCTGATGGCAATAAGTTGCCCGCAGAAGAGCAAAACCGAACCATGCACATTGCATTGCCCATTGGCGAAGGAACAATTTTGATGGCTTCGGATACTGTTCCATCTGCGGGACATAAAATGGTTTTTGGAAATCAAACACATATTATGCTCAGTCCGGAAACAAAAGAAGAAGCAGATAAATTATTCGATGGACTATCCAAAGATGGAATCATTGATATGAAAATGGAAGAGGCTTCTTGGGGAGATTATTTTGGCGGTTTTACTGATAAGTTTGGCATCAAATGGATGATAAATGTTGCAGGTACAGAATATTAAAGTAAAAAATTGATGAAGAAAACTGTATAAATTTTTTATTTTTGTAAAGTAAAACACACGAGTTATTGAATATCACATCAAACATAAGACAACTTTACAATCCCATTCAGCCAACTATAAAACAATCGGCAGAGCATGTTACGTACTTTGAATTTTTGCCTGATTTAAAATTACAAACTTATATTTATTGCTATTGGGAACTTAAAACAACTCAAACACTTACAGAGTCTTTTAATTATAAAGTAGTAGCAGATGGATGCATTGATATTTTTTTTGAACTCAATAACCCACAGGAGAATTTTGTAATGGGATTTTGTAAAAAATATACCGAGTTTCCATTAAACAATTCGTTTCATTACATTGGTGTTCGGTTTTTACCAACAATGTTTCCGCAAATTTTTAATATTGATGCATCAGAACTAAGCAATCGTTTTGAAAATCTATATTTGGTTATTCCTACAACAGCTTCGTTTATTGCAGACAATTTTAAACCACAGCAAACTACCGCACAAATAAAAGCATTGTTTGATAATTTTTTTTTGGAAGCTATTGCAAAAACTAATTTCAATGATGATAACAGATTGTATGAATCTATCAATATCATTCTTAAAAATTTTGGAGTTCTCAATATTGAAAAAGATTTAGATACAGGCATCAGTCCAAGACAATTGCGCAGGTTATTTCAATTTTACATTGGCGATACAGCAAAAACTTTTAGCAAAGTAGTTCGTTTTCAAAATATATTAAGAGCCAAACCATCTACACAAAGTTTAAGAGAAAACAAGTTGTTTTTTGATGTAGGCTATTACGACCAATCCCATTTTATAAAAGAGTTTAAGAATTTTTATGGTGTTTTACCAAGCAAAGCGTTCGATAGATAAAAATGTCCGATTTTTACAATCTTATGATTGAGATATGTCTGAAATTTGTATCATTAAATCAAAAGAAAATGAAACGAATAGCAACAATGCTCACCATCATTTGCTTTTCAGCAAATGTATTTTCACAAGATCATTCAACAACTAAAAATCAAATTAAGATGAAACTAAACGCAGGTATCGTAACAGCAAAATTGACAGAAACAAAAGATTTCTACATCAACAATTTAGGATTTGGAGTAACATTTGAAAACGAGTTTTACCTCTTGCTACACACGCCAAACAAAGAAGCAGAAATTAGTTTTTTGCTTCCAAATCATCCAAGTCAACAGCCTTTTTTTCAACAACCATTTGAAGGCAAAGGAATGTATTTAACCATAGAAGTAGATGATGTGGACAAGGTTTACACAGAAATGAAAAAGAAGAAAATTGATATTAAAATAGACATTCGCAACGAACCTTGGGGCGACAGGCATTTTGCTATTGAAGACCCAAATGGAATTGGAATTGACATTGTGAAATATTCCCCACAATAGTAATAGCCAATTCAAGCAGCTCAAACAAAATTTTATTACTTTTACAAAATAATAAAGTACTAATTTTAAGATAATTATTTTCAAATTGAGTATAATTTTACAAGCAAAAACTTGAAAAAACGGTATGAATAAGTTACAAATATGGTTTAGCTCAAAATCTGATCTTGGTCTATTAATTATAAGATTATTTATTGGATTACGAATTATTTATGGCGTTTTCGACAATGTAATTAGTTGGAATAAGATGATGGAGTTTTCGGAGTTTTTGAAAGCAACTAATTTTCCTGCACCAACTTTATGTGCCGTATTATCGGTGTATGCTCAGTTCATTTGTGGTATTTTAATTTTGATTGGCTATAAAACAAGATTTGCCGCCTTCATCCTTGTATTTAATTTTATAGTTGCTATTGTAATGGTACATAGCAATGATTCAATAGAAGCTGTGACACCAGCATTGGCAATGCTTTTTATAAGTTTAGGATTGCTGTTTACAGGTGCAGGCAAATGGGTTATTGAAAAATGAGTATACGACAATAGAAAATAAAACTCTAAATTAAAATACATAAAAAATGATTAACAGTTTAAAACTAGTAAAGGAACGACATATTAATTCCAGTATTGGAAAAGTTTGGGATACGTTAACTGAAACTTCCACAGATTGGAACGGAGTTCAAATTGAAACTACAAGTGAATGGAAACCAAATGCTGCTATTATTTTTTCATTTGTTTGGGATGGAGTACAATATGCAGACAAAGGAAAAATTATTGAATTTGAAAACGAAAAAATATTTTCACACACATATTGGAGTGCATTTTCAGGACTGCCTGACGAAGAAAAAAATTATTCAAAAGTTCAATATGAATTAATATCAATAGACAATGGAACTATATTGAAGTTAACACATACAGACTTTGCAACAGAAATTATGTATGAACATTCAGATAAAAATTGGGAAGATACACTTGATAAGATTAAAGAGCAATGTGAGAATTAAACAAAGTAATTAATATTTGAAACTAAAAACAATAGAGATTAACATAAAATGAAAAAGATATTAGTAACAGGTTCATCGGGGCAATTAGGTAGAGAAATTGTACTTCTATTAAGAAAAAAAAAAATACGCAGTTTTAGGTATTGATATTGTTCCGTCGCCCACTACAGATAAATTAATAGATATTCTTAACGCTACAGAAGTAAATAAAATTACCAAAGGGGTTGATGCTATTATTCATACAGCCGCCATTCACGGCAAACATTATGAACTCAATTATCCAAGAGAAGAATTTATTAAAACTAATATTGATGGCACTTTCAATTTACTAAATGCTTGTGTAGCAAACGGAATAAATAAATTTCTTTATACGAGTACAACATCTATTTACGGAAAAGCAATGGTAAATGAAAATCAAGCCGTTTGGGTAGACGAAACACTTACACCAAACCCAAGAGATATTTATGATATTACAAAACTGACAGCCGAATTACTTTGCCAAGATTATTTTGAAAAAGAAAACATTGAAACAACGGTTTTAAGAGTGTCAAGATTTTTGCCCGAAGACGAAAATACCAAAGCCATACACAGATTATACAGAGGACTTGATGAAAAAGATGGAGCTATGGCACATCTTTTAGTGTTGGAAAAGAACTTTGAAACTTTTGAAATTTACAATATTTCAAATGAAAGTCCATTTTCCAAAACTGATTTAGTTGATTTAATCAATAATCCCAAACAAGTAATAGAAAAGTATTATCCTGACATTGAAAAAATCTTTGCTAATAAAAATTGGGTATTTCCTGAAAAAATTGATAGAGTTTACTCCATAGAAAAGGCTAAAAAAGAACTTAATTATCAACCAATAAATAACTTTGACAGTTTTATTATAAAGTAAAATAATAAAAAAGGCTAGCTTTGGGTTTTAGTAATCTTTTTGAGCGACACCCTAAATCAACAGAAAATAGACTAAATCAAACCATAAACATAGAAATGAATAAAATCGAAACTTGGTTAAGTACAAAAGCAGACATTGGCTTATTGGCATTAAGAATTTTTAATGGCTAAGAGTTGCTATAGGAACTTTTGATAACATCATTAGTTGAGACAGAATGATGAAGTTCTCAAAATTTTTGCAAGCAACTAATTTTCTTGCACCTACTTTTTGTGCAGTTCTTTCGATGTATACGGTCAGTTTGTGTGTGCATTGTTAGTTTTGATTGGCTTTAAAACAAGATGTTCATCTTTTATTCTGATTTCCAATTTTATTGTAGCAATAATAATGGTGCATCGAAAAGATTCATTCGAAATAATGACTCCCGTTGTTGCCATACTTTTTATTTGTATCGCATTATTGTTTTTGGGTGGTGGAAAATTTAAATTAATTAAAAATAAATAAAAAGTTATGCAACCACCCTACACAATTCCGCCTCAAACCCGAATCGGTCACGTGCACCTCAAAGTTTTCAATTTGCAACGTTCGCTCGAATTTTACTGCGATTTAATAGGTTTTGAAATCACATCAAAGCATGGCGATGATGCTGTTTTTATTTCAGCTGGTGGTTATCATCATCATATTGGACTCAATACTTGTTACAGCAAGAATTTTCCGTTGGCTCGAGAAAAGGGCGTGGGACTGTTTCATACCGCAATTTTATATCCTACACATAAGGATTTAGCAACCATTTACAATAGAATTCTCAAAGCCGATTATCCGCTCACTGGCGCGTCCGACCATAGGGTTTCGCAAGCATTATATTTGAATGATCCTGATAATAATGGCGTTGAATTGTATTGGGACAGACCTAATTCCGAATGGCTTTACAACGCAGATGGCACCATTGTGATGTATTCTGAGGCGTTGGATTTAGAGGATTTATTGAAGGAAATAAACTAAATTCCAAATGTTCCGACACCAAGGCAAAACCAGAACACCAAAACAAAATTTACAAATTGCATCGGTTTTGTCATTTGTTACTGGCATAGTAAATGTAGCTGGTTTTTTATCAGTTAAACAATTGACAACCAATATAACAGGACATTTTGCTTTTTTTGTCGATGAAATTTTTTAATTTAATTTTCTGAAAAGTATTGTATTTTTTCTTTACATTATTTGCTTTTTTTTGGTGCATTTGTATCTGGTTTTATACTCGAAATTAGAACGCCAAAAAGCGAAATCAGTAGTTATGTTTTACCAATTTCTATAGAAGTTTTGCTATTGTTTTTTGTAGCTTTTTTTGGAATCGAATTATAAGCCGAATATCCTAATATCATTGCATATATTTTACTTTTTACAATGGGTTTACAAAATGTTGGGTTGTTCTAAGGTTTTTGTGTCCTAGCATTTTGCTTATAATTTCAATAAGAACGCCATTTGTAAGCGTTACAGTCGTTGCAAAAGTATGTCTGGATATTGTTTAAGGTTAATTCTTTTTCAATCTCGCAAACACCTGCTATTTCCTTTAAATAGGCATTCATTTTTTGATTTGTTAGGATTGGCAAAAGTCTATCTTCGTTATTGCTTTTTGGATGGTTGGCGTACTTGTCAATAATCATTTGTGTAACTGGAAGGATTGGAATTTTAGAAGCTGTTTCAGTTTTCTGTCTGTGGGTAAATATCCACTTCTCGCCATCAATTCCAATGCTTGTATGTGATTGCATTGGCAAAGGAATTCTGTAAGAAATATAATTTTTTTTTTACCACTAAACGAAAAAAAAGTTTTCGAAGTTTTTAATAACTATTGAAATTTTATTCTTTATTCAAAACGAGAAGTACAATTAATTAACAAATAATTTTTTTTAATAAATATTAAGTTATTAATTTGTAATTAAAAAAATAAGACATTGAAATCAAAAATAAAAACCCACATTGTATCATTTTTTATATTATTTTTATGCGTTTCATTTGCTGATCCATATTCGGTAAAACGTATTTCAGATCAAGACTTTAGGTACGAATTTTATACTACCAAAAAAAGTATTAGCCCTAAACTATATAAAACTTATTATTGGTTTAAAGGAGGATTAATTCACAATGCGCAATCGGGCGTTTCGGGTGAATTGTTGAACGATAAATTTGTAAAAACCTATCACAGTAATCAACTTGCAGAGCAAGGAGCTTTTAGAAATGGTCTCAAAAAAGGATTATGGAAAACTTGGTATAACAATGGAGTACTTGAATCTACTCAACGTTGGTCAAGCGGAGTACGTTCTGGAATGTATAATAAATTTGATGAATATGGAAATCTTATAGTAAAAGGAAGTTATACCAATGATTTAAAATTTGGTAAATGGATTGATTTTATTAAAAAAGATACAACTATTTATAATAAAAACTTAATCGTTTTAAAAAATAAAAAATTTTCTAAAAGCGAAAATTTAAAACCTAAAAGTAGTAATATTAAAAATCAAAATCAGGACGTAAATTATGAAAATAACATACAATCTGAAAAACCAAATTTTTTTAAAAGACTTTTTTCAAAAAAACAAAAATAAAATCTAATGATTAAAGCCAACAGTTTGTTGTACGCAATTTATGTTTGCTTGCTTGTATCAATAATTTGTGGAGGATTGATTATGTATTTCAATCTTTATGGTCAATTAAATTTATTTTATAACATTAACGAAGAGTTATATATTCAAAATCAATCGGTTGTAAATTATGCTTTAGGCTCTAAATTAGATACTAAACAATTCGAAATTGATACCGATTCTGGAATCGAAAAAAGTTTTGAATCTAAACAATTTGGACTACTAAACTTGCTTTTAGTAAAAACAAGTTCACGAAATGACACTATAAATTCGGCTCATTTTATTGGAAGTTACAATTTGGATAAAACCGCTATTTATTTGTCTAGTTTTTCGAAATCATTGTCATATACTGGAATTGTAAAAATAACTGGCGACAATAAACTCCCAACTGCTTACATAGATGTTGCATATATTGAAAACAAGCCGAATCGATTGGATTTAGTCGGAAAAAATTCAATTTCTGAGATACAATTACCAAAATTAAATCCAAAGTTTATTAGTGTTTTCGAAGGAATTAAATCTGAAAAAACAACACTTTTAGATCTTGAAAAATTAAATGATTCTTTATATTATAATTCATTTTTAAATCAATCAAAAGAAATTTATTTATCAAATAGCAATTTGAATAATATAATTTTTAAAGGAAACTTTATTTTAAAATCAAAAGATTCTATTCGAATAAAAAAGAATTGTGTTCTTGAAGATGTTATTTTGATTGCACCAAAAATTACATTCGAAACTGGTTTTATGGGCAACGTTCAAGCTTTTGCTACTAACGGGATCGAGTTAGAACCCAAAGTTGTTTTAAATTATCCGTCGGTAATTTGTATTTACAATAAAAACATTGATGTCGAAAGTAAAATTAAAATAAAAAGTGATTGCAAAATTACTGGAGCTGTTGTTTTGTTTGGAAACGATTTTTCAACAATAGATAAAAACAATATTGAAATCGATGAGAAAGGTTTGATTTTTGGCGATATTTATTGTACTGGCAAATTGATGTTGAGAAGTAATGTTTATGGATCGGTTTTTACTAATAAATTTTTTTTAAAAACAAATTCTGCAAGTTATGAAAACTTAATTACTGATATAGAAGTTAATACAAGCAAAAAACCAAGCTATTTCATATCAATTCCATTGTTCGAAACTAAAAATACATCTTATGGATTGCTTAAAAAAGTATTGTAATTTTAGAGCCAATTCAATTCTTGAATCTGTAATTGCATTGAGCATTATTTCGGTTTGTCTATATTTTGCAGTAATGATTTTCGCGGCAGTTTTTACATCAAAAACATCATCTAATTTCTATGGAACACAAAACAAAGTTAACGAAATGTTTTATTTGATACAGTTAAACAACGATTCATTAATTAATGCAAGTTTAGATAATAATCTTGAAATAAAACAAAATTCAACTAATCAAGGCGTTAAAGAAATAAATCTAAAATACAAAGATAGTTCTAAATTCGAATTTTATAAAAATTTCTATATTCAATCTATCAATGAATAAAAAAACATCTATAAAAGCTTTTTCAATAATAGAAGCTATTGTCAGTATGGCGGTTTCGGCTATTATAATGGGAATGGTTTTTGTTATTTTTTCAATAGTTAGCGAAAGAATGTTAGATTATAAAAATCAAAATCAATTGATTAACGATTTAAATAGACTGACTTACATTGTAAATAAAGATATTTTTGAAAACCAAAAAATGAATTTAAATGATAACGAAATAAGTTTTAAATCCTATTCTGGTAATTTTTTAAAATATGAATTTAATGATGATTTTATTCTAAGAAAAAAAGAAGATTTTATTGATACTTTTAGAATTAGATTAAATAAAATATCATTTGATACTGTTCAAAATAAAACACAAAATTTGGTTTATCAGAAAATCAAATTAATGATTGAAGTCAATGAAAACATAGTTGATTTAAAATTTTATAAACAAGTTTATGCTAACGAATTGTTAGCCTCAAAAAGCAATTAATGAGTCTAGATTTATCAACATTCAAAACCGAAATACCTGAAAAAAAGAGCTTTAATATTCAGGCAACAAATATTCAATTTTCAAAAAAACTGACCGATAAAAAGAAAGAATCTTTTTATAGAGAATTGGCAATGTTGCTTAAATCTGGAGTCGATTTTAAAAAAGCGTTAGAAATTTTAAGCAACCAAACAACCCATAAATTCGTAAGAGAAATAATTTTAGAGATTAAAGAAAAAGTTATTCAAGGTAAAAGTATTAACGAATCAATGAAAGAAACCAATCAGTTTTCTGCCTATGAGTTTTACAGCGTTCAGATTGGAGAAGAAACAAGAAAGCTTGAAGAAGTCCTTGATGAATTGCAAAAATATTTTGCTAGAAAAATTCAAATGAAAAGGCAAATAATTTCAGTTTTGACTTATCCGAGTATAGTACTTTCGGTAACCGTTTTGGTATTGTATTTTATGTTGAATAAAGTGGTTCCAATGTTCAGTTCGGTGTTCAAACAATTTGGAAGCGAATTGCCTAAAAGCACACAAATAATTATTAAAATATCTAATCATTCAGGCTTGATTTTTTCTGTGTTTATAGGATTTTTTATTGCATTTTTTCTAATGAATTATCTTCTTAAAAACAACTTAAAATATAAAAATATAACTACAAAATTAATTTTAAGAATTCCTTATTTTGGTACGCTAATTCGTAAAATTTATATTTCTAGATTTTGTCAAGCAATGAAATTATTAATAACTTCTAAAACTACATTAATTAATTCATTATCATTAACCCAAAAAATGATAGGGTTTTATCCAATTGAAATCGCAATCGATGATATAAAAAACAATATTATTCGAGGTATTTCATTGAGTGATAGCCTAAAAAAGCACACTGTTTTTGAAAATAAAATGGTCTCTATGATAGAAGTTGCTGAGCAAGTTAATCAATTAGACATAATGTTCGAAAGGTTGACAGAACAATACAACGAGGAAATTAGCCACGAAACCAAAATGATTGGAGTAGTTCTTGAACCGCTAATCATAATAATAATTGGTTTGGTAGTCGGAATCATTATGATTTCGATGTATGCACCAATGTTTGATTTGAGTAAGATTATAAAATAATTATTGAACCCTTAATTGGTCAAACCATAATAAGTTTGCCGCAAAAATACCGATAGTATTTGTACTTTCGTGACTACCAACCAATGGTTCAGAGGTAATTTTATTTGGATCAGTGGCAAATGCTCTCATAATATTATACATTGCAGCAGAGTTTAGAATTGGTACTTGATTGTCAATAGTCCCATGTTTCAATTTTACAAGTGATTTTGGTCCCCATGGAATTGTTGTTAAAGTATTATTTTTCAAAAAATTTATAAAATTTATTCTGTAAGGATTTTGATTGTTGGTACGAAAATTACTTGATAAAACATTTCTATTATAGGACATATAATAACCAAAAAGCCTAGCAGCTGTAACCGCGTTAGTATTGCCACTCAATAGACCAGGAATATTTTGGGCATATGGAGAATTAAAATAATTAAACATATTACCAGATTTTTGAATATTTTTATCAAAACCATAAATCATGTAACCCATTAATGATGTTGCATTCGCAGCTGTACCAACATCACTTTGTACGTATTGACTATCCATGTAGGCAGCTTGATCCACAAGTGCATATGCACCAGAACAAGCTAAAGTAGCTGTTGCTGTTAAATTTGGAAATGTTGCCATATAATTTTGTATTGGATTCTCTTCAACGCTCTTTAATAGAGCAATAGTTACATTTGCACCTTCAGAATAGCCATGTAAAAAAAGTTTACCATTATTTAAAATCTTTTGACTATTTGTAAATTCTAAGCTAGCGGAAATCATATCTCTTACAACCCTCGTGGAATTTGAATTTACAAAGTACGGATGTTGTAAACTCCCCGATTTGTTGTAACCTAGATAATCTGGGACAACTGTTATAAATCCAGCGCTAGCATACCGATATAAATTAATATCATTATATGTATTATATACTGAAGCATCGTCAAATTTTGTTCCGTGTTGGTAACTCAAAACAGAAAATTTATAATCATCACCATTAGTTGGTTTTTGTGGAATGATAGCAGTTCCAGACGCAGTAACAGTAGCGCCGTCACAATTTATTGTACTATAAGTTATTCTATACGTTTTTACTGCATATTTTAACTTGTTATTTAAATATAAGTTTTGCGATTCATTATATAAAAAAGAATCGTAAGCATTCGGCACTAATGAATCTTTAATCAATAAAATTTGAGAATCAGTATTGCCAACAGCTAGTTTATTTCCGCTTGTAGTATTACTTGTTTTTTCACTATTAAAAATTTGATCTGTTTCGGAACAAGATACTAATGTTAATATTATTATTAAGAGATAAGCATATTTTTGCATAATTGTTATTTTAAATTTTTGCAAATGTATATAATAATTTTAAATGATAGAAATTTATTGTCATATCTATTTCCATTCAATAAGTAAAATTTTTAAAAATTAATTATAAGAATAGTATAAAAATAAATGTTTCATTAGTTAGAATGTAGTTTTTTAAATCGGTATTTATTGATTTAACTTTTTAACCAAAAATTGTTTTAGTTGTTCCTACTGATTTAATGGTTTGACTGTCCTGTACAAAATTTTTTATTAAAAAAATCTTAAAAAAATTGCGAATAAATACTTAACCCAAGTTGCAGGCAATATGTTAAAAAAAACATAAAATTAGGTCTTAAATATGTTTTTTAGAGAAAAACTCAATTAAAATAAGCTGTT
>JAYWGV010000139.1:0-11437 GCA_043778105.1 Bacteroidota bacterium
ATATATTAATGATTTATTAGAAGAAATTCAAACCGATTTATTTAATAAAGCATTAAACTACAGAAACACACATATTACAGAAGTTTCAAATTTTGCGGAATTTAAAACCATTTTAGATAATAAAGCAGGCTTTGTTTCAGCACATTGGGATGGCACAGCAGAAACTGAAGAAAAAATTAAAGAATTGACCAAAGCAACCATTCGTTGTATTCCTTTAGACAGAAAAGAAGAGCTGGGAAAATGTGTCTTTACTGGCAACCCATCCACGGGAAGAGTATTATTTGCTAAGGCATATTAAATAAAAATAAAAAAAGTAATTTGCCTATTGCGAGAATAAAAAATATTTGTATTTTTGCACTCGCAATTATAAGCATGGCCCGTTCGTCTATCGGTCAGGACGCATGGTTTTCATCCATGTAAGAGGGGTTCGATTCCCCTACGGGCTACAATTAGTTGTAAATAAGTTTTATAAAATAATGATTTGGTGTCTCGAATTTTATTTTATTAGTAAAAACCAAAGTGTTCGCTAGTGCAAATGTGGGAGGTTTTACTTTTTTAGCTAGTAGTTTATAAATAATTATTACAATTAAATTAAAAAAAAATGGCAAATCATAAATCTGCTTTAAAAAGAATTAGAAGTAACGAAAAAAGAAGAGTACTTAACAGATACCAACACAAAACAACTCGTAATGCTATCAAAGCATTAAGATTGTCTACTGATAAATCAGAAGCTTCTGCAAAATTATCATCAGTAATTTCAATGATTGATAAATTAGCTAAGAAAAACGTTATTCATGATAACAAAGCGTCTAACCTAAAATCTAAGTTGACTAAGTTCGTTACAAAAATGTAATTACATTTTTTAGAAAATAAAAAAACCTTTCAATAAATTGAGAGGTTTTTTTTTGATGCATACTTATTACATTATACCGAAAATTCTTTATTACATTTTACTTTGTCAAAGTTTCGAACTTTGACAAAGTTGTTAGATTAAATTTTGCTTCGTCAAAGTCTAAACCTTTTACATAGCTGTTAGAAAGTTAATTTTGCTTAAGTAAAAATTGTTATACAGTTTACTATAAATTTACTTTTTATTACAAAATTGATTAATACCTATTTCTGCATCAGGTTCGCCATATAATTTGGCTTTAGCAAAATCTTCGCAAAAATCATTTATGTTTAAGTTTTGTTTTGCTTGTGCCAAAACCATGTAACCATAGCCATATCTCGAATTAATTTTTATCGATTTTTCGGCATCATCAAAAGCTTTTTTAAATTGAAATTGTTCCAAATACAAAAATGCTCTGTATCCAAAAGCTCTAAAAAAATCAGGTTTAATTTGTAATGATTTATTGAAATCATCTTCGGCTTCGATGTATTTTTGTAGTTTTCGCTTTGACAAACCACGATCAATATAAGCAACATGATTTTTGGGATTCAATTCTATTCTTTTGGTTGAATATAAAATTGCTTTTTCAAATTTATTTGAATTGAAATATAACAAACTTAGGTTATCATAAATTTGATCTGCTGTGGGTTTTGGTAATGTTAAAGCCTTTAAATAATCGCTTTCGGCTTTTTCATAATTTTTAATTTGAAAATAACAGTAACCTCGATTTAGAAAATAGTCTGACGTTATTATTTTATTATCAATTAGTTTAGAATAAGCATTTATTGCCTGACTGTATTCTTTACTTGAGGCAAATATATCTGCAGCAAGCTGTATTTTTTGTTTAAAAGTACCTTTGCAAATAGAATCTGGTATATTAAAAATATTAGGATTACCCAGTTTTACTGCTGTATATTGATCCTCACAAGCTTTGTCGATTTCTAATAACGAAAAATGTATTTTGGATCTTACAGAATAAGCCCTGTCATTATTTTTATCTAATAGAATCGCTTTATTGATGATGGATAGTGCTTGATCGTTTTTACTGTTTTGGGTTAATAAAACTGCAAAATTACTATACAACATGCTGTCTTCATAACCATTACTCATAGCAGTTTGATAATCATTTTGAGCGGCTTCGACATTGTTTAATTGTTGATTGACGATTCCTTTATAATAAAAATATTTTCCTATTTTATCAATTTTGGTTGCTTTTTCCAGAGCTTCTAATGCTTGATCTAATTTATCTAATTTATTAAGCATCATACCTTTTTCAAAATAAAACTCTGAACTTGTTGGGCTTATTTTTATTGCTTTATTAATACTTTTAATTGCATCGTCATATCTGTAAAAAATATAAGAAGCTTTAGAATGCCGCAACCAATAATTAGATTCGATTGTGTCTTTTGGACTTTCTTCTAGTTTTTTAATAGCCGAAATTGCATCAATCATTGTGTTTTTGGTCAATAAATCATCTATTTCTTTATATTTGATTTGACTTTGTGCTAGAAAATTAATAAGCAATAAAAACAATATTTGAAATATAATTTTTAATGATTTTGACATATTATATTAAGTTTTTAAAAATTAATCTTCTTGCTCCCATTTTCCTACAACGCTTGTTGCTAATGCATTACCAAGAACGTTGGTTGCACTTCGAAACATATCGCAAAAATGGTCAATTGGCAAAATTAATGCTATTCCCGCAGCTGGAATATCGAACATGCCACAGGTTGCTGCGACAACTACCAAACTGGCTCTTGGTACGCCTGCAATGCCTTTGCTTGTTAACATTAAAACCAACAACATTGTCATTTGTGTGCCTAAATAAAGATGAATTCCCGATGCTTGTGCGATAAAAATACTTGCAAATGTCATGTACATCATTGATCCGTCAAGATTGAACGAATAGCCAAGTGGCAACATGAAAGAAACAATTTTATCTTTAACGCCAAATCTTTCTAATTCTTCGGTTAATTTTGGGAAAACCGCTTCGGAACTTGTTGTTCCAAACGCTATAACTAATGGAGAAACAATATGTTTTAATAAAGTAATCATGCGACTTTTTAAGAAAATGAAACCGATTAACAACAGAAAAACCCATAATGAACCAATTCCTACAAGAAATGAACCAAAAAATTTAGCATAAGTCAGTAATAAATCATTGACATCTTTTATTGCGAAAACACCAGCAATTGCTCCAAAAACACCAATTGGTGCAAATTTCATTACATAATTAACCATTTTTAGTACAATGTGCGAAATTCTATCGAATGCGTTGACAATTGGTTTGGTATAATCGCCCATTGATGCTGCTGCTAATCCAAAAAATATTGAAAAAATGACTATTTGAAGAATTTCGTTGGTTGCCATTGCTTCGAAAATACTTTTTGGAATAATGTGTTCTATAAAATTTTGAGCTGAGAAATTTTGAGTTTTATCAGTAACTTCCGATGCTGTTGCTGGATCAATATCTATTAATTTTAAGCCGACGCCAGGTTCGAAAAAGTTTACCCAAAACATACCTATTAATAAAGAGATAAACGATGCTGTGAAAAACCAACCCATTGCTTTGCCACCAATTCGCCCAACTGATTTCAAATCTCCAAGTTTGGCAATTCCGACTACTAATGTTGTGAAAACCAATGGTGCAATAATCATTTGGACTAATCTGATGAAAACGGTTGCCAACATTTTAATGTATCCACTAAATATTTTTGCAGCATCTACTGAATAATTTTTGTGAATAAAAATGCCGAGAATTGCTCCGAGTAACATTGCAATAAGAATTTGTACTGTTAGATTGGCAAAAATTGATGGTTTGGTTTGAGATTTAATTTCTATATTCATTAGTTTTGTTAGGATTTATGATTTTTTAGCCGTGATGGTCGAGGAAATCCTTTTTTGAGAAAATCTATTTTTTCTTGGCAAAAAACAACGACCAGCGGAAGTTCGTTTTTTGACTTAGAAAAAAAGATTTTGGAAAAAAAGATTGGAACAAACAGCGCGATTGGCTTCTAATTCGTCGACTGCGCTCAGGATGACAATTATTTATACATTTTATTTAAAAGATGAAAATCGGCGAGAACTATTGCTGCCATAGCCTCGACAATTGGCACGGCGCGTGGAACTACGCATGGGTCATGGCGTCCTTTGCCTTGTTGTTCGACGATTTGATTGTTGTTATTTAAAACTTCTTGTTTTTGGATTAATGTTGCAACTGGTTTGAAAGCTACTCGTAAATAAATATCCATTCCGTTGCTAATTCCGCCTTGAATTCCGCCAGAATTGTTGGTTTTGGTGGTTCCATTTTCGTTAAAAAGATCGTTGTGTTGGCTGCCTAACATTTTGGCACCAGCAAAACCAGAACCAAATTCGAAGCCTTTAACAGCATTTATAGACAACATTGCTTTGGCTAAATCAGCGTGCAATTTATCGAAAACTGGTTCGCCAAGACCTAATGGCACGTTTTGAATGACACATGTTATAATGCCTCCAACGGTGTCGCCTTGTTTCTTGATTTCTTTGATATGTTGAATCATTTTGCTGGCAGTTTCTGAATCTGGACAGCGAATTTCGTTAGATTCTATTAATGAGAAATCGAGATTTTGATATGGAATTTCAAGATTTATTTCGCCTACTGATGATACGAATGCATTTATTTTTATTTCTGATAAAACTTGTTTGGCGATTGCGCCTGCCACTACTCTACTTGCTGTTTCGCGTGCAGAACTGCGACCGCCGCCACGATAATCTCGAATTCCGTATTTTTTTTCGTAAACATAATCGGCGTGACTTGGTCGATAGCTATTTTTTATATCGGAGTAATCGTCGGATTTTTGGTTTGTATTTGGAATTATAAAACCAATTGGCGTTCCAGTGGTTTTTCCTTCGAAAATTCCTGATAGAAATTGAACTTCATCGGCTTCTTTTCGTTGGGTTACAATTGCTGATTGTCCTGGCTTTCGCCGTTGCATTTCGAGTTGAATTGCATCGAAATCTAATATAATATTTGGTGGACAACCATCAATGATTCCGCCTAGTGCCTCACCGTGTGATTCGCCAAAAGTTGTTAATCTAAAAAGTGTGCCGTAGCTGTTGCCTGCCATTGATTTTTGTTTGAAACAAATGTATGTTTTTTTTTGGAATAATATGAGGATCGAATTATTAGATATATTTTATTTTAAAAAGCAAAAATTTAGTTTAATAATTGTTATTTTAGCAAATTAAACCCTAAAATTATGAAAAATAGAATTTTAAACATTATATGTTGTTTAATAGTTTTGACTTCTTGTTCAAAATCAGATAATCCAATTATTCCAATAGGCACACCGCCAGTAGTGATAACGCCGCCAGCACCAACAGTTGGAGATGATGTTGTGACAACATTCGCACCAAATGTTTTGAATAATGCTTGGACATTTAAGAGCGAAACAGTCGTTACAACTCCAACAAATATTGCACCAACAACAGCAACTGATGTTTTAAAAGTAGATTCTGATTTTATCGAAAATGCTATTGCTTATAAAATTATGAAAACCACGCCAACAAATCCCGCAGGATTTTATTGCAATATGGTCAATAATAACAAATTGCGTATTGATGGAAGTTCGGTTAAAATGACTGGAAATATAACAATTAATGTTGGTGCCAATCCAATAACTTTCGCAGTTACTGATTTTGTAATCTTTAAAGAAAATGCGGTTTCTGGTACAGAAGTTGGACGAGTATCGAAACCATTTAGTACTACAATTCCAGTTGGAGCTACCACATTACCAGTTGAAGGTACTTACATAATCAAATCTGTTGCCGATGGAAATTTGCCAACATTAGCAGTTGGGGGCGTGAGCTATAACGATGTTAAAAAAACTATTATAACTATTAATCTAACTGGAAATTTAATTTCTGGAACTTTTTCATTACCAGCTTTATTGGCTCAAGATGTAATTGTTTCTACACAATATTATGCAAAAAACATCGGAGTTATAAAAGCCGAAACTGTTGTTAAATATGAATTTGCTTCAACAGTTGCGAGCCAATTGCCAGCAAACATTTCTCCAACTGGTTTGCAAAATGTTACTGAAAAATTAGTATCAAAGAATTTTTAAAATAAAACCATTATTATAATTTTTAATTTTATCCGTTTTTTTAAAACTAGCAATTATACAAGTATTTAAATGAATTATATAAAAAAATGCTTGTACATTTGCCTAAACAAAAATTTTATATGAAAAAATTATTTATTGCAGCAATTATTGGGTTATCGCTAACAGCTGGAGCGCAAAACATTTCGAAAAACGCTTTAGGTTTAAGATTTGGACAAAATGATGGTTTTGGTGCAGAAGTTTCGTATCAACGAAAATTACAAAAAGACAACCGACTTGAAATTGATTTGGGTTGGAGAAATAGAAATAAATATTATAACGATTTTGGTGATGGTACATCAATAAAATTAACAGGATTATATCAATGGGTTTGGAATATCGAAGGAGACTTTAATTGGTATGCTGGAGTTGGTGGTGGACTTGGAAATGAAAGTTATGATTATAGATTTAAGGATGAAAGATATAATGACAGTAATTCATATGCGTTTTTAGCTGGAAATATTGGTATCGAATATGATTTTGATATTCCATTATTGGTTTCCTTAGATTTTAGACCTGAATTTTATTTATCGAAAAATGTTCGAAATGGATACGGTTCAGATATTGCATTATCATTAAGATATCAATTCTAAAAAATTCTAATAATTTATTGAAAATCCTGAAAGTTAGTTTTTTCAGGATTTTTTTTATTCAAAAACGATTTCTTTTTTGGATTTGATTTTTAAAATCAAGTAAGGATTGACTGTTCCAAGTTCTATGTTTGGTTTAATTTCATTAAGATTTTTTTTAATTTTCACAATAATTTTATCATTAGTTTCAACTACATTTTCAATTTCAATTTTGTTATTACCTTGATTTTTATATCCTGAATTTATTATAACAAAATTGCAATTTTCGATATCTTTTTCTTGGATTTTGTTTTTGAGATTCTTGTCATTCAATAGCATTTTAATTTCGTTCACTTCTGATAATATTTCATAGAACTGGATATTGGCACCACCATCGTTTTGTTCTGTCAATATTTCGAATAACGAATTGGTTGTTGCAGTTTTTTTTGCGCCGCATGACATAAAAGTTAGAATTATTAAAACCAAAAGACTTTTTTTCATTTTATAATTTTTAAAATAAATTCGATTATTTAATTTTTAAAGATTTTATTGACTATTTTAAAGTTACGACAAACATAGTTATTATAAATGGTTGTGTTAAAGAATATTGTGGATTTAATTAAAATATTCGTATATTTCGTCATTTCGACGAATGAGAAATCACATTAGTTGCTCACGTTATTCGATTTGCTTCGCCAGTCGCACTTTCAGGCTCTAGTCTATTTCGTCGAAATGACCAAAGTAGTAGTTTCATCTATTAAAGTGCAAATTTTTAAAATCTACAATATTCTATAACAGAACCTTATAAATCAACTAGATTTATACTGTAAATATATTTAATTAAAAGTTATTCTTGAATTTATACCTTATATTTTAATCTATTAAATCGTATTTTAAGTTCTCCCAATCGACTTATCAATTCATCAAGCTCCAAAACTTTCCCATAAAATATATTTATTTTCATTTCTTGATAATCATTTCTCCAAAGGTCGATTACCTCGGTTGGTGGAATAAAATTTTAGGTTTTTGGGGTCTGCAATTCATAAAACATTCATCTTACTGGCGTGTACCTAATTCTAGGATTGACTATGGTTTGAAATAATTCTTTATCTTATAATGCCTCCTGTTGACCAAATGGATGATCCATCAGTCTTTCGATATCATATAGGTGTGTGGTTAATCTTTTGTAGAATATTTTGTTAGTTGGTTATAGAAATTCCTCGTGTAATAAAAATACATTCTCTAAAAATGTTCTTGTTGGAATAACCACACTTACATCGAAAGGTTTTAATGTAAATGGTTGATTGGGATATGTTTCTCCAATTATCGATTTGATATTTTTTTGTTCTGAAGGTTCTATCAATGATCTTGCGCCAATTTCAATTAATACTCTTTGTGGTAAATAGTCACCTTGTTCCACTATTGTTTTGTATTCTAACTCGAGCGAATGTGGGTCGCTGGTATAGTCTATGTTTTCGTGAGTAGTCAAAGTATAAACTTGTGGTTGTAATTCGAGTTATTATAATTTGATATTGAGTTCGTTTCTAAATTTTATTCCGTTTTCTACTACATCAGGTGCGCCAGAAATTTTAATAAATGCGCTTGGCACATAAATCAAGATTACTAATGCTGTTAGCACCCAACCGATAATTTTTTTAGTCTTTGTATTCATAATTAATTTTTGATTTTAGGTTAATTTCTAATGTTTTGAATATTTGTTTAATACTGTATATTTATGTTGAATACTGCTATATTCGTGTATTTTTATATGCTCTCAAATGTTACAAATACCTTTAAAAGCATTTATAAGCAAATTATTTAACATCAAATTGCCACTTGTTTCATTATTATTAATAGGTTTGTTTTTTAAAGCATCGATAGTAAATTTTACCAAAATTTCTGAAAACAAGTATAAATTTATTTCTGAATTCAAAAAATCACTATCTTTCATTTTGTCTAATAAATTAGAGATTATATTTGTGAAAATAGTTTCAAATTCCTCTTCTAAATAATCGCTTAATTTGCTTTTTTTAGAAAGACATTTTTGAATGGTATTTCTTTTATGAATCTTTTTGGCTAATAGGAATATTCAAAATTGGCCATTGATAATTAATCAATTTTTAGTTATCTTTGGAGATAGATGTAAAATTGAACATTAAAAAATAAAATAGAGTTTATACAAAATATTTTCCAGTCTCAATAAATCTGCATACTCGGGGTTTTATCCTCGTGGAACGGACAATTGAGCATATTGTTTTTGGGTTTTAAGGCGTAGTTTTTTAGAACTTGAGTTAATGTGAGTTGGTTTTTATGTCTTGGATTTCCATTGTTGAAAAATAATTTATTTGCGTTATCGCACAAAATAACATAATTACGCAAATATAAACAAGTGTTAGTAAACTATTTATGAACATTCGCAAATAAAATGTATTGATTTAGTGCGTAATTAGTATATTTGTAATGTTAATAAATAATATGCGCAAATGAATTTTCATCAAAGATTAAAGCAATTACGAACCGAAAAAGGACTTTCTAAAGGTGATTTAGCAACATTAGTTGGTGTTCATTATTCTCAAATAGGAAGGTATGAAGAAAAAGGAGCAACTCCATCTGCCGATATTATGGCGAAAGTTTCTAATGCTCTTGGTGTGTCTTCTGATTTTTTAATGAGTGGAAGTTCTGACGATTTAGCCGATAGTTCGTTGTCTGACAAGGAACTACTCAACCAATTTAAAGCCATCGAAAAAATGCAGGATAACGATAAATCTGTCGTTAAAATATTGATTGATGCGTTTATTACAAAAAAGAAAATTCAACAACTTGCTATTTAAAAAAAGAAAATTATGGAAGCAATTAATATAACCGCTTTTACAAATGATAACTCGCAAATAAGCGCAATTAAGGCTGTAATGAAAGCCTTTAAAATAAAATTCGAGATATCTAAAGTCGAAAACAAACCTTACAATCCTGAGTTTGTTGCCAAAATTAAAGAAAGTAAGCAACAATTTAAAGATGGAAATTTCTCAACTCTTTCTCTTGATGATATATGGAAGAACGATTAAAATATTCCCAAAAAGCCCAAGATGATTTACAATACTGGAAGAAAACTAACAACGTAGCGAATCTCAAACGCATTCGTAAATTATTAGAATCTATCCTTGAAACTCCTTTTACTGGTATTGGAAAACCCGAGCCGCTAAAATATGATATGGCTGGTTCTTGGTCTCGTCGAATAAACATTGTCGATAGACTAGTTTATGAACTTCAAGACAATAACGATATCTATATTTATTCTATGAAAGGTCATTATGACTAAAATAAAAAAACGAGCAATTACGCTCGTTTTTTGTTTTGTGTTTGACTGTGTTAGTGGGCACAGATTGCAAATCCGCGCTATCCAGTAGTTTATTTAAAACTTTCGATATCTTGACATATCTGCGCCATCTGGTTTTATTCAATTATTTTTGTTTTATATCCATTTAAATATATTTCAACTGTAGTTATTTTTTCTTGTATTACTGTTTGAAAATCCCAATCTAAATTCTCTTTAAAACGATTAGTAAATTCTAATTCATTAAAAGTTATTACAATTTCAATATTGTCTTTCAATTTGATTATCAAACCTAATAACACTCCCGGTTTCTTATTTTCAAATACCCATTTTTCATATTTTCTTATAGAGTCATTTGTTAATAAGTAATATAAAGGTTTATCTATATAATTCTTAAAATTAAAATCTTCAATATGAGTTTTATGTTTCATTTTTTTTACTGTTTGTGCGTTTAGATTACAACAATAAAATAATATTAAAAGTTTTACTAGTGTTTTCAATGTTTTAAAATTTAATGTTTGATTTAGTTTCCTATAGGTGTTAATGGAGTGGGTGTAGCCTCTACTTTCTTTTCAGGCAATTCTACTTTAGAGAAATCCTCTTTGTTTGTCGATTCATAAAAACCTATTCCACTATCTTTACCCAAAGTATTAATTATTGCAGTTTTAGCTCTTTCCTCAAAAGTTCCTGTCCCGTTTGCAGCTTTAAGATTAAGATTAAATTGTTCATTAATATCACTCATTGATTTTCCTTTGAAGAAAGCATCCGCCATTTTCTTATTTTCAATGATTAATGCAAACCTTTTTGTTCCAGCTTCAACCATTGAAACATAGTCTTTATCTCTACCCTTAACCCCAAAAATATCTGTTCCTGAAAAAGGAATTCCTTGATGAGAACCTTCAGAAATACTGTAGGGATGTGTATGGCCTTGACCAACAATCTTTTCACCTGCATTAAGAACTATTGGCTTTCCTCTTCCACCACTGCTTCCAAGGGTTTCAATGTCTCCTGTGCGCATAATTCCTTTTCTACTTCGAATAATAACAAAAGTTATTTCTTGAACTTTTTCGCCATCATTAATAAAACTATCTTTCCAAGCTTTATTAAATGTTTTATTTGTAAACGCATTAAGCCTTTTAATTACATCTATTGGATCACGCCCATCTGGATTAATAAAATTAAGAGGATTATTTAAGCAATATACATAAGGACTAATGTTAGGGAACTTTTCTGCTAATGGATCTCTCGCAAACCACCTCCCAATTCTAGAATCATACATCCTAGCTCCAAAATCAAGACTATTTCCCTCGCCCTTTAACTCATCGTCTTTCTCCTGTCCTTGGAAGCCATAACGATACAGTCCTACTCAATATTTTCCTCGCGCAAGACTCCACTTTTGCTCAAAACCCCTACTTCAATTTTTCTAAAGAACGTATATTATAATTTCAAAAGTAATTCTTTTCAATTGAAAAAAAAAGTGCAATCGGATTTTTGAGTTTTTATT
>JAYWGV010000140.1:0-2881 GCA_043778105.1 Bacteroidota bacterium
AGTTCAGCAACCGAAATAACACTATTCCAGATGACGGTCGAAAGTTTGTCTTGAACATAAAATTTCATTATATTCTTGGTGCAAACGGAGAAAATCCAATAAATTTAAATGAAGATAAAATGTTGGCAGTTGTTGCAATGCTGAATGTTGAATTCAATGCAATTAATATTTTTTTTAAATACCGAGGTACTGATTTTGTACAATCTAGCACTTATAGAGATTTAATAAGTTTAACTAATACTCATACAAATGTATTGTCGTTGTTTGGAGGAGCAAATCTTATCATGGACAATGCAATAAATGTTTATATTGGACCATTTATTGGAAATTTTGGAATTGATAAAGCAGTATGGTTAGACCCAATGAATTTCGCTCCAGGTAATTCAACTGAAATAGCCAAAAGAGTTATTTTACATGAAACTGGACACGTTTTAAAGTTACTACATACTTGGGATGACCAGGATTCCTTTGCTGACTTATCAACCAACAGACCCGCGTGCCACCAAAACTTGTATAACACCTATTTTTTGAATGTATTGAAAAAACCATTTGATAACGGAATTAGAGAGACGGTAACCAGAGACCCCGCAAACCCAAACTACAATGCTGACGTTGCAGGCGATTGGGTCACAGATACTGATGCTTGTTTTAGAGCCATTAGAAATAATTATTGTAGAGACGAAGTTATTAGTTCTAATAATCCTACAAATACTCCCACTCCAATGGGTTTTACAAACGAATATCTTGACTGGATAGAAGACCCAAGAGTTACAGATCATACACGAATCAGCAACACAAGCGTATATTATTGTTTC
Organism: Bacteroidota bacterium; assembly: GCA_043778105.1. Lineage (GTDB taxonomy): Bacteria > Bacteroidota > Bacteroidia > Flavobacteriales > Flavobacteriaceae > Flavobacterium. The sequence goes on from JAYWGV010000140.1 coordinate 816, forward strand.
AATACTTTTACAAAATACAGTTATACTGATGGTAATAATTTTTACACTACTGCATCTAACGGCATTGATCAAACATCTAATAATTTAGTTACAAATAATATTCTATTAGGAACAAACTCTTGGCAAAACATTATCGACGGTGCATTGTCAAATTGTACATCAATAGACAGTGGCGAAACTTATAAATGCGATCGTGATCTTACCTATAATTATATGCATTTTGATTACAATGCTTTAAGGAGCCACTTTACACCAGGTCAAAAACAAAGAATGCGAGAAAGCCTTTTAGGAAATTTTGGAAGTGGTTTTAACTATGTTAATTTTGCACTTGCATTAAACGAAGATGGTACTCCAGATATTGATTGTCTTTATGAACCTTTTGCAATTGGCACTCAAAACGGAATCGCTAATGGAGTTGTAAATGCCTATTCACGAACTTATTCGCCAGCACCAAATAATACTGGTGCAAATGTTTGGAATTGTGGCCCATTCACGGCTCGTTTTCAAACAGGTTTTGATTGTGAGTTTACTAATATTTCTGGTCAAACTGTTTCTCAATCACCTTATCAACAATATAATGTTGTTTTAAATGGTCAAATTGGAGTAAAAATTCCGCTATTAAGTCAAGATATTCATTATACAGCAGAACCTTTATGTTTCGGCAGTTTTGAACCTTACATTACGGGTGATATAAAATCGCAAAATTTTATTGGCTCATCCTATTATACTATCGAAGAACTAGACAAAATTAAAGCGACGAACCCAGATTTGTACAGTCAATTGCAATCAGGACAATATCATATTATTACCAAAGAAACAGAATCTGGTTATAAAAATCAGAGTATCATTTTTAAAAATTAGACGAACCTAAATTGTACTTAAATTTTTATAGTGGCTTGAAGTTTCGAATAATAAATTTGACTAATTTTACAATACATTTTTACTTAAAAAATTGTTTTGTTAGATTAATGCTAAATTATAAAACCAAAGCCACTATTTTAAATCATTTAAATTATGAAAAAAACACTTTTAATACTGCTTTTTTGCACCAATCTTTTTTTTGGACAATATACTTTGATTCCTGATCCAGTTTTTGAGCAAAATTTAATCAATAAACAACTTGACAATGATGGTCTTAACGGACAGGTTTTGACAAGCAACATTTCATCAATTACCCAGCTTTCGTTAACTTCATTGAGTGGTGGTTTTGCTTTAATATATAACCTACAAGGAATTGAAGGGTTTATGGCATTAGAAAAGCTAGAACTAACCGGAAATGATGGTGGCTTGAGCTCGATTAGCATTACTAACAATTTTAATCTAAAAGAATTGCTTTTTTATGGCAATTATTTAAATAATCTCGTCGTTAGCGCACCATTATTAGAAAAATTAGTTGTTGAAAATCCAATACCTTTGTTGCAAACATTAGATATAAGTAATTGTCCAAAATTGAATTATTTAAACTGCAGTAATAATCAACTAAGCACTTTAAATGTTTCAAATAATCCTGAATTAGAAATATTATTAGTATATAATAATAATCTGGAAGAACTTATTTTAGGCAACAATTTTTTGTTAAAATGGCTTTCGTGTTATGATAATCAGCTAACATTTTTAAATTTTCCTAATTGTCCACAACTGCAAAATTTATACTGCTGGAATAACCTAATAACGACAGTCGATTTAACTAATTGTCCTCAATTGACAAATTTAGGTATTTATAATAATAGCTTAACTAGCCTCAATGTTACACAAAATATATTTCTTAAACTTTTAGAATGTAGTTTAAACAATTTAATTTATATTGATGTTTCTCAAAACACTGCACTGCAAAGGCTAGGATGTAGGTTTAACAACTTAACCACTTTAAATTTACAAAACAATCCACAAATAATACAACTTGGTTGTCAAGATAACAACTTGACTACAATAAATTTACAAAATGGAAGTAACAACATGTTAAACGGTACTTTTGTAAATGGTCAAAATACCATTCCACGTTTTAATGCAACAAATAATCCGAACTTACGTTGCATTTTAGTAGATGATGTTGCCAATTGCCAAGC
>JAYWGV010000141.1:0-11347 GCA_043778105.1 Bacteroidota bacterium
TGGAGCAGCAGTTGGATTTAAAGATATCAAAACCGGAGATACATTGTGTGATGAAAAACACCCAATTATTTTGGAGTCAATGAAATTTCCTGCACCAGTTATTGGTATCGCTATCGAACCAAAAACTAAAGCTGACGTTGATAAAATGGGAATGGCTTTGGCTAAATTAGCAGAAGAAGATCCAACATTTACAGTAAGAACTGACGAAGCTTCAGGTCAAACTATCATTTCAGGAATGGGTGAGTTACACCTTGACATTCTTGTTGATAGAATGAAACGTGAATTTAAAGTTGAAGTAAACCAAGGTGAGCCTCAAGTTGAATACAAAGAAGCTTTTACAAAAGTGGCTCAACACAGAGAAACTTACAAGAAACAATCAGGTGGTCGTGGTAAATTCGGTGATATCGTGTTTAGATTGGAACCAGCTGACGAAGTTGATGGTAAAATACCTAATGGTTTACAATTCGTAAACGCTGTAAAAGGTGGTAACGTTCCTAAAGAATATATTCCATCTGTAGAAAAAGGTTTCCGCGAAGCTATGAAACAAGGTCCTCTTGCAGGATATCAAGTTGATAGTTTGAAAGTAACTTTATTAGACGGATCTTTTCACCCAGTCGATTCAGATGCACTTTCATTTGAACTTGCAGCAAGAATGGGTTATAGAGAAGTAGCAAAAGCTGCTGGAGCAATCGTTCTAGAACCAATCATGAAAATGGAAGTTATTACACCAGAAGAAAACATGGGAGATATCGTTGGAGATATTAACCGTCGTAGAGGTCAGGTAAATGACATGGGTGACAGAAATGGAGCTAAAACTATTAAAGCTGACGTGCCATTATCAGAAATGTTTGGTTATGTTACAACTTTAAGAACTTTATCTTCAGGTCGTGCAACTTCTACAATGGAGTTTTCACACTACGCCGAAACACCTTCTAACATATCTGAAGCAGTTATCAAAAAAGCAAAAGGAAACGATTAATTCTAAAGAAAATGAGTCAAAAAATAAGAATAAAATTAAAATCTTACGATCACATGTTAGTTGACAAGTCAGCTGAAAAAATCGTAAAAACAGTAAAAAGTACTGGAGCTGTTGTAACTGGACCTATTCCGTTACCTACTCACAAAAAATTGTTTACAGTTTTGCGTTCACCGCACGTAAACAAAAAAGCAAGAGAGCAATTTGAAGTTATGTCTTACAAAAGACTAATCGACATTTACTCATCTTCATCAAAGACAATTGATGCTTTAATGAAACTTGAATTGCCAAGTGGAGTAGAAGTAGAGATAAAAGTATAATTGCTTAATTGAGGTAATTATTTAATTAGAAAATGAGATAATTTGTAATACTAAATTTTAGTATATTGAAATTAAGTTATCTACTTGACAAATTATCCAATTATTTAATTAAACGTAAGATTTGCAAATTAATTAGGGATTAAGTTTTAACTTAATCCCTAATTTAGTTTACTAAAAATTAGAAAAAGTAGAACAATTTTTGTTCTACTTTTTCTTTTTTTATATGTTTTATTATTTATTGTTATTTGTATAAGTATTTTTACTAAATTTAACTATTCCAAATTTAAAACCACAACTAAAAAATTATTTTTTATTTAATTTTTATATCATAATTAATATATAAAATTTTTAATAAATTCTATTTTTAAAAAAAAATAATCAACTTATCAATTTATAAGAATAAAAAATATTTTTTTTATAAATTAATTAATATTTAAGTCTTTTAAATTACATTATTCTCATTAACAAAAACTTTAACAAAATGTACGGGAAACCCGTAAAATTTATTTTTTAGCAGTGCATAGATTTATAAATTAAACAATTTTAAAACCAATTGTCTATGATAAAAAACCATAATTTTAAAACAATTTTAGGTTTTCAAGAAGCGTAAAGCAAGCAACGAAAACCATAACTTTTAAAAAACAAAAATTTTATGAAAAAATTTATTATTTTTTTACTTTTTATGCCGCAACTTTTTTATGGTCAGTGGGTGCCACAAGTTTCTGGCACAACAGAAAACCTTAACGATGTTTTTGCTGTTACCGAAAACCTTGTTTTTGCAGTTGGTGACAATGGTACAATTCTAAAAACTACTGATGGCGGTGTTAATTGGGTACAGAAGATTTCGGGTACAACCCAAAATTTAACAAGAATACAATTTGCTAATCAAGATGTTGGTTATGCCATTGGTTTTAATGGCATTTTGTTAAAAACTACAGATGGTGGTCAAAATTGGCTTATTATAAACACTAATATTTTAACTAACCTACATGGTTTGTCTGTTTTAGATAGCAATACCATAATAATTTCAACTACAAATGGCATAATAAAAAAAACCATTGACAGCGGAAGCACATTTACACAAATGAATTCTCCTGAAACTGGCATTATAAGCAATATGAAGTTTTTTGGATTATTATTGGGTTATGTTCAATCCGACAATAAGCTTTTTAAAACAAATAATGGCGGTTCAACTTGGTTGCAAGTCAATGATTCAATAGATTCATTTTATTTTGTTAATGAGAATTTAGGTTTTGTTACAAAATCAATAGAAGCTACTTTGAGTAAGACAATTGATGGAGGTATTAATTTTTCCAATATTGGAATGTCCAATATTTTTGGGAAAGATTTATTTACTTTCAACGGGGATTTAGTTTGGGATATTGGTAATAATCCAGCTCTTTGTTCCTGTGACTTATTTTGTATAAATAAAAAAGAAGTTGTTGGTTTTTCAGTTTTACAAGATGCAAGATTGTGTCAAGATGTATTTTTTGGAGGGGATAGATTCAATTCCATTTTCTTTCAAAGTGAAACGATTGGTTATATAGTTGGTTTATCTGGAGTTATACATAAAAACAATTCTGGAATTAATGTTTCTCTGAGTAACAAAATCTTCGATTTTAATAAAAAAATTGTAATCGCACCAAATCCTGCAACTGATCAAATAAATATCTCTTTTAACGAAAAGCAAAATGAAAATTTTGAATTAGAAATTGTTGATAATTTGGGAAAAAAAATATTTTCAACTATTTATCAACCGATAGATAACATTAAAATAGGTATAAAATCATTTTCTAAGGGCATTTATTTTATAAACTTTTCTAATTCTAAAGGAAAACAAACTCAAAAATTCATAATTAATTAAATAACTACATTTTTATGAAAAAATTATATCAAGTTTTATTTTTTTTGGTTGTGTCGCAATTTACTTGGAGTCAAGTAAATTTTACATACAGTACAAAAAACACAGATTTTACGATTGAAAGTAAAGATATTTATAAGATTCTTAAAAGCACTGAAAGTGTCAATGATTTTAGTAAGCCAGGAACCCCACAGTTGCCAATTTTTTCAAGAAATTATGTATTGCCAGCTGGGGTTGTTGTTGCCAATTTAAGCATCGCTAATGGCTCAAAAACAGAAATAGGAGGGAGTAATTTACTTACATCCAGTCCAACCACCTTGCGCTTTAAATGGTAAACCTTGCCCAGATTTTGTTAGTCCTGATCCAACAATTTACAATTCAAATTCTCCTTTTCCTGTAGTGACCAGCTCAATCGCAAACGATGCCACCACTTTTGGTTATCGTGTGGTTACGGTAAATATTTGTCCTTTTGAATATTTGCCAATGCAAAGAAAACTTTTTCGTTACGACCAAATTAATATAACAATCAATTACACGATTGGTCAAATTGAATATCAAACAAAAATTAGCGAAAAGCGAAATCAAATAACTAAAGATTTTGTCAAATCAATTGTGCAAAATCCAACAGGAATTAGCAATAATGCAAAAACGGCTAATCAAATTGTTTATTTGCCAGCTACAAATACTGCAACTGAAAAATTAACTGTACCATGGAAACCTTCTCTTTACGGCAATATTCCAGAATTTTAATTATTACTAATAATGCGTTAAAACCACATTTTGAAGTTTTAGCCAAATACAAAACTCAAAAAGGAATTCCAACAGTTTTGGTAACAGTTGAACAAATTTATCAAAACTTTTCTGGAGTTGACAATGCTGAAAAAGTTCGAAATTATTTAAAATCGGCACATCAATTTTGGGGTTCAGGTTTGAGTGTGCTTTTAGGTGGTGATACTGCGGTTGTGCCTAGAAGAATAGGTGTTAAAAATCCATTTTATTCCAATGTTTATGATTACACTGATATGTATTATTGTGATGTATTCAAAGATGGAGACCCAAATTATAATTGGGATAGTAATAATGATGGTAATTTTGGATACGATAATGATCCAGTAGAACTTGGAGCCGATAATTTTATTGGTCGGGCACCTGTTGACACTGTATTAGAGACAACTAATTTTGTTAATAAAATCATTTCTTATGAAAATTTAACGGATGTTAGTCAAACTAATTATGTTAATAATATGTTGTTTTTAGGAGCCTATCCAAATTATAATTATCTTATAAATTATTATAATTCGACAGGGCAAAAATGGCATCGTGAACTTGCAGATCGACCACTATTGAATAGTTCTAATTTAAAAAACATTTGCTTTTTGATGATTATTTGGGTTCAACTCATAATATATATCTTGGTAATGAAGAATTGAGTAGAAATAAAACTATAGAGAGAATGAATCTTGGATTACCAAATATTGGTAAATTTCATTTAGTAAGTCATTATGATCATGGAAGTCCATTTGGAATCGGAACTTCTGGCGGCATGAAAGGAGATTTAATTAATAATAGTGATTTGGATAATTTAACAAATGGTAAATATTTTCAAATTATGTATAGTACTTCTTGTTCTCCTTCAGAATTTCAATTGGACTGTTTTGCAGAACACTATGTTAACAATCCTCAGGGTGGAGGTGTAGCTTTTATTGGCAATACAGGTTCTGTTGGTTATTATAATACTTTGCAAGGAATAAATCTTTTTGAATCTATCTATGGCAATCTATCATCGACATCCCATATTTTAGGTTGTGCATTTGCAAAATCTAGAGATTCTTACATTGGTTATACAAGAAAGCTATTAACCTTGTTAGGCGAACCAACAATGGCAACTTGGTCAGCCACACCGCAAAACATTAACTTGACGGTACAACAAAATTTAACAATTAACAATGCTGTTGCTAATGTTTTGCCAGTAACCATTAACCCATTGACCGAAATTGCAACTGTAACCTTGTACAAGTTCAACACAACTTTACAAATTACAGAAGTTTATGCAAGTCAAACTTTGGCGGTTGGTGTTACAACAGCACAGTTTAACGTCAATCCAGACACAACAGGCGTCATGACTGTTAAGGTTACAGCCAAAAATTATTTGCCTGCAACAGCCAATGTCAATATTCTTTTTCCACAAGCCCATTTATATGTTTCGGGTTATACTTTCGTTGACGCCAACGGCAATGGTTTTATAGAACAAGGCGAGACCATTAATCTTTCGGTTAACTTGACCAATTCGGGTGCAACAAGTAATTAGTCTTGTTAATGCAGTGCTGTCTTGCAATCCTTTATTTGCCAATATTAGTGCAACCTCAGCAAATAATGCAATAGTTACTGCAGGACAAACAATTACTTTAACAGGTTTTGTTTTCACAGCTCAAAACGCCAACACTTTACCCGATTTTATAGAGTTTTTGTTAAACATTACCGCCAATGGTGGCTATGTTCACCTCGACAACTTCTTTATGGATTTAAAAAACCCTATTTTGACTATTGGTGCAAGAACAATGACCAATCCAAGTAATCAGGTTATTACAAGTTTTACACTCAATCAAAACGTCAATCTAAATGTTGGTTTAAAAAACATTGGCAATGTTGCCACTGGCTTATTAACTGCAACATTATCCACAACTTTGTCTAGTAGTATTGTCGCAATTACAAGCAGCAACAGTACCTATGCTAGTTTAAATGTTTTTCAAGACAAGTTAAATACAACGCCGTTTGTGTTCAAATTCTTGCAACCCCACACTGGCGCAAAACCTTTTACAATAACCTTGACCAATCCGTTAGGCAAGACTTGGACTTTTAATTTCGATTTAAACGAAGGCATGCCAGCACTAATTTCTGGTTTCAAATTTATTTCGACAACATCTGAAATAAAATTAATTTGGAATCCAGTTACAAATATAGGTGGTTACAATATTTACAGAAGCGCAACTGTTGATGGAACCTATTCAAAAATAAACAATTACTTAGTTGCAGGTTCATCAACTTACACTGATTTACTTGTCAACTCTGCAACAATTTATTATTACAAGATTAGTGTTGTTGCATTATCAGGCAACGAACGACCATTAAATCAAGTTGTAACCAATGGCAATCCTGTATTACAAGGCTATAAAACTTGGACATCGTTGGACAAACATGGTGCATTTCCAATTACATCTAGTGGTAATAATAGTAATAGTACATCTCCAACTTTATTTGATGTTGACAACACAAGCGATCATAAAAAAGAAATATTTTTAAATTACACTTCGGGTAGTGAAGCTGCTGGTAAAATAATGGGTTTCAAAGAATCTGGTCAAGAAATGTTCGATATAGATGGCAATCCAACGACAGTTTCTGGTTTTTCAACAACTAATATTCAAATGTTTACAAATTCTGCTGTAGGAGACATTGATAATGATGGTCATGCTGAGGTGTTCTCTGTAGGTAGAAATAATGCTACCAATGGTGGAAAACTATATGCTTATAAAACTGTAGATGCAAATAATGATAGCAAACCAGACAGTTTATGGGCTGATGAAGCAATTGATTTAGGTCATAGAATAGGAAGAAATCCAGTGCTTTATGATATTGATGGCAACGGATATTTAGACCTCATTGTTGCCGACGAGAAACAAAAAGTATATGTTTTTGATAAAAACAAAAATTTAATGCCTGGTTGGCCTCAAGAAGTGTCTGGAGCTGATTATTCATTAGGCGAGATTGCAGTAGCCGATCTAGACCATGATGGCAAAGCCGAAATTGCTCTTGGACTCAGAGCTTGGCAAGTTGGCAATAACAAGGGTGCGATTTTTATTTGGCACCACAACGGTACACCTTTTACAGTTAATCCGTTTAAAGAATTTGCAAACAATGAGGTTGCTGATAGTGGTATTGTTTTTGCGGACATAGATAATGATTTGAATTTAGATCTTCTAATTACTACTAAATTTGGTTCTGAAGGAACAAGTGGCAAAATTTATGCCTTCAAACAAAATGGTCAACCTGTAAATGCAAATTGGAATGGTTTAAATACTTTTACAACTAAAAATTGGTGGGGAGTTATTCCAAGAATAGCAGTAGGCGATTTAAATCACGATGCTAATTTAGAAATAGCATTAGGAAGTTTAACTAAATTGTATCTTTTTGACAAAAATGGTGCTAATGTTCCAACTTTTCCAAAAACTACTAATGATATTTGGCAAACCGCTCCAATTATTGCAGATATCGATACTGATCTTGATTCCGAATTAATAATCAATGATAGCAACAAGCTTTTAGCATTTAATATTGACGGTTCAGAATGCATAGGTTTTCCAATTGAGTCTAGTGATGGTGTTGCATTTTCAAGTTCTCCGTCTATTAATGATATCGATAATGATGGTAAAAATGAAATTGTTATTTCTACAAGGAATGCAACCACTGAGGTTTACAAAACTGAAGGTCATAATGTAAATAACGAATGGAGTTCTTATCGAGCAAACTCCTATAATACTGGTACCTACAAAGAAGTTTGCAACAATATTCTTGACCTAATGGTCAAAGATGGTTCCGATGATTCTGGTGCACAACCTAATACTACTACTCAATATTTCTGGGAATCTAATAATATTTGGGTTCGGAATAACAATGACAACAGTTTAGACCATCAAAATCCAGAATTTACAAATAGTGGAATTCCAGTTTATATCAAAGTAAGAGTAGTCAACAAAAGTTGCATACAATCAACAGGAAACGAACAATTAAATTTATATTGGTCAAAGGCTTCTACTGGTTTGGCTTGGCCAAATTCATGGAACGGAAGTGTTTCTTATCCCGCAACTGGAGCAATTATGGGCAATAGCGTTGGCACATTAAACATTCCAGTAATTCAACCAGGTCAAGAAGCAATATTGACTTTTCCATGGCAAGTCCCAGACCCATATAATTATGGTGGCGATGACCAATGGCATTTTTGCTTACTTTCAAGATTAGTTGCCACCAACGATCCAATGAATATTATTGAAACAGAAAATTTGGTTGGCAATGTTTTAAATAACAATAATATTGCTTGGAAAAACCTAACCGTTGTTGATGTTTTACCCAATAATGTTGCTAATCCGGGTGGCGTTATCGCTGTTGCAAATACATTTGACATAGCAAAAACTTATTATCTTGAATTAGCTGTCGCCGATGCAGAAACAGGAAAACCAATTTATGAAGAAGCCGAAGTTAGAATTAAAATGGACGACACCCTCCATAATGCTTGGGTTCGCGGCGGAAAAGGTGAACAATTACTAGACGCTACGACCGATGACACTAGAAAAATTGTTAAAGGAAATCATGTAATTTTAGATAATATTTCATTTAATGCTAAAGAATTTGGAACACTTCGATTAGATTTTAACTTCTTGACTCAAGAGCTTACAAACAAATCTAACTATGTTTACAGAGTTATTCAAAAAGACAAGCAAACAGGCAAAACTATTGGTGGAGAAACTTTTTTAATCAATAAAAAACCAAGAGCACAATTTGCAGCTAATGCTGGAGACGATAAAGTAGTCGATTTAAATCAACCCATAACAATAAGTGCGGTTGATATTAACGAACCCGCAATTTACAATTGGTATGATAATGATGGCGTTTTAATATTTCAAGGTAAAAATTTACAAATTGCAAACGCAGTTGCCGAAAAATACAAACTAGAAGTAATTTCAACTGTCGATGGTTTCAAAGACTATTCAGAAATGGAAGTAACAATTAATCCAAACCGATTAAAAAACATTATTCCAAATCCTGTACTCAGCAACGCAACAATTGGGTATAATCTGCAACAAGCAAGCTCAGCGTACCTAATGATTGTCAGTTATTACATGAATGGTGGCGTTTCTAATAATTATGTTTTAGATGTAAATTCTAGCGAAACCAGCATCAATTTAAGTAATTATGCAAATGGTTTCTATAAAGTTGTTTTGGTAGTAAATGGTGTAATTTCTGATGCAAAAATTATTTTTAAGCAATAAAATTTACTTCTCAAAATAAAATTGTTTATTGAATTGACTTTTTTTTAAAATAAAAACCTTGTAAATCGTCGCATTTACAAGGTTTTTTAAATTATATTTTTGGTTAAACCACGAATTGAATGGGTTTATTAATTTACAATAAAAAAAAAGCCGCAAATTACACTATTTTTAACTAATGAAAGTCGTATATTAATTTCACAAATCCTGTTATCAAAACTTAGAATTTGTGTGATTAAATTTTTGAAATTAATACTTTGTGCAAATTTGTGTAATTTATGGTAGAAAATTTTTATCCACACAATTCGTGGTAGAACCACATTTTTAAACATTTTATTGGAAATTAAACCATCTTTAAACGTATTTTAAAAGACAAAATTAGTTGTAAAAAACTATTTAATAAACTTTATAATAAATCTTTGGTAATTAGAAAAATAAGTATATATTTGCACCCTCAAAAGTGTATAAGAAATTATGCTCTAATTTTTTAATAAAAATATTAATTATGTCTGGGTTAATCGGAAGAAAAATTGGCATGACTAGCTTATTTGACGAGAATGGGAAAAATGTTCCTTGCACCGTTATAGAAGCTGGACCTTGCGTTGTTACCCAAGTCAGAACACAAGGTGTCGACGGGTACGAAGCGTTGCAACTGGGTTTCGATGACAAAAAAGAGAAACATTCCACCAAAGCTGATTTAGGTCACTTTGCTAAAGCAGGAACTGTAGCTAAGAAAAAAGTCGTTGAATTTACAGAATTTGCAACAGAACACAAATTAGGAGACGTTATTGACGTTTCTATTTTTGGCGAAGGAGAATTTGTAGATGTGCAAGGTGTATCTAAAGGTAAAGGTTTTCAGGGTGTAGTAAAACGTCACGGTTTTGGTGGTGTTGGACAAGCAACTCACGGACAACACAACCGATTGAGAGCCCCTGGATCTGTTGGAGCTTCTTCTTATCCATCTAGAGTATTCAAAGGAATGAGAATGGCTGGAAGAATGGGTGGAGATAATGTGAAAGTACAAAACTTAAAAGTATTAAAAGTAGTGGCTGATAAGAACCTACTTGTAATAAAGGGTTGTATTCCAGGATGTAATAACTCTTATGTAATCATTCAGAAATAATGGAAGTAAAAGTTTTAGATAAAACCGGAAAAGATACTGGCAGAAAAGTTCAACTTTCTGATACAATATTCGCAATAGAGCCAAATAATCACGCAGTATATCTTGATGTTAAACAATGTTTAGCCAATCAAAGACAAGGAACGCACAAAGCTAAAGAAAGAGCTGAAGTTGCAGGAAGTACACGTAAGATTAAAAAGCAAAAAGGTACAGGAACAGCTCGTGCTGGTTCAGCAAAAAACCCTTTGTTTAAAGGTGGAGGTACAGTTTTTGGACCGCGTCCAAGAAGTTATTCATTCAAATTGAACAAGAGTTTAAAAAGATTAGCTAGAAGATCTGCATTTTCTATCAAAGCACAAGAATCTAATTTAATAGTAGTTGAAGATTTCACATTCGATGCTCCAAATACTAAAAGTTTCATTACTGTTTTGAATGCTTTAGGATTAGATAATAAAAAATCTTTATTTGTGTTGGGTGATTCAAATAAAAATGTATATTTGTCATCTCGCAATTTAAAAGAAACTAACGTAGTAAGTAACTTAGAATTAAGCACTTATGCTATTTTAAATGCAAATAATCTAGTGCTTTTAGAGAGCTCTCTAGAAGGAATTGAAGAAAATTTAAGCAAATAAGAGGTCATGAGTATTATAGTTAAGCCCATTATTACAGAAAAAGTAACCAAAGAAAGTGAAACATTAAATCGTTTTGGTTTCGTTGTAGACAGAAAAGCAAATAAAATACAAATTAAGAAAGCTGTTGAAGCTGCTTATGGAGTAAATATTATTTCTGTTAATACAATGAATGTTAGACCAGACCGATCTACTAAATACACAAAATCTGGTTTAATCAGTGGAAAGACAAATGCAATCAAAAAAGCATTCGTACAAGTACAAGAAGGAGAAACAATTGATTTTTACAACAATATCTAAGATACAATGTCAGTAAGAAAATTAAAACCTATTACCCCAGGTCAGCGATTTAGAGTTGTGAATGGTTATGACGCCATTACAACTGATAAGCCGGAACGCTCTT
>JAYWGV010000142.1:0-2867 GCA_043778105.1 Bacteroidota bacterium
TTTATTTAAATTTTCAAAGGGCGGTACATTAAACTTAAAAATTTAAAATAGTACCTAAAGTTATCGTCCTGTGGTAGTCCACGTTTCCAAAATGGGAAAGTAATAATATTATGAAAAATAGTTTTTATTTTATTAGTTTTTTAACATTTATTTTTTCTTTGGTCGGTTGTTCAAAAGATGCAGAGAATTTTGAAAATGAAACTAAAGCGGTTAATATGTCTGACAAAGTTGCAATAGAAAATGCGACTTTAGAAAACAAAATTAAGTATGCAGAATTCCATTTGTTAAAAATTGCAACTTTTATTGCTAAAGATTTAAAAAGCACTAAAATTGCAAACGATATCTTTGAAAAAGGAAATATAAATGGAAAAAATGGCAGTATCTTAGCAGAAGATTTAATTAATTCCATGAAACAACAATCTAGGAGCAATATTTCTAACGCTGAAATAACAGAAATACAAAAGTCTTTAAATGCTTTTGATGATTTAGAAGGTATAAATTGGAAACCAGTTTTAAGTACAGTTATGTTTGAAAAAAAATTAAATAGAAGAGGTTTTGATGATAGCGAACCGATTTTTGTGCTTTCAACTGATACTGAACGTGAGAATCAAGTTGTTGATGGTTACCAACTAAGTGAATCAAACGTGATGGAGAAAATTTCAACACCTGTAAACGAGGCTATTGCAACAAATAATGTTGTTTTTAGAGTTGGATTGACTCCAATAAGCGATAATCCTGACAGCGATGGTGGTAGTAGCGGTGGGGGTGGTTACAGTGGTGGTGGCGCACCAAATGACACAAATCCAATTCCGACAGGAGGTGTAGTTGGGTCAGGAACAACTGCAACAACTGGACCATATACTTATGGATTAAAAATTCGCACTATGACATGCAAATATAAAAAAGAATCAATTTTTGAAAGTAACGATGTTTATATTGTTGGTGCAAAAGATAATTTAATTCCAACTATTACTCACAACGATGTACCTCAATTTTTTCCTACTGCAACACAAGGTTGGAACTGGAATGGACAAGTTGGCTGGAATTCACAAATAACTGATGGCGCTCGAATAAGACATTTTACGAGTACAGAATGCAATAACCAAACATCATTTATTATCAACTGGATAATAGACCAAGGTTCAAATATGTCGCAAGGTCAGGTATTTTATTACGTAATATTTGAGGCTGATAACTGGCCTGCACCACAAAATGAATGTCAATATAATTTTCCAAATGGTACATTCAAAATACTTAAATATAGAAGTTATGAAGGTGAGTATTCAAAACCAATGTTATTTAATAATGCATTTAGCGGAGTAAATGGTACAGCATTTCAATCAAATGGGGATTACTTATGGAATCATGATTGGATGAATTATAATATTCGTAGAGAGTAAAACTTATAAACAAAGCATCTTGACCAAGTCAAGATGCTTTTAATATTAAAATAAAATGAAAAAATTATCGTTACTTATTCTATTAATAAATTGTACAGTATTTTCGCAAGAAAATCAAAATAGTTTTAAAAGCAACTTTCTTGATCGACAAGGTAAATTATTTTTAAATTTTGGTACTGAAATAAGAATTACTCCATATTACAATGAAAAAGATTTCGCTTCCAACCAAAATAATTTTATTCCTGTAAATAGTGACGAACAAAATTCAGGTATTGCATTTTATTACGCCTTGAATTATTTTGTTACTAAAAATTTAAGTTTTGGCTTTGCAAATTCTTTTAGAAATGATATTTTATTTACAAAAGCAGATTTTTCAACTTTCCCTCAATTTAAAATTTCAAAACCCGAAAAAACAACTTTTATAGATTATCATCTGTTTTCTGATTATTATATTAAATTGAGTCCAAATTCAAATTTATTTCTTAGATTTGGAATATCATATTTAAATACAAATTCAGATTATATTTTGACAGAATCAATTTACCAAAACGGAAATTGGATTGGTAATACTGCTATAAATAAAGATTTTAGTTTTACATCATCAAATTATGGACTTGGTTTCAAAAAAAATAGATTTGATTTTATGATAGGCGCATACACATCGAAAAGTTCACCATATTCAAGTGCAAGATACACAATTCCTTACATCAAAATAAATTATACATTTTTTAAATTTTAATACATAAGATTATGCAAAACTTATTCAAATTATCAATTTTAACGTTTTTTTTAATATTCAATTCTAAGTTACAAGCTCAAAACCCAATTAACGTAAATATTACAGGAAGTTGCAGTATTTCTTCTAATATTTATGACTTTGATGGCTTAATAAATTCAAAAAATAGTTATTTTAAAAATTTTAATGATGGAATTGGTGGCACGATAAATATTTATGTAAAATTTGATGGAATTAAATGGATTCTTAATAGTGGGGAAGTTATTACAGACGACATACTTTTTATAAATATAAACGTATCGCCATCATTATTGCCACCAGATTCTGGCTGGATTTTAGGTAATTGTCCAAATGGAACTATGACAATAAACGAAGTATTATCAAATAACCAATTCGAAAATTTTAAAATAGAAATATTTCCAAACCCAACTCAAGATTTTATAGAAATTAAGAATCTAGTTGTAGCAAGTGGACAATTAAATTGCAAAATTATTGATTTAACTGGCAGAACTATACAAAATGATTTTGTTGCAATAAACGAAAAAATTGATTTAAGATTGTTAGCATGTGGAAATTATATTTTGGAAATATCAAACAATCAAAATTTATCAAGAATAAAAATAATCAAAAAATAAATCTTCTGCCAACAGCGGTTTGCAAAAATTGGGGTTTTGGTCTTGACTTTACACATTGTTTTGTACTTTTGTGGTCAGTGATTTACTGAAAGTTTA
>JAYWGV010000143.1:0-2855 GCA_043778105.1 Bacteroidota bacterium
CTTTTTGGTAGTCGGTTTTTCGACAGGATTGATTTTTTGGTGTTTCCATTATTTACTAAAAGTGTTTAATTTTTAGTCAACCTATTTCAGTACGACACATTTTTTCTGCTTGCCGTTAACGTCTCGTGGCTTGGCGTCAGTTGGGGATTTGGTTAGCCAAATGTATAAATTAAAGACCAGACTTGCAAGTACAAAGCCAACTTTAAAGTTTGCCTAAAACCCCAATTGCGCCAAACCGCTGTTAGTATAATATTATATTTTGCTGTTCCGATTTGCACCTATAGTATTGTATTTATTGACTTTATAAAAATCATTAGATTAAAATAATGCATTAAAAAGCAACTAAATGCTTGTTTTGTTGTACCTAATGTTGTATCTTCGTACTGCGTTGCATCGGTTTGAATAACTCACTTTTACAACACTTTCATTCGTTTGCATTGGTTTACAAATATAGTACAACAATCTTAAAATCCAAATAATATGGCATCAATTAAATTAGTTCTAAGAAATCAGCAGTTAGACCAAACGGGACATTCTCCGCTTTACATTAGAATTATTAAAGACCGTAAAACCAAATTTATTACTGCTGGAGTTAAACTGAAACCAAATGAATGGGACGAAGACAAGCAACGAGTAAGAAAAAATCACCCAAATTCAGCTCGAATGAACGCTTCTTTAATGCAAAAATTAGCCGATGCAGAAGGACAAGTTGCAGATTTAGAACGCAAAGTAAAAACTGTATCAATCAAAAAATTAAAAGAAGCTATAAAGGGAAAAGAAGTTCCTAATTTCTTTGATTATGCCTACAACCGTTGTGAAAAAATAAAAGGTTCGGTTGCTTTTGGAACCTATAAAAATTATGTTTTGTACATCAATAAATTTGAAAAATATTTAGGCAAAAAAGATTTTTATTTCGATGATATTACGGTTTCAGTTCTGAAAGATTATATTTCATATATGGGCAATGTTTTAAAAAATGGTGCTACAACGCAACGTTATTCGGTTATGATTTTGGCGATAATTGCTAAAGAAGCTATAAAAGAAGAAATCATTCCAGAATATATGTATCCTTATAACAAAATTACAATGAAAAAAAACAAGGGCAAAAGAGTATTTCTGAACAAAGAGCAAATCGAAGAATTAACCAATTTAGACCTTGAAAAAAGCAAATTAGCGATTCTTGCAAGAGATATGTTTATATTTTCAATTTATGCTGGTGGTTTAAGATTTGGCGATGTTTTAGAACTTCAAAACCTAAATTATAACAGTGAAGAACAAAGAATAAAAAAAGAAATACGTAAAACTGGACGTTTGCATCAGTTTAAAATCGGCAAAGTTGCAATAGATATTTTGAACAAGTACAAAGCCGAAAAGGAAGAACCAACCGATTATATATTCCCACTAATTCGAGATAAAAATCTTTATACAACTAGCGAAGAAACGAGATATAATATAACAGAAAAAGCCAATCATTCAATGAATTTTCAATTGAACCAAATGGGCAAAAAAATGAAGTTGCCTTTCCCATTATCTTTTCATTTATCACGACACAGCTTTGCAACCAATGCTTTAAATAATGGGATGAGAATCGAGCACGTTTCTAAATTAATGGATCATCAGGACATTAGTACAACCCAAATTTATGCAAAAATTATAAGCGAAGAATTGGACAAAGCGGTTGACAGTTTTATTTATTAACAATCGTTTATTTTCTTACAATATTTTTTTGATTGTTACGTTTTCCTACATATGCTTTAAAAACAATCAAAATGCACTAAAACAATTTCAGAAATAAAATTAAATCCTTTGGCACAGGGTTTTTTTTTGTCTCAAATTACAAAACAAATCAAAAAGGAATTTTAACCAAATTATACAAGAAAAAAACAGAAAGTAACTTAATTCCTCCCCAAATTTTTGAGAACAAAGAGCCCACAAATACAAATTTCTGAATTTGTAGAATTAGTAGCATTTCCATTATTAGAATCTAAAAATCCAATCTTTGATGTTATAATTGAAGTGGATATCAACATTATCAATTATTGTGCAGCCCTAATAAATAAAATTTGTATTTTAAAGAATACTAAATATTCAGGATTTATTGATTATCAAACGAATTTAGTTGCTGATTCATTATTATGGATTGAAAATTTAGAGGAATTAATTTCAAATAATGAAAAATTTCTTGAATCCAATTGTGCTAAAATTAAAATACATTCTTTTTTTAGATTATTAGAAAAAAAACGAATCGAGCTGGAATCTGCGATGATAAAAAAAACAAAAAATAAAATTTCAGATAAATACATTAATGCCAAAAGTGAAAAAAGAATTTTTTCTTTTCAAAATATATTATTTCAAGTAGATAAATGTTTAACAGACAAAGAAAAAATATTATTACTAACAGCAGAAAAGCACGAATACAAAAGAGCTAACAAAACTACAATTAATAAAAATCTTGAATTATATGATTTGCTTTGCACACAAGAAATTGAACAAATTAATGAATTAGAAAAATTGAAAATTGAAATTGAATTAGCAAAAACAAAATCCATAAAAAATAATATAGCTTTTAAAAAACTAAAAATAAATATAAATGTTAATCAAATAGTTGATTTATTTTATCAATTAAATACTAGGATTTCTGAAAATGGTAAACCGTGTATTGAGGGAAGCTTAATTGATTTAAAGACTGCAATAGTTACAATTTTTTGTGATAAAGATTCAAACGATTTAAGTCCCCAAACGGTCGAAACAATTTTGAAACCATCAAGAGACGATAAACGCCCAAAAGACTACAAAAGAATAGACCTTGACAAACTACTTTAAAACAAAATAGTCCCCGGGGACTATTTTGGGAC
>JAYWGV010000144.1:0-50529 GCA_043778105.1 Bacteroidota bacterium
ATAGGCTTTTCAAAAAATGGAAAAGCCTATAAAATATTTTCTATTTATTTGTTTGTAATATTATTAGGTGAAATTATTTCTGAAATAATGGTAAGCAATAAAT
This sequence comes from Bacteroidota bacterium, assembly GCA_043778105.1. Classification (GTDB taxonomy): domain Bacteria; phylum Bacteroidota; class Bacteroidia; order Flavobacteriales; family Flavobacteriaceae; genus Flavobacterium. The sequence continues at coordinate 104 of JAYWGV010000144.1, forward strand.
ATCAAAATATAAGTATGTCTCATTATTATTTTATTTTTCAATTTTTATTTTTGAGTTTATTTTACATACACATATTAAAATTTAAATTCCAAAAAAGGATTATAAAATTTGGATTATTTGTAATTCCGATTGCACTTGTTATTCAATATATTTACAACCCCAAATTATTTTTTATTTTTAATTTATTTGAAGTTTTCATTTGTTCATTTTCAATTGTTATTTATGCAACTTTTCATTTTTATAATATGTTAAATAAAGAAAAAGAGTTTTACTATATTAATTCAGGGATTTTAATTTATTTATTCGGAAGTACAATAATTTTTTTATGTGGAAATGTTTTAATAATGAAGAAATCTGGTTTATCATTTTATTTAATATATATAAATGCTATATTATATATTTTCTATTTAACAATGATTTTAATCGAATGGAAAAAAAATTACTCAAAAATTAAATAAATTTTCAAAACCTACAATTATGAAAATAAGCGAAATATCAATCAATACAATTAATCAAATCATTATTTTTTTGATTCTGTTTTTTATTGTGATGGCAATATTAATGATTTGCGATTTTAACTTGTCAAGAAATAAAATCAAAACCATTCAATTCAATCGATTCTAAAATTTAATGAAAACTCAAAATCTACAAGATCTTTCCGATTTAAACCAGCTCGTTATTGCTATATTTTTGGCAGTTGTTTTAATGTCCATTATATTAATTTCCTTCTTCTATTTCTCTAGAAAAAAAATCATTGAAAAAGAACTCGAAAAACGTGACTTAGAAATTGCCTATCAAAAAGAGCTTTTAAATTCGGTTATCATTACACAAGAAGACGAACGCAAACGCATTGCACAAGACTTGCACGATGATATAAGTTCGAAGCTAAATATTGTTTCGTTAAACTCACAATTGTTAAAAACCGCTAATTTATCAGTAAATGAAATTCTTGAAATATCAGACAATATCATCAATTTGACCAAAAAAGTATTAGACAATTCACGCCGAATTGCACACGACTTATTGCCACCAGTTTTCGAGAAATTTGGTCTCGATGCTGGAATTAAAGAATTATGCCTCGAAATATCGACTACTAAATCAATAAAAATTGATTATCAAAACAAGACAATTTTCGATTTTAATGAAAATGACAAACATTTGCACGTTTTTAGAATTTTGCAAGAATTAATAAATAATTCTATTCGTCACGGAAATTCGAAAAACATTAGTATTATTATGTCTGAAACCGACAAATCTAAAACATGCAAATACAACGATGACGGCATTGGTTTTGATTATAAAAATCAAGAAAGCAATGGTCTTGGAATGAAAAACATTGCATCGAGAATTGCTTTTTTAAATGGAAAACTTAAAATTAAATCAGAAATTAATAAAGGAAGTGAGTTTGTTTTTAGTTTTTAGAAATTTTTAATTTAATTTTGTCATTTCGACGAAGGAGAAATCGCATTAATTGTTCACGTTATCTGATTTTTCTTTCATCGAAATGACAAAAAGAACAAATCTATGACAAAACCAATAAAAATTCTCCTAGCCGACGACGAATTGCTTTTTAGAAAAGGAATAGCTTTTTTATTAGAACGTGAAAAAAATATCGAAATAATTTTCGAAGCCTCAGACGGTTCAGAAATTTTAGATTATTTGAAAAAAAATAAAGTTTATCCAGACATTATTCTAATGGATTTAAAAATGCCAAATCTTAACGGCGTTGAAGCTACCAAAATAATTCAAAAAGATTTTCCAGAAATAAAGATTATTGCCCTGACAAGTTATGATTCTAAATCATTTATTAACAACATGATACAAGTTGGCGCATCGTCGTATTTAATAAAAAATGCTACACCAACCGAAATGATTTTTACAATAAATGAAGTTGCCAAAAACGGATTTTATTACAACGAATCTGTTATGCAAGTTATAAATGAATGTGCAACTCAAATTCAAAAAAATAGCAAGCTAATTTTAGAAGAAAATTTTTTAACTTCTCGAGAAAAAGAAGTTTTAGAATTAATATGCAAACAGTTTAACACTCAAGAAATTGCCGATAAAATATTTATAAGTCCAAGAACTGTCGAAGGACACAGAACAAATTTATTATTAAAAACCGATTGTAAAAATATTGCAGGTTTAGTAGTTTATGCCATTCAAAATAAAATTATTGATATTGGTGGTTTAATTGTTTAATCTTACAAAAAAAGTGTTGTAAATGCTAATATGTAAAAAATAATGAGCATAATTATTAATATTGTTACACCAATTTTTTTTAATGTATTTAAATTTTTCATGCTATTTCTTGGTAAATAAAACAAATTATTTTTCATGTATTCTTGATTTATTTTTTTTTGATTTTACAAAAATATACCAATCTAATAAATTGTTTATGCGTATAAATACGTGATTTTATTTTTTATTTAAAATATATATCGTAATATTGCAATATAATAATACAATTAATTATGGGAGTTTCAAAAACCGAGCAATTTACTGATAGTCAAAATGAGATTGCAATATTATTCAAAGCATTGGCTCATCCAGCAAGAATTGCAATTATTGATTTTTTATTGTCGGTCGATGATTGCATTTGTGGTGATATTGTTAATCATTTGACATTGTCGCAACCCACAGTTTCGCAACATTTGAAAGAATTAAAAAATGCAAATATTATTCAAGGAACTATCGAAGGAACATCAATTTGTTATTGTTTAAATTCAAAAACATTGTCAATATTCGAAAGTTATTTTCAGAAAATTAAATCTAAACTTGAAATTAAATGTTGCTGATTTAGTGTTCAGTGTTCAGTGTTCAGTGATCAGCTTTCAGTCTAAAGTCTTAAAGTCTTAAAGTCTTAAAGTCTAAAGTCTATTAATCTAACGTCTAAAAGTCTAAAGTCTAAAAGTCTAAAGTCTATTAATCTAGCGTCTAAAATTCTATCATCTAAATATCTAAAGTCTATAAATCTAGCGTCTAAAAGTCTAGCATCTAAAAATCAAATCTAAAATCTAAATATTTAAAATCTAATATTATATGAAACTATCTCAATTTAAAAATCAACTCGAAAATCTTGAAACACTAGATTTATATTTGCCAAATGGCAATAAAATACCACCACATTTTCATATTACCGAAGTCGGAATGACGACCAAAAACTTTACCGATTGCGGTAACACTTTCAGAATTGTAAAAACGGCATCTTTGCAACTTTGGACTTCGGTCGATTATTGGCACAGATTGGATCCAAAAATGATAGTAAAAATTATTAATTCAACCGATAATGTTTTCGATGGCGAAGATCTTGATCTAGAAATTGAATATCAGCAAGAAACTATCGGAAAATTTGGATTGGAATTTATTGACAATAAATTCATTTTGACAAATAAACAAACCGATTGTCTTGCCAAAGATTCTTGTGGTTTTCCAATTGAAAAAGTTAAAATAAAAATGAGCGATTTGCAAGAACAAATTGCCGAATGTTGTTCGCCAAATTCTAATTGTTGTTAATGAAATTTACATTAAATAATTGTTTTTGATGTAAATATTTAAACTTAAATTTTGTATTTATCTTATATAACATGAAATACAACTAAAATTGAACCATGAAAAATTTTATCAAAAAATATAAAAAACCAATAATTATAACTATTTCGATTACTGTTTTACAAATTATCGAAGGTCATTTTGATTTAAAATTTACAATGATTAATTTAATTTGGTTGTTGGTTTAACTTGATTTTATAAATATAAAAACTGCATTATATTAAACCGAATAAATATTCTTACATCCTGAAAAGTTTTCCTGAACAACTTTGACAAAGTTTTAAACTTTGTCAAAGATTATTGTAATAAAATATAATCGGTTTAATGTAATTAAGATTTTATGTGCTTAAAAAATTTAAATCAATCCTAAAGCTAAAGCCAAAGAAATCAACAAAAGCATAATTGCAACTGTTTTTTGTAAGAAATCCAAAGTAACTTTTTTTAATAATTTATTGCCAATAAAAGCTCCTGAAATTGCTGATAAAGTTGCGAATATAATCAATGGCAAATTTTCTTTTAAATCAATTTGCAACAATCGACTTGAATAAACACTTAATCTGGTTAAATCTACAAAACTCGAAATAACGACAGTAGTGCCAATAAATGCTTCTTTTGACATTCCTGAACGAATCAAAAAAGCACTTCGCAAGGCACCTTGAGCACCAGTTAATCCTCCAAAAAAACCGCTAAATGCACCACCAATTGGTAATTTGTTTTTATTAAATTGAAGATTATTAAAGAATGGTATTAAATCAATAACTGCAAAAAACATCATTAAAATAGCGACAATAAGTTTTATTAAATAAATTTCAAAAACTTTGTTAAACATATAATAGGTATAAATTGGAACTTGACTCGGAATTTTCAAAAGTAATGTTGCGCCAATAAATGCGAAAATTACAGCAGGAATTCCAAAACGAATTAAAATTTCTTTGTCAAATGTTTTGCCAACCAAAAACAATTTGAAAATGTTATTCGAAAAATGAACCAAGCCAGTCAACGCAATAGCAATTTCGACTGGAAAAAATAACATCATTACTGGTGTCAAAATTGTTCCTAATCCAAATCCTGAAAAGAAAGTTAGAATTGCGGTCAAGAAAGCAACAATTGAAATTATAATTATTTCCATAAATTAACTAAAGTAAAAAATCGCAACAAATCTAAGATTTAATTGCGATTTTTATTATTTAAATTAAAAGTTCTCGATAATTTTTAATAAAAAAAGCTGTCGCATTTTTATTAAAACACTCGAACAGACGTAATGTTATCTAGTAACGACCCAAGTTCATAACTTTGCTCCAAGCTGCAACAAAATCATTTACAAATTGAGTATTCGAATCAGAACAACCATAAACTTCAGCAATAGCTCGCAATTCAGAATTTGATCCGAAAATTAAATCTACTCTTGAACCTTTCCATTTTAACTCATTTGTAGCACGATTGCTACCTTCAAACTCATCTTGCGAATTGTTTACCGATTGCCAAGTTGTGTTCATATCTAATAAATTCAAGAAGAAATCATTTGATAAAATTTCTGATTTATTTGTGAAAACTCCATTTTTCGTCTGTCCAAAATTAGTATTCAAAACGCGCATTCCACCAACCAAAACAGTCATTTCTGGAACAGTCAAAGTCATTAATTGCGCTTTATCAACCAACATTTCTTCGGCAGAAACGCTGTGTTTTTGGTTTTTATAATTAATAAATCCATCGGCTTTTGGTTCAAGAACCATAAACGAAGCTACATCTGTTTGGGCTTGTGTTGCATCATTTCGACCAGCTGTAAACGGAATATTTATTGACATTCCACCATTTCGAATAGCTTTTTCAATTCCAACATTTCCAGCTAAAACAATTAAATCTGCCAATGAAACTTGTTTTCCATTTGCATTAAATGATGATTGAATTCCATTTAAAATTTCAAGTACTTTTGCTAATTGAGATGGATTATTAGCGACCCAATTTTTTTGCGGCTCTAGTGCAATTCTCGCTCCGTTAGTTCCACCACGTTTATCAGAATTTCTAAATGTCGATGCCGATGACCAAGCAGTTGCAACCATTTCTGAAACGGATAATCCAGTATTTGCAATATTAGATTTTAATTCAGAAATATCGCTTTCATTCAATAAATAATCAGAATTTTTAGAAATTGGGTCTTGCCAAATTAACTCTTCCTGAGGAACTTCTGGTCCTAAATATCTTTCGATTGGTCCCATATCTCGATGCGTTAACTTGAACCAAGCACGAGCAAAAGCATCTTTTAATTCATTTGGATTTTCAAAAAAACGTTTAGAAATTTTTTCGTATTCTGGGTCAAATCGCATTGCCAAATCGGCAGTTGTCATAACTGGTGCGTGACTTTTTGATTGATTATGAGCATCTGGAACTGTTCCTGCACCGCCATTGTTTACTGGTTTCCATTGGTGTGCACCCGCTGGACTTTTAAACAATTCCCATTCGAAACCAAACAAGTTTTCGAAATAATTGTTGCTCCATTTAGTTGGAGTAGTTGTCCAAGCACCTTCTAATCCGCTGGTTATTGTATGTTCTCCTTTTCCAGATTCAAATTTATTTTTCCAACCCAAACTTTGTTCTTCGATTGATGATCTTTCAGGTTCTGGACCAACATAAACATCAGGATCTGCTGCGCCGTGCATTTTTCCGAAAGTGTGTCCACCAGCGACTAAAGCTACTGTTTCCTCATCATTCATTGCCATTCTTCCAAAAGTTTCGCGAATGTCTCTAGCCGAACCTAAAATATCAGGATTGCCATTTGGTCCTTGCGGATTTACATAAATCAATCCCATTTGAACTGCGCCAAGCGGATTTTCGAGTTCACGGTCGCCTGTGTAACGCTCGTCGCCTAACCATTCTTTTTCTGATCCCCAATAAATGTCTTCTTGCGGTTCCCATTGGTCTTCACGACCGCCACCAAAACCAAAAGGTTTAAAATCCATTGTTTCAAGAGCGCAATTTCCTGCGAGAACCATTAAATCTGCCCAAGAAAGTTTTTTGCCATATTTTTGTTTTATTGGCCAAAGTAAAAGTCTCGCTTTATCAAGATTTCCGTTATCTGGCCAACTGTTTAAAGGTGCAAATCGTTGCATTCCAGAACCAGCACCACCGCGACCATCACCAATTCTATATGTTCCAGCAGCGTGCCAAGCCATTCTAATCATAAATGGACCATAATGACCATAATCTGCTGGCCACCAATCTTGAGACGTGGTCATTAAATCATTTACATCTTTTTTTAATTCAGCAAAATTGATGCTTTTAAAAGCTTCGGCATAATTAAAATCTTTATCCATTGGGTTTGATAAAGACGAATGTTGGCGCAAAATATTTAATTTTAAACTATTTGGCCACCAATCTCTATTTGTAGGTGCTGTGCCAGCCGCTTTTTTAACTTCTCCGCTAGAAAAAGGACATTTTCCTGTACCGCTTGAGTTATTCATATTTTCCATATTGTTTAGTTTTTTGATTTTGTACTTTACAAATTTAAAAAAATTTGTGATTTATAAAATAAGTTTTAATTATGATTTCTTATAATGTGATAATTTTTTACTATTTAATTAAACTGTTAATGACTATATTTTTTGACCACAAATTACGCAAATTATCACAAATGAGATAGTGAAGTGGTTTAAACTTTTTTCAATTGGCTGCAAAATTGTCTTTTTGCCCCATATTTCAGATTTTTTTAATTCTATAGCGATGCTATGCAATTAAAAAAGTCTAAAATCTGAAACAAAAATCCTAATTTTTCGCTTCAATCAAAAAAGTTTAAACCACTTCAGTTTTTAAATTTTAATTTCACAAATTTCATAATAAAATTTTAGATTAGAAAGTAAAGCCCGAAATTTAAACAGACTCTAAATTTAAAACAAAATTGCTACTTGAAATAAGTCAAATTTGCGCAAAACTTTTTACTTTTTTAAAAACGAATGCATCTATTTAAAACTAATTGCAATCGAATTGCTTTCATTTCCAAATAAATCGATAAAAGTAATGGCATACTTATTACTTTCAATGATATTTTTGGCTGGAATATCAATTTGTAAAAGCCCATTAATTTCTTTTACAAAAAATTTATCAATAATTTGTGAAGCATCGTTAATATTGATTTCTGAATCGCTTTTTATACCATATAAAACTAAACTTCTAACATTATACATTGGTAATTTTATTGTAAACGAATTGTCATTTTTTGCAATAGATTCAACAAATGGAGTTACTGTAATTTCTTTTTTAAAATTAGGAACAACATAAGGAATTGCCGGATATTTGTATTGATTTTCGTTTAAAATTTTTACAACATTTAAATTTTTATTTATTAGAGATTTTGCACTAAAATAGGCATTTCCAGCAATATTTTTATAAGTTCTTGCTGAATCTATTTGGTTTGGAATTTCTAATTCGTTGTTCCATCTTTTGTCAGAATCGGTTTTTATTTTATAAGTTCCGTTACCTATATATAAAGCAACATTTTTAGAATTTTGGGACCACCATTTTAATAGTTTAGAATGTGATGCTTTTGGATGATCCAAACTCCAATACAACTGCGGAATAATATAATCTATGCATTTTTTTTCATCCCAAAGCATTGTGTCGGCAAACAAATCATCATAATTAGTTTGTCCTGCTTGAGTTTCTGAACCTTTTTCGTCTTTAGATTTATTGCGCCAAACGCCAAATGGACTAATTCCAAATTGAATATAAGGTTTGATGTTTTTTATAGCAATGTTCAATTTCTGAACTAAATTATTGACATTCGAACGCCGCCAATCGTCAATTAATAATCCATTTCCATATTTTTCGAATGCAGTTTTGTCATTAAATTCTACTTTATTTATACGATAAGGATAAAAATAATCATCGAAATGAACAGCGTCAATATCATATTTTTGGACAACCTCTTCGACAATTTTTATTAAATGAGATTCGACTTCTGGCAAACCTGGATTGTAATAATATTTGTCACCATATTTTATCATCCAATCATTATGAACAAAAAAATCGTGTTTAGGGTCAAGATTTCTTAAATTTAAATCAGATGTTGCTCGATAAGGATTGAACCAAGCGTGAAATTCGAACCCACGATTGTGTGATTCTTGAATCATCCAAGCAAGAAAATCAAAATTGTTTTTTGGAGCTTGTCCTTCTTTGCCTGTCAAAAATCTTGACCAAGGTGCCAATTTAGATTCATAGAAAGCATCGCCAACACTTCGGACTTGAACAATTACAGCATTGTAATTTAGTTTTTTATAAGCATCTAGAATTTCAATAAAATCTTTTTGTTGTTTTGCAACCGAATCTGTGCGTTGTTTTGGCCAGTCAATATTAGCAACAGTTGCTATCCAAACGGCACGAAATTCGTTTTTTGGATGCCTAATTTCTTGAGCATTTGCATAAAAAGAAACTAAAATTAGTACTAAAACGCAAAGAAATCGATTTATAAAAATCATATTTATTGTTGAAAATTATTTAGCATTTTCTTTTCTACGAATATCGATTCTGTTTTGAGCAATTGATAATGCCGCTTGGTGCGAAGTTAAATTATTGGCATCAGCATAATCAAAAATTTCGAGCGTTGTGTTGTAGATATTTTCGGTACGTTTCATTATTTCTGCACGATCATAATGAACCAACTCTGCATATACATTTATAATTCCGCCAGCATTAATCAAGAAATCTGGTGCATAAACGATTCCTCTTTCTTTTAACATTTGACCGTGAATTACTTCATTTGCCAATTGATTATTGGCCGCACCAGCAATAACTTTGGCTTTCAATTTCTTTAAAGAATCGTCGTTGAGCGTTGCACCCATTGCACAAGGCGCATAAATATCGACGTCGGCGGTGTATAAATCTGAACCAGAATAAACAATTGTGTTGTATTTTTTTGCAACTTCTAGCATTCTATCTTCGTTGATGTCAGTAATTGTTACAATTGCTCCCTCTTTGGTTAAATAATCGACCAATGTTTCACCAACATGACCAATTCCTTGGACCAAAACTTTTTTGCCAGCAAGATTTTCGTTGCCGAATTTATATTTTGCGGCAGCTTTCATTCCCATAAAAACGCCAAAAGCTGTTACTGGACTTGGGTTTCCTGATCCACCACGTGATTCAGAAATTCCAGTTACATAAGGCGTTACATCTCTAACGATATCCATGTCTTTGGTTTCCATGCCAATATCTTCGGCAGTGATGTATCGTCCTGATAATGAATGAACAAACTCGCCAAACTTGCGCATTAACTCTGGAGTTTTTTGCGTTTTAGCATCGCCAATAATCACTGCTTTTCCGCCACCAATGTTCAAGCCAGTTATTGCAGATTTATAAGTCATTCCTCTAGAAAGTCTCAACACATCGTTTAAAGCTTCCCATTCATTGGCATAATTGTACATTCTTGTTCCGCCAAGTGCTGGTCCCATAACCGAATTGTGAATGCCAATAATTGCTTTTAAACCCGTATCTTTGTCATTACAAAAAACGATTTGCTCGTGATCATTGAAAGATGGTTGACCAAAAACTGGGTCTATTTTATGAAGTTCTGATGCTGATAAGATTTCTGATGTCATAACTTTTGTTTTAAATGCGATTTATTCATTCTATTAAGGCAAATTTAAAATTAAATTCAAAATAATACTTTAAATTTGTATTAAATTACGAATTTGTTAATAAATTTTATTATTTACAAATATTAGTAAATTAAATAATTTTCAACATTTATCACTAAAATCAATAAAATTCGCAATAATATTATTAATTAAATGAAAGAATTACAACATATCAATAAGTATTTTGTCAAATATAAATTCAGGTTTATACTTGGAATAATTACCACAATTACGGCTCAAGTATTTTCTATTTATTCATTGAAATTAATAAGTCAATCTTTTAATGATATTCAAAAATTTGATAATTTAACAAATTTAAAAAAATTATCGCCAGAAATAATTGCAAGTTTTCGAGGTCAACTAATCGAAAATATAATTTGGGTAATTATTGCAACTTTAATTGCAGGATTGTTTACTTTTATTATGCGTCAAGCATTGGTTGTCATGTCACGACATATAGAATTCGATTTAAAAAATGAGGTTTTCAAGCAATACGAAAATTTGTCGCAAAGTTTTTATAAACAGAATCGAACTGGCGATTTAATGAACCGAATTTCTGAAGATGTCGGAAAAGTAAGAATGTATGCTGGACCAGCAATTATGTACATTATTAATACTTTTATTACGTTTGCATTGGTTATTTATAGCATGTATGGTGCCTCGAAAACTCTGACTTTATATGCACTTTTACCTTTGCCAATTTTGTCTTTTTTTATATTCAAGATTAGTCAAGAAATTAATATACGTAGTACAGTTTTTCAAAGATATTTGTCTAAAGTTTCGAGTTTCACTCAAGAAATTTTCTCAGGAATTCGAGTTATTAAAGCTTACTCATTAGAAGAAAAATACCAATTAGAAATGTTGGATTTGGCAAATGAAAGCAAAACCAAAAGCCTTAGTTTAGCCAAAATTAATTCACTTTTTGGACCATTAATGCTGGCTTTGATTGGTGTTAGTAATTTAGTCGTAATCTATTTTGGTGGAATGATGTTTATGAATGGCATAATTTTAGAAATTGGAACTGTTGTGCTTTTTATTTTATACATCAATAAATTAACATGGCCAGTTGCTTCATTAGGCTGGGTTTCGTCGATGGTTCAAGAAGCCGAAGCATCGATGAAGCGAATCAATGAGTTTTTGAAAATCGTTCCCGATATTGAAAATAGTAATCCAAATAAATCTGAAATTTCTGGAAAAATTGAATTTAGAAATGTTGGTTTTATTTATGAAGACACAAATATCGAAGCATTAAACAATATTTCTTTTACGATAAATAAAGGCGAAACATTGGCAATTCTTGGAAAAACAGGTTCTGGAAAATCTAGTATTTTATCATTAATAAGTCGAATGTACGATGTTACGAATGGCGAAATTTTGATTGACAATATTAACATTAAACAACAAAATCTGTTCGATTTGCGAAATAATATTGGAATTGTGCCACAAGATGCTTTTCTTTTTTCGGATTCGATTATCAATAATATTAAATTTGGTAAAGAAAATGCGTTGTTCGAAGAAGTCGAAATCGCAGCCAAACAAGCTGTTGTTCACGACAATATTATGGATTTTCAGAAACAATATGAAACTGTTTTGGGCGAAAGAGGTATAACTTTATCAGGTGGGCAAAAACAGCGAGTTTCAATTGCAAGAGCCATAATTAAAGATCCAGAAATTCTTTTATTAGACGATTGTTTATCGGCAGTTGATACCGAAACTGAAGAGATTATTTTGAATAATTTATTAGAAATTTGCAAAAACAAAACCACAATAATTGTTTCTCACAGAGTTTCTTCGGCAAAAAATGCAGACAAAATAATTATTCTTGAAGATGGAAAAATTTTGCAAGAAGGTTCGCATAATCAGTTAATTTTGAATGATGGTTATTATAAAGATTTGTATTACAAACAACTTTCTGAAAAAGAATTGACTTAATTGTTGCTTACTAACAGTTTTATTTAGATATTTGATTTGAAAAAAAACTACGAAAAACAATGAGAGAAAATGATTTATTAGAGAAAGAAGAAATTTTTTCGAAAGTGCTAAGAGCTGGACGAAGAACCTATTTTTTTGATGTTCGCGCTACCAAAGCCGACGATTATTATGTGACGATTACCGAAAGTAAAAAGTTTACCGAAGAAGATGGTTCTTATCATTTCAAGAAACAAAAAATTTATTTGTATAAAGAAGATTTCAAGGAATTTGCCGAAATTCTTGGCGAAATGACAAATTATGTCTTAAACCAAAAAGGCGAAGAAGTAATTTCTGAACGCCATCAAAAAGATTTCAAAAAAGAATTAACATCTCAAATTACTGAAAATTCTGAAAAAAGTTTTACTAGTTTAGAATTTGATGATATTTAATATTTTTCTTTAACAAATTCGAAAGGCTCGAATGAAGATATATCGATGAACGAAAGTTAAAAGCTTGAAATAGAAAATGTTTCAAGCTTTTTTATTGTAATTTTATAGCCTATGATACAACTTCAAAAATTATTCGACTTTTTATATGCTAAACTTTTGTCGGAAAAAACCAAACACCAAAGCGAAAAAATATTTGTTGGAATTGCTATTATAAGTTTTTTATTGCATTTATTAATAATTGGTTTGGTCGATTTTAATTTCATAAAAATCAAATATCAATCTAGTTTATTAAATGACCCGATTTCGGCGATTTACACACCATTTTCGTTTATTTTGATTTATGAAGTTTATTTATTGGTTTATTATTTGCCAAAATCAACTACGATATATATAGGTAAACAGTACGAAATTATTACATTGATTATTATTCGACGAATTTTTAAGGATTTATCGAAATTAGAATTCAACGAAACTTGGTATTTGTCAAAGTTCAATATCAATTTTGGATTAGATTTATTGGCAACAATTATTTTGTTTTATCTGATTTATGTTTTTTATAAGCTTAATAAAGCCAATGAAACCAATCAAATGAAAATTCAAAAAACAATATCAGTAACAAATTTTATAAAACTTAAAAATGTTTTTGCAATTATTTTAATTCCGATTTTTCTTGTAATGTCAAGCTACAGTTTATTGCATTGGATTTACGAAAGTTTTTTCTCAATAACCGATTTAGTAAAAAAAATAAAAGACATAAACTCTATATTTTTTGATGAATTTTTTACAGTATTAATTTTAGTTGAGGTTTTAATTTTATTGTTTTCGTTTTTCTTATCAGATAAATTTAGTAAAGTTATTCGAAATTCGGGTTTTATTATTTCGACAATCCTTATAAAAGTTTCGTTTGGAACCGAAGGAATTTTAAATACAATTTTAATTGTTGTTGCTGTTTTATTCGGAGTAATTATTTTGGCAATTCATAATAAATTCGAAACCCAAGAAGCTGTTATTGCCAATAAATTTGAATTATAAATTATCCAATTCTTAAACCATTTTCTACTTTAAAATCTGGCGAAAGTAGAACAATATCGTTTTTAAGCCCAATAGAACCGAGTATTAAACATTCGCTCATAAACTTGCCAATTTGCTTTTTTGGAAAATTTATTACTGCAATTATTTGTTTTCCAATTAAATTTTCTTTAGAATAATAATCAGTTATTTGTGCAGAAGTTTTCTTGATTCCGATTTCTTGACCAAAATCAATCGTGAGTTGAAAAGCTGGTTTTCTTGCTTCGGGAAAATCATTTACATCAATGATTGTGCCTACTCGCATTTCTACTTTTTCGAATTCTTGCCAAGTTAAATTGTTTTGCATTTATAGAAATATTATTTTTTAGTTTAAAACAAAACTACGAATAATATCAAAAAAAAATCGCTAAATTTAAATTTTAGCGATTTTTTTTAATTGATTTAGTTATAAAACGAACTGTTCCAGATTGCTTCATTAAAATTTTTTCCTTGCCAAAAACAAAAGTACAAGGCAATTGCCGAAAGTGATTTAAAAATAAATAAACAACAAACTACTTTAAAAATGTCTTCATTGCCAGGACCAAAGAGGTTTCCTGGTGTTACAATCGCAATAAAAGCGCTAATTGCAAATAAAAAAATTAATAAACTTCCAAAATCTCTAAAAGGTCGAACTGCAATTTTCCTGAACGGATTGATGTCATTTCCCCATTTGTGAATTAAATAATAATAATTATTGCCAATCGGAGCGAAAAGCAAAGGATCATCATAATTTTTTAATTGAAAAAGCTTTGAAGGTGCCATAATTTTGAATCCTTCAAGTGTAATATTATGGTCTTTTTCAAGATATTTAATTTTTGAAATAGCTTCCTCAGGAATGTCATTTTTAAAAAACGAACTATCCAAAAAACGCAATCTATAATCAATGCAAATATCTTTTATCTGTTGCACATGATAAATTTTGTCGGTTTCAAGTAAATCAAAGTCAAAATTGTTATGTTTTGTTGAACTTGAGCCTTTAATTTTCTGTTTTATTGCATTGCGCAAATCATCGTCATTGCTCAAAAACGCTTTAACTTCGTTTAAAAAATCAATTTCATTAGATTCTTTTGCACGATATTTTTTCAATTCGATTTCTAAATTTGTTCTATCTATTAACATATTCGACTGTTTTAAATAAAATCTGATCAATGTCAAACTTTAATCTAATTTAGCAAATAGTATTTAAAAATCATTGTTCAAGACTTATTTTTTTTACCTGAACTAATGTTAATCTTTTAATAATCAAAAATATGTAATTTTAAATGAAAAATTCAACTATTTTTTAAAATTGGATTTTATTAATTTTTGAAAAATCGCTTATTTCTATTATTTACAGCTTTTGTCATTCCAACGAAGGAGAAATCTCATAACGTGAGCAACTTATGAGATTCCTCCTTCGTCGAATGACAAAAAATTAGCAAATATAACTGAAGTAATTGCTGATATTAATAGAACCAAGCCAAAAAAATTATCTCAAACTTGCACCTAATTCAATTTCTAGGTTTTTTTGAATTTTTTTCATGACTTTATCTATTTGATCCTCTTCTAGAGTTTTAGAATTGTCTTGAATTATGAAACTTACTGCATAAGATTTTTTTCCATCAGGTAAATTTTTCCCTTGATAAACATCAAATAAATCAATTTCTTTTAGCAATGTTTTTTCTGATAATCTTGCTGTTTTGTAAATATTTTCGAATGAAACTTCATCATTTAATAAAAGCGATAAATCACGACGAACTTCTTGATATTTTGGAATTTCCACGAATTTTATTTTATTTGAAATCAATTTTAAAATTGCTGACCAATTAAAATCGGCATAAAAAACTTCTTGTTTAATATCGAAATTTTTTAATATCGATTTTTTAACAGTTCCGAATTCGATTAAAATATCATTTCCAATAGAAAATGCCAATCCTTCGGCAAAAACATCATTAGTTAATGGTTGAATTTTGTTTTTATTAATTCCTAGTCGATCAAAAACAGTTTTAATGTATCCTTTAAATAAAAAGAAATCTGATGGTTTTTGAGCATTTGTCCAAGACTCTTCATTTCTATTTCCAGTCAAAAACAGCGATAAATGTTTGTTTTCACTATAAACATTATCATAATTATGGTATGTTTTTCCGAATTCGAATAATTTTAAATCAGAATTTCTACGATTAATATTATACGAAACTGCTTCTAGGCCTGAAAACAATAACGATTGTCGCATTGTTGCCAAATCGTTACTCAACGGATTTAGCATTGTAACATTATTTTCATCTTTCAACAAGTCTGATAATTTTGCATATTCTGCCGTGGTTAACGAGTTTGCCATCATCTCATTAAAACCAAAAGAATTTAATTGATTGGCAATTATATTCTGAATTTTATAATCTTCGGTTCTAGCAGAATTAGAAACTGTTGCATTTAATTTTTTAGAAAAAATAATATTATTGTATCCATAAACTCTTAAAATCTCTTCGACAACATCGACTTCTCTTTGAACATCAACACGATATGACGGAATAATTAATCCCAAACCAGCATCAGAAACGCTAGTAATTTTAATGTCTAACGAAGCTAATATATTTTTAATTGTTTCTTTTGGTAAATCTTGACCAATTAATTTTCTAGTTTTTTCGAAGTTTAAGAAAACAGGAAAATCTTCTATTTTTTTCTGATAAATATCTACAATATCCATTGTGATTTCTCCGCCAGCAACTTCTTGAATTAAAAGTGCAGCACGTTTCAAAGCATATTCGGTAATTGTCGGGTCAATTCCTCGTTCGAATCTAAAGGAAGCATCAGTACTTAAAGAATGTCTTTTTGCAGTTTTTCTAATACTAACCGGATTAAAATAAGCACTTTCCAAAAATATAGAATTTGTGTTTTCAGAAACTCCAGAATTTTTTCCGCCAAAAACTCCAGCAATACACATTGGTCCATTGGCATCGCAAATCATTAAATCTTCTTCATGCAAAATGCGTTCTACATCATCAAGAGTTGTAAATTTTGTTCCAGTTTTTAAAGTTTTAACAATTATTTTTCCAGAAATTTTACTTGCGTCAAATGCGTGAAGTGGTTGCCCTAATTCGTGCAATACATAATTGGTTACATCGACAATATTATTTTTCGGATTTATTCCAATAGATTTTAAACGATTTTTTAACCAATCTGGCGATTCTTTTACTTCAATTCCAGAAATGGTCACGCCACAATATCTTGGACAAAGTTTTGTGTCTTCTACATCGACATCGAGTTTTAGTGTTCGTTTATCGATTCTAAAACTACTAACTGATGGTGTTATAAATTCAACATTTACTCCTTTTTGTGACATTCCAGCTTTTAAATCTCTTGCAGTTCCTAAATGCGACATTGCATCGGCACGATTTGGAGTAAGTCCAATTTCGAAAATCTCGTCATTTTCAATATTAAAAACTGTCGACGCCAAGGTTCCTGGTTTTAATTTTGAATCCAAAACCATTATTCCATCGTGACTTGATCCTAAACCCAATTCGTCTTCGGCGCAAATCATTCCGTGGCTTTCTACATCTCGAATTTTTCCTTTTTTAATTACAAATGATTCACCATTTTTATCATATAAAATTGTTCCGATTGTTGCAACTGGAACTTTTTGACCAACAGCAACGTTACTTGCTCCACAAACAATTTGAATTACATTCGAATCGCCAATATCGACTGTTGTTACCTTTAATCTATCAGCGTTTGGGTGTTGTTCGCATGTTAAAACGTGTCCAACGACAATTCCTTCTAATCCACCTTTAACTGATTGAAATTTTTCGACAATTTCTACTTCAAGTCCTAAATCTGTTAGTAAATTGGATGTTTCTTCGGATTTCCAATCAATTTTAATGAATTGTTTCAACCAATTGTAAGATATTTTCATTTTAAGTTTTTAATTTTTTCTAGGATTGCAAATATAGGTTTAATTAGAGAATATGAAAATTAGAAAATTAGATAATTAGATAATTTTCAAAATATTATATTTTATTCAATAATTTACTTCAACCCAGCATTTTTCAAATAAGGTTCAATTTGCATTTCGTGACCAATAAAATCTTTAAATGCTTTGTTCAAATCGACCGAATTTCCAACTGATAAAATGTATTTTTTGAAACGGTCGCAATTGGCTCTAGTCAATCCGCCATTGGCTTGCATCCAATCAAAAGCGTTGTAATCTAAAGTTTTTGACCAAGTGTAAGCGTAATAACCAGACGAATAGCCGCCACCCCAAATGTGAGCAAAATAAGGCGAATGATAACGTGTTGGAACTTCATTTACCAACAAACCATATTTTGTTAAAGCTTCTTTTTCAAACTCTAACGCAGGTTTGAAATCGGCTTCGTTTTCTACGCTATGCCAAGCCATATCTAGGGTTGCGGCGGCAAGAAGTTCGGTTACATCATATCCTTTATTGAATGTTTCTGCTTTCTTGATTTTTTCTATCAATGCTTGCGGAATCACTTCTTTTGTTTGATAATGAATTGCATAATTTTTTAAAACTTCTGGATCCAATGCAGCGTGTTCATTGATTTGCGATGGAAATTCGACATAATCTCTAGGCACATTTGTTCCAGAAAGTGTTACATATTGCTGATTGGCAAATAATCCGTGAAGCGTGTGACCAAACTCGTGAAACATAGTCGTAACATCATCAAAACTTATCAAAGATGGATTGCCTATTGATGGTTTTGCAAAATTATAAACATTAACAATAACTGGTTTTTGTTTCAAATAATGCGATTGACTCACAAAATTATTCATCCAAGCACCACCATTTTTATTATCACGAGTATAAAAATCTAAATAATAAATCGCAATTGATTCATTTTTATCATTAAAAACTTCATAAACCACAACTTCTGGATTATAAACTGGCAAATCTTTTCGAACCTTGAAAGTGATTCCGTACATTTTTTTGGCTGCAAAGAAAACACCTTTTTCCAGTACTGTATTGACTTCAAAATAGGGTTTAATTTGACTTGCATCCAAGTCATATTTTGCTTTTCGAACCTGCTCTGAATAAAAATTCCAATCCCACGGTTCGAGTTTGAAACCTCCTTTTTGAGCATCAATTAAATCCTGAATATCTTTGGCTTCGATTTTAGATTTTTCAACTGCTGGTTTTGCCAAAGTTGCCAACAAATTCATAGCTACTGATGGTTTTTGAGCCATTTGATCTTGTAAACGCCATTCTGCAAAACTTTTCTTGCCCATTAATTTGGCTTTTTGCAATCGCAATTTCGCCATTTTTTCTATAGTTTCTCGAGTATCGCCATCATCGCCTTTTTCTGAACGAGTAAATGCCGATTTAAATAATTTTTCTCTAGAAGCACGATTTTTCATATTTTGCAACGGCGGTTGTTGAGTTGTATTCAATAAACCTATTAAGTACCCAACTTTTCCAGCTTCTGTAGCATTAACTTTTGCAGCAGCAATATCCGCAGTACTTAATCCATCTAATTCTTTTTCTTCGGCAAATAAAACTGCTCCGTTTTTTCTTGCAATCAATAATTTGTTGGAATAAGTTGTACTCAAAACAGCCAATTCTTCATTAATTTTCTTCATTTTATCTTTATCTGAATCAGATAAATTTGCGCCAGCTAATTCAAATTGTTGCAAATAATATTGTGTTAATTTTTTATCTTCGCCTTTCAAAGATTTTAAATCCAATGCTTTGATTCGGTTGTAAATTTTACTATTCAAATAAATTTTATCTTTATGAGCCGAAAATATTGCGGCATAATCTTGTTCGATTTTTTGCAAAGTTGGATTTGTATTTGCACCAGTTAAACTATAAAAAATTCCAGTTGTTCGATCAAAATCTACTCCCGAAGTTTCGATTGCCAAAACCGTATTTTTGAATGTTGCTTTTGCTTTATTGTTTGCAATATTATCAATTTCGGTATCGTGAACTTTTAATCCATATTCGAATGCTGGAATAAAATCGCTATCTTTAATTTTATCAAAATGTGGTGCTTGATATTGTAAAGTACTTTTTTGTAATAACGGATTTGTCATTTTGATTGATTTATCTTGTGCGACAATAGTTTGAACATATGTTGTTGCTAAGATGATTAATATTGATTTTATTATTATTTTCATATTTTAATTTTATTGAAATTGATTTTTGAAATTGAAATTGCCATTGAAATTTGTCATTGAATCTCTTTTCGCCCACGAATAATATCATCAAAACTGGCACATTTTACAAATTCTTGTTCGCCATCAATTATCATAGGAAGATATACAAATTCGACTTCTGACAAGTCTTCTTTTAAATGAAATTTCATATCTTCGAGATAGAAAAACCATTCTTTGTCGTATTGTACTTTATTGATTGTCGCATCTTTAATCAATAATTTTTCTTTCAACGGCGTCATACAAATTGCTATTTTTTTTTGCTACAAAGTCACGAAGGCTCGAAGTTTATTGTGAATTTTTTCTTTGCGTCTTTACGTCTTTGTGGTAAATAATTTTGGTTATGTTTTAGAAAACTGTAGATTTTAAAAGTTATTAATTTATTTAATACTTAGTTTTTGTCATTTCAACGAAGGAGAAATCTCATAACGTGAGCAATTAATGTGATTTCTCCTTCGTCGAAATGACAAAATCCAATTAAATTTAGTTAAAACCTACAATTTTCTAAAACACAACCAATAATTTTTAATATTTCAATAATTCTAATAATTCTTCTTCAAAACGAACTTTCGGTAAATATTGATCTTCTAATGCTTTTACAAATGGAATTGGAGTTTCTAAACTTGCCACCCGTTTCACAGGAGCATCAAGATATTTGAAACAATTTTCCATGATTAATGCCGAAATATCGCTCGAAATTCCGCCAAACATTGAATCTTCTTGCAGAATGATGCATCGACCCGTTTTCTTGATAGATTCGAAAATCGTTTCAGAATCTAATGGTTGTAAGGTTCGCAAATCAATTAAATCAGCCGAAATTTCTGGATTTTTATTCAATGTTTCCAAAGCCCAATGAACGCCTGCACCAAACGAAATTATGGTTACTTGATTTCCTTCTTTAATTAATGATGCTTTTCCGAAAGGAATTGTGTAATAATCTTTAGGAACATCTTGATAAATTGAGCGATACAATTGTTTGTGTTCAAAAAACATAACTGGATTTGGGTCATTAATCGCTGTATTCAATAATCCTTTGGCATCGGCTGGAAATGCTGGATAAACGACTTTTAAACCTGGCGTTTTAGTAAACCAAGCCTCATTAGTTTGCGAATGAAATGGTCCAGCTTGTGTACCACCACCACAAGGCATTCTAATGACAACATCGGCATTTTCGAGCCAACGATAATGCGATTTTGCTAACAAATTCACAATCGGATTAAAACCTGTCGAAACGAAATCAGCAAATTGCATTTCGACAATTGCTTTGTATCCGTTTATCGATAAACCCATTGCAGCTGCAACAATTGCGCTTTCGCAAATGGGCGTATTTCTAACTCTTTCTTTACCAAATAAATCTACAAAACCATCGGTAATTTTGAAAGCACCACCATATTCGGCGATGTCTTGCCCCATAATTACTAAATTCGTGTGGCGTTGCATGGATTCTCGCAAACTATTAGAAAGCGCATCGATTAATCGAATATTTTCTGTTTCTGATGATGGATTTATTTCTTCGAATTCATAAGGTTTGTAAACATCGTTCAACTCTTCTTGTAAACTAGCAACAATTTCTGGTTCTTCTTGCACCAGTTTCCAATCGGTATCGATTTCGATTTTTATATCTACTTTAAATTTAAAGTCCATTTCGTCAGATAAAACTCCGATTTCTGTAATGTATTTTTTGAAATTTTCGACTGGATCTTTGGCTGCCCATTCGTCCATTAATTCTTGTGGAACATATTTTGTTCCGCTTGCTTCCTCATGACCACGCATTCTAAAAGTTTTGAATTCTAATAATATAGGTCTTGGATTTTCGATCATTGAAACTTTCAATTCTGATATTAAATTATAAACATCAAGAATATTATTTCCATCAACGATGTGCGATTCCATTCCGTAACCTTTGCCTTTATCAGCTAGATTTTCGCAACGATATTGCTCGTTTATTGGTGTTGATAATCCGTAGCCATTGTTTTCGATTACGAATAAAACTGGCAAATCCCAAACGGCTGCAATGTTCAAAGCTTCGTGAAAATCGCCCTCGGAAGTTGCACCTTCACCGGTGAAAACTGCTGTAATTTTTCCGTTTTTCTTGAGTTTATTTGCCAATGCAATTCCGTCGGCAACGCCCA
The DNA here is from genome assembly GCA_043778105.1 of Bacteroidota bacterium. Taxonomy (GTDB): domain Bacteria; phylum Bacteroidota; class Bacteroidia; order Flavobacteriales; family Flavobacteriaceae; genus Flavobacterium. Next base: position 21,986 of record JAYWGV010000144.1, read on the forward strand.
ATTGTGGACCAAGATGCGAAATCATACCTATTATATTGTATTCTTGCGTACCGAAATGAAAACTTCGGTCTCGACCTTTAGTAAAACCATTGGCTTTGCCTTGCCATTGCGAAAATAATCGGTGCAATGGAATGTCACGACCAGTAAAAACTCCTAAATTTCGGTGCATTGGCAAGATGTATTCGTCTTTGTCTAAAGCTGCGGTTATTCCAACAGAAATAGCTTCTTGACCAATTCCAGAAAACCATTTTGATACTTTTCCTTGACGAATAAGTATGAGCATTTTTTCTTCGATTAGTCTCGGCTTGAGTAATCTTTTATATAAATCTAATAATTTTAGATTGGAAAGGTTTTGTCTGTCGAAATTCATTTTTTGGTTTTTTAAAGTTGTAAAAGTATGATTTTTTTGACACAGATTGCACAGATTTTCACAGATTTTTTTCCTCTGGTTTTTAACTTATAAAATTAAATATCGAGAATGAATGTTGTATAGAAATCGATTGCCCTAGCCGTGATGGAAGGGAAAATCCTTTTTTAAATTGCACGGGTTAAAACCCGTGGCAATTTAAAAAAGATTGGAATGACAGCGCGATTGGCTCCAAAAAAAATAAATTGTTAACAACTTTCATTTTTTTTAAAAATAAATTTTCTATACATTTGTTTTCAATAGCATTTATTGCTTTAAAGTTATTAACAATAAAATTATTGTATGCAAAATATTCCTAGTGTTGACTTGCGTGATTTCCTTTCGGGTAACCCGGAACGTAAACAAAAATTTGTAAATGAAATCGGTGCAGCTTTTGAAGATATTGGCTTTGTTGCCTTAAAAGGGCATTTTTTAAATGATAATTTGGTAATAGAATTATACCGAGAAATTCGGAACTTTTTTGCGTTGCCATTAGATATCAAATATGGATATGAAATTCCAGGAATTGGTGGTCAACGTGGTTATGTTTCGTTTGGTAAAGAACACGCAAAAGGTCGTAAAGAAGGCGATTTGAAAGAGTTTTGGCATTTTGGACAATATGTTGATAAAGATTCTAAATATGCAGCCGAATATCCTGATAATGTTGAAGTTACTGAACTTCCAAGATTTAACGTTGTTGGAAAAGAAGCTTATCAAATGCTGGAAAAAACTGGAATTTCTGTGCTTCAAGCTTTGGCATTGCATCTTGGTTTAGAGGAACATTATTTCGATAAATATGGTTATGAAGGCAACTCGATTTTAAGACCAATTCATTATCCACCAATTACTTCCGAGCCTGAAAATGCAATTCGTGCTGCGGCTCACGGAGATATTAACTTGATTACGCTGCTTATGGGCGCGCAAGGCAAAGGTTTGCAAGTAAAAAACCACGATGGCGAATGGATTGATGCAATGGCCGAGCCTGATGAATTGGTTATTAATGTTGGCGATATGTTGTCGAGACATACTAATAATAAACTGAAATCGACTATACATCAAGTAGTTAATCCACCAAGAGAATTGTGGGGAACTTCGAGATATTCTATTCCGTTTTTTATGCATCCAGTTAGCGATATGCGTTTAGACGTTTTAGAAAGCTGTGTAGATGCCGAAAATCCAAAAATTTATGACGATATTTCGGCAGGAGAATTCTTGTATGAAAGATTGGTTGATTTGGGATTGATCAAGAAAACCCCCTAACCCCTAAAGGGAGAACTCCTAAAATTATAAATATAAGACATTAAGTATTTTCTTGATGTCTTTTGTTTTTTTAAATTTTTCATAATATGGATTTACAAGACCAACTAAAAAACCTTTTCCCAAACCATGAACCTTTGCCCGAAGAAGCAATACATGAAGTTGAACACGAATTATATGTTCAAAATGAACCCATGATTTGCAAATTCGAAAAGCGAAAAGGTAAAGCCACCACAATAATTGAAGGTTACGAAGGTTCAGACGAAGATTTTAAAATTCTAGCAAAAGAAATTAAAACCAAACTAAGCGTTGGCGGAACTTTCAAAGACGATTCAATAATTATTCAAGGTGATTATCGCGACAAAATAATGACAATCTTGAAGGAAAAAGGATTCAAAACTAAACGAGTAGGAGGCTAAAAATCTTCAGTATTCAGTTTTTAGTGTACAGTTAATACAACTTTAAACTTTTAAACCCTATAAACCATTTAAACAAATTTTTAATGATAGCATCATCAGAATTAATACTAAATCCAGACGGAAGTGTTTACCATTTGAACCTTTTGCCAGAACATATTGCGCACGACATAATATTCGTTGGCGACCAAAATCGTGTAGAAAAAATTACACAATCGTTTGATTCGATAGAATTTTCTACTCAAAAAAGAGAATTTAAAACCCAAACGGGAACATTAAAAGGCAAACGAATCACGGTTATGTCAACTGGAATTGGTCCAGATAATATCGATATCGTAATGAATGAACTAGATGCTTTGGTAAATATCGACTTGAAAACTCGTGAAATTAAAGAAACTTTAACTTCATTAAACATCATCAGAATTGGAACTTCTGGCTCATTGCAAGCCGATATTCCTGTGGATAGTTTTGTTTTAAGTAAATATGCTTTTGGGTTAGACAATATGCTAAGGTCTTATTTAATTGACGATGTTTCGAATGTTGAAATGGAAGATGCATTTGTTAAACACACCAATTGGGATTTACAAAAAGGGAAACCTTATGCTATTTCTTGTTCAGAAATTTTAGAAAATAAAATTTTTTCTGATAAAATGCACAAAGGAATTACGGCGACATCAGGAGGATTTTATGGCCCACAAGGTCGAGTTTTGAGATTAAATATTCAAGATGAAAGTCTGAATGATAAATTGGCCAATTTTAATTTTGAAGACAACCGAATAACCAATCTCGAAATGGAAACCGCAGCAATTTATGGACTTGGTAAACTTTTGGGACACAATTGCCTGTCTTTAAATGCCATAATTGCCAATCGTGCAAGTGGAACTTTTAGCGAAGATCCTTATAAAGCTGTCGATGAATTGATTGCTTATGCTTTAACAAAGATGATTGAAAAATAATTTATTTGAAGCTATTTCCCGCACACGAGCCTGAAAGTGCGAACTGGCGAAGCAATCATTCCAAAAGTTTTTAGCGAAAAAAAAATCGATAAAAACGTTTTTCCCTTCTATCGGGGCTAATAATCAACTAATGAAACTAAGATTCGCTAGACATACCAACAATCTCGAAAATATAAAATCCTTTTATATTGATATTCTTGGTTTCGAACTTTTAGGAAGTTTTGAAAATCACAATAATTACGATGGAATTTTCATTGGTAAACCAAATTTACATTGGCATTTAGAATTCACCAAATCTAATGAAATTGTTGAACTTAATTTTGGCGAAGAAGATTATTTAGTTTTTTATCTCGAAAATCATACTGAATATCAAGAAATTATAAATAGAATTATCGAAAATAAAATAGAATTTAGAGAATCTAAAAATCCATATTGGAACGAAAACGGGAAATTATTTCTCGATCCTGATGGTTTTGGAATTATTATATCAGATTTAAAAAGTTTATAAAAATTATGGATTTAATTATAGAAACAGAAAGACTTATTCTTCGACCATTTGAAATTTCAGATGCCGAAGCCTTATTCGATATGGATAAAAACCCAGAAGTTCATAATTATCTTTGGCAAAAACCGTGTACCAATATTCAAGAAGTTTACGATTATATCGAAATGGTTCAAAAACAATATGTTGAACGAGGAATTGGTCGTTTTTCTACCATAATTAAAGAAACTGGCGAATTAATTGGTTGGACAGGAATCAAATTTGTGAACGACCATATCGAAAATGGAAACACCAATTTTTATGATTATGGCTATCGATTAAACCAAAAATTTTGGAATAAAGGTTATGCAACCGAAGCATCAATTGCTTGGTTAAAATATGGTTTCGAAACAATGAAAATCGATAAAATGAATGCTTTTACGCATTTCGAAAACGGTGCATCGAATCATATTTTACAAAAAATTGGAATGAAATTTGTAGAAGATTATCCTGATAAAAATGATGCAATTTGGAAATGGTGGCAATTAGAAAACAGTTTGCAGTAATCAGTTTTCAGATAGCAGATAATATTATGACTTTTCAAGAAACCATTAATTTAGTTAAACAAATTCCTTACGGTAGAAATTCTAATCGTGAAAATTTTTCATTAGTGATTTCAGAAAATAAAGGAACTTGCAGCTCTAAACACGCATATTTAAAAGATTATGCAAATAAAAATAATATTTCAAACGTAAAATTATTCATCGGAATTTATAAAATGAATGAGCAAAACACCAAAATTGGTAATAATCTTACTGAAAATAATATCGATTATATTCCCGAAGCACATTGCTATTTAAAAATAGATGGAAAAACTGTTGATTTAACTACAAATGAATCCGATTTTAATAAAATAAAATCCGATTTACTCGAAGAAATAGAGATAGAACCTTTTCAAGTTGCTGATTTTAAAGTAGATTATCATCAAAATTTTATAAAAAAATGGCTGTTAGAAACCAATTCTAAATTTACATTTGACGAAATATGGGAAATTCGAGAGAAATGTATTCAACAACTTTCAATTAATATTTAATCAGATTTTGCATCGAAAGATGCTGAAATAAATTCAGCATAAATGAAAACAATAAAAATAGTTGGCGTTCCTGAACATTTCAATCTTCCTTGGCATTTGTCAATAGAAAATAAAGAATTCGAAGCCGAAAACATCGATTTGCAATGGACAAATATACTCGAAGGAACTGGCAAAATGTGTCAAATGTTGCGAAATGGCGAAACAGATATTGCTGTTATTCTAACCGAAGGAATTATTAAAGATATTGAAGCTGGAAACAATGCTTCAATTGTTCAAGTTTATGTCCAAAGTCCATTAATTTGGGGAATTCACGTCGATGCTAAATCTGATTTTCGAAAATTATCGGATTTAGAAAACAAAAAACCAGCTATCTCAAGGATTGGTTCAGGCTCGCATTTAATGTCAATTGTCAACTCAAAAAACCAAGATTGGAATATTGAAAATCTCGAATTCGAAATCGTAAATACAATTGATGGAGCAGTCGAAAGTTTAAATTCTGGCAAAGCAGATTATTTTTTGTGGGAACGTTTTATGACCAAACCACTTGTCGATTCTGGAGTTTTTAGAAAAATTTGCGATTGCCCAACACCTTGGGCTTGTTTTGTAATTGCAGTTCGAAATGAAACTTTAGAAAAAAATCCAAAATTAATTCGCAAAATATTAAATATCATTAACAAAAAAACTTCAGAATTTAAGCAAATTCAAAATATTGATAAATTATTAGCAGCAAGATATGGATTAAAAATCGAAGATATTCAAGAATGGTTGTCATTAACCGAATGGTCGCAAGAAAATTTAAACCAAGAAACGTTAAACAAAATTCAAAATCAATTATTTGACCTAAAAATTATTGATAAAAAGAGTACTTTTGCAACAATCGTAAAATCAATTTAATTGATTGACAATTGTTAAATGATAGACAAAGCCAAACTTTTTTATAGGTATTTATCCTCAAAATTTCAGGTCAAAAAACCATGGGATTCTATAATTATATTTATACTTAACATATTGATAACAATTCCAGTATTTATTATATTTCATAGAAATTTAATCGATCCGAATTGGGTTTTAAATATTGATCAGATTTTACTTTTTATAATCATTTTGTTAGTGATTCAGTATGTTTTAAAAGCAATGCGACGAGTAACTTTATTGAGTGTTTTTTTATATTTAATTGCCTTAGTATTTGGAACAATTTTCGATAAATATGGTTTCAAAAACGTTTCAGAAGATTACAAATCAATGATTTATACAATGAATGATAATCCGAATCCGCAGGATATTATTATCGAAAAATTATTGCCTTTTCCAAATAAATCTAAAATTTTGAATGCAATTGAATATCAAAATCCACGGGTGCGAGATTTTGCAATAATGGCTACTACCAAACATTTTTCTAAAGTTCGCAAAGGAAATTATAGAGTTCTAATTCAATGTTTTGCGGTTTTTAAAGAAATAAATTCACGTTGGAATTATGTTTCTGACCCAAAAAACTCTGATTACATTGCCAAAGCAAGCGAATCTGCCAAATATTTATCTGGAGATTGCGACGATCATTCTATTTTTATGGCAGCTTGCGTTCGTGCAATTGGTGGTACGCCAAGACTCATTCACACCGATGGTCACATGTATCCAGAAATTCTAATTGGTCAAAAATCTAGTCTCGAAAATGTGAATTATTTAATTAAAAAAGTACTTTTCCCTGAAGAATCGAAAGGCAAACAATTAAATTATCACATTGATGAACGCGGCAATATTTGGCTTAACCTTGATTATACCGACAAATATCCTGGAGGAAAATTCATGAATAAAAAAATTTTGGGAGCATTGACTTTGGAATGATATTTAAAAGACTTAACAGGTTTTAAAAAACTTTAAGGTCTAAATTTTACCAAGAAATCTCATTCAAACCATTCAATTTCAAATACTCATTAGTTTGACTAAAATGCTTACAACCAAACCATTTTCCTTGGTTGGCACTCATTGGCGAAGGATGTCCAGATTCAAGAACCAAATGTTTATTTCTGTCGATTTTTGAACCCTTTTTTTGTGCAAAATTCCCCCAAAGCAAGAAAACTACATTTTCTTTTCTATCAGAAATTAATTGAATTACATTATCAGTAAAAAGTTTCCAATCCAAATGTGCATGACTATTTGGCATTTGTTGTCTAACCGATAATGTATTGTTTAATAGCAAAACGCCTTGATTGGCCCAACGTTCTAAATTGCCGGAATTTGGCATCATTATTTGTCCCAAATCGTCATTGATTTCTTTAAAAATATTTCGCAATGAAGGCGGAATTTTTACACCATCGTTTACCGAAAAGCACAAACCATTGGCTTCGCCCAAACCATGATAAGGATCTTGCCCAATTATTACAACTTTCAATTTATCAAATGAACATTTGTCAAAAGCTGCAAAAATTAAATTTTCTGGAGGAAAACAAGTGTAATGTTCATATTCATATTGTACATCGTCTAATAAATCATCGAAATATTCTTTTTCGAATTCGGTTTTTAGTTCTTTATTCCAAGAAACAAGAAAGTCATCTTCAAACATTAGTTAATTTTTTTCAAATATAAAGATAATATTTATTTGTTAAATAGAATCGTTGTAACTTTGAAAATTACACAAAAAAATTTGCAACAAAGGCACGAAGACACAAAGTTATTATGCATAAAATATTATAAAAATTAATTTTCTAGATTTCGAGTTTTTATGGCAAAAAACAAAACATTTAAATGATAAGTATTACCGAAAAAACATTACAAGATTTACAATTTCCGACCGTTCTAGAGACCATTTCTGCAGGTTGCAACACCGAAATTGGTGCCCAAAAAGCATTAGAAATTGTTCCCTTTCAAGATGCAATTACTTTAGAAAAAGCACTTTTGCAAACATCAGAATATCGTTCATCATTTGATAATAACAATGCAATTCCAAATCATGGATTCGAGACTATTTCTCACGAAATCAAGTTTTTAGCTATAGAAGATAGCTTTCTAGAAGTTGGCAGTTTTAGAAAAATTGCTGCCATTTCAACGACGGTTAATTTTATGTTACTTTATTTAAAAAAGTTCGATGAGTATTATCCTAACTTGAATTTTAGAGCTTTACAAGTTGAATATACCAAAGACATTATCAATATGATTGACGATGTTTTAGACAAATATGGCGAAGTAAAAGACAATGCAAGTCCAGATTTATTGAACATTCGCCGTGATATGAGCGTGGTTCGTGGCAAAGTAAATCAAAGTTTTGGCATGGCAATGTCGCAATACAATTCGCTTGGATATTTAGATGATATTAAAGAAAGTTTTGTAAATAATCGTAGGGTTTTAGCGGTTTTGGCAATGTACCGACGCAAAGTCAAAGGTTCAATTCTAGGAAATTCTAAAACAGGAAGTATTGCTTATATTGAACCAGAAACTACTTTGCAATATTCACGTGAATTGAGTAATTTAGAATACGAAGAAAAAGAAGAAATTCAGCGTATTTTGAAACATTTGACTGATAATATTCGTCATTTTTTGCCATTAATTATTAAATATCAAGATTTTTTGAGTGATATTGATGTGATAGCATCGAAAGCAAAATATGCCAGAAAAATAAACGGAATTTTGCCAAAAATTACAAACGAAAGAAAATTAAATTTCCGTGATGCATTTCACCCGATTTTGTTATTGAATAATAACGAAAAGAAAGAAATTACGCATCCGCAAACTATTGAATTAGATCAAAATAATCGAATAATTGTTATTTCTGGACCAAATGCAGGCGGAAAAACAATATCATTAAAAACTGTTGGATTGTTACAATTAATGTTGCAATCTGGAATGTTGATTCCTGTTCATGAACGCAGCGAAACTTTTTTATTTGATAGAATTTTAACTGATATTGGCGACAATCAATCTATTGAAAATCATTTAAGTACCTATAGTTATCGATTAAAGAATATGAATTATTTTTTAAAAAAATGTAATTCTAAAACTATGTTTTTAATAGATGAATTTGGTACAGGATCAGATCCTGATTTGGGTGGCGCATTGGCAGAAATTTTCTTAGAAGAATTTTATCATCGTGAAGCTTTTGGAATAATTACAACTCATTATTCAAATTTAAAAATTCTAGCAAATGAATTACCGTTTGCAACGAATGCCAATATGTTATTTGATGAGAAAACCTATGAACCGATGTACAAACTGGCTTTAGGTCAAGCAGGAAGTTCGTTTACGTTTGAAGTTGCACAAAAAAATGGTATTCCGTTTGGTTTAATTAATCGTGCCAAAAAGAAAATCGAAACCGGAAAAGTACGTTTTGATAACACAATTGCCAAAATGCAAAAAGAACGTTCACGAATGGAAAAAACTTCGCAAGATTTGAAAGAAGTAGAATCGAAAGCGCGTGAAGAAGGAAAATTATTAGAAAAAACCAATCTAAAAATAAAGGAAAAATTAGAAAGTTATCAGGAATTATATGATTCTAATCAAAAACTAATTTATATTGGTCAAAAAATAGATTCTATTTCCGAGAAATATTTCAATAATAAAAACAAAAAAGAATTATTGGCCGAATTTTTAAAAATTGTCGAAATGGACAATTCTAAACGTCGAAAAGCATCAGTTAAAGAAACTTTAGTCAAGAAAGAAAAAGAAATTGCAGTCAAAAAAGAAATCGAAGTCAAGGTCGAAGCTATTCGTGTCGAGAAAAAAGAAAAGAAAGAAAAACCAATAATTTTTAAACCAAAAGTTATTCTGAAATTGGGCGATCGAGTGCGAATGTTCGACGGAAAAGCCATTGGAACAATAGATAAAATCGAAAAAGACAAAGCCATTGTAAATTATGGTGTTTTTACATCGAAGGTAAATTTGGAAGCTTTGGAGTTTGTTGGATAATTTTATAATCTAGTTAAATGTAGCAATTAGTCATTCAAAAATAATAATTATGTAAAAATCTAATTAATATTGTTTAGCGTTGCAATTTAAAGTTCAATCAATTACTTGCATAAAAAAAGCCAAATCTTTCGATTTGGCTTAAAACTTTCAAAAAATTACATTTAATTTTTAATAATTTTTTTGGTAATAATACCTTTTTCGCTGTTAATTTTCATTAAATACATTCCTGTTGTTAAATCAGAAACATTAATTTCGACGTTTGAAATATTGTTAACTTTTTCGGTTTTAACAATTCTACCATTCAAGTCAGTAATAGTAATTTCGCTAATGCTGATATTTTCAGTATTTGTAATATTAATAGATTTATCTGCTGGATTTGGTGAGATTGAGAAAGATTTACCATTAAATAATTCATTTGCTAATATTGTAGATGTGATAGAAATTGAATCAATTACTAAATTTCCAATAGTTGTTGTTGTTGCTTGAGGTGAATTGTTGTGAAAACCAAAAAAATAAACACCAGTTGTTGGTGCTGTCCAAGTACCAGTTCTTAATGTAAATGACGCTGCATTAGCTTCTGAAAAACTCTGAATAATAGTTGTTTGAGTACTTGGCACTTGGTTACTGCCCACGGTTAAATCAAATGTCATTGGTGCAGAAGTTGCAGGAAATAATTTTGTTTTGAAATTAAAAGTTACTTGTTCGCCCGCAACCAAACTTATTGCTCGTGTATAACCACGACGATTACTAACAGCTGTAGCACTATTTGAAGTAATAACCGTATTCCCAAAACCATCAGGACTGTCTGCTAATCCTGGAAATGAAGTGGCGGTCGATGTAATTCTCCCGAAGCCAGTAAAACCATCGTTAAAAAGTTTGGTAGCATCTTCAAATGTCAAACTATATGGTAATGTTTTAGCCAAATATCCATATTTAGGTCCTTGCCAAACACTAGTACTGCCAGCGCCACAATTTGAACGAACAAAATACCTAAAGTTTGATTCATTCGGTAACGATGTTAAAGGTAAAAAAAACACGGTAGGATTTACACCAGCCACATTATTAACAATAGTTCCTGAACCTGGAGCTGTTGAAAAATTTGTACTCCAATCTATATCATATGTTGCAGGAGAACCTACAGCCAGTTGGTAAACAACAGTTTGTGAAGTTGTTGTAATATCATTTGCTAAAAAGTTACTATTTCTATTAGGTCTAATACATCCGCCAGCAGTAAAAGATACAGAAAACTCAAATCCCAAAAGAGATTCGGGAGTTGCTGGATTTATAGCTTTTCCAAAATTATCCCACTGTATAAAATAGGTAGTGCCCGATGCTACTGGAAATGTCACATTAGTCAATAAATTGGTAGTAGATACATTATCAGCGTTATCAAAACATATTGTTGTTGCTGCAGAAGTAGCGCAAGCGCCTTTGAGGACAGAAATTCGTGTATCGTTCGTAAAACTTACACCATCATTTACTGGCAAATTTGAAGAAATCGTTAATTCTCCATCTGCGGTTGCAATGTACTTGTACCACGTCGCCTTAATACCAGGTTTAGAGCCGTAACAAAAAACTTGGTACGAACCAGTGTAAGATGGCGCAATAAAAGTTCCTGTTGCACTTACATCTACTGCTGTTGCACAAGTTTCTTGACTGTGTGAAGCAAAACACGAAATAATACAAAATAAAATAAGTAATAATTTTTTCATAATTTAATTTTTAAAATTTTTGCAAATGTAAATTTTTTTTATGAATTCTTTGCAGAAAATAGTATTGTATTTTTTAGGAATTGGCAATTTGAATAGTTGAACAATTAGTTTTAAGTTTCTTTCAAATATATTTTTATATAGATTTTTAATAATTACATTTGGAAAATGGTTCCAAAATTCCAAAATCACATTTCGCAAAATTTCCAATTTCTATTCAAGAAGAAACTAATTATTGCAACAAGTGGCGGAATAGATTCTATGGTTTTGTTGCATTTATTCAAAAATTTGAATTATGAAATTGCTATTGCTCATTGCAATTTTCAACTTCGTGGTTTAGAAAGTTTCGAAGATCAAAATTTTGTTCACGATTATGCTGTTGCAAATGAAATTCCAATATTTGTAACCCAATTCGATACCGAAAATTTCGCTAAAGATTATAAATTATCAACCCAAGTTGCGGCTAGAAACCTTCGTTATGATTGGTTTCATGAACTTTTAAAAACTGAAAATTACAATTTTATTTTAACAGCACATCACGCCGATGATAATCTTGAAACGTTTATTATCAATCTTTCTCGCGGCACAGGTTTGGATGGTTTGGTTGGAATTCCATCACAGAATGATAAAGTTATTCGACCATTATTGACTTTTTCTCGTCAAGAAATCGAAAATTATGCCAAAGAAAACGATATTAAATGGCGAGAAGATTCTAGCAATGCATCTGATAAATATTTGAGAAATAAAATCCGTCACAACATCATTCCGCAACTAAAAGAGTTGAATGAAAACTTTTTAGAATCATTTCTAAAAACACAAAAGTATTTGAAAGAATCGCAAACAATGGTCGAAGATGCTACAATTATGATTTATCAGCAAGTTGCAAAAGAAGTTGGCGATGACATTCATTTTGATTTATTGAAATTGAAAACTTTACCTAATTTTAGATCTTATTTGTACGAATGGTTGCAAGAATTTGGCTTTTCGGCTTGGAATGACATTTATGATTTGGTCGATTCGCAATCAGGAAAAGTTATTTATTCTAATGATTATCAGTTACTAAAAAACAGAAATTATTTGATATTATCGCCAATTTCAGAATATGATGATGAAGTTTATTTTATAGAAAAAAATCAATTAGAAGTTAAAATTCCTATAAATTTATCAATTTGTCAGGTTGATGCAATTTCTAATACTAATCAAAATACTATATTTGTTGACGCAGAAAAATTATCATTTCCGTTACAAATAAAAAAATGGAATGAAGGCGACAGTTTTCAACCATTTGGAATGAATGGCAGTTCTAAAAAGGTTAGCAAATTTTTTAAAGACGAAAAATTATCAATTCTTGAAAAACAAAAAATTTGGATTTTAATATCTGATAATCAAATAGTTTGGATAATTGGTTTGCGACAAGACGAACGATTCAAAATTGAAAATTCAACAAAAAATAAATTACAAATTACTCATATAATATAATGAAGAAAATAATTTTAATACTAATTACTTTTTTTGCTTTTGCAAATGCCAATTCTCAAATAATAAATCCTGTAAAATGGACATCAAAAACCGAAAAAATCTCGGAAACCGAATTTAACCTAATTGTTTCAGGAAAAATTGACGAATCTTGGCACGTATATTCTCAATTTACGCCAGATGGTGGACCATTACCAATGGAGCTAAAATTTATCGACCAAAACGGTAACTTCGAATTACTGGGAAAAGCAACCGAAAGTCCATATAAAAAAGCATTCAACGATGTTTTTGAAGTTGAAGAATATTATTTCGAAAAATCAGTAACTATAACTCAAAAAGTAAAAATTATAAATCCAAAAACTAATAAAATTAAGTTAGTTTTAGATTATCAGGTTTGCAAAGAATCTTGTATCAACGACAAAAAAACTTTCACTTTTGATATTCCAGTTGTTAAAAATGACGAGATTATTGTTGCTCCAATTTCTACAAATGATTCGTCAAAAACAACCGAAATTATTCCAGCAAAAGTTGATGATTTAAAAAAAAATGAACTAAAAAATCAAGAAAATAAAATCGCAGTAATACCAAAATCCGAAAATAGAAGTTTGTGGACAATCTTTTTTCTAGCATTTCTTGGCGGATTTGCTGCATTATTAACGCCTTGCGTTTTCCCAATGATTCCAATGACGGTAAGTTTTTTTACAAAACAAAGTAAAACCAAAGCACAAGGAATAAGAAATGCAATTTTTTATGGAATTTCTATTATAATAATTTATGTCTTGCTTGGAACAATTGTTACAGCAATTTTTGGTGCCGATGCGTTAAATGCGCTTTCAACAAACGTATATTTCAATATTATTTTCTTTGTTTTATTAGTGTTTTTCGCTGCATCATTTTTAGGAGCATTTGAAATAATGTTGCCAAATTCTTGGGCAAATAAAATCGATAGCCAAGCCGATCGTGGCGGAATTGTTGGAATTTTATTTATGGCTTTGGCTTTAGCAATCGTATCTTTTTCTTGTACTGGTCCAATTGTTGGAACACTTTTGGTCGAATCTGCATCGAAAGGTGGAATTGCGCCAATAATCGGAATGTTAGGATTTTCATTAGCTTTGGCTTTGCCATTTATGCTTTTTGCAATGTTTCCTGGTTGGTTAAATTCGCTGCCTAAATCTGGTGGCTGGCTCAATACTGTCAAAGTTTTTTTAGGTTTTTTAGAATTAGCACTAGCTTTTAAATTTTTATCAAATGCCGATTTGGTTTTGCAATTGCATTATCTTGAAAGAGAAGTTTTTTTGGCAATTTGGATAGCAATTTTCGGAACATTAGCGTTGTATTTATTCGGAAAAATAACATTGCCACACGATAGTAAAATTGAGTTTATTTCAGTTGGAAGATTATTTATAGGATTACTAGTTCTAAGTTTTACAATATATATGATTCCAGGACTTTGGGGCGCACCTTTAAAACTTATAAACGCTTTTCCGCCACCTTTAGAATATAGTGAAAGCCCGTTTGGTTTTGGTAATAATTCTAATAAAAATTCGGAAATAAAATTACCTGATGGAGCAAAATATGGACCTCACGGAATTATTGTTTTTGATGATTATGAAAAAGGGTTGGCACATGCAAAGTTAGTAAATAAACCAATTTTGCTCGATTTCACAGGTTATGCCTGTGTGAATTGTCGTAAAATGGAAAATAATGTTTGGTCAGACGAGCGAATTTTAAAAATTTTAAATAACGAAGTCGTTTTAATTTCATTGTATGTTGATGATAAAAGAGAAATGCCAAAATCAGAACAATTTATTTCTAAAACAACTGGAGAAAATTTAGAAACTTATGGTGATAAATGGACAGATTTTATGATAAATACTTATAAAACCAACACACAACCTTTATATGTTATTACAGATATAAACGGAAATAATTTGAATCCAAAAATTCCAACAACAAGTTATAATCCTGATGTTTTAATTTATGAATCTTGGTTAAAAACAGGAATATCTAATTTTAAAAAATAAAATTATTTTCATTTAATTTTTATAATTAATTAACAAATCAATTATAAAAAAAACATCTTAATTATTATTAAAAAACTTTGTGTCTTCGTGTCTTTGTGGCAAATATTACAAAATATGTTTGCTCAACAATTGATAAACTTCGTTGATGTTATTGCCGCTTTTACCAAATTGTTTCACAATCGGAATATCATCACTTTTCAACCAAATTTTTAAATCGGCGTCCATATCCAAAATTCCAGCGCTTTCTTTTGAGAACTTGTGAATGCTAGAATACGGAATCGATAAATAATCGGTTTTGGTTCCGACCAATTGTTTTTCGACCAAAATCAATCTTTTATTTGTAAAAACGAACATATCACGAATCAATTTATAGGCTTTTTCGATATTTTCGCCATCAATTAAAATGGGTTCAAATTCCTTTGCGACATTGTCAATATTTATTTCTGAGGCATTGCCCATTATTGCGTTGAAAATTCCCATAATTTCTATTTTTGATTGTATTTTTCTTTGTATTTTTTATTCAAATTAGTTTGATGCGTTTCTAAACTAATCTGTCTTCCTTGAATAAATGCATTTGTTAATTTGTTAGTTCTCATATCCAAAGCATCGCCTTCGGAAATAAATAATGTTGCATCTTTTCCAGTTTCTAAAGTTCCACAAATTGAATCAATTCCAAGAATTTTTGCTGTATTTGATGTAACTAACTGCAAAGCAATTTCTTTATCTAAACCATACGCAGCGCAAGTTCCAGCCAAAAATGGTAAGTTTCTAGTATTCATTCTTTCCATATCACCACTGTTTTCTAATCCTACTAAAACGCCTTTTTCGGTTAGAATTTTCGCCATTTTAAAAGGCAAATCAATATCTTGATCATCATTCATTGGCATATCGTGAACACGTCGCAATAAAATTCCAATATTGTTTTTAACCAATAAATCTGATGTTTTGTATGCATCAAATCCGCCAACAATTACTATTTTTTTAATTCCGATTTCTAATGATAAATTTATCGCGTCGATAATTTGTTTTTCTTCATCGGCGTGAACAAAAAGTGTTTTTTTAGCATCAAATAAACCGTTCATTGCTTCGAAAGTTAAATTTCTTTCTAATGATGCATCTTGCAAATAAGTTTTTGATTGTGTTAGAAATAATTTCAACTCTTCGACTTGTTTCGAATAATCTTTGTTGGCTTCGATATTTCCAGGTTCAGCCCACCAACCGCTGCGTTTGAAAGTATTTGGAAATGTTAAATGTATGCCATCATTTTCTTTTAATAATGCTTCTTTCCAGTTCCAAGCATCGAGTTGCACGATTGACGAAGTTCCTGAAATTCTGCCTCCACGAGGCGTAATTTGCGCCATTAAAACTCCGTTTGGTCTAACTGTTTCTGTAACTTTCGACTCGGTGTTATAAGCGATTATACTGCGAATATGCGGGTTAAAACTCCCAATTTCATCATCATCATTAGACGATTTTACTGCATCGATTTCTACTAATCCTAAAGTTGAATTAGGAGCAATAAATCCCGGATAAACGTGTTTTCCGTTGGCTTCAATTTTGACATCATAAGCTGAAAAATCCATTTTTATTAGAGTTGCATCAGCAACTAAAGTCAATTTTCCGTCTTTGAAACCAATCACACTATTTTCGATGATTTTTCCGTTTCCTAAATGCGCAATTGCATTCATTATTAAAACCGATTTGGATTGTTTTTCGGCTGGTTTTTGTTGTGCATTCATTTGAAATGACAAACAAATTATTGCTGTTATTTTATATATTTTGTTCATATTAATTATCTTCTTCAGTATCACAATGGTATTCTTTTTTCTCTTTTTTCTTGGCATCTTGCATTGGCGAACCTTTTTCTTTTGCGATAAGCAATTGTCCAATTAATTCGTTTCTTTCTTTTGTAATGTCAAGTCGTTTTTGCGCATCGCTTTCGGAATCAAAATAGACAATTCCTTCGATTAAAGTTTTTTCTGCTTTAGCATAAATCGATAGTGGATTATTGTTCCAAAGTACTAAATCAGCATCTTTTCCGACTTTTACGCTACCAACTTTATCGTCAATATGCAGTAACTTTGCAGGATTCAAGGTTACAAATTTCCAAGCATCTTCTTCAGAAACATTGCCATATTTGACTGCTTTTGCTGCTTCTTGATTCAATCGACGAGACATTTCGGCATTATCAGAATTATAGGCAACCAAAACTCCTTGATTGTGCATTAATGCGCCATTATACGGAATTGCGTCGTTTACTTCGAATTTATAAGCCCACCAATCTGCAAAAGTTGAGGCACCAACTCCGTGTTCTTTCATTTCGTTGGCAACTTTGTAACCTTCAAGAATATGAGTGTAAGTGTTGACCTTAAAGCCCATTTTATCAGCCACATTCATCAACATTAAAATCTCAGATTGTACATACGAATGACAAGTTATAAAACGCTCATTGTTCAAAATTTCTAATAAAGTTTGCATTTCTAAATCGTTTCTTGGCGCTTTATTTTTGTCTTTTTTTGGATTAGAATTAAAGGCTTTCCAAACCAAATCATATTCTTTTGCGCGTAGAAAATAATCTGTAAAAACCTGTTCTACACCCATTCTGGTTTGCGGAAAACGTGTTGGATTTTCTATATTCCAGTTCGATTGTTTTACATTTTCTCCCAAGGCAAATTTAATAAATTTTGGTTGGTTTTTGTATAACATTTCGTCTGGCGATGCGCCCCATTTCCATTTCACGATTGCCGAACGACCTCCAATTGGGTTTGCAGAACCATGTAATAATTGCGAAGTTGTCACGCCACCAGCCAATTCTCTATAAATATTTATGTCGTCGGAATTCACAACATCTTCGATTGTAACTTCTGCGGTCGAGTTGTGTCCGCTTTCATTCACGCCTTTAGAAATCGCAATATGCGAATGTTCGTCAATGATTCCTGAAGTTAAATGTTTGCCTTTAGCATCAACAATTGTTGCTAATGCATCAGTTAGATTTTTACCAACAGCAACTATTTTTCCGTTTTTGACTAAGACATCAGCTTCGGTTAGAATCCCTTCTTTTTCATTGGTCCAAACTGTAGCATTTTTAAACAATAATGTCTGTTGTGATGGTTTTTTGATATTTCCATAAGCAATGTTAGGCGATGTTACTGGAAAGATTTTATTAGGTTTTGTGACTTTCGCAGTATCTTTTACCATTACAAATGGACTAGTTTTTGTGGCTTTCCATTTGGTTTCATTTCCATTAAATAAAATGGCTTTTCCTGAAAGATTGTCAGCATTTTCAATAAATCCGTTGATTCTTGTGTAATTGGTTTTTATTGTATCGTTAGATTTAATGATTCCAGAAATGGAATTGTATGCAATAGATAATTTATTAATGACTTTTTTAGTTTCAGAATTTAATATTTCGAATTTTGGGACAATAACTTCGCCTTCAATTTTAAGTTTATAAGTTTGATTGTCAATAGTTAAATCATAATTTCCACGAATATCTTTCGCATTTAAATCATTTATTACGAATTTATTTCCTTGAACCCAATTTTCATTAAAAATAGTTTTCTTATCGAATATTTCGCCATTTGTAATAATAAAATTTGCATAACTTCCAGCATTTAAATTTCCAATTTCGTTGCTTTTATTCAAAATAGATGCAGGAATTGTTGTCAAAGATTCTAGTGCTTTTGTTTTATCAAATCCGTATTCGATAGATTTTAATAAATTGGGTCTAAAATCTTCTATTTTTTTTAATAAATCGGTTGTTAATGCAAATTGAACGCCATTATCTGATAGAATTTTCAAATTAGTTGGTGCTTGATTCCAAAAACGCAAATCGGCCAATTCCATTTGATTGGCCTGATAATTATCCGAAACATCGTAGGCTTCTGGAAAATTAATTGGAATTATGAATTTCGAATTGGTTTTTTTGATTTCTTCAATGCGTTCAAATTCATTTCCAGAACCTTTCAAAATATAATTTAAACTGAATTCTTTTGCAATTTTAGATGTTCGCAAACTATTAAGTTTATCGCCAGTTTCAAAAATTTGAATCAATTTTTCGTTATTTGATAATGCTTCTAGCGATAAATCTTTAGTTTCTGAATTTCCTTTTTTGTACCAATCCAAATCGAAATACAACTGGCGAATCAGCGCCATTGCCCCCATTAGTGAGCTTGGATAATTTTGATTTGTATTTGCTGATTTCGTAAACGAAAAATGATTGGAAACCGCATTAGAAATTATTCTCGATTTTGCGTCATTATTATTTAATGCAATTAATGCTCCAGTACCACGAGCAATTCCGTCGTGAAAATGAGTTCCAACAACCCCAAAACCTAATTTTAATAATTCTTCTGCTTTATTAGAATCATATTTGTAGGTTTCAATTGCATTGGTTTCGGGCTTGATGCTTTCGTTCCAATAATAGCCAACACGTTTGGTATCATATAAAGGTTTGCGTTCCGAACTTTCTGCTTTTTTTGGTTTTTCGATACCAAAACTGGTATAAATATCAATAAATGATGGATAAATTGATTTGCCTGAAACATCAATAATCGTACAATTTTTTGGAATTTTGATGTTTGTTCCCGTCGAAATTACTTTTCCGTTTTGGATTAATAAAGTTCCTTTTTCGATTATTTGCGAAGGCGTTACAAATATTTTAGCATTTGTAAAAGCTGTAAAATTGTTGTTTTTGCTTTGCACGCTTTCGTTAATCGGAAAATATTCTTGCGAATAAATTTTTGGAATAATTAAGCATAACAAAACAAATAAAATAGTTTTTTTCATTTTGGATGTGGTTTTTTTGAAGCGTAAATATAATATTAAATGAATTGTAAATTAAATTTTTTTTGAATGTTTATTTAGATTATGATACTTATTAGTTTTATTTGATTATTTTTAAAATCTAAAATAAAATTATGTTAATTAAAGTTTTTGGAAGTGCCGTTTTTGGTGTAGAAGCCACCACAATAACCGTCGAAGTCAATATGGATAAAGGAATTGGCTATCATTTAGTTGGTCTTCCAGACAATGCTATAAAAGAAAGTAGTTATCGAATTGCGGCAGCACTCAAAAATAATGGTTATGCAATGCCTGGCAAAAAAATCACAATAAATATGGCACCAGCCGATTTGCGAAAAGAAGGTTCGGCATACGATTTGACATTAGCAATCGGAATTTTGGCTGGTTCATCGCAAATAAATGCTGATGAAGTTGCCAATTATATCATTATGGGCGAATTATCATTAGACGGAAGTTTGCAACCCATTCGTGGTGCTTTGCCAATCGCTATAAAAGCCAAAGAAGAAGGTTTCAAAGGTTTTTTCTTACCCATTCAAAATGTAAAAGAAGCTGCAATTGTTGAAGGTGTAGACGTTTATGGTGTAGAAAATTTGCAACAAGTTATCGATTTTTTTGAAGGAAAAGGAACCATTGAACCCACAAAAATTGACACAAGAGCCGAATTTTATAAAACTTTAGATTTTCCAGAACACGATTTTAGCGATGTAAAAGGTCAAGAAAGTATTAAACGATCTATGGAAATTGCTGCTGCAGGCGGACACAATATTATTCTTATTGGTCCACCAGGTTCAGGAAAAACAATGATTGCCAAGCGTTTACCAAGTATTTTGCCACCAATGACTTTGAGAGAAGCGTTGGAAACTACCAAAATTCATTCGGTTGCAGGAAAATTAAAAGAAGTTGGATTGATGAATCAACGCCCTTTTCGTTCTCCACATCACACAATATCTAACGTTGCGCTTGTTGGTGGCGGAAGTTATCCGCAACCTGGAGAAATTTCTATGGCGCACAATGGCGTTTTGTTTTTGGATGAATTACCAGAATTTAAACGTGATGTTCTTGAAGTTATGCGCCAACCGCTTGAAGATAGAGAAGTTACAATTTCAAGAGCGAAATTTACGATTACTTATCCAAGTTCGTTTATGTTGGTGGCAAGTATGAACCCAAGTCCAAGCGGTTTTTTCAATGATCCAGATTCGCCGCAAACATCGTCGCCACACGAAATGACACGTTATTTGAGTAAAATTTCTGGACCACTTTTAGACAGAATCGACATTCATATTGAAGTTACACCTGTTCCTTTCGAAAAATTATCATCGACCAAAAAAGCAGAATCAAGTGTTGATATTCGAGCCAGAGTGACTGCTGCAAGAGAAATTCAAACCGCAAGATTTGCCGAAATGGAAACGGTAAATTATAACGCACAAATGAGTACCAAATTAATCAGAGAATTTTGTAAACTTGATGAAACTTCGCTTCAATTGTTAAAAACCGCAATGGAAAGATTGAATTTATCGGCTAGAGCGTATGATAGAATTTTAAAAGTAGCAAGAACAATCGCAGATTTAGAAGCTGTAGAAGCAGTAGGAGCGAGCCATATTGCCGAAGCTATTCAATATAGAAGTTTGGATCGTGAAGGTTGGTTGGGTTAGAGGCCCCCTAGCCCCCAAAGGGGGAACTCCATTTATTGTAAATAAAATATTTTTACAATAACTACTTAATAATTTCTCTTTTTATAAAATCTAAAATCTAAAATCAAATGTCCAAATTACAAGTCAAAGCGTTCGTTTTTCAATTAATATGTTTTGTTATATTCTTTTTATCGACTAAATATGCGATTTTAGAATTGACAACACTAAAAGGTTTTTATGTTTCATTAATTGCATTTGTAATAGGAACATTTTTGGCTCCAAAATTCAAAGCAACTAAAACCAAAGATGGCGAAAAACTTTTTATGAAATGGATTTTTTTGAAAGGATTGAGAGAAATTACCTGAAACAATTGGATAATTAGAAAATTAGATATTTAAAAATGATTAAATATTTAAAATTATAAATGTTCTATTTTTTTAATTTTTTATCCGTTTTTTGTAAAGTGGCAATAAATAAGAAACTGTATAGTTAAAACTTGCTCCAAAATCACCATCGTATGTTCGACCAAATCCTGGAATATAAAGATTGTCAAACGATTCAGGTTTTTTGTTGGTAATCAGCATATTAATTCTAAAGTTAAAACCAACAAATACATTATTTATAACTTTTGCTTTTATTCCAGTAACAAATTCTAACCATTGTGCAGAAAGCCCATCGAACTTTTCGCCAGAATATTGCGATGGTGTTTCACCAAAAAATGCATTTCGATTATAGGTTTTGAATGTATTTAATTCTTGACTAAAAGTGCCAACACCATAGCGTAAACCTATATAAACCATGTTTTCCATATCAAGCCAATTTTCATAACTATTATAATCGAAGCCTGCTTTAATATATGATCCTTTGGTTGTAAAATTTAATCTTGTGTCATCGGTTGTTTTATTTTCATTTCCAATTTCGGTTGCTAAATAATAATTTTTGGACAATCGATAATCGCTAACAATCTCTAAACCTCGATAATCCTTTTCGTAAAAAGACTTAGTTAGTTTGTATAAATCTATACCAAAACGAACTCCATAACGTTCTGTTTTTTCGAAAATAGAATCTTTAATTTTGGTTGTAGTTTCGTTTTTAGATGTTTGTGATTGTATTGAAAATGAAATCATTACAATCAAAATACTAAAAATAAATTTTGACATGTGTTTCATCTTCGTTTAAAATATTTGGTTTTGTGACTACAATTCGCTTTATCCAATTATTTTCTAATGGAGTTTCTGCAATCAAAATTGGTTTGTTTGTGTCAATTAAAAAAGTAGTTTTATAACCACATGCACGTGATATAAAAACAGAATTTCTAGTATAATTAAACTCTAAATTATCAGCATTTTTAGCAATTGTAGTAACATCAGAATTTAATGTAAAAATATATCTTGTCAAATCTTTATCAGTTTTTAAAGGTAATTTGATTTTGCTTCCAGCAATAAAAGGTAATTCTTTGGAATCATCTGCGTTTTGAATTTTCATTTTATTCGGAATTGCCAAAGCATTTTGCTCATCAATTAAAAATTCAATCACTAATTGCGGCGTAGTTGGTGTGTTTGCATCGCAAATATCATCTTTCTCGCAACCCGAAAATCCGAGCGAAACTATTAAAATAAGGATAAATATTTTTTTCATTGTATTAAATTATTCTGACTAAAAGTCTAACTTCTCAAAGTCTAAAGTCTATTATTTTAATTCCAAAAGTACAACATTTTCAACATGGTGCGTTTGCGGAAACATATCAACTGGACGAACTCTTGTGACTTTATATTTTTCGTCTAACAAAGCTAAATCTCGTGCTTGTGTAGCCGAATTGCAACTCACATAAACAATTTTTTTGGCTTCGATTTTCAATAATTGCTCAATAACGTCTTTGTGCATTCCATCGCGTGGTGGATCGGTAATTACAACATCTGGTTTGCCGTGTTGCGCAATGAAACTTTCGTTAAAAACGTTTTTCATATCGCCAACATAAAACTCGCAATTTGTAATTTCGTTCCTTTCGGCATTTGCTTTAGCATCAACAATTGCTTCTGGAACACTTTCTACACCAATGACTTTTTTGGCATTTTTAGAAACGAATTGTGCAATTGTTCCCGTTCCAGTATATAAATCATAAACCAATTCTTTGCCAGTCAAACCAGCATAATCTCTGGTTATTTTATACAATTCATAGGCTTGTTCCGAATTGGTTTGGTAAAAAGATTTAGCGTTTATACTAAATTTTAATCCTTCCATTTCTTCCAAAATATAATCTCTACCTTTATATAACACAATTTTTTGGTCATAAATTGTATCATTTGGTTTGCTGTTTATAACATATTGTAGCGAAGTAATTTCAGGAAATTTTTCTGCTAAAAAATCCATTAAATTAATTCGATTTTCTTTTTGTTCTTCAAAAAACTGAATCAATACCATTATTTCGCCAGTCGAAGCCGTTCGAATCATTAACGTTCTAAGCAAGCCTTCATGCGCTCTTGGGTTAAAAAATTCTAAATTATTTGCTATTGCAAATTCTCGAATCGAGTTCCGAATTTCGTTTGATGGATCTTGCTGCAAATGACATTTGGTAATATCCAAAATCTTGTCCCACATTTTCGGAATATGAAAACCAAGCGCATTTCTATTTTCGAGTTCAGTATCCGATTCAATTTCTTCTTGTGTCATCCAACGGGCATTAGAAAACCCAAATTCCATTTTATTTCTATAAAAAAACTTTTTATCAGAACCTAAAATTGGTTCCATTTCTGGCAATTCGACTTTCCCAATGCGTTGCAAATGATTCAAAACCTCGTTTTGTTTATAATAAAGTTGTTGCTCATACTTCATATTCTGCCATTTGCAACCGCCACAAACTCCAAAATGTTCACAAATTGGTTCCACACGATCTGTAGAAAATTCATGAAATTTTACGGCTTTTCCCTCATAATATGCTTTTCTTTTCTTGAAAGTTTGCACATCGACAACATCGCCAGGTACAACATTTGGAATAAAAATTACTTTGCCATCTGGTGTTTTGGCTACCGAAACACCTTTGGCGCCAGCATCAAGAACTTTTATTTGATGAAACACAACCTTGTCTGTATTTTTCTTACTCATGTTGCAAAAATAAGTTTTTGAAAGGATTTTAAGTTGTATTTATGAAAAATTTCTAAATATATTGATATATTTTCGATTTTGGTTTCCATTTCCTGAATTTTAAAGATGTATATATTTTGTAAATTTTTACAATTTTACCTTTCAAATAAAAAAAATCATAATAAAAGATGTATTTCATCGGTTTTATGAGTTTTGTATGGTATAAAATTGATATAAACATATCAATTATTTAAATTTGTATAAAATATTAATTAATTGATATTTAAGATTTAGTATGTTTTTAATGAATTATAAAACACGTATTTATACGTAAATATATTTTAAAATTTCGTTCTAAATTTGTTTTAATAATTAATTAAAAATTTTAAAAATCATGACTTTGTTTTATATCCCTAAATTGAACAAATTATGAAAAGTTACATTGATAAAAAGTTTCGCTAAACCTATAAATCGAAACAAAAAAAACAAACTACTACTTATTTAAAAAATTAAAGAGATTGATATTGTCATATTTTCAAAGTGAAAGTCTGATTTAATATTCGAATTAGAAAATCTATGTTTAAAAATTAATCCTTGTAAAATCAATAATCATGAAATCCAAAATTACCGAAAATCAAAAAAATCTGTTTAAAAGTTTTATAAATTTTATTAGTAAAACCAAAAATATAATTCCAATTTCTGTAATTGTAATTATCAATTTATTTAGCGTTTTATCTTACTCGCAAGAACCTAAAATTGCTTCTATAATAAAATATGAAGATTTTGTTAGCAATTCTAAATCTGCAACCAAAGCTGTTAAACCATTGCGAATAGAAAGTTTGATAAACGACATTCAATCAGCGGTTTATGTCGAGCAAGATGGAATTAAAAGTTATGGTATCAAACCTGTTAGTCTGTTTGTTGATGCCAAAAACATAAATAAAATTAAATTATTAAACATTAAAAAAGAAGCTATTGAAATTGCTACAATAAGAATAAATAATTTCGATGATTTAAAATCAGATATCGATTTAACCACGTTTTCTGAGTTTAATAATTTAAAATATATTTATATTATTTCTGATATTAAATGTAACGAATCTGACATTAAACCAATTATAAAAAGCATTGGTAACTTCATCGTTTTATACAAAATTGCAAATAATTCATAAACTAATTATAAAATAAAATTTGTTATGAATCAAACAAACTTTATCCCGAAAAGTACGTTTCCCAAATTTATTATTGCACTTTTTTTGATTGTAATTGCTAATTTTGAAAGCATTGCCCAAATCAAAGTGCCTTTCACACAACGAACATCACAATATTCACCAACCAAGAAAATTTACAATATAAAAGGCGATTTTACATTGATGGGAAATACTAATTTAACGTTACAGAATTATAACGATAACCAACCCAATAACAACAACTTTATGCGCTATGTCGATGTAGATTCTGATGCGAATACTTGGAATTCCTCTTCATCAATATTGCAATTTTCTACCGAAAATGGTGCCAATCCTGATTGTTCTAAAATTGTTTATGCAGGATTATATTGGACTGGTCGTGCCGCAATTGACGATGCATCGAGTTCTGATATTTTTCAAGTTTCTAGAAATGAAGACGTTGTACAAGCTATAAATAACAACCAAGTTGTTGGACATGAACAAGTTATTACAAATACCAATTATATTTTAGAAATTTCTAGAAATAATATTTCAAGCTTAAAAAATCCTATTTATACATTCATTGGAAATGGCAACAATCACGTTTTCGATTTTACAAATAATACAAATTCAGATGTTGTAACTTTATCAATAAATGGATTGCCATCGGTAAACATTCCTGTAATTTTAACAATATCGGGTTCAAATACAATTGCAACATTTATTACTCCTTATATTATATCCGATGGAAATGTAAATATTACAATCAATTCATTAATTAGAGATTCAAGTACAAGTTTAGGAACGGGTCCAACTTTAGACAGTTCATTTGCAAATGTAAATATTTTGGGAACCATTATCCAAACTATTACAACCAGCAAAACATTTGATAAAAGAAAAATATCATTAAAAGGACCAAATTCTGCTTCATATACTGAATTTACTGCCAATCCAAACGATATTAACTATCCAAATACTTCTGATTATTATATTTATTCGGGTTATAAAGAAATTACCGATTATGTTCGAGCTAATGGAATCGGAGAATATATCGCTGGCGATATTGCTCTTAAAGAAGGAAATGGCGGCGGTTCTGGTTATTATGGCGGTTGGGGAATGATTGTAGTTTATGAAAATCAAGCTATGAAACAACGTGATGTAACTATTTTTGATGGTTATGCATTCGTAACAGGAACTGGCGATTATAATATCCCGATTACAGGAATCAACACTGTGCAATCTGGACCAGTAGGAATAAAAATGGGATTAATGGCTGCCGAAGGAGATAGACCTTACACTGGCGACTATTTTCAAATTCAAAAACAAAATGATAATAGTTACATGAATTTAACACATTCAGGAAATGTTTCTGATAACTTTTTTAATTCATCGATTGTAACTGGCGGAAATCCTCGAAATCCAAATTTGTTAAACAATACAAGTATGGATTTGAGTATGTTCGAAATTCCGAATGTCAATAATGAAGTTATTACCAATAATCAAACATCGGTCAATTTTAAGTATGGTTCTACCTTCGAAACTGTTGTGATTTATGCAATGGCTTTTTCGGTAGATGCTTATATTCCAGATGTTAACGTACTTATTTTACCGCAAAATATAAACGGAATTCCGGTTGCCAGCAATGCAATGACAACGTTACCAAATGATGTTGTTGAAATGAAAATCGAGATTAGAAACTCTGGAAACGAAGCTGTAAATAACTCAAAATTTGTGGTTCCTATTCCTTATACAGCAACTTATGTAGCTGGAAGTTTGTCTAAAAATGTATATTTTACACCTAATCCAACGCCAAATAATTGTTATTTTGATCCAAGTTTAAATATAAATGGATCTATTGTTTGGGATTTTGGGACTTTGCCATTACCCGCAAATCCAAGTGTTTTATTAGCCGATTATACTTTTAAAATAAAAATCACCAATGATTGCGCAATATTAAAAAATGCTGCGTGTGGTCAAAGCGCTCCAATTTCTGGATTATCTAGCGGAATTGGTGCTATTACTGGCATAACATTTTCCGATAAAGATTATTTTATTGGTTACACGAATAACGGCACTTGCGCAGGATTACCAATTCTTGATCCATTGCCAATTGCCATAGATGCAACAAGTTACGTTCAATTAAATTGTCAAACAACACCAGATATTCGGGAATTTACTTTTTGTAATATTGCCAATGCTGCAATACCAATTACTGATATTTCTGGTGCATTTCCTGCTGGAACTTTGTTTTACAACCAATTTCCGATTACGAATTCGACAATTCAGTACACAATTACAAATCCGTTTCTAGGAACAATCGGAACGACAAGTTATATTGCCGTGCCACCTAGTACCAATTTAGGTTGTTATTATCAATTTAAAATCAATATTTCTAATGCTCCATCTGTTCCAATAACTACAAACGTGAGTTATTGCCAAGGTGCAAATGCGCAACCATTAATTGCAACTTTAAATAATGCAGCAAATACATTATATTATTTTACTTCATTAACAAGTGGAGCGCAACTAACCTTGACACCATCAACAGCAATTGTGGGACAATTTACTTATTATGTAGCCGAAGCTTCATCAGGAACTTGTATTAGCGAAAAAGTTGCGATATTAGTGCGAATAAATCCAACACCAATTGCTACTGCACCAGTTTTAACAATAATTGAAGGTTGTTCAACTTCGGCTATTACTGATTTGGTTTATAGTGAAAGTGCTGTAACTATAACGTTAGCTCAATTTTTGGCTTATGGCGGAACTTATACTAATTTCGATATTAATCCATTTATTACTTATATCGACACAAAAACTGGTACTTGTCCTATCGTTGTAACTAGAATCTTTAATGTGAATTGTGTATGTATTAATAAAGATTTTACACAAATAATTCAAATAAGAGACACTCAAAATCCAACATCAAATTCACTTTCAGATTTAGTTATTTCTGGTTGCAATGCGACTTTTCCAACACCAAATATTACATTAATTACTGCAAATGACAATTGTTCGACGCCAATTGTTGCATTTGTATCAGATTCAATTCCAACGGTTTTGGGTTGTACAGAAACGATAATTCGTCGATATTCAGTAACCGATATTTGTGGCAATTCGATATTTGTAAATCAAAATTTAATTCG
>JAYWGV010000145.1:0-11065 GCA_043778105.1 Bacteroidota bacterium
AATGGGTTGTTCCACTTGGTGCTGCAATCATATTGGCAGGAATGAACGAAGCCAATGTAACTTCAATTACACCCGTTACACGGTCGATAGTTGCCACAAAAGGAGCAAATAAACTCGTTCCCAATTTCCCACGTATATTGAATTCAAAACCGTCCAAAAGTTCGGCTTCGCCATCAATTACGTTTCGTTCGCCACGAATGCTGGTCGCATCGGCTTGAATAACCTTGGTCATTGCTTGCGTCAATCGGCTAACCATTCGGTTATCCGCAGAATTCAAAAGCAAACCTCTAATTGCGGTTCGCAATACTCGTCCAGCCGTTCCGGCTCGACCAAATTCAGAACCGTTTTCACGGGTTCTTTGAAACGCAGGATCATTTTTGATTCGACTGGCGTCTACGCCACCTTTTTCTCGAGCCAAATGCCCATCTTGCGTTTTGTAAAAAGTAATGCCTCCGACAGTACCTTTCAATTTAATTATGCCTTTCTGTCTTGCCATAATTTCTAAAATTTAGATTAATAAATTGTCTAAATCATCTTTCTGTTGCAACATCTCTCGATTGATTTCGAACAAAGTTTCAATCATTTTAACTAATTTTCAAAAAGGGAATGTCAAAAACGGTACTAAAACGGCTATAATTACCTCATTTAATCACTCAAAATCTTTATTTTTTGAATAGATTTGTAAATTATATGAAGGTAGGTTGAGGTAACTCAAAGGCATACCAAAGGCATAGATAATGTATTAATTTCTGAAATTGTGATAGCAAGTAACACTAGGTTATGTATTTATCCAAAAGATGTGCAACGGATTACAGGTAAAACATATAGACAGGCGAGATTCTATTTGAAAAAGATAAAAGAGCACCACAACAAAACTCCAAATCAATTAATCTCTATCGAGGAATTTTGCGAGTTTTCAGGGC
The DNA here is from genome assembly GCA_043778105.1 of Bacteroidota bacterium. Taxonomy (GTDB): domain Bacteria; phylum Bacteroidota; class Bacteroidia; order Flavobacteriales; family Flavobacteriaceae; genus Flavobacterium. The sequence continues at coordinate 924 of JAYWGV010000145.1, forward strand.
TACAAATTGAACAGGTTTTACGTTGTATTATTGAATAGGTTTTGATGCTTCTATGAAGCTCTAAAGTGGCTTTATAATCTTTAAAAACTAGTTCATTAAGCAGTTCAAATAATAGTGTAAAAGCTTGGATTATATGGATATATTGATTAATTTTACATCAATATCATTTAACGTTCTTTACTGGTTTTCACTAGTGACCTATTTAATGACCTATCGAAATATATTACAGCTAAACCCTTACGGATACTGACTTTAGAAATGGAATACAAATCCCTCTTTCTCCGCCAAAAACCCCGTAAACTCAATGTTTACGGGGTTTTATTTTTTAGGTTGACATTTTAGTTGACAGTTTTAAATTTTAAATTTATAACTAAATAGCCCGAAATAGTATTAATAAAGATTAAATTTTACCTCGATTTTTGAAAATTATTCGGCTGGGGTTCAGCCGAATGATTTTTAAAAATGAGGATAACTTATTTACAATGATTAACAGTTACCTTGGATTTTGTAATGAAAAACATTAAAAATTAAATCTCTGTCTAATTTTAATTTTCTAGTGTTTTCTTTAATTTGAATTAGTAGTTCTTGAAGTTGCTTTTTTTGAATTACCAAATTTGGCTCCTCCATTATTAATAAATATTTATCTGCAAGTTTATCAGAATTAAGAAATTCATTCATTAGGTTTGTTTCCATAATTGGGGATTTTTTAAATTAGTTATTATAACGGACTCTTCAATATTATTAGTTTCATTTTCAACAGTTTTATTGATAGTAATTTTAGAAATATGTTCACGTAAATAAATCATATCTTTTCGAAATCAAATAAAATATTCTTTCTCAACTGCTGTATTTCTTGCTTGTAATTGATCAAATTTTTTGTTTACAAAATCAGTAAATGTTATGAAATTTTTATTAATATACATTTGTAAAATCATTTATTATTTTAACCATTTTTAGAAATTCTTCATTTGTAAAATCAATTTCAGTAACTTTATTTGTATTAGGTTTGTATTTAATTTTTTGTACAAATAATAAACAAACTTGTTTCAATTTACCAGTATCGTCAATCAACGTTTTATATAAATTTTTATTAGCCGTTATTGTTTTTTGTAAATCATTAATTTCATTTTCTAATTTAGAAATTTTATTTATATGGTTTGTTTCTTGTATTGGTTCTTTTTTTTCTTCAATAACATTTGGTACTGTATTTAAAATAAATGAATTAATATTATTCATATCTTTTCTAAAACCTATGAAATATTCTTTTTCAACAGCTGTATTTCTTGCTTGTAACTGGTCGAATTTTTTCTTTACAAAATCAGTCAAGGTTATGAAATTTTTATCTATATCGTAGTCCGAAGGACTTAAACCAGATTTAGAAAAAAAAGTAGTTATTGCGTCAATACAATTACTGTATGTTGTAAATTTATATTTATATTTTAATGCGTCAAGTTGCTTAGCGGCATTATCGTTTAAACTTATCATTTTAGGCATAACTAAAGAATATTATAAAGAATATTTTGCAAAAATATGAATAAAATATAATATAATAGTTTTTATCTTACAAATTATTTAAAAATTATTTATAAAAATCAGTACTTTATTGAAGAATAGACGCTTTGCGCTATTCCCTCTTGCTTTTTTAGATTATGCAAATTTATTTCACAAAATCTAAAGCCTTTTTCTATCCCATAAAAGTCAACCAATCATTCAAATCGTTAAAACCAAAATAAATTTCTTTGCAGTCAGTTGCGTTTTCAAATTTGTCTTTTATAAAGTTTGCATACTTGTTTCCTGATTCGTCTGCGTCTAAATACAACTCGATTTTTTCGTAATTTTCTAGAATTGAAATATTTTTTACTATCAATGCAACCGAGTTCAAAATCAAATAATCGGATTCTACTTTATTTAATTTTTCTTGAATTTGAATGAATGATAAATAATCAAAAAAACCTTCAAAAATTCTTAAGGTCTTCAATCCATTTGACACAATTGTTATGTCTTTTTTTCCTAAGCAAATTTTTACATATTTAGATCTAATTTCAAAACCATCACTTTTATTTTGAAAACCAATGGCAAAATAATTTTTATCATTTATTGAATAATGAATTTCCTTCAGCGGAATTATATTTTTAAATGCCTTTATTTTTCTACTTTCCAAATATTGAATTAAAGCATTATGTGAAATTGGAACTACTTTGTTTATAGATATTTTTTTATCGCTTACTTGATTCAAATTTGATTCTTGCTTTAGAAAAGAAAAATCTAAATTTTCTGAAAGTGGCGACAAATAATCTAAGGCTTCGGAAACTGAAAAACCAAATTTAAAAACAATCAAATCAATGCAGTTTCCGCCTTGTTGTTCGCCAAAGTCATACCAACGGTTGTTTTTTAGGTTTAGTTTGAATGATGGCGTTTTTTCGGTTCTAAATGGCGACAAATACCAAATTTCGTCACCAATTTTTTTGCTAATCGTAATATTCATTTTTTCGAGTACTTTCTCGATCGGGATTTCTCTTGCTTGTTTTGTGTTCATTTTAAACAAATTTTTTTTTTGATTTTATTCTTACCTACTTACCTAAGTCAATTAAAATAAGGCTTTTTGGCGTTTTTTAAACTTACCTAAGCTTACCTAACTTACCTAAAATTAAAATTAAGTTTAGGTAAGTTAGGTAAGTTTAAATTTATTAACTTACCTAAAAAAAAACCAGATAATATAAAGCTTTAGGTAAGTAGGTAAGTTAGGTAAGTAGTTTTAATAAATTTCAATTGGACTTATCTTAAATTTTGGTTTTATTAGAAAGCCATAAACCTGCCTTTTGGAATGTTTGATTTTTTTAAATTTGTAACCAGTTAAAGCTTTTCCTAAAACGACGTTACTAATTTTATACCCTAATGGGCTTAATAATAATATAATATCTGTCGCAGTATAAAAATGATTATCATCTTCTGTTTTATCAAAGTATTTATTCAGCAAATCTTGCTCGAAAGTTAAAGTAGTATATTTCTCATTTCTTTTTTCATTTTCGATTATGTCTTTTTGAGTTAACCATGGATTGAATTCTTTGTTAGTATATGCTAAATAATATGCTTGAGACCATACATCATCTATATTTACATCTTTTGAATAATTGAAATTTAATTTACCGATTATATCAAAAATTATCCATCTGACTGAACCAGTTTCATCTGTCAGAAAATCAGTCATATTTGTTGAACCAATAAACGAACATATTCTTGGTATATTTTGTGCAACCCTGTCATACGGTAGTCTTTCATTAATGAAAACCTTACTAATCAATGATTTTAAAGTGTTTGCTTCTATCTTTCCAATTGTTTGCAATTCTTCAAGGTTTATTATTAAGTTTTTGCACATTTTAATTCGAGAATCTTTATCATTTCCAATATCCTCAGCAATATAGTTCGATAATTTTTTTGGTATTAGATTTTGAATATATGTTGATTTTCCTCCGTGTTGATCTCCATTAGCTAGAACAAAACAATGTTTGTTTATTTTTTCTTTATCAAAAGCACATATAACAGCTCTAACAAACCATTTTTTAAAATGATATACAAATAAAGCATCATTGTCAGTAGCTACATAAGAAGCGATTTTTGCGATAAAATCAGTTTTCGTATCCCATATTTGCAATTCTTCAAAATATTCCTTGATAGGGTCATAATGAGCTATTAAGTTAGATGTTATTAATAATTCCAAAGTACTTTTTCTAGTTTGAATACTGTTTCTTTCTAATTCAATTGTTAATGAACTTAAATTTAAAATTTCCCAATCAATGTTTCCAATTACATTAATTTCATAATTCAATGAAATAGTATTAAATCTAACTATATATTTTTTTTCAATGTATTTTATTATTCTGTCATAAATAGTATTAGAAACAGTATCTGTTTCATAAAGTTTTATAGTTTTTTTTTTCATACAATAGATTTATATTGTACATTTGCATATACAATAGATTTATAAAATATGACCATCATAGAAGTCCTAATTCTATGCTGATCTTTTATATTTTAATGATTTTAGTTCCTGTAAAGAGTCATAAAGTTCATTATGATTTATAAAAATTTTTCTGCTCCCAAGCCTTGTTGCTTTAATGTTTCCGTTCTCGATATGGTTTCGGATAGTTTGCGAATCGACACCCATCAATAATGAAGCTTCTTTAACGGTATACATTTTTTCTGAAAGGTCTTCTTTTGGTACTATAAGTAACTTATAAACCATTTCTTTAATTTCTTTTAATTCTGTTTTTAATTCTTCGAATGGATTTTGCATAATTTTATATTTAATTTGTTTTACAATTTTATTAATTATTAAGTAATCAAACTAAATAAACTTATTCAATTGATTCAATTAAATCAATTGAATGTTGATTTTTATAATCAAAAATTGCGTATTCGGTATTATAGTATTTTATATGTTCTGAAAGTAAACCTTTATCTTTAACCATATTATATTTACTAAACATACTATGGTTTATTGAGATTTCTAGAAATTTATTTGAAATATTGCAGAATTTTTTTGTTTCAAAAGTTGATAAAAAATAATCATTTTCTTTTAATTTATAGATAAGCAGCAAAAAATAAACTTTATCTTTTAATAGATAATTCCATTTGCAGTTTTTATCAATAAATTTATTTTTAATCGCAATTTCTTTAAATTTTAAATACATTCCTTTCTCAAAAAATGATTTAAATTCTTCTTCATATACGTTTTTAATATTATTTTCATTCTGTGAATGGACTTCTACTAAAGTTTCAATACTAATATAAGAATCATTTTTTTGTTCTAATATATCTGATTTACTAGAGATTTCAAAAAATTTAATCATTAAATAAATTGACATTCCAAACCCAAAAATGCCACTAGATATTGAAGCGTAAAAAAAGAATCCATCTAATAAAAAACCGTTTTTAATTAGAAATATTGAAACTATTAAACAAACCAATGTTGAAAATAGAATTACATTTTTTCTTGAATACATAAGTTTTAATTTAATAGATTACTCAACTTTTTTGAGTGGTGCGCTTTCCATTTTCCAAACGGTTTGCATAAAATCAATTTTTTCGTCCATATTCGGCTTGTAATATTGGTTAAAAACCTCGAGACTTTTGTGTCCAGTATAACCCATTATTACTTTGTCTGGAATTTTCTTGTTTTTCATTATTGTAATAAAACTGCGCCTTGCTGTATGACTTGAAACACGTTCGTAAAATGGCGAAATAGTTTCAATTATTTCTTGTCCAAGTTTCATTGTTTTTTTGATATTGTCTGTTAATCCAACCAATTGTACAACTTCTTTTATGTAATCATTGAATTTTTGATTTGTAATAACTGGAAGTTTAAAATCATATTTCTTAAGAATGTAACTAGAATAATCATTTAAAGGAATTGATAATGGTTTGCTATTGTCCTTAACGTCTCTAACATTTATGCAATCATTATAAATATCATTTTTTTTAATAATAGAATAGTTGCTAAATCGCATTCCAGTGAAACAACCAAACACAAATAAATCCCGGACTTTTTCAAGTCTTTTATTTTCGCTAAAATCAAATTCAAATATTTGTATAACCTGGCCCATTGTTAATGCAACTTCGTCCGTTATTTGTTTTTTGATATTTTTAAAACTCTTATAATCAGTTTTATAACTGTAATTATTATCGAATGCCCAGTTTAAAAATGTTTTTAAAAGTCCCAAATTTCTACTCAAAGTATTTGTAGAGTGCTTTTTGATATTTATGCTGTAAGTAATGTATGAATTGTAAAAAGCTTTATCAATTTTGTTCAAATGAAGCGCCGTTTTTGAATGATTTTGATAATGTTCTAACAAAGTACGATTATATTCATATCGTTTAATTGTCGATTCTGAATTAGCTTCATCTGTTCTATCAAATCTTTTCATTTCCAGAAAAATATCATAAACCGAAAAAAAACTATTTGATTGAGTTTTAGTTTTCTTAAATTCTTTATCAAACTCTTCTCGAATACTTTCGATTGTTATTTCCTGACGGCTGTTTGTGTATCTGTTAGTTATTTCTACAAAAAAATTAGAATAACGGTCGATTTGCCTTTTTATGGTTCTGTGGCTGTCTGCACTCGATGCCCTACCAGTTAAATTGTTGGGTTGTCTGTTTATAAAATCCCATTCGATAGGCAAAATTATTTCTCCAGTCGAATAAACAAACTTTTTGCCCTCGTATTTAAAATAGGCAGAAAACAAAATTAATGTTTCGCTGTCCTTTTTTGGCTCTTTCAAATTAAAAGTACTACGCATATCTTTAGTTGACAAATTAGTTGACAGTAAAGGTAGTATTTAATAAGATAATTACATTATAAAATGTAATACAAACAGTGAAAATAAATTTTAATTTATTGATTTTGAATAATTTATATATTTTTTTTCATAAAAAGTTCAATAACCTCTTTCTCCGCCAGTAGAAATACAAATGGTTACAAAACCCACTAAATTCAACGATTTAGTGGGTTTTTTCGTTTCTAGGATAGTCAAATTATTCATTTAATCTCAAAGTTTTGGTGTCTTTCGAGGTGTCACTAAATTATAAAAATTTAAGTGACACCTCTCACAGAAAACCACCTGTACAGCAAGGTGTTCAACAACATATTCAAAATATGTACATCTTGTTTGTAATTATTAGAAATTTTAAATTTAATAATAACTAAAAGGTTACCACTTATGAACACAACTGTATCAATTCTCTTTTACATTAAGAGATCAAAAGCCAACAACGAGGGTATTTGCCCAATTTATGCAAGAGTAACAATCCAAGCCAAACGATTTGAATTTAGTTCAAACAAATATGTAAATCCCGAACGATGGTCGCCAGAAGGGTCGAAAGTCAAGGGTACAAATGAAGAAGCTAGAACAATTAATAGCCATCTGGATTATTTGAAAAATCAAGTTTTGGAAGCCGAAAAAAGATTATTCAAAAAAGACATCAAAGTTACTTCCGAAAATTTGAAGAATGAAATGTTTGGAGCTGCCGATAATAATAGAATGTTAATCCCGATATTCCAAGACCATAATAACAAAATAAAAGAATTGGTTGGCAAAGAATACGCACTAGGAACATTAGAACGTTATAAAACTTCGTTAAGCCATACAATTGAGTTCTTGCAATGGAAATACAAAGTTTCCGATATCGAGATAAACAAAATAGATCACGCCTTTGTTACCGATTATGAATTTTGGTTAAGAAGTGTTCGAAATTGTGCCAACAACACCGCTGTAAAATATATTAAGAACTTTAGCAAAATAATCAAGCTTTGTCTGGCCAATGATTGGCTCGACAAAAATCCTTTTGCGAATTATAAATCGAAAGTTAAAGAAGTGGAGAGAGTTTATCTATCTGAAGAAGAAATTCAAAATATAATTGAGAAAGATTTTAAAACCGAGAGATTGTCATTAGTGCGTGATATATTTCTTTTTAGCTGCTTTACTGGCTTGGCTTATATTGATGTCAAAAATTTAACCAAATCCCATATCAGCAGAGGAATTGATGGAGAGAAATGGATATTCACTCACAGACAAAAAACTGAAACGGCATCTAAAATTCCAATTCTTCCAGTAACGCAAATGATTATCGATAAATACGCCAATCATCCAAAAAGTAATAATGAAGACAGACTTTTGCCAATTCTAACCAATCAAAAAATGAATGCTTATTTAAAAGAAATAGCAGCCGTTTGCGAGATTGAAAAAGAATTAACCTTTCACATTGCCCGGCACACTTTTGCAACTACTGTAACGCTTACAAATGGGGTTCCTATTGAAAGTGTAAGCAAAATGCTAGGACACAAAAACCTAAGAACAACCCAACATTACGCTAAGGTTTTGGATAAAAAAGTAAGCGAGGATATGAAGATTTTGAGGGATAAATTCGCAATGATATCAATACAAAAAGAGCAAAAAATAATTTAAGATCATTATTAGATTTGGAGTTTTTAGGTCTATTTTTTTGAGTCAAATCAAAATTTTAAACCTAAAAACAACAAAAAATGAACCCGAAATTTAAACAAACATTATTTGAATTAAACGAACAATTAAGTTTTATCAATCTAGAAATGGATGATTTAGTAACAAAATCTGTAAAATCAACTGAAATTACATTAAAAGTAATTAACAATATTAAAAAGCAATTTCTTAAAGATAAATCAATGAGTTTGGATTCAGAGATAGATTTCTTTAAAAACATAAAACCTAAATTTACCTCATTGTATATCTATCACAATGCAATTTTTAAAATAGAAACGAAAATGCCACACGGGGGTGAAAATATAACTAAAAAATACCTCAACAAAGAATTAAAGAAATTAAAACGATTTTTTGACAACAATTTAGATTTCTACAATTATCACAGAACAGGGAGCAGTTTTCTCGACTTTAAATATTTTGTGAGAGGAAATTACGATGTAAATTTAAGATTGGATAGTTTTTATTTTGAAGTGGATCATAATTTTTCAACATCACACGATTTTAAATTGGCAAAAGTTCTTGCATACGATAGAATACAGGTTTATTTGGAAACCAAACTATCAAATATTGGAAAAAAATTTGATGTAGAAAAATCACAACTTGAACCGAAAGGGAAAATGGTTTGGACAGGAAATAAAGTGGCATTAACAGAACTTTTGTATGCTTTGCATACAAAAGGAGCTTTCAATAATGGTGCAGCTGAACTAAAAGAAATTGCAAGTTATTTCGAAGAAGTATTCAATATTGATTTAGGGCAATATCGACGAACATTCCTTGAAATTAGAGAGCGTAAGTCGGATAGAACAAAATTTTTAAACGCTTTGGCTGATGAATTAATTAAAAGAATGGAAGAAACTGATGAAACATTTTAATCTAAATATTTTCGATTTGTCTATAATCGTTCCCAACGGGGTTCGAGTTGTGATTTTTATTAAATCAAAACATACAATTTTGCAACATAATTAATTCTAAAACCCAATTTTATGGCAATCGAAGTTATTACTCGCGAAGATCTAAATGAATTCCGTACCCTTTTATTATCTGATTTAAACACAATGTTCAATTCAAAACCGCAACAGCAAAAACAATGGCTCAAATCTATCGAAGTTAGAAAATTATTAAATATCTCTTCTGGCACTTTACAAAATCTTAGGGTAAACGGAACAATAACTTATACTAAAATTGGCGGAATATTATACTATTCAAATGCTGATTTAGAAAAATTACTCGAATCTAATAAAGTCGAAGCAACACCTAATTTATTCAATCCAAAATGGTTAGTACGATGAATTACATAAAACATCTAACAGGATTTTTTGAGAAAGTCGCAATAGATAAAACACTCAATCCAACACACGTGAGTTTGTATGTGGCATTGTTTCAATTTTGGAATTGCAATCGGTTTAAAAATCCAATCAGTATTTCTCGAGATGAAGTAATGAGAATTAGCAAAATTAGTTCTAAAGCAACCTATCATAAATGTTTGAAAAACTTACATTCATTAGGTTACATAAACTATGAGCCATCATACAATCCATTTAAAGGAAGTCACGTTTACCTGTTCAATTTCTCAGACGATTTGAAACCAATTCCCAAAAGTGATAAAAAAACAAGTTCAAATTCTGAACTTGTTTTTGAACTGGTTAATGAACAAGTAGTGAACAAGCTCTGTACTAGTAGTGAAACAGGTACTGAACAAGCTCTAGTATCTTATATAAACAGTACAAACATTACAAACAATCAAAACATTTCAAAGATTGTAAACTTGGACGAGCAAGCAAAAAATTTTGAATTACATGATGGTTTTTTTAAAAACGAAACTACCGAAAAAGAAAAAAAGTTGCGCGAAAAAAAGAAAGATTTTTTTGTCACTTCGAGCGCAGTCGAGAAGCCATCAATCGAAAATGTAAAAGCCTATTTCTTAGAAAAGAACTTTCCGGAGATAGAAGCTATCAAATTTTTCAATTATTTCTCGAGCAACGGTTGGTTAGTTGGCGGAAAATCGCCGATGGTCAATTGGCAAGCCGCAGCAGAAAATTGGATATTAAATGCACCTAAATTCATTTCAAATGAACAACCCAACAGAGCAAAACACCTCAACACAGGAACAGAAAAAGACTATTCAGA